>JBJMGV010000039.1:0-93691 GCA_045807725.1 Blastocatellia bacterium | reverse complement strand
TTTATAGAGCGTGTCTGAGAAGCCCTGAAGGGGCGGGATTCGACAGCCCAGGGCATCGCCCTGGGTGAGCGGCGGGGCTAACCGCCAAGCCCTGAAAGGGCGCAATAACCGATCACCTAGTGCGCCCTTTCAGGGCTTGCGGAGTTGTCGCTGAGTGTACCCAGCCCGTTGGGCTGGGCTATTGAATCGCGCCCCTTCAGGGCTTTTCAGACACGCTCTATAAACATTGCGCTCCTGACGGAGCTTGTATCGTCATTAGCATCGTTGACTATAAATATCGCGCTCCTGACGGAGCTTGGGAACTATCAACTATCAACTTTCAACTTTCAACTGGCCACTGACCACTGCCTACTGCCTACTGCCTACTGATTCCTGCCTCCTCTTCTCTGCTCATCTGACGCGGTGCGACGGATAGCCGATGTGTATGTGCGCGCCGGTGGCCGAGCCGGCGACGGCTTGACGGAAGGCGATGAAGGGGATGCCTTGACTGCGAAGGTAATGCATCAGCGCCTGGCCTTCGGCGCTGTCGGGATGGACGGCTACGTCTATCGCGCTGCTGTGATCGAAGCCGAGTTGTGTATGCACCGCTGTCTGCCCGAAGGCGCTGATCGGCAGGGCGTGATGAAACTGGCCGAGGAAATAGCTCTGAACTTTTGCCGCGTCCGAAAGCGCCCAGTGCGCCGGCCCGTTGTAGCGTATAAGCACGCCGCTGCTGACCGTCGAGCCGACGCGCGGCGGCGGTAGCAAGGCGAGTTGCGCTTCGGCTTTCGCTTCGGCGATGAGGCTGTCGGCTTCGGCCATCTGGCGGCGCGTCTCGGCGACCTTGGCTTGCGCGGCGGCAAGCCCTCGTTCGCTCTCTTCAAGATCGCGCTTTGAGACGATCTGTTGTTCGACCAGAGCGCGGCGTTTCTCGACTGTTTCCGTGGCGGTCTTCACGTCGCCCTCTTGAAAGACGAGCAGCTTGGCGAGGCTCTCTTTGTAGTTGTTGGCCGCCTCAACGACATCTTCTTTCGCTTGCGCGACACGTTCGGCGGCTTCGCGTTGCGGATTGCGCGCCGGCTTCTTCTTACGCTTCTGCGCCGGCGCGTCAAACGTCGTCAACAGCAACACGAACAATAAAGCGGTGACGAAGAAAGGCAGGCCACGTTGGCCGCGAAGCCTCAAAAACACCGTGCCCGGTTTGCCGGGCTGCGCCTGTCTCTTTATCGCGTTTGCTCTTCTCATTGAAAAATTAATCGTAAAGATTCGTCGGCGAAGAGACTTGAAATTGGCTGCCTGAGCCGCTTTCACCGCTTGGCCCGTGCGAATACAGGAGGAAGCTCTGCCCGTCATCCGTCACTTCGTAAACGTAATCGTTGCCCCACGGGTCTACTTCGGGCAGCGAATCGAGATACGGCCCCAGCCATTGATTGACGCGGGCATCGTCCGTAGGCTTGAACGCTGCCGGGCGATGAATCAAGCCGTGCAGGTTTTCCGCGCTGGTCGGGTAACGACCGACATCGCTGCGAAATCGTTCGAGCGCCTCGGCCATCAGATTCAACTCGCGCCGCGCCATCTCGCCGCGCGCCGTCTGCCGGCGCTGCTCAGGCGATTGGTGCGTCAGCGCCAGCCACGTGACGACCGCCGTTGTCGCCAGCAAGACCACGACGGCAGAGATGATCGCCGTGCGCTTGTGGCGGCGCGTGCGGCGCAGACGCGCTTCATACACGTCGGGCCGGAAGACGACCGTAGGGTCGGCGCGACGCGTCGTCTCGACCTGTCGCGCCGTCTCGACGTGAGCGCGCGACGGCGTGACGCCCGCGACAGGGCGGTAACAGTTGACGCAATAACGCAGGTGCGCGGCGAGCGTCGCGCCGCACCCGGCGCACGTCTGTTTATCTGGTGATTCAGCAACCATCGGTAATAGAAGTTTAGACCCGCCCGCCACCCAGACACAACACGCTCAAGCTCACGTCAGCAGCCAGTTATGTTAAATTATTCAGGATGGACTCTCGGCTGAAGACCAAACAAAATGAGCGCGTCAATCGCATCGTTGAAACGGCGCTGTCGCTTGCGCCGAGCGAGCGCACGGCCTACCTCGATACCGCCTGCGCCGATGAAGCGCTACGTCGCGATGTCGAAACAACCATTGCGATGCGCGATGTGTCGGGCCACTTCAGAGGCGCCACCAACGCCGAAGGGCCGACCATCTTGCAAGACGCTGAGACCATCGGCGTCTCGGAAGAAGAACAGCAGAAGCTCCTCGACGACACACAGATCGGGCCTTACCGCGTGCTGCGCCGCATCGGTCAGGGCGGTATGGGCGCGGTCTACCTGGCTGAGCGTGACGACGCCGAGTTCAAACATCAAGTCGCCATCAAGCTGGTCAAGCGCGGCATGGACACAGAGTTCGTGCTGCGTCGTTTTCGCAACGAGCGGCAGATACTGGCCGCGCTCAATCACCCGAACATCGCGCGCCTGCTCGATGGCGGCACGACAAACGATGGGCGGCCCTACTTCGTCATGGAGTACATCGAAGGCAAGCCCATCACCGAGTACGCCGACCAGCAGCGCCTGTCAACTCCCGAACGCTTGCAGCTTTTTCAAGAGGTCTGTGCGGCGGTTCACTACGCGCACCAGAACCTCGTCATCCACCGCGACCTGAAGCCGTCGAACATTCTCGTCACCGCAGACGGCACGCCGAAGCTGCTCGACTTCGGCATCGCCAAGCTCCTGAACCCTGAGTTGGCGGCGCACACCCTCGAAGCGACGGCGGTCGCCATTCGCTTGATGACGCCCGAATACGCCAGCCCCGAACAGGTCAAGGGCGAAGCGATCACTACCGCCAGCGATGTCTATTCGCTCGGCGTTTTGTTGTATGAGCTACTGACCGGCCACCGCCCCTATCGCCTGAACAGCCACGCGCCGCACGAGGTCGCGCGCGTGGTCTGCGAAGAAGAGCCGCGACTGCCGAGCGACGCGGCGACGCGGCGACGCAGCGACACGGCGACGCTGTCGCAAAGCCCATCTGTCACCGCGTCGCCGCGTCCCCAAGTCGCCGCGTCTCAACTTAAAGGTGATCTAGATAACATTGTGCTGATGGCGATGCGCAAAGAACCGCAACGCCGTTACGCTTCGGTCGATCAGCTTGCTAACGATATACGCCGTCACCTGGCGGGCCGCCCGGTCATTGCGCGCCGCGACACGGTGGCCTACCGCACGGCCAAGTTCGTCAAGCGGCACAAAGCGGGCGTGCTCGCGGCGTTGCTGATTGTCGCTTCGCTGATCGCCGGCGCGGTGATGACGTTGCAGCAACGCGCCCGCGCCGAGCGCCGCTTCAATGACGTGCGGCAACTGGCCAACTCGTTCCTATTCGAGTTTCACGACGCCATCAAAGACCTGCCCGGCTCGACCTCTGCGCGCGAGCTGGTCGTCCGGCGTGCGCTCGATTACCTCGACAGCCTGGCGAATGAAGCGGGCAATGATGAGCAACTGCAACGCGAATTGGCGACGGCTTATCAGAAAGTCGGCGACGTGCAGGGCAACCCGTTTTATTCAAATCTCGGCAATCCGGCGGGCGCGCTGGCGAGTTATCAGAAAGCGCTGATGATCCGCGAAAAGCTGGCGAAGAAGAATCCGACAAATGTCGAAGACCGCCGCAATCTGGCCATCAGCTATATGCGAATTGGCGACATTAACTGGCGAACGGGCGACACGGAACCGGCTCTGGAAGCCTATCAGCAAGGCATACGCCTGGGCGAAGCGCTGCTTGAAAACGACCAGCTCGATCTGCCGACGAGCCGGGAGTTATGGCGCGGCTATCGCAATCTGGCTTTCACACAGGCGACGGCGGGTGATCTTCCTGCCGGGCTTGAGAGCTTGGGCAAAGGCCAGGCGCTAGGCGAACGCCTGCTCGCGGCTCATCCTGAAGACCCCGAAGTGCGTCACGATATGTCGGCGACCTTGACGCTGCTGGGCCGCGCGCAGGGCGAGAAGGGCGACCTCGTTGCGGCGCTGGATACGTTTCAGAAGGCGCAGGCCATCGATGAGCAGCTTGCCGCCGCCGAGCCGAATAGCGTCATCTTAAAAAAGTCGGTCGCGCAGAATTGTCTGGACATCGGCGACGTGTACAACCATATGGGCAACGCGCGCGCGGCGGCTGACAGCTATCGCCGCGCCCACACGATTATGGCGCAGGTCGCCGCTGCCGATCCGGCGGACGTACAGGCGCAGCGCAACGTCGCTTCGGCGCAGATCAATCTGGGCCGCGCGCTGGTCAAGCTCAGCCAGTTCGATGAAGCATTGCAGGCCGAGCAGCGCGCCGTCGCCATCTATGAACGCATTGCGACGATGGAGCCGGCCAATGAGTTCGCCCGCGCCGAGGTGTCTTACGCAAGGATACAGGTGAGCTATGCGCTGGCTAAGTCGGGCAAGGGCGCGCAGGCGCTTGAAGCCGGCGAGCAGGCGCGAGCGGTGATCGAAGAGGTCAGTGTAGCAAATCCTACAAATGCCGAATATCGCGGCCTGCTGGCGTCAAGCTATGTGACGCTCGGCGACGTTCACGCGATGATGGCAACGAACGAGGGCGAGGTGAGCGGTAAGGCCGACCACTGGCGCGCAGCGCGCGACCAGTATCAGCGCGGCTACGACATCTTTAAAGCGTTGAAGGATCGCGGCGAGTTCACGAGCACGGAATACGGCTCGCCCGAAGAAGCGGCGGCCAGGTTGGCCGAGTGCGACGCGGCACTGGCAAAGCTCAAGGCGCGCTGAACCGATGCATTCCTGATACTTTACTCTACCTCGATTCGATAACTCACCATCCAAAGCTCAACCTGTTCAAGCCGTTCCCGCCATCTTTCCTTGAATGCCTTCATCCACTTTCGGCTCTTAGCAGAATCAGGCGCATCAACCATGAGCCGCACAAGATTATCTCGATAGACGACGCCACTGTGCCGCCAGTGGCCTTCAACTTTCTGGGTTTCATAACTGGCTGCGCCGAAGTGATCAACGATTTCCAGAACCGCTTCGGCCAGCCACTCAGACGGCACTTCCCTTCCGTCATTGAACTGGAGGGGAAGCAGCACCTCGAATCGCCGCCACCTGCTGTTCATAAGTCGTTTTTCCTATGACCGTGAATGGAATATTCTGATCGGCGAGAGCTTCCAACGCAGCCTCAGGCACCAAGTGCTCGCCTGTATTGAGGACTCGACCGGAAAACCGGCCCAGCAAAAAAGCTAGCGCTCGTTTCTCAGTCTCGCGGTCGGGGAATGTGATCGTTATCATATTTTGAATAGCCTCCTTAGAGAAAGATTCTATCATTCATTCAGGTTCTTACGCATTAAGGTCATAAATCATTTAAGCGCGGGCGGTGAGAGTTTGCGCGGCGCTGATGGCCGCGCCGACGATGGCGATCTCGTCGCTGGTCGGCATCACTTCGATGGCGCTGCCTTGCAGCGGACTCATCTTGACCATCTCGCGCAGATAAAGTTGCAGCATCTCGGTCTGCACGAAGCGCGCGTCCGGTCCCGAAATATAAAACTTGCCCGGCCCTTCTTGATGAATGCACGTCGCCGTCGCCGCCGCCAGCGCCCGGTGCCACAGCTCGACGAACGCGATGCAGCGCGCATCGCCGGCGCGGGCTTCCTCAAAGACTTCATCCGGTTCCATATCGAGAAAGCGGCGGCGCATCGCGCGGTAGCCCATAATGCCTTCGAGGTGGCCGACGCCACCGCAATGGCAGAGGTTCTCTTTCGGGTCGAGCGTGACGACGGTGTGGCCGCCTTCGCCGATGCAGCCCTGTTGCGGGTAGCGGCCATAGCCGATGCCGCTGCCCAGAAACCAGACCCGCACAAAGCGGTCAAGTTGGCCGCGCGCGGCGGCAATGCCTGCGGCCATCGCGTCGGCATCGTTCAACAGATGCACTGTCGCGCTGGTGTCCGCTTGCGCGAGCAGCGCAGCCAAGAGCACGGCAAAGTTCAGCCCTTTCAACTGCGGCAAGTTCGGCGACTCTTCGATGACGCCTTCGCGGATGATGCCGGGAAAGCCGACGCCGACGGCATCCACCGGCTGGCCTTCACACGCGATGCGTATCTCTTCGACGATGCGTTGCGCAATCTCTTCGGCAGGCATCTCGGCGAGGTAATCTTTGTCGCTGCGATCAGGAAAGCGCCGTATCGCGCCGACGACCGCGTTGCTTTCGACCGCGCCCGCCGCGATGTGCTCTGCCGCCAACACGCCGATCTTTAGTCCCATAAACTTTCTCCAGGGAAGTCAGGAGTCAGAAGAGAGAAGTCAGAAGTCAGAAGTCAGGAGTCAGAAGTCAGAAGTCAGAATGAATAAGGAGGTCGGCTGCCGCCTCCGCTTCCATTCTATACTTCTAAACGCTCCCTTCCTTTTCCATTCTGACCTCTGACTCCTGTCTTCTTCCCTTCACAATCTCGCCAGCTTATTCAGTCCGTTGAAGGCCGCCGCCTTGTAGCATTCGGCCAGCGTCGGGTAGTTGAAGACGGTGTTGACGAAGTACTCGACTGTGCCTTTCAAAACCATCACCGCCTGGCCGATGTGCAACAGCTCGGACGCGCCTTCGCCGATAATGTGGACGCCGAGTATCTCTTTCGTGTCGCGGTGAAAGATGAGCTTCAGCCTTCCGGTCGTGTCGCCCTGTATCTGGCCGCGCGCGATCTCGCGGTAATAAGCAACGCCGACTTCATAGGGCACGTCTTCGTCCGTCAGTTGTTCTTCGGTCTTGCCGACGAAAGAGATTTCGGGAATGGTGTAGATGCCGTACGGATAGTTGGCCGGCTCTGTGTCCAGTTCGACGCCGCAGGCGCGGCCCGCCGCGATCCTTCCCTGCTCCATCGAAACCGACGCCAGCGACGGGAAGCCGATCACGTCGCCGACCGCGTAGATGTTCGCTACGCCTGTGCAGTAATTCTCGTCTACCTTGATGCGCCCGCGTTCGTCGGCTTCGAGTCCGGCAGCGGCGAGGTTCAGGTCTTCGACGTTGCCCTGCCGCCCGACCGCATACAACAGCATATCGCCACTGATGCGTTTCTTACTTTCGAGATTAGCGACGACTACGCCTTCCGGCGTCTCTTCGACGGTCTCGACGCTTTCATTCAAGCGCAGCGTCACGCGACTGTCGCGCAGGTGATAGCAGAGCGCCTCAACGATCTCCTGGTCGGCGAAGCCGAGCAATCGCGGCATCTTCTCGATCACGATGACGCGCACGCCGAGCGTGGAAAACATGCTGGCGTATTCAATGCCGATGACGCCGCCGCCGACGACGATCAAGGTCTTAGGGATTTCAGGGATGTTGAGAATCTGATCGCTACTGATGATCGTCCGCCCGTTGATGGGCACGGTCGGCGAGACGGCGGGCTTCGTGCCTGTCGCAATGATAATGTTGGCGGCTTCAAGCTCGTTCTGGCCGCGCGAGCTGACGACCAGCAAATGAGTCGGGTCAATGAAGCTGGCTGCGCCGGTGATCATCTCGATTTCGTTGCGCGACAACTGCGCCTGCGTCACGTCGATCTCCGTCTTGATGACGTGCTGCACGCGGAACAACAGGTCGGCCATCGTGATTTTGTCTTTGACCCGGTAGTTCATGCCGTAGATGCCCTGGTAACGATAGCCTGACAGGTGCGTGACGGCTTCGCGCATAGTCTTGCTGGGGATTGTCCCGGTGTTGATGCAAGCGCCGCCGACGACTTCGCGTTTCTCGATGAGAGCGACGCGCTTGCCGAGCTTGGCCGCTTGAATGGCGGCGCGCTGACCCGCCGGGCCGGAACCGATGACAATCAAATCGTAGCTTTGCATGGCTTCTCCCCTGTTTCGGGGTTTGATTGTAGATGATCGAACTCCAATCCCAAAGCCCAACCCGCCGTTGAAACGTGTGGTAAAAAATGGTCGTACAAGGAAAGCCGCCGGCGGCTGTGCCCGACGATTTCAGATAAAATGAAGCCGGCGCTGAAACTTTTTTCTCGCGCGTGCCACTAACTAGGCGAACTGAGGATGAAGCCGTAATGATGGAGGCCGTCAGCCTGGTGAGCCAAACGAGCGCACGCGCCGGTGCAAGGATGCAAAGCGCACACGATATAACGGCGCGCGCGCGGCGCGGCGACGAGGACGCCTTCCGTCTGATCTTCGAGCGGTACTCGCGGCCCATCATCAGCTTCATTTACGATATGGTCGGTCGGCGGGACCTGGCCGAAGAACTGACGCAGGAGACGTTCGTGCGCGCTTACAAAAATCTCGGCGGCCTTCAAGACGACGCGAAGCTTTCGACCTGGCTGTTCGGCATCGCCAAGAACGTCGCGCGCGAATCGCTGCGCACGCGCCACCGCGACGATCAACGGGTCGAGTTGGACGCCGACGGCGTCGTCGAATTAAGCGACGACAAACTGCCGCCGGACCGCGAGCTGCTCGACAAGGAGTTGAACACAGTCATCGCCGAGGCGCTTTTGGCGCTCGACGAAGACAAACGGACGGTCTTCACGCTGAAGATTTTTCAGCAGCGCAGCTACGAAGAGATCGCCGAGATCACCGGCTTCTCGATTGCCAAGCTGAAGACCGACCTGCATCGGGCACGCGCCGAGATGAAGCGGCGCATCAGTCCTTACCTGGGGGCGGGCTATGAAGTGTGAATCGTGCCAGTCAGTGCTTGAAGAATATTTTGACGGCGAGCTGCCGGCGAAAGGCGCGGCTGAAGTCCGCGCCCATCTGGCGAATTGCTCGGCGTGCGCCGCCGAGATAGCCGAGATGCGACAGTCGCACGAACTCTATGCGCGGTACGAGCGCGACATCGAAGTGACGCCGGCGCTCTGGGCCGGCATCGAGGCGCGCATCAAAGCCGAGAAGGCGACGCTGCCCGACCAATCGATAAGTTCTGGATGGCGCGACTGGCTCAAAGGACTGTTTGCGATGCCGCACATCAGCCCGGCTTTTGCCGCCGCGCTGGTCGTGCTGGCGATTGGCCTCACTGTCGTCGTGATGAGTTATTTGAATTCGCGCAACGCCGCCAACAACGGCGATCCAGCGGTTGCGACTAAGGAATACAACAACGGAAACAACAACAGCAACGGCACGGCAACACCCGCGCCGACACCAGGCGAGAGAACGCAGCAGCCCACGATTGCTTCAACCGAATCGGGTCACGAAAAGAACGCGCCTGAGAATAAAGAGCCGGTGAAAGATGCGAAGCCGGCTCCGCAAAAGCAACTGGTCGCGGCCAATCGCAAGCCGCAATCGCCGCCCGATCCAATGAAGCTGGTGCGCGAAGCCGAACAGAAATATCTGGAGGCAATTGCCATCATGTCGCAGGATGTCAAACGCCACCGCTCGCAGATTGACCCGGCGGTGTTGGCGCGCTTCGATTCGGCGCTGTCCGACATTGACCGCACGATTGCCGAGACGCGACAGATCGTTCGCCGCAATCCCGACGACCCGGTTGCTCTGCAATACCTGCTCAGCGCCTACGCCAAGAAGGTAGACACGTTGAGAGCGATGACGCTCGATTAAGAAAAGTGGTCAATAGCCAGTGACCAGTTGCCAGCCGGAAAGCTCGCTACTGACCATTGACCATTGACCACTGACCACTGACCACTATGTTCAGAAGAATTCTCACAACATTGATTCTAGCGATAGCGATGGCCGGCGCGGCGATGGCGCAAGAGACGCCGCCGCCGCCGGCTCAGACGCCGCCCGTCAGAACGCCGCAGGCTCCAAAGGCGAAAGTCGCGCCCGTGCCGCCGGTCGCCGCGCCGCACCCCGCGCCGCACGTCTACGTCACGCCGCGCCCGTATGAAACGAGCGAAGGGCAAGCGACGCCGCTAACGATGAAGATCGCCCGCAACGCGCGCATCGCTGTCAGCAGCCGCTCGGTCAACGTTCACATCACCGGCATTGACGGCGAAATGCTGGAAGCGACGGCCACGAACAGCGAAGGGCCGTTCGCGGTCAAAGCGCAGATGACCGGCGACGAAGACAGTCCCAAGATTTTAATCTACGTGCCGGTGACGGTCGGACGCCGCTCTGATAGCGACATTAATCTTCAGATCAAGCTGCCGCGCTATGCCACCGTCGAATCGGTCGAAAGTAATGCCGGTAACATTGAGATTAACGGCATAGACGCCCCCGTCGCGGTCAACACCAACAACGGCCAGATCACCATCGTGCGCGTGGCGTCGCTCAAAGCTTCGACGCGGCGCGGCGAGATCACCGCGCGAGAGATTAAGGGCGATGCCGTGGCTCGAAGCTTGAACGGCGACCTGACGTTTGAAGACATCGGCGGCGCGATTGACGCGGCGGCGACTAATGGCAGCCTCAACGTGCGCAACGCCGCCGGCGACCTGCGCGCCAACCTCACCGTCGGCGATGTCGTCGCCACCTGCGTCAAGGGCCGCGCCGAAGTCAACACTGTCAGCGGCAGCATTCAACTGTTCGGCGTTGGCGGTGATGTCGAAGCGGTCAGCACCAGCGGCGAAGTGACCTTTGCCGGGCGCATTCGCGCCGACGGTCGTTACCGGCTCAAATCCATCTCCGGCGAAATCGATATGCACATACAGCCGGACGCGCCGGGGTTCACAGCGACGCTGACAACGTGGAACGGCGAGATCGAAACGCTCTTTCCGCTGAAGCTCGATTCGCAAGCGTCGGGCGGCTCGACCAATCGCCGCATCATCGGGCGCTTCGGCAACGGCGGCGCGCAACTGACGCTCGATTCGTTCAGCGGCGGCGTGCGGCTGGCGAAAGCTAAAGCCGATGAGTTAAAAGTCTGTAAGTAACATTTCAGTGTCCGCAGGCGGGGACACGATTCCGCAATCTACAATTGAAAGAGGTGAGAAGATGAAAAACAAAATAATGATGATCTCTCTAATCGCGCTGGTGGCGATGATGCTCGCGCCGCTCGCGGTCAGCGCGCAGAAGCACTATGACGATGACGGCGCTTATACGGAGCGCGACCAGATCGATCAGACCTACCAGCTTGCCGCCGGAGCGCGCGTCGAAGTGCGCGGCATCAACGGCACGGTGGACATCGAGACGGCAGCCGGCGCGACCGCTGAAGTTCACGTCGTGCGGCTGGCGCGCAACCGCGATGACCTGGAGTATCACAAGATTTATGTTGAGCAGACGGCGGGCGGCGGCCTGATCGTGCGCGGCGAAGAGAAGAACAACGACCGTGGCGAGCATCAAGTCCGTCATCGCGTCAGCTTGCGCTTGCCGCGCCAGATTGATCTCAAGGTCAGCGGCGTCAACGGTCGCGCGACGGTCGGCCCGGTCGATGGCCCGATTCAAATGAGCGGCATCAACGGCGCGGTCGAAGTCGGGCAGGCGGTCGGCTATGCCGACATCAGCGGCATCAACGGGCATGTTAAAGTCAACATCGTGCGCCTGGGCGAGCGCGGCATCCACGTCAGCGGCGTCAACGGCGGCGTCGAGATTCAGTTCGCCGAAGACCTCAACGCCGATGTCGAAGTGACCGGCATCAATGGCCGCGTCAACGCCGACGTGCCGAACGTCACTGTGATGGGCAAGCTCGAAAAGAATAACTTCCGCGCCCGCGTCGGCACAGGCGGCACGCCGATCAATATCAGCGGCGTCAACGGCAGCGTCAAGCTGACGCGCGGCGGCTTGGCCGGCTAGACAGCGATAAAGAAGCAAAGACGACGCGGCGACGCGGCGACGCGGGGACACGGCGATAGGAACGTAGACGTTACGTTCGCCGCGCCTCCTCTTCCCCGCATCGCCGCGTCGTCTTTTGTCTTGGCGGCGTGCTATCATTGCCGGTCAATCATTCGCAATGATGAGGAGCACGCATGAGCTTTATTGATCTGCGCAGCGACACCGTGACGCGCCCGACGCCGGAGATGCGCGAGGCGATGGCGCGCGCCGAAGTCGGCGACGATGTTTTCATCGAAGACCCCACCGTCAACCGCTTGCAAGAGATGGCTGCCGCGATGCTCGGCAAAGAGGCCGCGCTGTTCGTGCCATCAGGAACGATGGGCAATGAGATATGCATACGCCTGCACACGCAGCCGGGTCAGGAAGTCGTGTGCGAAGAGCGCAGCCACGTCTTCAACGCCGAGATGGCGGGAATGGCGGCGCTCAACGGCGTGCTGGCGCGGCCCGTGCGCGGCGAAAATGGTTTACTTGATTGGCCAGCTATCAAAGCCGTGATTCGTGCGTCGCCGGCCTATTATCTGGCGCGAACCGGATTGATCGCATTAGAGAACTCGCACAACTTCGCTGGCGGCGCGGTGACGTCGGTCGAGCGGATGGAAGAGATTTGTAATCACGCTCACGAAGCCGGTTTGCCCGTACACCTGGACGGCGCGCGCATCTTCAACGCGGCGGCGGCGTTGAACCGCGACGCGGCAGAACTGGCTCGGCCATTCGACTCGGTGATGTTCTGTTTATCGAAAGGACTCTGCGCGCCGGTCGGTTCGCTCGTCGTCGGCTCGCGCGAGTTCATTGAAAGAGCGCGCGCGGTGCGCAAGATGTACGGCGGCGGTATGCGACAGGTCGGCGTGCTGGCCGCAGCAGGCGTTGTCGCGCTCGAAAAGATGACGAAGCGATTGGCCGAAGATCACGCCAACGCGCAGTTATTAGCCAGAGGCATCGCCGGCATTCCCGGCCTGAAGATTGATCCCGAACAGGCGCACACCAACATCGTCATCTTCGACATCAGCGATTCCGGCCTGAGCATTGATGAGTGGCTGGCGCAACTCAAGGCGCGCGGCGTGCTGGCCATCGGCATCAGCAGCACAGAGCTGCGTATGGTGACGCATCACGACGTGTCGCGTACGGATTGCGAGACAGCGATGACTGCTGTCTATGAAGTCGCGGCGACTCGTGAGTAAGACGAGCGCGTGAAAAATGGAAAGACTGGTCATCGCCATCGACGGTCCATCGGGCGTCGGCAAGAGCACGCTGGGCAGAGCGCTGGCGCGGCGCTTCGGTTATCTCTTCATCGATTCAGGCGCGGTCTATCGCGCCGTCGGGCGCAAGGCGCTTGATGCCGGTGTGCCTCTTGATGACGCCGCAGCGGTGGCAGCGTTAGCCCGCGATGCCGACATACGGCTCGAAGGCGACCCCGACCACTTGCGCATTTTTCTCGATGGCCGTGAAGTCACCAAAGAGATACGCCTGCCCGACGCCAGTCACGCCTCATCGGTCGTTGCGACGATTCCCGAAGTGCGCGCAGCCGTCGTCGCCAAGCTGCGCGAAATGAGCCGCGCCGGCGGCGTCGTGATGGACGGGCGCGACATCGGCACTAAAGTCTTCCCTCACGCGCAGGTCAAGTTATTCCTCGAAGCCGCGCCCGACGTGCGCACCACGCGCCGCTTTCTCGAAGAGCGCGAGCGCGGGCGCGACGTGACGATTGAGCAGATCGACGCGGAGATGACGGAGCGCGACCGCCGCGACCGTGAACGTGACGCCACGCCGCTCGTCAAAGCGCCCGATGCCATCCTGATTGATACGTCCGCTATGCCGCTCGACCGCGTCATCGAGCGCGTCCTTGAAATCATCCAATCGCGCAGCTAAACTTCATTGTCGTTACCGTCGGAATGCTTACACGAATCGCTTCTCGAAGAGGAGACGACGAGAGCTTGGGTTCGACGCTCGCCAGCGCTTTGCCTCAACCGTCGCGCTCGCCGCTCGATTATGGGCGAAGGGAATGTTTACGAGCGCGCCTCACATTCAACGATTAGGATGGGCATCTTCACCGGACTGATTATGGAAGTAGGCCGCGTGCGCCGTATGGATCGTCGCGCGGACGGCGCTTACTTTGTCTTCGAGGCTCATAAAGTTTTAGAAGGCACGCGCATCGGCGACTCAATCGCCATCAACGGCGTTGACCTGACGGTCACAGAGATGAGCGCGGATCACTTTACCGCCGATGCGTCGCTTGAGACGTTGCGGCGCACGACGCTTGGCAACCTGCGAGCCGGCAGCCGCGTCAATCTCGAACGAGCGCTCGGCGTCGGCGAGCGGCTCGGCGGTCATATGGTGCAGGGCCACATTGATGGCACAGGCGAATTGATCGCAACGACGCGCGAAGGCAATGCGTATCGTGTGCGCGTTCGCTTCCCGCGCGAACTGGGCCGTTACATCGCAATGAAAGGCTCGATCTGTGTTGACGGCATCAGCCTGACGGTCGCCGGACTTGGCGAGGACTGGTTTGAAGTCGCGGTCATTCCGCACACCTGGCGCGAGACGACACTGGCCGAGCGGCGCAGCGGCGACCGCGTCAATCTCGAAGTTGACGTGTTGGCCAAGTATGTCGAGCGCCTGTTACAACAGACGGAGCGCGCCGCCGGTGCGCCTTCCAAACTGACGCTCGACTATTTGAAAGAGCAAGGCTACTGAATCTGACTGAGGACGCTTTATGTCATTCGCAAACATCGCAGAAGCTATCGAAGAATTTCGCGCCGGCCATCTGGTCATCATCGTGGACGACCAGGACCGCGAGAACGAAGGCGACCTGGCCTGCGCCGCCGAAAAGGTGACGCCAGAGATCATCAACTTTATGGCGCGATTCGGGCGTGGGTTGATCTGTCTGTCGCTCACCGAAGAACGATTGGATCAACTGCAAATCCCTTTGCAGGTCGCCGAGTCCGACAATACGACATCGCGCGGCACGGCCTTCTGCGTCTCCATCGAAGCCAAGCGCGGCATCACCACAGGCATCAGCGCCGCCGACCGTGCGACAACGATTCAAGTCGCCGTTGATCCGCGCACGCGCCCGCAAGACCTGGCGCGGCCCGGCCACATCTTTCCGCTGCGCGCTCGCAAAGGCGGCGTGCTGGTGCGCGCAGGCCACACTGAAGCGGTGATTGATCTGGCCCGCATCGCCGGCCTCTCGCCCGCCGGCGTCATCTGCGAAGTGATGAGCGACGACGGCACGATGGCGCGCTTGCCTGAGCTGCTCGAATTTGCCGCGCATCATCAGATCAAAGTCATCTCGGTCGCCGACCTCGTCGGCTATCGAATGACGAACGAGTTGTTGATTCACCGCGCCGGCGAAGCCCGCATCCCAACCGTGTATGGCGAGTTTCGCGCGCTGGCCTACACCAACGACATCAACAGCGATGTTCATCTCGCGCTGGTGATGGGCGACATCACGCCGGACGATAACCTGCTGGTGCGCGTTCATGCGCAGTCGGTGCTCGGCGATGTCTTCGGCTCGCTGCGCGACGACACCGGCTGGCAACTGCAACGCTCACTCGAAATCATCGCGCAGGAAGGGCGCGGCGTTTTGTTATACCTCAAGCAGGAAGGGCGCGGCGTTGGCCTCGTCAATCAACTGCGCGCCTATCGCCTGATGGACGAGCAGACCAACAGCGCAATCGCAGCCGATCTAGAGGCGGTCGCTCGCCCCAAGATGGACCCGCGTGATTACGGCATCGGCGCGCAAATCCTCCACGACCTCGGCGTGCGCAAGATGCGGCTGCTGACGAACCACCCGGTCAGGCGCGCGGCGCTCGAAGGCTTCGACCTGGAGATTACCGACCGCGTCCCGCTTGAGATGGAGCCGAACGAGACGAACGAAAAAGTCCTGCGCGCACGACGCGAACAACTCGGACATTTGCTGACGAATATCTAGGAGAGGATTCAGGAGTCAGGATTCAGGATACAGTTTGCGCCCGCAGGCGTACCGCTACGCCTTCCCGGTAGCCACGACACTGAAGTCCCAACCCTGAATCCTGTATCCGCGCCGCGCGACAGCGCATCTTGCGCCAAGGAATCCTGAATCCTGTTTTTATGCGGAGAAAACTGTTCATCGCCGCGCTCGCCTTACTCGGTGTCATTCTTCTCCTGTTCCTCGCCGCCGTCTTCTACATACGAAGCGGGCGGCTCGACCTCTACTTGCAAGCGCAGGTCATCGAGGCATTGAGTGACTTCGGTATCCGCGCAGAGATCGGCAGCACCCACCTTGATATTGGCGGCTCCAAGGTCACGCTCGATGACGTGAAGCTGTACGCCGGCGATGGCCAGCAGCCCTTCGGCCAGATCAAGCAGATGACCGCCGAGTTCTCTGTGCTCTCTTACCTGCGCCGCGAGGTCAACATCACGCGCGTTGCGCTTGACCAGCCCGAAGTTTGGATGAAGGTTGACGAGCAGGGCCGCTCGAATCTTGATGCGCTGCACGCGCCGCCGAGCAAAGCAGAAGAGAAAGAGAACGCCAGCACGTTTCTCACAGCGAAGTTTGAAATCAACAACGCGGCGCTGCATTACGATGACTTGCGACAGAAGATGAGCGCGGTGATTCCCTTCGACCCGGCTCAGGGTATGGCCGGCTTGACGCTGACGCTGACGCCGAGAGAGCCGCGCGCTCTGGTTGACAAGCTCAATCACGACCTCGCCTTGAATTTCGATAAAGCGAACGTGACGTATGAAGGCCGCCGCGTCGGCAACATTCAATCGTCCGCCAGCGGCGTCGTGCATTACGACGAGAAGAACAAAGCCGAGCAGCGCGTTGACGATCTCGCCCTCAAGCTCAGCTCCGATGTCGGCAATCTCAACGTCGCCGGCAACGTCGAGAGCTTCACGCCGTTGAAGTACAACGTGCCGCAGTTGCAAGCAACGGCGCTGCTCGAAAAGATCAGCAGCGTCTTTGCGCCTGACCTGAGAATGAAAGGCGCAGTCAGCTTTAACGGCAGCGGCGGCGGCACTGACGGCGAGTACGAGGCTGAAGGTAAGCTCACATCCAATTCGCTGAGCGCCGCAAACGTCACGGTCGTGGGCTTGCAGATCAACACCAACGTCAAAGGCAAAGGCGCGGACTATCACGCAAACGGCGAGGTCACATCTTCCTCGTTCATCGCCGAAGGCTTTCGCGTCAACGGCCTTCGCATCAAGACCAACGTGAACGGCAGCGGCGACGAATACAACGCGACGGCCAGTCTCACGACGGGACAGGCGACGGGCCAGGGCGCTGAGATCAGCTCAGCGCGCCTCGACGATGCGAAGATCAAAGGCGAAGGCGCTCGCTTTAACGCCAGCGCCGCATTGAACGTGGCGGCGTTTAAGAGCGACCGCGTTACCGTCAACAATTTGAGCGGACGATTGACCGCCGACCGCAGCAAAGCCAGCCTCGAATCGTTCACAGCTAACTTACTGGGCGGCACAGTCGGCGGCAATGCGACGGTCGCTTACAGTGGCGGCGCGTCATCCGTAGACGTGCAGTTCCGCTCGATTGATTTAGATCAGGCCGCGACTGCCGCCGCAGCCAAACAAGTGCAGGTGCGCGGCACGGCCAACGGCACGGCGCAGTTGCAGTTCCCCGGCCTCGATTATCAAGCAGCGACCGGGCGCGTTGATGCGACGTTCGATGCCGCCGTGTCGCCGCCCCAATCGGACGCCGACCCGCTGCCCGGCAAAGGCGAAGTCGCGCTGGTCGCTACCGGGCACGGCTTCAACATCGAACGCGCATTCATCCGCTCAAACAACAGCGATCTCACTGTCACCGGCACGGTCGGCTGGAAAGGCGAAGCCAGCCTCGACGTGAAATTCAATTCGCAGGAGATGGCCGAGATGCAGCGCGTCGTCGAAGCGTTCGGCTTCGTCACCGAAGAGATGAAGACGCAGTATCCCGTCGCCTTGAGCGGGCCGGGGCAGTTCACAGGTCGGCTGCAAGGCACGCTCGACAATCCGAGCGTCAACGGTCATATCAAGCTCGACTCGATTCAATCGCAGGGCGACACGGTGCTCGACGTGCCGCCGCAGGAAGTCGGCTCATTTGAAGCGGACATCGCTTACACTCCGGCGCTGCTGCGCGTCGATAACGCCGCGCTGGTCAGGCCGGATGGATCGCGGGCGGACTTCTCCTTGACGGCGCGGCTCGACGCGCAAGCCGAGAAGGATAAGAACGGCATCGCCATTAAGGCCAACGTGCAGAGCTTTGACCTGCCGAGCCTGGTGCGCGTCGCGCAGCCGGCGCTGGCCAATCTGATTGGGCGCGGAACCATCACCGGCACAATTGATCTGCGCGGACTGCCCGGCCCGCGCAGCATCGAAGGCACCGCCAACCTGTCGCTCAATGCTGGTGAGTTCCAGCTCCCTTCGCCTCAGGAAGGTCAGGAAGAAACGAAGATCAGCATTCCCGAATTCACCGGCAACATCACCTTCGCCAACAGCGAGCTTTCGGTGCAGAACATGCGTATGCGGATCGGGAACGAGTCTGAGGTCGAGGGCGAAGGGCGCTTCAATCTCGACACCTATGCTTACTCGCTCAACGCGCAGGGCAAGCACGTTGATCTCAGCGACCTCTCACAGAAACTCTCCGAGAGCGTCCGTATGACTGGCACTGCCGACGTGAGCGTCACCGGGCAGGGTAAGTGGGGCAACGCCGACGACTGGTCCGAGCTGAACCTCAACGCACAGATTCAAGGCCAGAACGTTTCGTTTAACGGGCGTGACCTCGGCAACGCGAAGGTCGTCGCCTTCACTGAAAACGGTTTGCTAAAAGTCGAAGCGACGGCCAACGTGCTCGATCAGCCGCGCACGCTGACGGCGACCGTTGACCTGCGCGACCGCGAAGCTTATCCGGTCAGCGCCGGCATCGAATTCACGGACACAGACATCGGCCCTTATCTTGGGCTGGTCGCGCCGGGATTGAGCGGCATCTCAGGCACGGCCACCGGCACGATCAAGTTGAACGGGCCGTTGCGTGATCCCGATAAGATTCAGGCCGTAGCCAACATTACAAAGCTCCAATTCGGCGGCGCGATCAACGAGCGGCAACGCTACACGATTGCTAATCAGGAACCCATCGTCGTCACGGCGACGCCGGCGGGCGTCTCGGTCAGCCGCGTCACCTTTACCGGCGAAGGCACAAGCATCACTATCGAAGGAATGCTGGCGCGCAATGGCGGCGCGCAGTCGCGCCTGAATGTTAATGGCGAAGTCAACCTGCGGCTGGTGTCGTCGTTCACGCAGATTATTTTTATGACCGGCATCGCGCGGGTCGATGCGTCGCTGGTCGGCTCGCTCGATTCTCCGCAGATGTTGGGCGTGGCGACGCTGCGCAACATCGGCGTGCGCGTTGTTGACGTGCCGCTCAGCCTGGCGCGCGGCAATGGCACGATCCGCTTCACGTCGAATCAAGCGGTGATCGAAAACTTCACCGGCACGTCGCCGGGCGGCGGCACGATTCAGCTCAGCGGCGGCGCGGCGCTGGCGGGACTTGTGCCTGAACGCTGGCGCATCGAAACCAACCTCGATCAAGTCGGCGTCGAATATCCGCGCGACACGCAGACCGTGATGGACGCCGAGCTGACCTTGCAAGGCAATCGGCGCGTACAAGTGCTGTCGGGCAACGTCGAAGTGCGCCGCTCGGCGTACACACGCGACCTGACGATTGAAGAACTGCTCGGCAACAACGGCCCCTTCTCGCCGACCTTCGTCGAAGTTGGGCCGGGCGGCGGCGGCGAAGGCATTGGCGGCGGCGGCTTGCAAACGACGCTCGACCTGCGCATCACCGCCGACAACACAATCGTCATTAAAAACAATCTCGCCGACGCGGTTGGCAGCGCTTACCTGAACCTGCGAGGCGACCTCGACGCGCCGGTGATTTCGGGCCGCGTGTTGCTGTCGCGTGGCACGGTCGAGTTCCGGCGCGGACGCTTCGAGCTGACGCGCGGCATCCTGACCATACCGCCGCGACGCGGCGCTGACCTCAGCATTGACCTGCAATCGGAAGCAGACATCGCCGGCAACCACATCACAGTCGGCTTCAGCGGCACGATTGCCAAGCTACAAACAACTCTCTCGTCCGACCCGCCGCTGCCGGAGCAGGACATTGTTTCGCTGGTGCTGACGGGCAACGTGTCGGGCCAGCGCACCGAACTCGCCGCCGTCACGCAGACCGGATTGGGATTGGCGCAGTCGCTGTTGTCGGCATCGCTGTCGGAACAGATCGAGCGCGGCACACAACGCTTGTTCGGCAGTAGCGGCAGCCGTTTCTCAATAGACCCGTTGCTCGTCGGGCGCGGCAGCGACCCGACGGCGCGCGTCACCTTCGGCCAGCGCATCACCAAAGACTTGACCGTGACCTATTCGCAGAACCTGACCTCCGGGCCGTCAGGGATCGAGCGCGTCGTCCTTGTCGAGTACCGCTTGAGCAATCGCTTCTCGGTTGTCGGTTATCGCAATGAGCGCGGCGAGCTGGGATTTGATGTTCGTTTACGCAAGCGTTTCTGAAGCTCCGTAGGAGCGTGATGTTTATAGTACGCGAAGGAAGAAAAAAACCAAGCTCCGTTAGGAGCGCAATGTCGAACATTCCGCTCCTACGGAGCTTGAGGGTTATTATTGCCATTCTATCTATAAACATTGCGTCCCTGACGGAACTCATCATTGCGATGACAAGTCGTTGGTTATCGATGGCTCTGTGCCGATTACGAATTGCTTTTTGCCTTTTGCCTTTTGCCTTTTGCTTATTGCCTTCCGCGAGCGCGCAGACGGCAGAGTTCCTGGGGCGACGAGTGACGAATGTTACAGTCGAGATCGAAGGCGCGCCGGGCAGCAATATCACTGAGATGCGCTCGTTGATTGACGCCGCCCCCGGCAAAGATTATTCGCCGGTCAGTATTCACGATTCGCTCGAACGGCTCTTTCATTCCGGGTTGATCGCCAACGCCCGCGTCGAAGCCACCGCCGATGGCGCGAGCGGCGTCGCTTTGCGTTTCGTCGTCCGCCCACGCGCACGCATCGACGCGGTCGTCTTCGCCGGCACGCCGATCTTTGCGGCCACCGAGTTACGAACGCGGCTCAATCAACTCGACCTCGGCCAGGTTGCTTCGGCGGCGGCAGTGCAACGCGGGCTGGGCGAGTTGCTGGCGTTTTATTCGGCGCGCGGTTATCTCAAAGCGCAGATCACTTCAGACGTGCAGCCCGATCCGACCGGCACGCGCGCGACTGTAGTCTATACTATTAATCCCGGCGAGCAGGCGCGCGTCTCGAAATTCGACATCAACGTCAGAGGCGAGCGGCTCGACTTCGCCGGACTGCCGCACACGCTTGCCGAAGGTCAGCCCTTTTCGGCCTCCGCCGTGCAGGATGCGATGGACCGCCTGCGCAACCTCTACCTCAATCACGATTATCTTGGCGTGCGGGTCAATCAGAACATCACGCCCGACGTGAACAGCAACACGGTCGCCGTCGCCGTCGCTGTCGTGACAGGGCCGAAGATCAGCGTCACCGTCGAAGGACTCGACATCAGCAAAGACCAGTTGCGTAAGACGCTGCCGTTTTATCGGCAGGGCGGCGTTGATAACTTCTCGCTCGAAGAAGGCGCGCGCCGCTTGCAAGAGTACGCGCAGAGCAAAGGCTATTTCTTCGCCCGCGTCACGCGACCGGAAGCGCCGCGCCGCACACAGACCGAGGCGACGCTGGTCTACAAGATCGAGCCGCGCAGTCGTTACAGGCTGACCGACATTGAGATCAACGGCGTTGACGCCATCCCGCATCGCACGCTCGAAGAGCAGTTGAAGTCGAAGGTCGCTTCGCCGCTGCCCTTCATCGGCAATCGTCAGGGCCTGACCAGCGACGATGCCTTGCGGCAGGACGCCAACACGATACAGAAGCGGCTGCGCGAGCAGGGCTACCGCCGCGCCCATGTTGATGTACGGCGCGGCGTGTCGCCGACTGGCAATCGCCTCATCATTACGTTCGATGTGCAACAGGGGCCACGCACGGTGGTCGAAGACGTTGCCATTCGCGGCAATAACGTGCTGACCAGCGACGAGCTGCGTCAAGGGCTTGAGATAAAACAGGGCGAGCCGCTGATAGCTACGGTCGTGACCGGCGATACGGATCGATTGCTCACGGCTTACGCAACGCGCGGCTACGCGTCGGCGGAAGTCATCTCTGAAGTGGTCGAGCTTGGCCCATTCGATGGGCAGGATCGCGTGCGCTTGCTTTTCAACATCAATGAAGGCAACCGCGTTCGCATCCACAGCGTGATGACGCGCGGCACGACTTACACGGACACGGGACGGCTCGAACGTGACTTCTATCTGTTCAAGACCGGCGACTGGCTGCGCAACGACCAGTTGCAAGAAACCGAGCAGCAGCTTTATGACACCAACGTTTTTAACTCTGTGAGCATCTCGTCCGAGCCGGTCGGGCAGACGGCCAGCTTCGTCGAAGAGCGCGACGTGACGGTCAACCTGTTGGAAGCCAAGCGGCGCGACCTGCTCTTCGGCTTCGGTTATCAAGCGAACATCAACACGCAGACGATTCCGGGCCTCGGCTTCCTGCACGGACTGCGCGGCCTGACGCAGCTCACCTATTACGATCTCTTCGGCAAGCTCTACACCGGCAGCACGCAGGTTCGCGTCGCCGAGAATGAATTGTTCGGGCAGATTTCGTTGCAGAACCCGCGCCCGTTCGGCACGCGCTTCCCGACCGTCGTGTCGCTGTTCGCGCGGCGGTTGGGCGAGCGCGACTTTCGCTCTGACCGTTACACGGCATCGGTGCAGGCCGAGCGGCGCATCACGCCTGAGCTGATCGTATTTGCCAGTTACAACTTCGAGCGCGTCAGCATATTCGGACTGCCGTGCCAGTTGAGCGAAGTCGAGGCCGGCGACTGTCCCGGCCTGTCGCTCGAAGAGATTCAGCGCAACTCGCGGCCCATTCGTCTGGGAAGAATCGGGCCGAGCTTCGCCTACGACACGCGCGATAACAAATTCGATCCGAGCGCAGGAATGCAGACGCTCGGCAGTTTTTACTTCGCGTCATCGGCGCTTGGCGGCAACGAGCAGTTCATCAAGCTGAGCCTTGAGCACAATCGTTATTATGCGCTGCGCCGCTTCCGCGACACGGTCTATTCGCTGTCGGGTCGTTTGGGATTAGCCTCACCATTCGGCGGCAGAACAACGTTGCCGATATCGGAGCGCTTCTTCGCCGGCGGCTCGCGCGACCTGCGCGGCTTCGGGTTTGAAGAGGCCGGGCCGACCATCCTCGTGCCGCAACGCGACACTGCCGGCAACATCATTCGCAACAGTGATGGCACGCCGAAGCTGATGCTGAGTCCGCTGGGCGGCAACGCCGTGCTGGTCATCAACAACGAATTGCGCTTCCCGATCTGGCGCAGTCTGGGCGGCGCGGTCTTCTCAGACACCGGCAACGTTTTTCAGCGTGTGCGTGATATGAAGTTCAGCAACCTGACGCAGACCTTCGGAGTTGGCGTGCGCGTGAAGACGCCGGTCGGGCCGGTGCGCTTCGATGTCGGCTTTCTGGTCTTCAACCGGCCACCGGGCTATAGCAGCTTTCATCTGCACTTCACGATTGGACAGACGTTTTAATCAAGTAAAAAGTAAAAAGGTAAAAGGCAAAAGTAGAAGAAAAGGACAGAGACTAGCCATGCGGAAGCAAAGCCATCATCGCAGACAGAGGTTGAGAGCAATCTGCTTCCTGACTTTTTACTTTTTACTTTTTACTTTTTACTTGTCTGCGGCTCAGGCGCAGAAGGTGGTGGATCAAATCATCGCGTTGGTCAATGACGACATCATCACGCGTAGCGACCTGCTCTGGAGCCTGGCGATGGACCCGCAAGCGCCGAATCCCGCTGAAGGGGTCAGCAGTGATTTGCTGCGCCAGAAACTCGACGTGATGATTGATCAACGATTGATCGCGCAGGAAGCGCGGCGCGTGCCGACGGCTGAGATCACGGCGGAAGAGATTAACCAGCGCCGCGCCGCGCTGATCCGCGAGTTCAAAACCGAAGCCGCATTCCGCCAGCGCGTCGAAGCGCTTGGGCTGACTTCGGCGCGGGTTGATGAATTGATCCGCGAACGCATACTGATCGAGCGGTTCGTCGAGTTCCGTTTTCGCTCCTTCGTCTTTGTCACCGAGCCTGAGATTCAACGCTACTATGACGAAACGCTCGCGCCGCAGATTCGCGCTGGCGGGCAGATCGTGCCCGGGCTGGACGATAAGCTCCCCAAAGCCAAGCCCACCGATAAAGACGTGAGCGTGCGCGAATCCATCACCGAGATCATCCGCCAGCAGAAGATCAATCAGGAGATTGACCCCTTCCTCAACACCACGCGCCAGCGTGCTGACATCACTATCATTGCCGAGCCGTAGATCGAATTAATGATTGCCTTCGCGTCGCCAGATGGGAACGAAGATAACTCTGTGGCCGGGCGCGTCGGCTTCTATCGCTGCGCCTAATTGATCGCCGCGCGCCGCGAACAATTCAACCGGCAGAGGGCCGGTTTCGTGCCGGTAGCGGATGAAGGCGAGCCAGAAATGCGCTTCGTTGATGTCGCCGTAATCGTCAACATAGTGGACGCGGAACCGCTCGTCATTCGCCCGGTTGAGATAATACTGGGTGGTGACGCCGACGACGCCCTGCCGCGTGTAGACGTGGATACCGTCAGCGGGATTCGTCTCTTGATGAATCATCTGCGCGACCAGCGGCTGCCAGTCGATCTTATCGCGGTGCGTCAACTGCAACGCGCCGCTCAACGCCGCCCACGCGGCGACGAGCGCGATGGCGATGGCTTGCAATCTGCGCGATGACAGCCTTGTGACAGCAATGGCAATAAGCAGCAGGTAGGCCGGCGCGACGACGATCAGAAAGCGGCTGCCCCACACCGACTGCGCGAGTACGTAGCTCGCGGCGAACGCGATGATGGATGGCAGAAAAGCCAGCAGCACGAGCCACAATAAAAGGTCGCTCTCACTCTTGTCTGTGCGACGCGCGGAGTCTCTTCCCTTCACGATCAGCCGCCACAGCCAAATCAATACCGGCGTCAGGAAGATCACTGTCGAAAAGATAGTCGCCGCCGCGCGCCACGAATTGTAGACCGGCCCGTCGAGCGTCACATAGTGTTGAAAGAAGTCGCTCGCCGTTGGCCGCGTGTTCCACTTCAGGTTCGGCCCCAGGCCGCCTTTCGCGTAAGCCGCTCCCATTACAGCTAGTATCCACGGTAAGAAAGCCACCGCCAGCGCCGCCGTAGATAAAGCAAACGCCGCCAGCCGGTCGCGCCGCTTGATGAGCACAAAGAGCAACTCGCAGACGACGATCAACCAGCCGTAGTAATGCGTGTAAACCAGCAGCAGGTTCGTCACCAGTAATGCCAGTTGCACAGTGAGCGTGCGCTCGTCGGCATTGACCAGTTTCGCAAACAGCCACATCGAAGTCGTCACGAGCAACATCAGCAGACTATACATCCGCAGCTCCTGACTGTAGCCGACGAGATATTCATTCACCGCCATCAAGAGCAACGCCAGGTTGATCGTCGCCGCGCACAGCCGTAGCTCGCGGCAAAGCAGCACGAAGGGAATGATGGCGAGCAACGAGAAGACGACCGGAAAGAGTTTCATCCACAGCAGCGAATCGCCGAGGATGATCCAGGCTTTGAGCAGGCAATAAAACAGCGGCGGGTGGACTACGTCTTCGATGATGGCCCATTGCATCTGCGGCCAGGCGCGATGCACGGTTTCGGCGCTGAAGACTTCGTCGCTGAACAGGCCGTAAGCGGTGAGATTCCAGAGGCGCAGCGCAGCATACAACACGACGACGAGCGCAAAGATCAGGCGCGAGCTTCTACTGAACTGCGGTGCGCGTTCGTTGACCAGAACGACCAGGCGCGGATGCGGCGGCTGCGGATCATAGGCCGCGCGCACGGCGGCCACCTTGTCGCTCATTCCGCGCCTTCGTCCAGCCACGCTTGATAAGCGGCGAAGTCAAAGGGGCGACCGAGAAATTCACGGACGATATCTGCCGCCGGGTGCGAGCCGCCGGGCGCAAGCACCGTCTCGCCGTACTGCCGCGCCACGCCCTGCACGAGCATATGCGAGCGGTCGAATTTGCTGAACAAATCTTTGGCGATCACCAGCGACCACATATAGGTGTAGTACATCGCCGAGTAACCATCGAGGTGGCCGAAGGCGGTTTGAAAGTGCGTGCCTTCGACAAACGGAAAAGGCATATACTGCTCGGTCAGGCTGCGCACGATGGCATCGGTATCGACTTCGCGGGGGTCGCGTTCGTGGATCGAAAGCGACAGCTTGGCGTAGAGCATCTGGCGGCGGACGTGCAGCCCTTTGCCGAACTCTTTGGCGCGCTTCATCTGTCGCACCAGCGCCGCCGGGATCGGCTCGTCGGTTTGATAATGACGCGCGAAGGTCTGCAACGTCGTCGCGTCCCACGCCCACTCTTCGAGCATCTGCGACGGCGCTTCGATGAAGTCCTGTTCGATGCTGATGCCGCCGATGCCTATCCACTGATGACGACCGGCGAGCAGCGAATGAATCAAGTGGCCGAACTCGTGAAAGAAGGTTACTACGTCGTCGTGCGTCATCAAGCCGGGATCATCAGGGATGCCGCCGGGGAAGTTGCAGACCAGCGCCGCTTCGGGAATCTGCCGACCGGCGACGCCCGTGCGAATGGCAAAATGCGCGGCGTGATTGTACTTGTTCGGGCGCGGATGCATATCCAAAAAGAAGCGCCCGACCAGTTTGTCGCCATCGTACATCTGCCAGCATTCGACCGACTCGTGCCACACCGACGCACCCGCGACGCGCTCAAATCGCACGCCGAACAATGTCGCCGTCACGTCGAGCACGCCCTGCTTGACGCGTTGGTAAACGAAGTAGGGACGCACCGACTGCGAGTCGAAATCGAAGGCCGACTGGCGCACCTGTTCGGCGTAATAGCTGGTTTCCCACGCATTGACAATCGTAGCCTGCGGATCATCCTGATGTTTGCGCTTGAGCAGTTGTCGATAATCGCGTTCGGCGCGCGCCCGTGATGCTTCGATGATGCGATCTATGAACTCGCTGGCCGTGCGCGCGCTGCCGGCCATCTTATCGGCGGTGATGTAATCGGCCCACGACGCGAAGCCAAGCAAGGTGGCCAGCTCGTGCCGGCGTTCGAGCATACGGTCGAGCACGCCGATGTTCTGCGGATAAGCGCGGTTGTTGTATTCGAGGTGCATGCGCCGGCGCAGGTCTTCGCTGCGCGCGTAAGAGAAGATCGGCAGCGCGTCCGGGTAATCAATCGTCAACTCGATGTGGCCTTCGTCATCGGGCTTGTGGCGCGCGATGAAATCCGCCGGCAGGCCATCGAGTTCTGCCGAATCATTCACAATAACGGTGCGCAGGTCGCGGCGGATGTTGCGCGAAAATTCCTGGCCGATCTTCACGAGGTCGTCACGCAGAGCGGTGATCTGCCGGCGCGTCGCTTCGTCTTTATCGACGCCGGCGAGACGAAAATCGCGCAGCGTCTTTTCGAGGTAGTAGCGCGTCTCGTCGTCGGCGTCCTCGGTCTTCACTTGCGCCAGCGCCGCGTAGACTTCGTGGTGCAGCGACAGCGCATTGGCAAAGGCGGCGACCTTCTGATTGGCCTCTTCGGCGACGGCGCGGTAGGCTTCGTCGGGGTGGACGTTTTGAATCAGATCGGTTTGAAAGATGGCGCTGTCGAGATGCAACAGGAGATCGTCATAGGCGCGCAACGTGTTGGTAATTGTTCGCCGACCATCAACCGCGAGCAGGCGGTCGAGCGCCTCTTGCGCTTCGGCAAGGTGCGCGTACATGCGCGCGGCAAACTGCGCGGGGTCGGGCTGGTCTGCCCAGAACGGAACGCCGCCGGGCGTAGGGGTGTTCGGATGATTGACCAAGGCGAAGAACAACCTCCCTCAAAGATTCCAGAGAGCCTGGAAGGTCTAAAGGAGTCGGAGAGCGTGGGGATGCCGGAAAGGCCGAGAGTCTATGCGATTCTGACTCTCTAATTGATCCGGCCACTCTGAATCCTTCAGACGGCAAAGAAGAGATTAGCAAACTTCTGCCGCTTGACCAACAGGCGCACAGCTTTATCCATTGCCTCGCCGAATCGAAAGACGATAGAATAGAGAGTACCCCGAGGAACCCCAAGATGATGGACAAATTCAAGGACGAGTGCGGCGTATTTGGTATCTTCAATAACGAGGACGCGGCGCGGATGGCGTATCTGGGACTGTACGCCTTGCAGCATCGCGGCCAGGAGTCGGCGGGCATCGTGTCGTCGGACGGCGAGCGTTTGCATCAGACGCGCGGCATGGGCTACGTCAGCGAAATCTTCACGCAGGATCAGTTGACGCGCCTGCCGGGTCGCACGGCGATTGGCCATGTGCGTTACTCGACCACCGGCAGCGTCAGCATACTCGAAGCGCAGCCCTTTCTGGTTGACGGCTATCGCGGACAAATCGCGCTGTGCCACAACGGCAACCTGCCTTACGCGGCAGAGGTGCGCGCCGAGCTTGAACTGGATGGCGCGATCTTCTCTTCGACATCAGACACCGAAGTCGTGCTGCACAAGATCGCGCGCTCGCGCGCTAAAGATTTAGTCGGCGCGATTGTCGAGACGTTCACCGAGATCGAAGGCGCGTACTCGATGCTCTTTCTTACGAAAGACGCGATCATTGCCGTGCGCGACCCGCGCGGTTTTCGCCCGCTGGCGTTAGGCCAGTTGGGCGACTCGTACGTTGTCGCTTCAGAGACGTGCGCGTTCGATTTGATCGATGCGACCTACCTGCGCGACGTGCAGCCGGGCGAGATTCTGGTGATCGACCGCGAAGGCTTGCACTCGTCGTTCCCGCTGCCGAAGGCGAAGCCGACGCATTGCATCTTCGAGCACGTCTATTTTTCGCGGCCCGATTCAATCGTCTTCGGCAACTCGGTCAATAAGAGCCGCCACAAGATGGGCCGCGAGCTTGCGCGCGAGCATCCGGCCAATGCCGACATCGTCGTGCCGGTCCCGGATTCGGGCGTCGCTGCCGCTATCGGCTACGCGTCAGAATCGGGCTTGAAATTCCGCTTCGGCCTGATGCGTAACCATTACGTCGGGCGCACCTTCATCGAGCCGAAACAGTCCATACGCCACTTCGGCGTCAAGGTGAAGCTCAATCCTGTGCGCGACCTGATCGAAGGACAGCGGGTCGTGCTGATTGACGATTCGATTGTGCGCGGCACGACCTCGAAGAAGATCGTGCAGATGGTGCGACAGGCCGGCGCGCGCGAAGTCCACGTCCGCATCAGTTGTCCGCCGACCGTCGCGCCCTGCTTCTATGGCGTTGACACGCCCACGCGCGAAGAGTTGATCGGCGCGAACCTCAGCGTCGAAGAGATTGCCGAATTCATTGGCGCGGACACGCTCGGCTACCTGAGCCTCGAAGGCTTGCAGCGCGCGGTCGGCGATCCGTTCGGCAATCGCCATTGCGTTGCCTGTTACACGAACCGTTACCCGATCCCGGTCACGTCGGCGGCGCGCACCAAGACCGAACGCGAAGAAGGCGCGCTGCTGCAAGACGCGTTCTGGCCGCGCTCGTGAATCAGCGATGATCAAAAGCCAACGGCGTGATTTGGTAATGATTGCCACAGAGACGCAGAGACACAGAGCTTTTCATTGATTCTCTCTGTGCTCTGTGCCTCTGTGGCAATTCTTCTTTTGAACAATGAAAAAAAACCACTCAGGCGAATCAGGTCGAACCAATAGGCGGGCGTTGATTGCCATTGTAATGCTCATCGCGCTGGCCTTCCTGGTCTACCGCAGCATACGCCGCCCGTCGAAGCCAGCGCCGCCTCCCGGCCCGACGGTTGGCGTGCCGCGCGGCGGCTTCCCCGATATGGCCACCAAGCCAAAGCCGAAAGAGGTCGTCTACAAGGGCTGTCCGCCCGAAGGCGACGGCGGCGACCCTGAACTCAATCGGCTGAAGAATCGCGTCGATGAGGCCGATCAATATTTCGCCGTTGACTTCGACAGCGTTGTGCAGTTGCCGTGGCCGAAGACGATTGAGCATAAGGATCGGGATCGCTGGTCAGCCGCCGACACCGAAGCCATCGCCCGCTATGAAGGCATCCCCATTTCCGTCGAAGGCTTTCTGGCGAGCTCGAAGAAAGAGGGGCCTGAGTCGTGCAACTGTCACGGCGCAAATAACGACCAGAAAGATTTTCACGTCTGGCTGATTAAGAATGCGGAGGCAGATCGCAGCGGCTCGATTGTTGTTGAAGTCTCGCCGCGTTTGCGCTCGCAACATCCGGCGTGGACGACCGACGCGCTCGGTCGCGTTGCCCGCAACGATCAGCGCGTACGCATCAGCGGCTGGCTGATGATGGACCCTGAGCATCCCGATCAGATCGGCAAGAAGACGCGCGGCACGATCTGGGAGATTCACCCGATCACGAAGATTGAAGTCGAGCAGAACGGCAACTGGGCGACGCTCGACAGCCTCGGCAGGTGAAGCGTTAAAGGAGATGCAATGGCAGACGAGAAGGCTGAACAACAATCCGACGACAAGAAAGACGCCTCGATGCCCACTCCTACCGTGCAGCACAACGGTGAAACGCTCGAAGCCTGGGGCGACGCGCCCGAAAAGATGCGCAAAGGGATTCAGTTGCACGTCACCCTTTATATCGAAGGCGATGACGCGCCGGCTCACGACTTCAGCAAGTCAGCGGCGGAAGCCGTACACGACATCATCACGGCAGGCAGCGCCAAACATCCTGAGATGACCGTGACCATCAAGAAGATCGCAGAGAAATGATATGAGCGACCGCATCAGCTACCGCGACGCCGGCGTCAACATTGATGCCGCCAACGCAGCCGTTGACCGCATCAAGCGGCTCGCGGCTTCAACCTTCACGCCGCAAGTGCTCACTGAGATTGGCTCGTTCGGCGGCATGTTCCGCGCCGACTTTAAGAACATGAGTGAGCCTGTGCTGGTCGCGTCGGCAGATGGCGTCGGCACGAAACTGCGCGTCGCCTTTATGGCCGGCACACATAACACCGTGGGCTACGATCTGGTCTGCCACTGCGTCAACGACATACTCGTGCAAGGCGCGCGCCCGCTCTTCTTCCTCGATTATGTCGCGGCGGGCAAGCTTGATCCCGACGTGATTGCGGCAGTGGTCGAAGGCTTAGCGCGCGGCTGCCGCGAAGCCGGCTGCGCTTTGCTCGGCGGCGAAACGGCAGAGATGCCCGGCTTTTATGCTGATGGCGAATATGACATCGCCGGCTTCATCATCGGCGTCGTAGACCGCGCCCGCGTCATTGACGGCAAGACGATTCAAGCGGGCGACGTGCTGCTGGCGCTGCCATCTGTAGGCTTGCATACAAACGGCTACAGCCTGGCGCGCAAGCTGATGTTTGAAGTCGCGGGCTACGCGCCCGACACCTTCATCGAAGAGTTGGGCACGACGGCGGCGGGCGAGTTATTGAAGCCGCATCGCAGCTATCTCGGCGCGCTCGGCGGCTTGCTCGACAGCGGTCTCATCAAAGGGCTGGCGCACATCACCGGCGGTGGCTTGCTCGAAAACATCCCGCGCATCCTGCCTACAGGCGCGGCGGTCGAGATTCAAGCCGGCACGTGGCCCGTGCTGCCCGTTTACCGCTTGCTCGAACGCCTCGGCAACGTCGCCTCGCGCGAGATGTATCGCACGTTCAATATGGGTATTGGTATGGTCGTTGTCGTCGGCGAAGCGGACGCCGACCGCGTGCGCGCTCATTTCGATGCGATTGGCGAAACGCATTACCAGATCGGGCGCGTCGTCGCAGGCGACCGCGCGGTGACGATCATCGAAACATCGGCAGTTGAAGGGGCGGTTGAAGGTTCGAGCAACAATCCACTAGCATAGAGCGTTCAGAAAGGGGAGACGAGAAACACGCATGGCAAGTTGGTGTCCAAATTGCGGAAGACAGACGAGCGAAGGCGAGAAGTTCTGTCGCCAATGCGGCATGCCGCAATACCTGAAAGGCGACGAGGCCGCCGAGTGGATTTTGTCCACACAGAAGCAACAAGGGACGCGCACTGAGCCGCCATTCACGCAGGGCGTCAACGCCTCGCCAACCTCTCCGAACTCGCAGACCGGCCCGGCTTACCTGCCGCCGCAGAGCTTCAATATGCCGCCGATGCCGCCGGCCTACTATCCGCCGGCGCAGGCCGGGACAAGCAACATTCGTCTGGGCGACTGGCTATCGGGCGGCTGGAAAATCTATTCACAGAACTGGCTGCTGATGTCGATAGCAACGTTGCTGGCCTGGGGGCTTGGCTTTGCGACGGTCGGCGTTCTGGCCGGGCCGATGTTGATGGGCCTTTTTCGCATGGCCTTTAAGACGATGCGCCAGGAGCGCCCGGAGATCAGCGACCTGTTCAACTGGCAGGGCCGCTTCTGGCCGGCCTTTCTGGCCTTCGCCATCTTCGGCTTGATCCACCTCGGCGCGACGGGTCTGTTTAGCAATGGCGGGCTATCGGGATTAATTAGCCTGGCGGCAGGGCCGTTTCTAACCTTGATGACCGGGTTGACGATGTCTTACCTGCTGGAGCGCAACGCCGACGTAGGAAACGCCCTTAACGAGGTCGGGCGCGCGATCTTCTCGCGCGATGCGATGATGTGGTGGGTAGTAGGGCTGGTCTTTGTCACGATCAGCATAGCGGGGGTGGCTGGTTGTGGCATCGGCGTATTCGTCACGATGCCGTGGATGATCTCTTCAGTCGCCCTCGCCTACCGCGACGTGTTCGGCATCGACGACCCAAACCGCACGAATCAGTGACAAAGAGAGAAGTCAGAAGTCAGAAGTCAGAAGTCAGAAGTCAGAAGTCAGAATGAATAAGGAAGTCGGCTGCCGCCTCCGCTTCTATCGTATCTTCTAAATACTCCCTTCCTTTTCCATTCTGACTTCTGACTTCTGACTTCTTTCTTCTTGCAATCTCCGGCTCGTCTGGTAAAGTCTCCGGTTTGCTGAAATCATCCATCGAGTAACGATATGACTAATCAATCAGCGCCGCGCGTGGCTGTCATTGGCGCAGGCTATTGGGGTATCAATCACGTCCGCAATTTTTATGAGATGGGCGCGCTCCGCCTGGTCTGCGACACCCACGCGCCGTCATTGGCGCGCATCAAGGAAAAGTTTCCTGAAGTTCGCGTCGAATCAGACCTGAATGCTGCGCTCGGCGATGCAAGCATTGACGGCGTCGTTATCGCCACGCCCGCCGAAACGCATTACGAGCTGGCGCGGCGTTCGATAGAGGCCGGCAAAGACGTGCTCGTTGAAAAGCCGCTGACGCTCGACGTTGAAGAGGGCGAGCGATTGATTGAGATGGCCGACGCGCGCGGCAGGATGTTGATGGTCGGCCACCTGCTCGAATATCACCCGGCAGTGCTGCGCCTGCGCGAGCTGATCGAATCAGGCGAGCTTGGCGAGTTGCGCTACATCTACTCGAATCGCTTGAATCTGGGCAAGGTGCGCCGCGAAGAAAACATCCTGTGGAGCTTTGCGCCGCACGACATTGCCATCATCCTACGGCTGGTCGGCGCGTGGCCGATGCGGGTGGCGGCGACCGGCGGCGCTTACTTGCAACCACGCATTGCCGACGTGACAGTGACGAATATGGAATTCGCGTCGGGCGTGCGCGCGCATATCTTCGTGAGCTGGCTGCATCCGCATAAAGAGCAGCGACTGGTCGTCATCGGCTCGAATAAGATGGCGGTCTTCGATGACGTGCGCAAAGAAGAGAAGCTGGTGGTTTACGATCAGGGCGTCGAGATCGTCAATGGCGAGCCGGTGATGCGCAAGAACGGCGGCACGGCCATCGCGCTTGAGGCGGCTGAACCTTTGCGCCGCCAGTGTCAGCAATTCCTCAGATCAATCGAGACGCGCGAGCGCGCCATCACCGATGGCGAAAGCGGGCTGCGCGTGCTGCGCGTGCTCGACGCCGCCGAGCGTTCGCTGGCTGGAGGCGGGCTGCCGGTCGAAGTCTTGGCAAGAAAGGAAGCCATCAGTTGAATGGATAAGAACTATTTCGTTCACGAATCGAGTTACGTTGACGAGCCGTGCGAGATCGGCGAAGGCACGAAGATATGGCACTTCTCGCACGTGATGAGCAATTCGCGCATTGGCCGCCGCTGCAACATCGGCCAGAACGTCGTCGTCTCGCCGCAGGTGACGATTGGCGACAACGTCAAGATTCAGAATAACGTCTCGGTCTACACCGGCGTCATTCTTGAAGACGATGTCTTCTGCGGGCCTTCGATGGTCTTCACCAACGTCGTCAACCCGCGCAGCCACGTCTCGCGCAAAGACGAATATCGCACCACGCTCGTTAAGCGCGGCGCATCCATCGGCGCGAACGCGACGGTCGTCTGCGGCTATACCATCGGGCGTTACGCCTTCATCGGCGCGGGCGCGGTGGTGACACGCGACGTGCCCGACTTCGCGCTGGTGACGGGCAATCCCGCACGCATCACGGGCTGGATGTGTCAGTGTGGACTCAAGCTGCCATTGTCGCGCGACGCGCAGAAAGATGAAGAAGCGATGTGCGCCGCGTGCGGCTCGGCTTATATGAAGCGCAGTGGCGTGGTCAGCGAAGTGCCGGGGGCGGGTGCGTCCGTATGAGTCGGTGAGGTGGGAAAAAGAGATGCGTGAATGAAGAGAGGCCGTCTAAGACAGCCTCTCTTTTTTCCGGGTTATGCGGCGATGTGATCGTCGGTGATCGGCAACGCGATATGCTCATAAGGCGCGGGCCGCAGCTCGATTTTGACTTCGCGCTCAGCGCCGCATTCATAACAGGTCTGCACCAGACGGTTATCGAGGGCGCGGGGATGCGGAACGCCCCAGTAATGCGCGTGATTTCTCAAAAAAGCAAGTAGCTTCATATTCGTCTCCTCGGTTGTTAAAAGAACCTCTCCTGTGTCTTTATTCCCTCTCATTATATAAGACGACAGAACCAGAACGATGGCAGCATTTTTTTTGCATGATCGAAAGAAAACTCGCAGCCGGTGACGCGCGACACTACTATCTTCGCGCGTCATGGCAGTCGCGCCTGTCGCGCCAACGTCACACATAACCGCCCGCGAGTCTGGTATAATATAGCTTCACACATCAAGGAGAATCGTTTGAGAGTCGTATACGATAAAGGAATCTATCTGCCCGAAATCGACCTGTGGCTCGACGCGCGCCGACGCTGCGAGTTGTCGGTCATTTCACACGCGCACGCCGATCACATTCAACATCACCGCAGCATCGTGGCGACGCCGGCGACGGCGCGCATCTTTGAGCACCGCATCAAGCCGACCGACGCATTGCTGCTCGACTTTTACGAGACCAAAGATTTCGGCAACTTCAAGCTGACCTTTTATCCAGCCGGCCACGTACTCGGCTCGGCGCAGACGTTGATCGAATACAACGGCGAGCGTCTGGTCTACACCGGCGACTTCAAATTGCGCGCGGGGCTGTCGTGCGAGCCGCCGGAGATCGTGCCGTGCGATACGCTCGTCACCGAATGCACATTCGGGCAGCCGCACTTCGTCTTCCCCAACGATGAAGAGGTCCACCGCCTGCTCTGCGAGCACATTGACGAAGCTTTCAAAGCGGGGATGCAACCCATTGTCTTCGGCTATTCGCTGGGCAAGAGCCAGGAGGCGTTAAAGATTCTGCTGCGCTCCGGTTATTCGGTCGCGGTTCATCATTCGGTGATGGCCATCGTGGATATTTACCGCGAGATGGGCATTGAGTTTGACGGCGATTATCGCCCGCTCGATTGCAGCGACACCGATGGACTGGTGGTGCTTGCGCCGCCGGGCGCGCGGAATGGCCGCGCCATGCAGATGATCGAGCGGCCTTATACGATTTACCTGAGCGGCTGGGGACTGGATGCGCGGGCGCGTTATCGCTACCAGACCGACGTTGTCTTGCCGCTGTCGGATCACGCCGGCTTTGACGACCTGGAGCGTTATGCCATTGCGTCGGGCGCGAAGAAAGTGTATACGCTTTACGGCGATCACACCTTCGCAGCGCACTTGCGGCAGCGCGGCATTGACGCCGAGCACCTGCATCCGCTGTCGGTCGTGCAAGAGGCGGCCCCGGCGCGCAAGACGGCGAGCGTCCGGCGGCGCGTGAAGGACGAAGCGACGATGAGCCTGTTTGATTTGATCGAGAGCGCCACGAGTTAAAGTTCAGATCATTCCGTTCAGCTATGGCGACCAAGAAAGCGAGCGCACAGCAAGAGATTGAGCGGTTGCGCCAGGAGTTGCGCTACCACGACGAACGTTATTACGTTCACAGCGACCCGGAGATCAGCGACTACGAATACGATCAGTTGCTGAAGCGGCTGGGCGAACTCGAAGCCGCGCACCCGGAACTCGTCACGCTCGATTCGCCGACGCAGCGCGTCGCGGGCCGACCCGTAGAGAGCTTCAGCGAAGTCCGCCACCGCGTGGCGATGCGCTCGCTCGATAATACATACTCGGTCGAAGACCTGCGCGAATGGGATGCGCGGGCGCGGCGCGGCGCGGGACGCGAGCAGATTGAATATGTCGCCGAGTTGAAGATTGACGGCATCAGTATGTCGCTGCTCTACGAACAGGGCGTGCTGACTCGTGGCATCACGCGCGGCGATGGCGTAGTCGGTGACGACGTGACGCAAAACGTCCGCACCATCCGCTCGCTGCCGCTGCGCATTCGCGCCGAAGCTTTCGCGCCTGCCGAAGCGGCAAAGAAATCCAACACATCAAAACGCAATAGCGCGATGACGAAAAGCGCCGCTCAATCATCCCTCTTTGCTTTGGCTGAAAATGATGGCGACGCGGGTGCTGTTGCCGCGATGCCGCAAGAGATCATCGTGCGCGGCGAAGTCTTCCTGCCTAACGATTCATTTCGCAAGCTCAACGAGGAGCAAGCCGAGAAAGGCTTGCCACTCTTCGCCAACCCGCGCAACGCGACCAGCGGCACGATGAAATCGCTCGACGCACGAGTGGCTGCCGAACGCCGCCTGGACATCTTCTGCTACGACCTGTTGTTTGATGGCCGCAAGCCGCTTGCGACACACTGGCAGGCGCTCGACTGGTTGGAGCGCGCCGGCTTCAAGGTCAATCCATTGCACCGCCTCTGCGCGTCCATCGAAGACGTGATCGCTTCGATTGAAAAGTGGGGCGAGCAGCGCGACGCGCTCGGTTACGAGATCGATGGCGTTGTCATCAAAGTCAACCGCACAGACTTGCAAGAAGAACTCGGCTCGACGGCGAAAGCGCCGCGCTGGGCCGTCGCTTACAAGTATCCGCCCCGGCAAGCCACTACAAAGCTTAATGACATCACTGTGCAGGTCGGGCGCGTCGGCACGCTGACACCTGTGGCCGAACTCGAACCTGTGCTGCTCGCCGGCACAACGGTTTCGCGCGCGTCACTGCACAACGAAGACAACATCAAGCGGCTCGGCGTGATGATCGGCGATGTCGTGCTGATCGAAAAGAGCGGCGAGATCATTCCGCAAGTCATCAAGGTCATCGAATCGAAACGCAAAGGGCGCGCGAAAGAGCTGCGCGAGTTTCGTATGCCAGCCAACTGTCCCGTGTGCGGCGAGCCTGTCGTGCGCAGCGAAGGCGAAGCCGCGTGGCGTTGCGTCAACGCTGCGTGTCCGGCTCGGCTCAAAGCCGGCTTGAAGCAGTTCGCTTCGCGCCGCGCGATGCGCATCGAAGGCTTAGGCGATGCCTTAATCGAACAGTTCATCTCTGAGCGCACACTGAGAGATAAAAAGGGCGAAACGCTATTCAACGAGCAAGGCGAGCCGGTGAAGCTGCCGCCGCTCGTCAGAGATTTCGCTGACCTCTATCACCTCGAAGAGAAGCGCGACGAGTTGATCGCGCTCGAACGCTTCGGCGAAAAGTCCGCTGATAACCTGCTGCGGCAGATCAGCGAGAGCCGCAACAACGACCTGGCGCGATTGATTTATGGATTAGGGATTCGCCACGTCGGCGAGCGCACGGCGCAGATTCTCGCCAACGAATTTGCGTCGCTCGATGCGATTATGAACGCGGATGAAGCGCGGCTGGCCAACACCTACGAGATCGGCCCTGTGGTCGCGGCGGCCATCGCCGAATGGTTCCGCGAGCCGCGCAATCATGAAGTGATCGCGCGCTTGAAAGAGGCTGGCGTCAACACCGAGCGCCGTCAGCAATCATCGTCAGCCAATCGCCAGCTCGAAGGCAAACAGTTCGTATTGACCGGCAGGCTCGCGCGCTTCACACGCGACGAGGCGAAACAGATGATCGAGCAGCGCGGCGGTCGCGTCACTGGTTCAGTGACGAAGAAAACCGATTACGTCGTGGCTGGCGAAGACCCCGGCTCAAAGCGCGACCGCGCCAACGAGCTGGGCGTGCAGGTGCTCAACGAGCAAGGTCTGATTGAACTACTCGGTTGATAGTTTGGCAGTGAAGGCGCGGCGAAAATGGACGACGCTTACGAAGTCGAGATAGACAACGTGACCAAGCGCTTCGGCGATATGACCGCCGTAGACAGAGTGACGCTTGGCATACGGCGCGGCGAATTCCTCACCCTGCTCGGCCCGTCGGGTTGTGGCAAGACGACGCTGCTGAGAATGATCGCCGGCTTTGCCACACCCGACAGCGGGCGCGTGCGGCTGGGCGAGCGTGATGTCACAGACCTGCCGCCTTACCGCCGCGATGTAACAACCGTCTTCCAGCAATACGCCCTCTTCCCTCACCTGAACGTCTTTGACAATGTCGCCTTCGGGCTGCAACGCCGCCGCGTGGCGCGCGAAGAGATCAGCCGCCGCGTCGGCAACGCGCTTGAGATGGTTCGCCTGAGCGGACTCGACGAGCGCACGCCTGCGGAGTTATCCGGCGGGCAACAACAACGTGTCGCGCTGGCCCGTGCGCTGGTGCTTGAGCCGCGTGTGTTGTTGCTTGATGAACCGCTCGCGGCGCTCGATCTAAAATTGCGTAAGCAGATGCAGCTTGAGCTAAAAGGCTTGCAGCGTCGGCTCGGCATCAGCTTCATCTACGTCACGCACGATCAGGAAGAGGCGTTGACGATGAGCGACCGCATCGTCGTAATGAACGCCGGCCACGTCGAGCAGGTTGGCCGCGCCGAAGAGATTTATGAGCGGCCTTTGACGGAATTCGTCGCCTCTTTCATCGGTATGTCGAACATCATCGAAGGCACAGTCGCCGAAGTGCGCGACCACCTTTCGATCATCAATATTGCCTCTGCCTACGTTGCCGTGCAGAGCAACGGCGTGGTCGCGGGCGAGCGCGTTCGCCTGATGGTGCGGCCCGAAAAGATTAAGCTAACAGCGAGCGACACAGACAACGCGCTGCGCGGCAAGATTGAATCGGCGGTCTATCTCGGCGACAGCACGCAATGGCGTGTGGCGCTCGACGGCGGGCAATTCATCACCGCGCTCGAACAGAATCACCAGCCCTTCGATTCATCACAATCGCGCACGGGAGAGCCGGTCACAGTCAGTTGGGCACCGTCGAGCGCGGTGATTCTTCGCGCCTAAGATTCGCTTGGTGGCAAGCGCCGGCGAAAGTGAAGCTGAAAGCGATGATGAAAGTGAAGCTGAAGCGACGATGAAAGCGACCAACACCAAAGCGCGCGGCGGCTGGTTGATGACGCCCGCCGTTTTGTGGCTGCTGGCCTTCTTGATTGCGCCGCTCATCATCGTCGTCATCGTCAGCCTGGCGACGCGCGGCCCATACGGCAAAACGCTCTATGATTTCTCGCCGGCCAATTATCTGCGCGCCATCGACCCGCTCTACCTGCGCGCCTACTGGCGGACGATCTGGATTGCGACGGCAACGACCGCGCTCTGCGCCTTTGTCAGTTACCCGGTCGCTTACTATCTCGCCTTGCGCGTCGGCGAACGTTGGAAGCGCGTGCTGCTGGCGCTGACCGTGATTCCGTTCTGGACGAGTTTCTTGATTCGCACTTACGCGTGGATGCTGTTGCTGCGGAGCGAAGGCGTCGTCAACTCAACGCTGCTGCACGCGGGATTGATTAACGAGCCGCTCAAGCTGCTCTACAATGATTTCGCCGTGTTGGTCGGGCAGGTCTATGGCGAGTTGCCGTTTATGATCCTGCCGATCTACGTCGCGCTCGAACGGCTGGACACGCGCTTGCTCGAAGCCGCGCAAGACCTCGGCGCGAATCGCTTCTGGACATTCGTTAAGATCACGCTGCCGCTGTCGCGTCCGGGGTTGATCGCCGGTATCGTGCTGGTCTTCATTCCGTCGCTCGGCGCATTCATCACGCCCGACCTGCTCGGCGGCGCGAAGTCGGTGATGATCGGCAACCTGATTCAGAATCAATTCGCGCAGCTCAATCAACCGTTCGGCTCGGCGCTGTCGTTGCTGCTCACTGCCGCCGTGTTGCTGCTTCTGGCCATCGCCTTCAAAGCCGGGCTGAAAACGGACGAACTAGCCTGAGGTATGGAACCAGAGATGAACACAGGGAACCACAGATGAGAAGAACAAGTTTATGTTTTCTCATTTGATCTGTGTTGATCTGTGTTCATCGGTGGTTGCTTTTCTTCGATTGCTGCCTTGAAAGCCTGCGCGCCGGTGTTTATCGTATGAGTTCGGATTGAGGACGGAACTCGCAATGAACATACTTGGCATATCGGGACAGGAGCGCGCCGCCGCTGCCGCGCTGGTGCAGAACGGGCGCGTCGTCGCCGCCATTGAAGAAGAGAAGCTGGCGCGCATTCGCCACATCGGGATGAATTATGCCGGCGGCCTGCCGCAGCGCGCTGTTCAATTCTGCCTCGACCGCGCCGGCATTCGCTTCGAGCAGCTTGATGCGGTCGCTTATTACCTCGACCCGTACAAGCTCTTTCACCGCGAGATCGCTTTCAGCTCGACGCACGCGACGCAGGCATTAGACACCGAAACCATCGAAGACTTCCCGCCATATTTCGTTGACAGCCTCAACGCGCTGAAGCAACGACTGCGCACGCGCCGGATGATTCAATCACGGCTATCGGAAAGCGGCAAGTTCGTTGCCGTGCCGCATCACCTGGCGCACGGCGCGAGCGCCTTTTACGCGTCGGGATTCGAGCGCGCCGCCGTCATCTCCGCTGATCATCGCGGCGATATGACGACGACCGCGCTGATGATCGGCATCGGGCACGAGCTGCGGCTCAACGCCGAAGCGCACTTCCCCAACTCGATTGGCTTGGTTTATAACGCCGTCACTGCCGCGCTCGGATTCGATTATGAAGGCGACTTTCATAAGCCGATGTGGCTCGCGCCGACCGGCGAAAACACGTTCGCCGATCTGTTCAACGATCTGCTCGCGGTAGACGACAACGGGCTGCCGGTCTTGAATCAAGCATTCTTTGAGATTGCCACGCGCGGCGTCACCTTGTTATCAGAGAAATTTTTCGAGCGCGCCGGAATTAAGCCGCGCGCGGCGGGTGATGCGCTGACGGCGACGCATCGCAATCTCGCTGCCAGCCTGCAAGCGCACATCGAAGACGTTCTCTGCCGCATCGCCGCGCGCCACCGCGAAGCGACCGGCGAAGAAAGCCTTTGCCTGGCCGGCGGCGTCGCGCTCAACAGCCTCGCCAATGCGGCGCTCGAACGCCGCGCCGGTTTCCGCCGCATCTTCGTGCAGCCGGCGGCGGGCAATGCCGGCGCGTCGCTCGGCGCAGCGCTCTACGTCCATCATCAACTGCTCGGCAACCGCGAGCGCGTCTACCAGATGGAGCACGCTTTTCTTGGGCCGCAGACCAGCGACGACGAGATCAAGAGCGTGCTCGACAATTGTAAGCTGGCTTACGAATACTTTTTGACCGAAGACAAGCTGATCGCGGAGGTGGCGCGGTTGCTTGGGCAGGGCCGCATCACGGGCTGGTTTCGCGGCGCGATGGAATTCGGGCCGCGCGCGCTTGGCGCACGCAGCATCCTGGCGTCGCCGACTTCTGAAATGATGCGCGACAACCTGAACATCTACATCAAGCGGCGCGAAGATTACCGCCCCTTCTCGGCGTCGGTTCCCGAAGAGCGCGCCGACGAATTCTTCGAGCCGAGCGCGCTCACCGAATTCCTGCAAGGCGTCAGCCGCATTCGTGAAGAGAAGCGGGCGTTGATCCCTGCGGCAGTCTTTGGTCATAATCTGGTGCGCGTCCACAGCGTCAATCGCAAGACCAACCCCGGCTTCTGGAAGCTGCTGATGAAGTTCGGCGAGATAACCGGCGTGCCTGTGCTGCTCAACACCTCATTCAATCTTTTCGGTGAGCCGGTCGTCTCGACGCCGCGCGAAGCCGTGCGCGGCTTTTACTGCTCAGGCATTGATTGCCTCGCCATCGGCAACTTTCTGATCAAGAAATAGGGCCTGAGAGCGCGGCTGATTTTGAAATCCTGCCACTATTCATCGTTTCATTATGTAGGAATCAATCGACTGCCATCGCGTTGATTGGCGAGGAGGAACATGGCGAAACGACTCTATCTGGTTACGGGCGGCGCGGGCTTCATCGGCAGCCACATCTGCGAACGGCTGGTCCGCGACGGCCATCGCGTGCGCGTGCTCGACAACTTTTTCGCCGGCAAGGAAGCGAACCTCGAACCGTTCAAGGGCGACATCGAAGTGATACGCGGCGACATCCGCGACACGCGCACAGTAGCCGACGCGATGCGCGGCGTCGAGATCGTTTTTCACGAAGCGGCGCTCGGCTCTGTGCCGCGCTCGGTCGCTGACCCCGTGACCACGCACGATGTCAACATCACCGGCACGCTCAACGTTCTGCTCGCCGCGCGTGACGCAGGCGTGCGCCGCGTCGTCGCCGCCTCAAGCTCGTCGGTCTACGGCGAGACGCCGACGCTGCCCAAGCACGAAGGCATCACGCCGCAGCCGCTGTCGCCTTACGCGCTGTCAAAGCTTGCGGGCGAACATTACATCAGCGTCTTCAACAAGGTTTATGGATTTGAGGCGGTGGCCTTGCGTTACTTCAACATCTTCGGGCCGCGACAAGACCCCGAATCGCAATACGCGGCGGTGATTCCGCGCTTCGTAACGGCGCTGTTTGAAGGCCGCCGGCCCGTGATCTTCGGCGACGGCCAGCAGTCGCGCGATTTCACTTATGTCGAGAACGTCGTCGAAGCGAACTTGCTGGCATCGGAAGCCGAAGGCATCGCCGGCAGCGCCTTCAACGTCGCCTGCGGCGGGCGCTATACGTTGCTTGAGTTGTTGAGCAAGTTGAAAGAGATCACCGGCAGCGCGATTGAGCCGATTCACGAAGAGGCGCGGCGCGGCGACGTGCGCGATTCGCAGGCATCAATCGAAGCCGCCGCGCAAGGCTTCGGCTATCGCATCAAGGTAGATTTCGACGAAGGCTTGCGCCACACCGTCGCGTGGTACGGCAAACAACCGACAGCCTGAGCGCAGCCGGCGACCGCGTCATGCCCCTTCAGGTCTGCACACAGACCGAATAACCACACGAACAGTAGAGACAGCCGCCATTGTGCTGTAAGGTCTCGCCGCAATCCGGGCAGCGGTTGCCGGCGAGGAATTGATTCTCATCACGCGCGGCTGCCGATGGCGCGGCAGCCATCGGCACAGACGGCGCTTGCGCCTCTTCCGCCACCGCACTCAACACCTGCTGTTCGCGCGAGCCGTCACGGTAGACGGTAATCCCCTTGCAGCCCAGTTCATAAGCAAGCAAGTAGGACTGCCTGACCTCTTCGACCGTTGCCTGGTGCGGGAAGTTGATCGTTTTGGAAACGGCGGCGTCAATGTGGCGCTGAAAGGCCGCCTGCATGCGGACGTGCCATTCCGGCTCAATCTCGTGAGTGGTCACGAAAAGCCGGCGGGCATGCTCAGGCACTTCCGCGATACCCTCAAGCGAACCGCCCTCGGCGATGCGTTGCATCAGGCCCTTGCTATAAAAGCCATGCGCCTGGGCGTACTGCTCAAACAGCGGGTGCACGAACCGCATGCGCTCATCGCCGAACGACAGGCGGCGATAGACGATGGCGTAGACCGGCTCGATGCCGCTTGAACAATCAGCGATCAGGCTGATCGTGCCGGTCGGCGCGACGGTCGTCACCGTCGCGTTGCGGCGCGGCGGGGTGTTACTGTCGCGGTAGATCGCCTCTTGAAACCAGCGCGGGAATGGCCCGCGCTGCTGTGCCAGCGCAACCGACGCTTGCGTCGCTTCACGAGAGATCAGGCTCATTACTTCTTCGCCGAGCGCGACGGCGCGCTCAGAATTGTAAGGGACGCCGAGTTGAATCAGCAGGTCGGCCCAGCCCATCACACCCAGACCGATCTTGCGATTGAGCCGCGTCATCTGCGCGATCTGCGGCACCGGAAATTCGCTGGCCGCGATGATATTGTCGAGGAAGTGAACGCCGAGCGCCACGACCTGCCGCAGGCGTTCGGAATCTATGCCGCCGTCACGATAGAAGCGCGCGAGGTTGATCGAGCCAAGCACGCAGGACTCGTAAGGCAGCAGCGGTTGCTCGCCGCACGGGTTGGTGCTCTCTATCTGGCCGAGTTCAGGAGTCGGGTTGTCCCGGTTGATGCGGTCAATGAAGATGACGCCCGGCTCGCCATTGCGCCAGGCCGATTCGGTGATCGCCGCGAAGACTCGGTGCGCGTCGAGCTGATCGGCCACGCGGCCCGTGCGCGGGTTGATCAGGTCGTAAGCCTCGCCGGCCTTCAGCCGCCGCATGAACTCGTCGGTGATGGCGACAGAGATATTGAAGGTGTTCAGTTCGAGCGGGTTGGTCTTGGCCGTGATGAACTCTTCAATGTCGGGATGGTCAACGCGCAGAATCGCCATATTAGCGCCGGCCCGCTTGCCGCCCAGCCGGGTGATCTCTGTGGCGTAATTATATAGGCGCATGAACGAGACGGGGCCGCTCGACTGGCCGTGCGTGCTCTCGATCACGTCCTCTTTCGGGCGCAGGCGCGAGAAGGAGAAGCCCGTGCCGCCGCCGCTCTTCTGAATCAGGGCGGTGTCGCGCAGGCTGTTGAAGATGGACTCCATCGAGTCTTCGACCGGCAGCACGAAGCAGGCCGAGAGTTGAGCGAGGTTGCGCCCGGCGTTCATCAAGGTGGGCGAGTTGGGCAGGAATTCGAGCCGCGCCATCACCTCGAAGAAGGCCGCTTCGGTAGCCGCGACCTCTTCGGCGCTGGCGTATTCAAGGTCGGCAGCGGCGATGCTGCGGGCGACGCGGCGAAACATCTCTTCGGGCGTCTCGGCGATGCGGCCCTGATGGTCGCGCGCGAGAATGCGCTTCTCCAGGACGCGCCGCGCATTGTCGGTGACGTTGATGGCCATTCCTCCCTCTTAGGTCGCCCCGATGCGACACTTCAGATAAAGTTCCAGCACCGGCACGATGATGTTAGCGACCCCCTCAAGATATTGTATATCTTTATCATTCTCCTCATAAAGCTGCCGGGCAAAGGTCGTCAACTCCCTTCGGCTGAGAGTTGACGAATAGACTTCCGGCTCCTCCACCGCTTTGCCTGTAGCCAATTCCGCATCGGTCGCCAGGAAGAGTTGGGTGTCCATGTTCAGAATACCGATTGCGTTTTCCGACATCCCGCCGAGCCGGCTGACGACCGGCACCGAGATGTAAGAGAGAAAATGGATTTCATCGAAGCCCCGCTTCTGATCCACCTTTTCTGGCGTAATGCCTTGCGCGTAGTCTTTAGAACGGAACTGCTTGAAGCGGTCTCTTTCCATGACAATCGTTTGCCGCACCAGCAAAGCCAGCCCGGACACACTGCCTATGAGCGGGAATGAGCCTTTGTATTCACCGGGAGCAACGATATATTCAAGCGTATCCTGCCAGCGCACAGAGATGCCGACGCGAAACATATCGGCGCTGATTGCCTCAACCGGGCGGTAAAGCACCTTGTATCTTCGGTCACCATCGTCAGCCGGCGGATTATCGGCATCCTGTATTTCATTCTCGATTCTCACCAGTCGATAATACCGTTCGCCGTTACCACACTGCGTATTATCGCGCGGGCGGTAATCGCTACAGAGGGCCTGCAACATCTGCCGCAGTTGGTCGAGTGCTTGAATCTCTTCGTTCAAGCGGCCTGCTTCAGGACTTCCTTCCGCAGCGGCCTGTCGTTCCGCTTGCTTCGCCTCATATTGTTCGTTGGTTTCCTCGAGGTCTTTGCAGGCCTGTTTCAACTGCCGGGTCCTCTGGGCGATTCTTTCCTTTCGCCTATTCTCCATACGCTGAGCGAAGCGGGCCTTCGTGAAGTTCGCAAACCGAATCAGCGTTTCAATCAGCCATTCCTTCGCGTAGTCGGGGTCTTCTTTGAAATGCGCCAGAAAATAGCCGTCAATAATTTTGGCGCGTTCGCTGCCATAGAGAAAGTCCAGTATGGCGCGGCTGGTGATGGTTCTCCGATTCGTATAATTGGCCGTCAGCCGGGCGGCGGCGATCAAATTGAGCGCGCCCGACAGCGTGAAGCCAAGCGCGTAAGCCGTAAAGGAATCTTTCAGCGGCGGCCCGTTATCAAGTTTTTCGGTGATGGCGGCAACAAAGGCCCCGCCAAGCACGGCGGTCAAGCTGGCCACAAAGTCTTTTTGCTCCTTCGACCAGTTACGCACAACGAAGAACCCCATGATAATGCCGAGTAAAAACAGCGATTCGAGAAGGACTCTGGCCGTCCTCGTAGCGCGGTCTTGCAAAAACTCCACTTGCTGATTCCAGGGCCATGCAATCTGGTCGCGGTAATGGAATGCCAGCGCGCCAAAGCCAAACCCCAGGACAATAAGGGCTAGAACACCCCATGCAAAGCGGTCAAGCGCACTCGCTTCGTTTGGCCGCACTATGATCAGAAGCACGAAGACGAGCAGTACCAATACCACAAAAATCCAGGCGGCAGTCTCTTCCGAGATCGGTTTGGTGCCCGTGCTCGTCCAACTCGTCAACAGCAGGAGCGCGGCAATAAATCCCAGCAGGAACCCTATAAAATTGCGATAGGGCATCGCCGCCGCGTGATTCCTAAAGAACGATTCAACGACCGCATTCTTGAACCAGCGCCCGAATTTGCTCATGGCTTTGTTCTCCGTTCAGGCTCTTGTTTGTCAGAGCAGGGTTAGCCGGATAGCTCTTCCATCCGGCGGAGATTCGTTTCCAGCTTGTTGACCGCGAAGCCCTCGGCTTTCAACTCCTCGGCGGCGGCGGCGACTTTGTTGATCGCTTCTTCGAGATTTAATGGGCTGCCTTCGTAGTCCAGGCGAGGGATGCCTTTCTTCATCGCAATGGCATACTCCAATGAACAGCCGTTGCTGTACTGCCAATCCTTATTAAACCAGACCTGCTTTGTCTTCTTGATGATGAACCATTCCCAAAGGTAGAGGTAATGCTGCTGGTCAAAGCCGCGCGCGAAGAAAGGGCCGGGCGTCACGACGTTAATCAGCCCGCGCTCGCGCAGCTTCTCGGCGAAGGTGACGCCGCGCTCGACATTGGCTTGGATGAGCGCCGTATGAATCCTTTTGAATTCGTCATCTCCGACTTTACGGCGCAGCTCTTCTTCCGAACGAACGCCGTGCGGCTTGAGCACGTCAAAATAAAACCGCCTGCCGGTGGTGATGTCGCTGCTACAGTAGATGCCGGCGTCATCAGGCAGCACACAATCAAACGCCGACATCACCATTCTTATTTCATCAATCACCTTGCGCCCTTCAAACTCCGGCACGTCAAACGCCTCGGTTCCGTAAAATAGCTTATCCACCTGATTCTCCCTTGCTAAGGAATCTGCTCTGATGCTCACCGCCAAGACTGAACCTTGGCGTCGGTGAAAAATAGTTGAATTCGACCTTGCGCGCGACCCTGAGGCTTGAATGATTAGCTACAATCCGCGCATAGCATAAGCCAAGCGAGAGGAGGCAGGCAAGTAAACGCGGCCCGGCAGAAGCGATCACGATTGCAAAGCGGCGACGTGGGTTCTGACCGTCTCGCCAAGCGTGTCGAGATTGTAGCCGCCTTCGAGCACAGAGACGACGCGGCCTTCGCCGCAACGCTCGGCCATCCCCATCACTTCTTTCGTCATCTCGCGGAAGTCGGCGTCTTCCAACAGCAGCCCGCCCAGCGGGTCGCCGCGCCGCGAATCAAAGCCGGCAGAGATAATAATCAGATCGGGCGGGAAGGTGGATTCAATCGCTTTCAACGCATCGCTGAATGCCCGTCGATGATCGTGCGCCGATGTGCCTTCGCGCAGAGGCACGTTGAGCGTCGCGCCGTCGCCGCGCCCGTCGCCGCGCTCGCTAGCCGAGCCTGTGCCGGGATAGTAAGGGTACTGGTGGGTCGAAAAATAGAAGACCGTCGAGTCATTATAAAAAATATCCTGCGTGCCGTTGCCGTGATGCACGTCCCAGTCAATAATCAACACGCGCTCCGCGCCATAAACCGTCTGCGCATAACGCGCCCCAACCGCCGCGTTGTTGAATAAACAGAAGCCCATCGCGCGGCTCGGCGTGGCGTGGTGGCCGGGCGGTCGCACCAGCGCGAAGGCATTCTGCGCCTCGCCTTTGAACACCTGATCGACGCCCATCAACACCGCGCCCGCCGCCAGCCGCGCCACTTCAAACGACTGCGGACTAATCACCGTGTCGAGGTCAATGTAAGGTACGCCACGTTCGCAGAGCTTGCGAATCTGCTCGATCAATCGTTCGCTGTGACAACGCGCAATCTCTTCTTCGGTAGCTTCACGCGGAGTGAGCTTGTTGAGTTGAAGCCACAGCGCCGCGTCGCTTTCGAGCGCCTCAAGGATCACATCGAAGCGTCGAGGGTTCTCTGGATGATGGCCGGTCTGGTGCTGACGCGAGGCCGAATCATAGATCAGTGCGGTCGTCATGCGGAGAATTATAAAGGAATGAAAGCCGGCCACAAGGCGAAAGCTCAAAAGACGAGATGTTGGCGGCCTTTCCTCTATTGTCCGACTGAAGATGCCGGCGGGCCTGTCTTCGCTTCGCCGATTCCCTGTTGTTCATTCAACCGCTTGACGAACGTCGCCACTTTCCTGATGTCGTCATCCGAGAGCAGACTGCGCCAGGCCGGCATTGCCGTGTTGCGGATGCCATGTTTGACGATCCAGGCTACCTCCGCCTCGTTGTAGAAGATGGCGTGACCCGGCAGTTGCGGGGCAGGCGGGTAGAACGACGCGCCGAGTGTGCTCGGTTTGCCGTTCAACTGCCCGTGGCACAGCGCGCACATTGCTTTGTAAATCTCCGCGCCCGATTGGATGTCTTCCTCCGTCAGCGCATCGGCGTTCGGGTCAGACACAGCATGCCGGGTCACGGACGCGCGCACGGCCATCGTGAAGAACCGGGTTTCCAGCGCTGAAGGCCTGGCGTCGGCTTGAATCGGCGTCAACCCTGATTGAGCGACGCCCAGCACGGCGGCCATGCCGGCCAGCAGCAATACCATAAACGTAAACAGGCTAACCAGAATAATTCGTTTTCTCATCTCTGCCTCCAACATTCGAGATCGATCACTCGGTGACGGTGAGCGTGCCGGACATATCTTCGTGGCCGCTGCCGCAGAAAACGGTGCAGACGAAGGTGAACTGTCCCGTCTTGTCGGGCGTGAACCGCACAACGCTTGCCTTGCCCGGTTTGATTTCGGTGCGGACATTAAAATCCGGCAAACTGAATCCATGCGTGACATCTTCAGAGACAATCTCAAGAGTCACCAACTCGCCCTTCTTTACAGTGATCTCACCGGGCACGAACTCGAATTTCTTCGCCTTGAGGTGAATAACTTTTTCGACGGGTTGGGCATGTGCCACGATAGCGACGCGGATCACTGCCCCGATTGCCACAGCCAGCATCAACAATGCAACCTGCTTCTTCATCTCTCTTCCCTCCTTTTCTTCACTGCCATTCCCTTTCAAAACTAGCCCTTCACCACCGGCAGTTCGGTGATCTGATAACGCCGCTTGCGAGCCTCGGCTTCGACCTCGCGAAAGCCTAGCCCACGATAGGGCGCAGCCGCGTCCCAGGGGATCGGCGCGCGTTTGGGCACTGAGCCCGGAGCGGGCAGCGGAAACATCAGCGACCTGGCCGCGTGATGGGCAATATGCCCGGTCATAAAATGGTGCTCCTGGTGAATGTGGCCATAAAAGACCGTGACATTCTGGTAAGGCATCAGCGCGCTGATGACGGCGGCGGCATCCTTCGTCGCCCAGTCCCATTGCGGGTAGAGATCAAACAGCGGGCGATGCGTGAAGACGACGATGGGCGCGTCTTTCTTCAACCGCTGCAAATCGCCCGCTAGCCATTTCAGTTGCGCCTCGCCGACAATGGCCGCCGGGTCTGAGACATTATCGAGGACGATGAAATGCACGCCGCGATGGTCGAAGCTGTAATGCAATTCGCCAAAATATGTTTGATACGCCTCGCCGCGATCCAGCGCGGCATCATGTTCTCCGGCCATGAAATGAACAGCCTTGGCGCGCAGGGCGCTGGTGATGTCGCGGAATTGCGCCATACGGTCCCGGCGTTTTTGCGCATCTTCAGTCGTGTGCGTCAGGTCGCCGGTGAACACGACGAAGTCGGGCTGCGCGTCGAGGCCGTTGACTGCGGCCACAGCCTTCTTCAATGTCCCCTGCGCGTCGGGATTGACCGCCGGCCCGTCAAAGCCCCAGTGCGTGTCCGATAGCTGGACGAAATAGAACTCGTCGGGGCTCGCGCCTTTGCCGCTGCTGCCCAACGCAGAAAAGCCAAGACCGGAAGCAAACACGACACCGCCCAGGCCGGCCAGTTTCAGAAACTCGCGTCTATCCACTTTGCTCATAAATCTCCTTCAAAGCCGATTTCATCTTTGTCACTGAGCTAGACTGATGGGGCGCGATATTTATTCCGGGCTGTTGCAATAAGGAGGCGGAGGGAATAAAAAAGCAGAAAGCGCGGTCTTACATCAATGAGTGCAGCCGCAGAGGGTAAAAGCGCGTGCTAGAAAAGAGTAAATTCATAGACTTTGAGCGTGCCGTTTTGCCGCACCTTACGGCGGCGTACAATCTGGCGCGCTGGCTGACCCGCAATTCGCACGACGCCGAAGACGTGGTGCAGGAAGCCTACCTGCGCGCCTTTCGCTTCTTCGCCGGCTTTCACGGCGGCGACAGCCGCGCATGGTTGCTCAAAATTGTGCGGAATGTTTTCTACTCCTGGACAGAGCGAAACGATGCGCGCCGGCCCACCGCCATCGCCGATGAAGACCTTGAACAGATCAAGAGCCAGACACTAGACCCTGAAGCCAGGCTGCTGCGACAGGCCGACAACCAGCGATTGCGCGATGCGCTCGGGCAGTTGCCTGTCGAATACCGCGAGGTGATCATCTTGCGCGAGATGGAAGAGTTGTCTTACAAGGAGATTGCCGAGGTGGTCAATGTTCCGCTCGGCACGGTCATGTCGCGGCTGGCGCGCGCCCGCAAACAGCTTCACCAACATCTCACAACTGACGAACGCAGAGGGTATCGCCATGAGGTGTGATGATATGCAGGAATTCATCAGCCCGTACGTTGACGGGGAGCTTGGCCTATTGACGGCGGTCGAGGTCGAGCGCCATCTTGATGAATGCACGCCGTGCTCACAGGAGGTGGAAAGTCACCGCGCCTTGCGAGCCGCCTTACGCGGCGGTCTTTACTTCAAGCCGCCGGCGCGATTTGAAAAGCGTGTGCAGAAGGCGGTGCGTCAGGCGGGCAAGGCTGAAGCCCCTTCGCGCTGGTTCTCATGGCAACGGCTCGGCGTCGTGGCGACGGCGATGCTCTTGATTGCCGCGACGGTCTTCACATTTTTGGTGACGCGGTCAGAGAAAGACAGGCTGGTGCAGCAAGTGATCGCCTGCCACGTTCGCTCGCTGATGGTCAGCCACCTGACCGACGTGCCATCAAGCGATCAGCACACCGTCAAGCCCTGGTTCAATGGCAAGCTCGATTTTTCACCGGCAGTCAAAGACTTAGCCGGCGAAGGGTTCCCCCTGGTCGGCGGTCGCCTCGATTATCTCGATCACCCTGTCGCGGCGTTGGTCTATCAGCGCCGCCAGCATTACATCAACGTATTGGTGTGGCCCTCGACTGCGGAGCGCGGTGATGCGCACGGCGAGTGGTCGCGGCAGGGTTATAACGTGATTCATTGGAGCGATGGCGGAATGAACTATTGGGCGGTGTCGGACCTGAACAGCGGCGAACTCGATCAGTTTGTCACTCTGCTGAAACAATAGGCAGGAGGCAGGAGACAGTCACCAGGAGGCAATAGGCAGGAAGCAGGAGGCAGGAGGCAGAAGGCCGGAAGCAGGAGGCAGTTGGTCGCGCATCATCAAGCTCCGTCAGGAGCGCAATGTTTATAGTCAACGATACGAGAGATGATGCAAGCTCCATAGGAGCGCGATGTCAACATTGCGCTCCTACGGAGCTTCGTCTCTTTCAACAACGATAACTATAAACAGCTCGTCCCTACGGGACTGCTGATTACTGGCCACTGACCACTGCCTCCTGCTTCCTGCCTCCTGCCTCCTGCTTCCTGGCGACTGCCTACTAATCCTCCGTGAACTGCCATCAAACGGTAACGGGCAGCGCGGTCTTTTCTTCGTCCATTACAAGGCCGTCGAACAGGTGCACAGTGCGGTCGGCGTGCGATGCGTAACGCTGGTCGTGCGTCACCATGCAGATGGTCGCGCCTTGCGAGTGTAGTTCGCTGAGCAGTTCCATCACTGCCTCGCCGTTGACGGAATCGAGATTGCCGGTCGGCTCGTCCGCAAGCAGGATGAGCGGGTCGCCTGCGACGGCGCGCGCCACCGCGACGCGCTGCTGCTGACCGCCCGATAGCTGGCTCGGCAAATGTTTGGCCCGATGCCCCATGCCTACACGCTCAAGCGCGGCGCGCACGCGGTCGCGGCGTTCGTTGGCGCGCATGCCGCGATAGGTGAGCGGCAACTCGACATTCTCAAACACCGTCAGGTCGCCGATCAGGTTGAAGCTTTGAAAGATGAAGCCTACTTCGCGGTTGCGTATGCGGGCGCGCTCCGATAGCGGTAAATCCGACACCGGCTTGCCGCCGAGCCAATAGCCGCCATCCGACGGCGAATCGAGCAGGCCGAGAATCGACAGCAGCGTCGATTTGCCGCAGCCTGACGGCCCGGCTATTGAGATGTATTCGCCGCGCTGTATGTCGAGGTGAATGCCCGACAACGCATGAGTTTCGACATCGTCGGTGAGAAAGACTTTCGTCACGCCTTCGAGCTTGATCAGCGGTTGATCGTTCGCGCTCATCGGTTCGTACTCCTTCCGCGATAGGCGCGGCTCAGGGCAATTGCGCGCCGTTGGTGGTCAGTTCGGTTATACGCTACGGACCTGATTACGTTCCGCGCCGCCCTTCAGGGTGCAGCAATGCGACGCGGCGTGGCCACACATATCCGCCTCAAGTTCTCCAGTGAGTGGCGCGACGCCGCAAAAGGTTGCAAAAAAATTGGCAGGCCACGGCTCGCGCCAGCCTCATTCATTAAGACGTTCAGCGATCAATAGTGTTATCGGCGGGTCGCCATTAGGCCAGCATTCTCAGATGCTCCGCCGGATGAGGTATGACGTTTTGATGAAGAAGGTGCGGCTGTTGCGCCTGAGGCCCGGCTCATAAAGCCCTGAGAACGGGTTGAAGCCGTTATAATTCACATCGTCGTTATAGCCGACGTAGAAGCTCGTCCCCGGATTCGGTGTCCAGCCGAACAGGTATTGCCCGCGCACATTCGACGCCAGCGAATCATAATCCACGCGCAGCCGCGCAAACAGAAAGCGCGTGAACTGATAGGTCGAGCGAACCGAATAGATGTTATCGTTAAAAACCATCCGCCCGGTCGCGTTGCGCCGCAGGTTGTAGCGCGAGTAGTTGAGCGACGCCGAGAAGGCATTGGTCGGCTTCACTTCAGCGCCGAATTCCAGGTCGAGCGTGTTGCCCGGCCCGGGGTCGAGCGCCGCGTTCGGGTCTAAGAGCGCCGCCGGGCTGACGCGCGGGTAACGCGGCCCCGCGCCGAAGTCATAATCAAAAACGTTCCAGCGCCGCCCGATGAATCCATAGGCGTTGAACTTCTTGGTCGGGCTGGTCTCGACGTTCACCCACAGCCTGTGGCCGTGCGTTGAGCGCTCTGAGTCACCGAAGAACGCACCGCTGCGGTCAAACGTGCGGCGCGGCCCGAACTCTTCTTCAAACAGCCGCTCATAGTTTTTGTTGTAGCCGAAATGCAGCCACGTCTGCCTGGTGAATTGCAGGTGGCCATTGGCATTGCTGTTGGCGTTCTGCGAGCGGCCCTGAAAGTCATAGCGTATGCTGTTGTTGATGAAGAACCGCCACGACACCAGCCGCGCATTCGGCTTCGGGTCGTTGCTGATGCGTGTGAAGACGCCGGAAAAATTCGTATTCGTGCGATCCACAAAGCCGACATCGGCGCGGTAGTCGCGCGTGCGGCCTTCGCTGATGACCGTGTAGCCGAAGTGCCGCCCCGTATAATCGAGGGCCCAGTTATAACCCAGTCCGTTGCCGTTGCGGTAAAGGTCTTCATCGAGAGCGGCGTCATAGAAATGATGGCGCGACAACGTGCCGAGCGCTTGAAATGAAAAGACCGTCTTCGGGTCGAGCTTGAAGCGCCCGTCAATGCCGGCAAGCTGGTTGTGCTGCTCGATAAAGTTATAGCTGGTGGCGATCACACCGAGCGACGATTCGCCTCCCACGTCGCGCTTTAAGCGCAGGACGCCGATGGTCGCATTCTTATCTAAAAATTTCTCGATGTCGGCGCGCGTGGCCGGGTCATTGCGCTCTTCTTCAGAGAAGTTGCCCGGCGCATTATCCGAGGCCAGCAGCAGGCCGAACGAATTGCGCCCGGTCTTGCCCGTCAGCTTGACGGCATAGTCCGGGTTGATGATGGTGCGGGTGTGAACGACCTGAATCGGCGTCTGAAAAATATCGATGCCTTCAAGAAAGAACGGTCGCTTTTCGGCGAAGAAGACGGGGAAGCGTTGATTGGCAGTGACGACCGGCTGGTCGGCTTCGACCTGCGCGAAATCGGGGTTGGCCGTGAAGTCGAGCGTCACGTTCGACGTGAGTCCGAGTTTAACGCTGATGCCGGGATCGGCTTTGATCGGTCGGTTGACGAAGTGACCGTTATCGATCAGAGCCGGGTTGTCGGCGACCGCAGATAGAGGATAAGCGAGCGCGCGGTGGCCGGTTTCGGAAAAGGTGATGGTCGGGATGATCTCCAGCGTGCGCTCGGTCGCTACGCTATCGAGGCCGGTGAGGTGGCCGGCCTGTTCGAGCCGGCCCGCCTTGTCGCGCGAGATGGGCATCCACGAATCCATCTCGTTATCCTGGCGCACGATGTTGCGCCAGATGTGAATGCCCCACTGCTTGCCATTGCCTGCCTCGTAACGCAGCGACTTGAACGGCACGGCCACTTCGATCACATAGCCGTCGCCGGTGATCGTGCCTTTCGATTCCATCACAACATCGACGTTGGTGTCAGTGCCCTGCCCTTCCGTGTAGATGCCGTCGGCCTGAACGCCGTATGGATTGAAGCCCAGCATATAAGCCTTGCGCTTGTCGTTGAAGGTGTCGAGAAAGATGCGGACGTTGTCTTCGTTGAAAATGTCATCGCGTTTGGCGACCGTCGCGCGCACTTTCTGCGGGTCGTCGTAGCAATGAAAAGCGATGTAGAGGAAACGAGCGTCGTAGCCGAGGCGGACTTCGGTGGGCTGAGTCGGCGCAATATTGTCGCCCGGCTGGAACTGATAAAAGTCGCGCAGGATGACGGCCTTATTCCAGACTTCATCATCAAGCTTGCCATCGATGACCGGCTGATGATCGAAGCGCGGTACGACCGCAGGCCGCGCCTTTTCCGGCGACAGCACAAAAGCGGGAGAGCCGGGCGCAGATGGTTTCGCTTCGCCTTTAGCCGGCGGCTTGCTGTCGTCGCGTTTCTTGCTGTCGTTTTTCTTCGTTGCTTTCTTCGACGCCAAATCGGGCGACGGCGAGGAGGGAGCGATGGGTTGAGCATGCGCGACAACGAACAATGCAAAAGAGCAAAGCAGTACGGCAAGGAAACGTGTCTTCAGGTGATTCAATATCTCTTATCCGCAGATTAAGGTTGGTGCTTGTCGCCGCCTCGTTCAACCGTCAGCTTAGACGCACGACGAGTGGCATTTGTTCCGCTCAATTTTCAAGCGCCGTCGGGCGCGGGTCGCGCATCACAGCGGCGCTCGGCTTATAAAATTTTAGAGGCAGACGACCGTCGCGGTTCGCTGCCGTTAGCAGAGAACGCAAGGCTGCGGCTTGTCGTGTTCCAGCGATCTTTTCGGCGCGGGCACTCGCGCCGCTGATAAAGACGTTTGCGGAAATGAAAGTGTTACACATCCACCAAAGAGCGTCCACGTTATTGTCACGAAGCGCAGCAAGCGTGGTGCGAGTGGCGCGCGCGGCGGCTTGAACGGTTCGCGCAGCATAATTTTCTTCTCACCTTAAGACCATTAAACGGCGTATAGTATTTTGCAGTTGTTTGAGATAATGAATTCGGAAAGGAGGCAACATGAGCAGCAACGATCAAACACCCAATGACGCCACCACACAGCCAACACTCACAACGGTGTTGGAACGAATCAACGCAGTCGCCGGCAGCATTGCGGACCTGCGAAACGATGTCAACCAGCGATTCGATGTAGTTGACCAACGGTTCAACGCAGTGGACGGTGAAATCGCAAATCTTCGTAAAGATGTCGAGCGCGGGCTTCGCGCCATCGAGCGCAAGATAACATACCTTGCTAAGGACTTTCTTGATTACCGCTCTGAGATAGGAGATTTATGGGAGCGGGTCGAAGGGCTTGAGAAGAAAGCTTCCTGAATACGAACAAACGAATGCGCCCAAACGCAGGCGCAAGACTCACCATCGCTTTAGCAGTCCCTGAACTTCCCCACTTTTATCTTAAAACAAAACGAACCGGCGGGATCGCTATAACCCGGCGGCGCGCAGTAGGTCTGTCTCGCGCCGGCTTATGAACGAATCAGAAAGGAAAGACAACGCGCCGCGCACTTTTTCAGCGATGCTGTTGGCATAGATGCCGCGACGGAAGCGAATCGAGATATCGGCCCGCGTGCCGTAAACTTTGATGGCATGAAAACTGGCGTCCGCCGCCGCTCGCTCGGTTGAGTAAGCAATCACACATTCTGTACCAATCTCTTCGACCATGCGGTTGCTCATACCGACAAAGGCTTCGCGCGTTTCCGGCAGCCAGGCGACGCCGCCCGTCTCTTCGGCCAAGCCTTTCAGCGATAGCTCTGACGCTTCGAGCTGGCGATAGTAGCGGCGCAGGCGGTCAATCTTTTTACGTTGCATCGGGTCGAGCCGCTCGTACCACGACAGCGCGTTGTAGGCTTCGGGCTTAAGCGCCTTCAGCAGAATCTCGTTCTGCCCGGCGACGTACACGGTGGCGCGAGCGCGGTGCAGCGCCGCCAGCGCCTTTTCAAACATCAGCGTTGCGCCTTCGACCACAGGCTTCTCATACGAATCAATGCCGTCGGTCAGCAAGACGATGCTGCGACGGCCCGACACTTTCGACAAGACTTCGTCGCAACCGTAGATGATGCTGTTATAAAAATCGGCCTCGATACCGGGCTTGAACTTCCATTGCAGAGCGCGACGCAGCGCCGTCTTGTCGCCGGTCCACGCTGACAGCAGTTGAATCGAATCGCCGTAGGTGATGATGGCGGCGCGGTCTTCAGCGCCCAGTGCTTCGATCATCTTCAAAGCAAGGTCGCGGTGGGCGTTGATGTTCTTGACGGTCTGCTCGCCGCTGGTGTCGAGGATGAAAAGGATGTTGGCGGGCGTGCGCATCACATCGTTGACTTCGTGGCGCTTGCCGTCTTCGGTGACGATGAAGTCTGTGCGTTTCAAGTCTACGGGCAGCTTGCCGAAGGCGTTGCGCACATTAATGGCGAGCAACACTTCTTCGACGCGCAGGCGGACAGGATCGCTGTCGTCGATGTGGGGTGGTCGAACCGGCGCTTGCTTGCGCAACCGCCCGCTCTGGGCAGACAGATCACTAACCATTGCCAGCGTCAGGCAAAGAGCAAAAACGGCTCGAACCTTCATTCCGTTCATAGGAATCTCCACCGTTTCGTGGCGCAAGTTACCGCACCGCGCTTTTCAATGATTCATCTTGCGCGGGTGCGTGCCCGCGTTCTTGATCTCTTCTCGCGCAGGTTCTGTGGCCTGCGTCACATCCTTAGTAGAGGCTTACACTGCCGATCATATCAACAATACGAAAACTTCGTTAGAGAGCAAGCGCCCTTTGTCCGTCAGCATCATGCGCTCATCGGTGATTTGAATCAAGCCGGCTTCGCACAATCTCGGCAACTCGCCGGCGTAGCGCGCCAGCACGTCAACGCCGTATTCATCGCGGAAGGCCGCAAGCGCGACGCCTTCGCTGAGCCGCAATTCCATAAACAGCGCTTCAGTGGCGCGGTCTTCGTCCGTCAATTCGTGACGCTCGGCTATGGCTTCGCCGCGCTCGTTGACCGCCGCGATGTAGCTGTCGGTCTTTAGCCGATTGACCCAGCGGGCGCGCCCGTCGTAAGAGTGCGCGCCGCAGCCGAAGCCATAAAAGGCCGCGCCCGTCCAATACTTCAGATTGTGCCGCGAGCGGAACCGCGAAGGCGCGCTGCCCATCCCCTTCCACGGCTCAGGCTCAAGGCGTGCGAAGTTGGAAATCTCGTACTGCTCGAAGCCTGCGCGAGCGGTCGCCGCGCAGATCATTCGATACATCTCGGCGGCGGTGTCGTCATCAGGCGGCGGGCGCTGGCCGCGTTTCAATTGGGCAAAGAGCTGCGTGCCTTCCTTGACTTCGAGCAGGTAAAGCGACAGGTGTTCGGGGCCGAGGCGCAAGGCTTCTTCGAGATTAAAGCGCCAGTCGGCGAGCGATTGGCCGGGCAGTCCGGCGATCAGATCGAGGCTGATATTTTCAAAGCCGGCCTCGCGCAACGCCGTGACCGTGAGCCGCGCGTCTGCCGCTGTGTGCGTCCGCGACAGCGCCGCGAGTTCTTCATCAATAAATGACTGCACGCCGACGCTGGCGCGATTGATGCCGCCTTCAAGCCAGCCCTTGATCTTGTCGCGCGTGAAGGTCGAGGGGTTAATCTCAATCGTTACTTCCGCGTCGGGCGCGACGTTGAACGATTCGCGGCAGGCAGCAACAAGCGGCGCGAGTTGGTCGGCTTCGATGATGGACGGCGTGCCGCCGCCGAAATAGATCGTGTCAACCGAGACGCGAGATGCATGATCGTGCGCCAGCCGTTCGCCCCAGTGCTGAATCTCCTGGCGCACGGCGTTGACGTAGCGCGCCGCCAGGTCTTCAAAGTAATCCGTCGTGTTGAAGGCGCAATAGGTACACTTGCGCGCGCAGAAAGGGATGTGAATGTAGATTCCTGCCCGCTGATTCACTTAACGAGTATAGCACGCGCCGTGAAGAGCGACGCGGCGATACGGCGACACAGCGACCCGGGGAAAGATGAGCGGTTTATGGCTCTGCCCCTCCTTCGCCGCGTCGCCGTGTCGCCGCGTCGCCGCGTTGTTTCTTCCCTCCCGGCGTCACCATTCGCCCGGCTTATCCTTATCGAATGGCGCGAGCGTGTCGCCGGCGCTCAATGGCCTCTCGCCCGGTTTTTGATCGTCGTGTTCGACGAGCGCGTCGAGCAGGAAGAGGTAAGTTTCGAGGATGTCGCGGTGGTCGGGACTGCCGCCGGTATGCACTGAATAATAGGATTGCGTCAGGCTGGCGGCGATGAGTTCGAGGTGTTGTTGCCGTTCATCAATCATCGTTGGTTCTCCCCCTAGAAGTCTCGCGCCGACCTCCGCGTGCGCGCAAGCGAAAAATGCATTTGCGGTTGGCTTGTGTGAATAAAATCGGGTATCCTTCACAGGTTATTTGGCCGGCCTCGCGCCATTGTTTGTTTCATTACATTTCATCTGTGCAAGGCGTGGCGCGTCTCAAATATCGGAGAGATCATTCATGACCCCTTTTGAAAAGTTGTCCGGGCAGCGAATCGTGGTAACGGGCGGCGCGGGCTTCGTCGGCTCTAACCTCGTCGAGCGTCTGCTGAAGGAAGGCGCGCGCGTCGTCGTGCTCGACGACTTTTACACCGGCACGATGGAGAACCTGCCCACCGCTGACGCCAATCTCGAAGTCGTTCGCGGCAGCGTGACCGATGACGAGTTGGTCCGCGACGTGGTCAAAGGTGCGGCCATCATCTTTCACGAAGCGGCGCGCAACATCATCGTCTCGACGCGCAACCCGCGCGAAGATTACGAAGTCAACATCGGCGGCACGCTCAACGTTCTGCTGGCCGCGCGTGAAACCGGCGTGCCGCGCACGGTCTACGCCTCGTCGGCGTCGGTCTATGGCAACCCGCGTTACCTGCCCATCAACGAAGACGACGCGACGAACATGCTCAGCCCTTACGCCGTCTCGAAGTTCGCCGGCGAGAATTACTGCAAGGCCTTTTACGAAAGCTATGGCCTGTCGGTCGCGGCGGTGCGCTACTCCAACGTCTACGGCACACGCCAGCGCCCCGACAATCCTTACTGCGGCGTCATCGCCAAGTTCTTCGAGTCGGCGATGAGCAACGAAGCGCCGCGCATTCACGGCGACGGCGAACAGACGCGCGACTTCACTTACATTGACGATGTGGTCGAGGCGACGATGCTCGCCGGCATCTCGTCGAAGGCCGAAGGGCAGGTCTATAATGTCGGCACAGGACGCGAGACGACAATTAATCAACTGGCGCGAATGATCCTTCGTATCACCGGGGCCGAGGCCGAGCCGGCTTATGTGGACCGCCGTGACATTGATAATATCCGCCGCCGCGTCGTCAACATCGAAAAGATTCGCCGCGAGCTGCGCTGGGTTCCTTCTGTCATTATCGAAGAAGGGCTGCGCCGAACTTACCAATGGCTGAAAGAGAACATCGAAGGGAAACAAGCGTGAGCGCGTCGAAGGCGCTCGACCTGAATGTGGCGACGCGCCCTCTGCCGCGCGTGCTCTGCATCGCGCCGGCTTGGAACGAAGGCGAGCGCATCGCCCGCGTCGTCGAAGCCGTGCCGCGCGATGTGGTCGAAGCTACAGTCGTTGTTGACGACGGTTCAAGCGACGCAACCGGCGATTACGCCGAGCGCGCTGGCGCAACGGTCATCCGACAAGGCAATAATCGCGGCGTCGGCGCGGCCATCCGCGCGGGCATCGATTATGCGCGCGCCGAAGGCTATGACATCGTCGTCATCGTTTCGGGCGGCGGCAAGACTCCGCCTGAGCAGATTCCGCGACTGGTTGGGCCGATTCTTCGCGGCGAAGCTGAGCTGGTGCAGGGTTCACGTTACCTCGATGGCGGCGAATACTTGCGCATGCCTTTGCGCCGTAAGATCGGCACGCGCGGCTATACCTTTCTGTTCTCGCTCTTCTGCGGCAGGCGCGTCACCGACGCATCGAGCGGCTTCCGCGCCATCAAGCTTTCGTTGTTCGACGACCAGCGCATCAACCTCTGGCAAGACTGGCTCGACCGTTACGAGTTGGAGCCTTACTTGCTGTTCAAGGCGCTGCGCCTGCGCCACAAGGTCATCGAAGCGCCGGTGACGATTGAATACCCCAAGACCGACGGCATCGCTTACACCAAGATGCGCGCTCTCACCGACTGGTGGAAAATCTTCCGTCCTATTCTCTTTCTCGGTTTAGGCATCAAGAAGTAATGAGCGCGGCCCGCAGAGGATGACCGAGCCGCGTTCACTGGTGAGGCAGGAGCAACACGCATCCGCTGTCGCGCCCAATTCATCTTTCCACGCATCCATGCGCGCATAGAGTTGCTCGATGAGAATCTTCTGGTCGAGCGCGTCCGCCGTGTCGTCCGTGCGCGGCATTAGCTCCACCTGCCGCTCGTCTTCCAGCCCGCGACGCCGGTTGTGCTTCTTTAACTCGCCGAGCACGAGCCGCTTGAAGGTGAACATCAAAAGCGCCGCCGGGCTCTCAATCCCACCCGCAAGCTCGGCCTGCCGCCGTGAGACAATGGCCGTCGCTTGAATCATCAAGCGCAGCCCGGTCGCGGCGTCTCCGAGCCTTGACTCGGCAAAGCGGCGCGCCGCTGGCCACTGACCGCCGACGACCGCATAGATGCCGGCATCGAGCGTGCCGAATTCATCATCGTATACTGTATCGAATGGTGGCCAGTTGACCGTGTAATCACCCATCGTTATGTCGTCCTTCGTCGGCGCGGCGACTCGTGGTTCATTCGTGCGCTGGCGGGCGCGGGCCGTCAGGTTGGTGGACGCCTCAGACACATCGCCTCGATGTCGTTAGCTCAGGCTTGATGACTACGCCGAAAGAGTAGGACCCCTTGCCATACTCTCGACGCCACTTTAGTAATCAGGCGCTTTCGGTCAGGCGCGCTCCGTTGGATATGCGGGCTGAATTGAGACGCGATGGATATAGGCGGGCAGAGCCATTTTGTCAATCACTAAACTCACCTGTGTAGTCAATTATATTTTCGGCTCGCCATTGTTCATCGGCGAAATGACGGCAGTTGTGATTTTCTTTCGGTGCGTGGTATGGTTTTCTTTGTTAGTGGTCAACAATCCAGCGCAACCCACAACCGCAACAACCGCTGAGAGGACATCGAAGTGAGCGAGGCCACCCCGGCGCGCGAGGCGCTGCAACAGTATTTTGGTTTCACAGACTTTCGCGAAGCCCAGGACGAAGTCGTCCGCGCCGTGCTCGATGGCCGCGACACAGTCGTCGTGATGCCGACAGGCGGCGGCAAGTCGCTTTGCTACCAACTGCCCGCCCTGATGCGCGAAGGCGTGACGCTGGTGGTGTCGCCGCTTATCGCGCTGATGAAAGATCAGGTTGACCAGTTGGTCGAGCGCGGCATCGCGGCCACCTTCATCAACTCAAGCCTTAACTATACCGAGACCAACATTCGATTGAGCCGGCTGCGTATGGGCGAATACAAGCTGGTCTACGTCGCGCCCGAACGCTTCCGCAGCCAGGCGTTTATGGATTCCATCGCCGAAACCGGCGTGCGCTTGTTCGCCGTTGATGAAGCGCATTGCATATCGCACTGGGGCCATGACTTTCGCCCCGATTATCTGCGGATGAAGCCGGCCATCGAAAGCCTCGGACGGCCACAGGTCATCGCGCTGACGGCGACGGCGACGCCGCAGGTGCGTGCAGACATCTGCGAGCAGCTCGGCCTGACGGACGCGCAAGTCTTCGTCGCCGGCTTCGACCGGCCCAACCTCGCATTGCGCGTGATGCACCCGGCGACCGAACGCGAAAAGATCGGCATCCTTAAACGGTTAATCAATCATTCGACCGGCTCAGGCATCATCTACGCCGCGACGCGCAAGAGCGTCGAGCAGATCGCCGCCAAGTTAAAGCTCGCGGGCTTGCGCGTCGAGATGTATCACGGCGGGATGGATGACGGCGAACGCAGCCGCGCGCAAGACGCGTTTATGCGCGGCGACGCGCAGGCCATCGTCGCCACCAACGCCTTCGGCATGGGCATTGATAAATCCGACATACGCTTTGTCGCGCACTTCCACCTGCCCGGCTCAATCGAAGCCTATTATCAAGAGGTCGGGCGCGCGGGCCGCGACGGGCAGCCTTCGGACTGCGTGCTGCTGTTCAATTACGCCGACACGCGCACACAACAGTTCTTCATCGAAGGCAGCCACCCTTCGCCCGAATTAATCAAGCAGGTCTACGACGAGATCGCTTCGTTCGGAATGGAGCGCGTCGAGTTGACGGCGCGCGAGTTGTCCGAACGTTTGCGCATCAAGAACGATATGTCGATTCATTCGGCGCTCGTCGTGTTGGAGAAAGCCGGCCACATCGAGCGCGGTCGCGTCGGCGAAGCGACGGTGCTTGCGCTGATGAAGACGCCGATTGACGTGGCGCTCGCCGCCGTCTCCGACGACTCGAACGAAGGCGGCGTATTGCGCGATTTGATCTTCACACGCAACGTCAACGAGCGCGAGCAGACCGAGCTTGACGTAAAGGCCATCGCCGCGCAGCTCGGATTGAGCGACGCGCAGATGCGCCGCTCGCTTGGCGCGCTCGAAGCGAAAGGCTTGATCAGTTATCACGCGGCATTTCAGGGGCGCGGCATACGCCTGCTTGACGCGCCGCCGGTTCGGGCGCTGAAGATCGACACGAAAGAACTGGCCGCGCGTGCCGCCGCCGAACAGTGGAAGCTGCGGCGGATGATCGATTACTGCTATCATAAGAATTGCCTGCGCACGTTCATCCTGAAATACTTCGGCGACCGCAAGCAGTCGTTGGCGTGCGAGAGTTGTTCAGTGTGCGCTCCGACGGCGGCGCGTTATTTGGAACAGGAGAGCGCCGAGGCGAAACCGGCTGGCACCTTGCGCGTCGGTCGCGCCAAGCAACAAGCGGCGGACAAGCCGACCGCGCTCGATCATTTCATCATTGAGCAAGCGCCATCGGGCGTTGAGCTGCGCGAGCAGTTGAGGGCCAGCGCCGCCAGCCGCCGTGCGCTATCGCAGGCCGAAGCGAGCAGCGAACCAGCGCGCAATGGCGCACGCTTGCCGAACCCCGCGCAGATGACGGTAGTCGTCAAGATTCTCAGTTGTATCGCCCGCATCGAACGCGAGTATGGCCGCGCGCGTTTTGGCAAAGGCACGGTCGCAGCGGTCCTGCGCGGCTCGACCAGCAAACAGGTAATCGAAAGCAAGCTCGACCGGCTGACCACCTACGGCCTGCTGCGTGATATGCGGCAGGACGAGATTACCGCTTACATCAGGGCGCTGATTGACGCCGGCTGCATCGCCGTCGAGAAAGGGTTATACCCGACCGTGAGCCTCACAGACTTAGGGCGCGAGGTGATGCTGAGTCGCGCCCAAGTCATGCTCGATTTGCCAGATTAAAAAGAATTTGGCCACAGAGACACAAAGACACCAAGACTTAATTTCTTTTTCTCCTCTGTGGCAATCCCTGGAGTCATCAATGGATTCACAACCAACCGCATCAGGCGTTTTGCAACTTAATGAAAAAGGCTTCGGCTTTCTGCGGCAAGCGGCGAACAACTACTTGACCGGGCCGAAAGACATCTTCGTCGGTCGTGGCCTGATTCAAAAATATGCTCTGCGCGAAGGCGTGATGATCGTAGGCCGCGCCACTCCCGGCGAATCGCCTCGTGGACGCGCGCAGTCGGATCAACTGGCCGAGATCGAAACGATCAATGGGCTTGCGCCCGGAGATTACGCGCGCCGACCGGAGTTCACGCGACTGACCAGCGTTGACCCGACCGAACGATTGGAACTCTCCGAAGGCAACGACAACCTGTCGATGCGCGTGCTCGACATCATTGCCCCCATCGGCAAAGGGCAGCGCGGCCTGATCGTTGCGCCGCCGAAGACCGGCAAGACGACGCTCATTGAAGAGATCGCCGAATCGGTCGCTGACAATCATCCCGAAACTCATCTGGTCGTCCTGCTCATCGACGAGCGGCCCGAAGAGGTCACGCATATGAAGCGGCGCGTGCGCGGCGAAGTCATCGCGTCGTCGGCTGACCAGGGCGGCGAGCAGCATTTGCAAATCGCCCGCCTCGTGCACGAGCGCGTCAAGCGTATGGTCGAATGCGGCGAAGACGTGGTGATGCTGCTCGATTCGATCACGCGAATGGCGCGCGCCTCGAACCGCGAAACCAGCCGACGTGGGCGCACGATGAGCGGCGGTGTGGATTCGCGGGCGATGGAGTTCCCGCGCAAGTTCTTCGGCGCGGCGCGCAAAGCCGAAGAAGGCGGCTCGTTGACGATCATCGCAACGGCGCTGATCGATACCGGCAGCCAGATGGACGAAGTGATCTTTCAGGAGTTCAAAGGCACGGGCAATCTTGAGATCGTGCTTGATCGCAAGCTGGCCGAGCGGCGCATCTTCCCGGCCATTGATATTTCAAAGTCCGGCACGCGCAAAGAAGAGAAGCTATTTGACGCTGACACGATGCCGCAGATCAACCTGCTGCGCCGCGCGCTGGCCGGCAAAAAATCTGTCGAAGCGATGGAGCTTTTATTGAAAGGCTTGACCGATACGAAAACCAACCGCGACTTCATCGCGCGTTTAAAGTAGCACCGGCTACTTTTCATCTTCTGCTGGCTCGTCCTTAGGCTTGTCGGTCTCTTCGGGGAAGCTGACGCGGTCATAAACTTCGCTGAGCTGCAACACACAATTGATAGACGACAGATTCACGCTGCCTGCCGGATCATCCACCGTCGTCAACACCCATTCGCCGCCTTCCCCTCTGCGGAAGTGATCGATGACCGGCTGCGCCTGTGACACCAGAACGTAATCGGTGAGCGTCGGGTTATAGCGGCGAAAGCGACGAAACTTGTCGCCGCGATCAAACAACTCAGTCGAAGGAGACAGCACTTCGATGACGACCTGCGGGTTCAGCAACACGTCACGACGCCCGTCGAGAAACTTCGGCTCGCCGCAAACGACGACCAGATCGGGATACGAAAACATGCCCTTCACGCTGCGTGACGAGACGATGGACGGGCCACTCAAGACCTTCGCGTCTTTCGTCCACACCCGGCAAGGCGTGCCCCGCAGTTGCGTGCGCAATTCGGCAATGAGATTCACGCAGATGTCGCCGTGCGCAGGAGTTTCGCCGGCCATGTCATAGATTACGCCGTCCACATACTGGTGGCGCTCTTCGGACTCACGCTCCATCGCAAGATAATCAGTGATGGTGCAAAGCGGCTCTGATTGCGGCTCGACTTTCGGTAAGCTCATCATCAACCTCCCATAGAGATTCATCGTACTCGGCTGCGGTGATTATAGATGAAGCGGGCAGGCGGGAGAAGCAAAGCCGTTCCCTTTTGCCGCCGGTGAAGGTTTGTAATATAATCGCCGCCGCAGATAACTCTACAGGCGACACGCGCCACGCGTCACTCATCGCATCCGGTAAGGAGGTGTTTTATGTTACAAAGAGCGGGCCGCACGGCGGCATTAATCGTCACCCTGTCGTTGCTATTGCTGCCGATCATTCCAAACGCATCGGCGCAGAACGCCGCCGGCACGGCAGCCCTGGCCCGGTCGCTGCGGACGGAGCGTAACGGCTGGATATACCTGCACCTCGAAGGCTCGCCCGACGAGATCGGCTACCAGCACGGCTGGCTGCTGGCCCGCGAGATCGAAGATGCCCTGCGCGTCTTCAAGAACTACTTGCAACACGTCACCGCGCGCGACTGGTCGTTTTATCGCAACGCCGCCCGCGAGATGTTCTGGAAGAAGATCGGCGACGAATACCAGCGCGAGATTCAAGGCATCGCGCGCGGCGCGTATGCGCGCGGCGTCCGCATCGATGCAGACGACGTGTTGGCGATGAACGGCTGGATGGAGTTGGCCTGGTATTATGTGCCGTCGCTCAACAAGGCGCGACTTGACGATCCCGAATTGCATCAGTCGCCGCCGCCGGCCTGCTCGGCTTTTGTTGCGACAGGCAGCTACACGCAAGGTGGCCAGATCGTGATGGCGCATAACGCCTGGATCGATTACCTGATCGGTCGCCACTGGAATATCATCGTTGATTTGAAGCCGACCGCCGGCCACCGCATCCTGATGGATTCGTTTCCCGGCTTCATTCATTCGGGCGACGACTTCTACGTCACGGACGCCGGATTGATGGTGACCGAAACGACCATCAGCGACTTCAAAGGCTTCGACCCTGAAGCACTGCCGGAGTTCTACCGCGTGCGCAAAGCCACACAGTATGCCGACTCGATTGATGATTGGCTGCGCGTAATGACGACGCAGTCGAATGGCGGTTACGCCAACGACTGGTTGATCGGTGATCGCAAGACAGGCGAGATCGCGCGGCTTGAAAACGGTTTGAAGAACAACATCGTCGAGCGCACCAAAGACGGTTACTTCGTTGGCTCGAACTTTCCTGTGCACGAGAAGACGATCAAAGAAGAGACGAGCTTTAACCCGAACGATGAAACCAACGGCGTGATCGCGCGGCATCATCGTTGGGACGAGTTGATGAAAGAGAATCGCGGCAAGATTGACGTGACGATGGCGCGAAAGTTTATGGGCGATCATTACGACGTAGCGCGCAAGCGCAACAGCGGGTCGGCCAACACGCTGTGCGGTCACATCGAACTGGACGACAAAGGCGCGAACAGCGACTGGCGCGCGTTCTATCCAGCCGGCGCGTCGAATGCCAAAGCGATTGATAGCCGGCTTGCGGCTGAGATGAAGATGTGGGCCGCTGTCGGCCACTCGTGCGGCAGCGATTTCAAGCTCGACGCTTTCCTGAAAGCGCATCCTGAATACGAATGGCAGCGCCAGCTATCCGCCGATATGCCGAGCGGCGCGTGGACGTTGTTTGCGACGACGGTGACGCTGGCGACAGGCGACAGGTCGAAGGGGCGTTCGCCTGCTGATACGAAGGTCTTCGGCCCGTATGACGTGACCAACCCGCAGCGCCGCAACCCGGATAATCCTTTGCCGCGACTGCCGGGCGACCGCCCGCCGCTGTGAACCGGCGCGGCGCTGGTTATTCGTAAAACAAAAAGGCTGAGCCGCCACGGCAGGCTGTTGCCGGTCGTGGCGACTCTAGCTTTTCCCGTATTAGTTGTTGCGGCTCGACGGGCTAACGGACTTGTAAGACAACACCCGGCTTGTTGATGTTAATGTCAACTTCGTGCTTGCTGCCGCCGAACATCCGGTGGAATGCGCCGGTGAAATATAACACCGCGAGCAGCACAATCAGCATTAGCACAATCGCAAGGGCAGTAAGACCACTGCCGCCATCTCGGTTCACTTCGATAATTCGATCAGCCATAAACTATCCCTCCGCTCTATTCGGTTTCTCCTACCTCCTGCTAACAGGGGCAACTCCGATGCCACGCGCAAAGGCGCGTCTTTTTGCCGAATTTTGCCGCCGCGCGCTGCTCCTGCGGTTCTGTTTCCAATCGTTGTGTACGGCGAAAAGACAATTGAATCGCCTGTCGGTGCGACGCATTCACAGGCAATAACGCGTTGCGCTCGGCAAGGCTCTGCCTTGATCGTTACTTTGTTTGCGCCGTGCGCTGGTGTAGGATTAATCGTTCAACTCACGGTCGCTATTGGCGGCCTTCATAGGAGCGATTATGGATCAAACGTACATACGCGATCTGGCCCAGCACGTCGGCGAAGAGGTGACGATCAAGGGCTGGCTTTATAACATGCGGTCGAGCGGCAAGCTCAAGTTTCCGCAGGTCCGCGACGGCTCAGGCATCGTGCAGGGCGTCGTCTCGAAGCGCGATGTCAGCGAACAGGTGTGGAATGATTTTGACGGGCTGACGCAGGAATCATCCATCATCGTGCGCGGTAAGGTGCGCGAGCATCCCAAGCAGCCGGGCGTTTATGAGTTGGATGTCAGCGGCGTCGAAGTCGTGCAGGTGGCGCACGAGTATCCCATCACGCCGAAAGAACACGGCACTGAATTCCTGATGGATCATCGTCACCTGTGGCTGCGCTCGCGCCGCCAGCACGCTATCTTGTCTGTGCGCGCCGAAATCATCCGCGCCGTGCGTGATTTCTTCGACTCGAACGGCTTTCTGCTGATGGACACGCCCATCTTCACGCCCGCCGCTTGCGAAGGCACGACGACGCTGTTCGAGGTCAATTACTTCGACGACAACAAAGCCTACCTGACGCAATCGGGCCAACTCTATAACGAAGCGACCGCCGCCGCTTTCGGCAAGGTCTACACGTTCGGCCCGACCTTTCGCGCCGAGAAGTCGAAGACGCGCCGCCACCTGACAGAGTTCTGGATGGTCGAGCCGGAAGTCGCTTACGCCGATCTCAATGATGTGATGAACCTCGCCGAAGACTTCATCACCTTCATCGTCGGGCGCGTGCTCGAAAACCGACAGGCCGAGATGAAAGAGTTGGAGCGCGACACGACTAAACTTGAAAAGATTCAGAAGCCGTTCCCGCGCCTGCATTATGATGACGCCGTCAAGATGTTGCAGGACGGTTTCGAGAAGGGCGAGCTTGAAACGCGCTTTGAGTGGGGCGGCGACTTCGGCTCACCGGACGAGACGTACATCTCAAGCAAGTACGACAGCCCCGTGATGGTGCATCATTACCCGGCGGCGATCAAAGCCTTCTATATGAAGCCCGACTCCGAACGGCCTGAGTCATCTCTGAGCGTGGACGTGCTCGCGCCGGAAGGTTATGGCGAAGTGATCGGCGGCGGCCAGCGCGCTGAAGATTTGGATTACCTGCTCAAGCAGATTCACGCGCACGGGCTGCCTGAAGAAGCGTTCGACTGGTATATCGATTTGCGAAAATACGGAACGTTCCCGCACGGCGGCTTCGGCATGGGCATCGAACGCTGCACGGCCTGGCTCTGCGGCATCGAACACATCCGCGAAACGATTCCCTTCCCGCGAATGCTCTATCGCTTGAAGCCTTAGCGCGAAAGGATGAATCGCAGATGATGAGCGGCGCTGTCTTGAGCGATAAGACGACGCGCGGGCTATTCCGCTTTCATCATCAATGCTTGTGTCGCCGCGCGGGTATGAGATTGCTGAATTGCCGCGCGGCGATTCGTGTTTCTGGAGTGCGGCGCGGGCTGGCGTCCGCAGTAATAGAAGATCAGGCCGGCGATCACAAGGACGAACAGAATGCCGGCGACAAAGCAGCCGACGCCGAGTTTGAGCCCCGTTTTTAAGATGCCGAACATCGTTCATCAATGATGGCAGAAAGGCTGCCGCCGCTCAACCGATAACAAGAGCGCGTTCGAGTTTTTATCCACGCCGGGCCATTCTTTATTGCGCCTCTTAAGGGCATTCCCGCACGATGTGGCCCATTTTCTTGTGTTTTTCTTGCGCCGCCGACAAAGCTATCGACTCCGCTGTGCGGTGTTGATAACATGAAACTGCCATCAACATACGATGGTTTCGAGAACGATCAAGGGGGATGGGGAGACCGAACAGTCATCCGATGTTTGCCGACCTCAGGTGCAACAACGCCGCCTGATTTTCTCCACAACACTCCAACACCAGTGACCATTGGCTAACCCGGCGAGACCGGCTGTACGCATACGGAGAGTCAATGAAGATCAGACGTTTCTTTGCCTCAGATTCAGAAGAGTTGCCCATTAAAAAGCGCCTTATTCATAAGGTCGTCACTTCGGCTCTGCTCACCACCGCGATGGCCTTAGGGACTTCGTTTTACGCCATCAAGCATCGGCACGCCGCGCCTGACGATACGACCATAGCCGGCGCGGTCGAGGTCGAACCGATTGCCGAAATCCCCGCGCGTGGCCTGAGCCGTCAGCGCGGCGACTTCGCTAAAGCGCTCGACATTCTCGCCAGCGCCGCCGACACCAACCCGCACCTGGCTGATTATTACAAGCGCGTCAGCAAGCGCGTCGAGGGCCACCCGACGCGGGCCGAAAGCGCTTCGGGCGTGCAGGCGATGAAGGTGCGCCGCGACCCGCCGGTTGACCCGGACAAGATGGTCGCCGACGTGCCGATGCCTGTGCCGCAGCTCCCCGGCGCAAGCACGCCGCCGGGCATTCCTGAGGTCGCCGCCAACGACGAGCCGTCAGCTTCGGACAAAGACGAGGCTCTGCAAGCGAGCGATAGCGACATCCCTTCGCCGCTCACCATCGGCGATATGACGTTTCGTATGAACCCGGCCATCGAGCGTTGGGTGAACTATTACACGACCTCGAAGACGGGCCGGCAGACGATGACCATCGGCATCACGCGCAGCAGCGCCTTCCTCAATATGGCGCGCGCGGAATTTCGCCGCGCCGGTGTGCCGGAAGACCTAGTCTGGCTGGCACACGTCGAGAGCGTGTGGAACCCGCGCGCCGTCTCGCCCGCTGCCGCCGGTGGCATCTGGCAGTTCATCCCGAAGACCGCCAAAGAGTATGGAATGACGGTCGAAAGCGGCAACGACGAGCGCGCCGACCCGATGAAGCAGACGCGTGTGGCGGCGGCTTATCTGCGCGATCTCTACACGCTGTTCGGCGATTGGGCACTGGCGATGGCGGCTTACAATTCAGGCGAGCCGCGCGTGATGGACGCGGTCGTCAAGAATGGACGCGCCAATTTCTGGGAGCTGTATAACAAACAACTGCTGCCGAAAGAGACCTGTGATTACGTGCCGAAGATTCTGGCCGCTATCGAAGTGGCCAGCCGCGCCGACAGCTACGGCTTCACGCAGGGCGCGAGCGAAACGGCAGCGGGCCGCTAAGCTTTAATCGTTCCTCACCAGTATCCTCCTCAAGGGTTAGGGTCGCCTGTGGCGGCCCTTTTTTTGCCTACGCTCACCCGCCTCTTCCGCACCGAGCCAGCCTGAATACAAATGGCGCAAGACAGCCGCCAGGCCGCGTTAAATAAATTACTCATCTTCACCGTCCAGGACTTGCGCATTTGCGGCCATTTCAGACATGATGTGCACTCGTTGAGCCTCAACCGCGCAATTCTATGCCACGCTGGCGAAGGCCAGTTGGTGATTAACATTTATCGGCGGCTCCGAGACGCACAGAAGACCCAACTTATCACGTTGCTGAGGTCTCTGTAGTTTGGCAAACAATCCATTCCAAGCCTTCCGCTCCAAACAAGCGGTCGCGCTGGCCTCGAAAGGGAGCGCAAATCAGGAGGTAGTTATGAGCCGAGAGAATACTGTTCGCACGAATGCAGACGACCGCTCCGGCGAGCGGCGCTTGTTGAATACGCTGAAGCGCAAGCAGTCGGTGGTCGTCGCGGTCTTCCTGGTCATTCTGTTGACGAGTCTGGTTGTGCCGGGCCACACGCAAAAACAGAAGCCACAGAAGCCCTCGTCAGACGAGTTCCAGCAGACCTGGGGGCCGCTTTATAGCCCGCAAGCCAACGCGCCGCTTTACAGCCCGCAAGGCAGCGCGCCGTCGGCGGTCGATGCGACGACCGGCAGCGACTCGATGGCCATGCTGCATCACTGGAATCACGTGGCGATTGACGCCAGCGGCCTCGATCACACGCCGGTCGCGCCGGGCGAGAATCGCGTCTTCGGCGAGCAGGTCGGCCCTTGCCGTGCGGCGCGTGCGGAAGCCATCGTCCACATCGCCATCTTCGAGGCGGTTAACGCCGTTGTCGGCGGCTATCAAAGCTATGCCGGCATCGAGCGCGTGCCGCGCGAGACCTCGATCAACGCCGCGATTGCGGTGGCGGCGCACGATACGCTCGCGGCCCTCTTCCCTTCGCAAGCGCCAGCCATGCACGCGCAGCTTAACGCCGACCTCAGTCAGATAGCGGAAGGCTACTCGAAGTCGCTGGGCGTGAAGTTAGGTCATCGCTGCGCGGCCAACGTGCTGGCGATGCGCGCCAACGATGGCTCGCAACTCGCTGAGCCGCGCGTCGGCATAGACTTCATCACCAGCAACGAAGCGGGCAAGTGGCGGCAGGACCCGATCAGCCATCACCCGCTGGCGCTCGGCGGGCACTGGGATCAGGTCAAGCCTTTCGTCATTGTCTCGGCCAGTCAGTTTCGCGCGCCTGCGCCGCCGGCGCTCAACAGCCCGGAATACGCCGCCGCCTATAACGAAGCCAAGCAACTCGGCGGCGACGGCATCCATACGCCGACGACGCGCACCGAAGACCAGACCCAGACCGGCATCTTCTGGGCCTATGACGGAACGCCTTCCTTGTGCGCGCCGCCACGCCTCTACAATCAGATCGCCGTGAAGATCGCCGACCAGATGGGATTGAACTTTGTGCAGCAGGCGCGGATGCTGGCGCTGATCAACACGGCGATGGCCGACGCCGGCATCGCCATCTGGGAGTCGAAGTTTTACTATGAATACTGGCGACCGATCACCGGCATCCGTGAAGCCGACGCCGGCACTGGCCCGTCGGGCACGGGCGATGGCAACCCTTTGACAACGGGCGATCCAAATTTTATGCCGCTGGGCGCACCGGCCAGCAATCTGACCGGCCCGAATTTCACGCCGCCCTTCCCGTCCTACCCGTCGGGGCACGGCGGCTTCGGCGGCGCGCTGTTCCAGACGCTGCGCCGTTTCTACGGCACGGACAACATTCCCTTCACGTTCGTGTCGGATGAGTTCAACGGTGTCACGGTAGATAACGGCGGCAACGTGCGCCCATTGTTGCCGCGCAGCTTTGCGACGCTGTCGCAGGCTGAAGAAGAGAATGGCCAGAGCCGCATCTATCTCGGCATTCACTGGAGCTTCGATAAGACCGCCGCCATCGCTCAAGGGCGGCAAGTAGGCGACTGGGTCTTCAAGCGCATGTTCCCGCCGACTTCGGTTCGCAGCAAGTAGCGCGGCTTGATACAAAGCCTTCGAGAGCGGGCATGCACTCTGCATTATGATGCGGTAGGCATGCCCGCTTTCAATGGCTGGCATCCTTTGTGAAACACCCACCGGCCTTCCGATCAATCCCCTTGTTGACGAGCCAATCCCCTTCAACTATCGTGAAAATGAGCTTCTGAGTCAGGCAAGGAGGAGCACGATGAGTATGACAGCAAAGCGCCGTTGCAGGATTATCGGCGTGCCGATGGATTTGGGCGCGGGGCGTCGTGGCGTTGATATGGGGCCATCGGCTATCCGCATCGCCGGGCTGAATCAAGCGCTGGCCTTCTTAGGCTGCGACGTGACTGACGCCGGCAACGTCAATGTTGCGCCGCCCGAAGCCGTCTTGCAGGTTCACGCACGCGCCCGCTACTTGCCCGAAATCGCCGCCGCGTCGGAAGAGCTGGCGCGAATGGTCGAAGCGGCGCTCGATGAAGATGCCGTGCCGGTGGTGCTGGGCGGCGATCATTCGATTGCTGTTGGAAGCGTCGCCGGTGTCGCCGCGCATTACCACAAGCGCGGCGGGCAAGTCGGCATCATCTGGCTCGATGCGCACGCCGACTGCAATACGCCGGAGACGACGCCGTCAGGCAACATTCACGGTATGCCGCTGGCGGCGTTGCTTGGTTACGGCGCGAAAGAGCTGACGCACGTCGCCGGCTTCGCGCCCAAAGTCTTGCCCGAACACACGGCGGTTGTCGGCGCGCGCAGCATTGATCCGGGCGAACGCGAGATGTTGCGCACGCTCGGCGTGCGCGTCTTCACGATGACCGAAATCGATGAACGCGGCATGAGCAGTTGCATACAGGAAGCCATCGCAGTCGCCACGCGCGACACCGTCGGCATTCACGTGACGATGGACATGGATTTCATCGACCCCTTCTACGCGCCGGGCGTCGGCACACCCGAACGCGGCGGCGTCACCTATCGCGAAGGCCACCTGGCGATGGAGAAGATCGCCGATTCGGGCCGCGTCGTCGCGGTCGAGTTGACGGAAGTCAATCCGCTGTTCGACACGCAGAACCAGACCGCGCAGCTTGCCGTCGAGATGATCCTGTCGGCGCTCGGCAAAAAGATTATGTGAAGCTCACACCAACAGACCGCCGCGCAACGCATCTAAAGCGGCGAATCCCAAACCAGAACAACGGAGCGAATCGTTGGCAAAAAAAACCCGGGTCGGAATTATCTTCGGCGGGCGGTCAGGCGAACACGACGTGTCGCTACGTTCCGCCGAATCGATCATCAAGGCGATAGATAAAAAGAAGTATGAAGTCGTGCCCATCGGCATCACTCAGCAAGGGCGCTGGCAGGTATCGGGCGACGCCAGGGCGATGCTGCCCGAATCGGTCATGCGGTCGGATCATCATCAATCGGTCGCTATCATCGGCGACCCGACGCAAAGAGGCTTGAAGAAACTCGACGCCAATCTCAGCGAGCGCATTGATGTCGTCTTCCCTGTCCTGCACGGAACCTATGGCGAAGATGGCACGATTCAAGGTCTGCTCGAAATGGCCGGCGTGCCTTATGTCGGCTGCGGTGTGCTGGCATCGGCGACCGGGATGGATAAGGTGGTGATGAAGCAATTGTTCACGCAGGCCGGGCTGGTCGTCGCCGACTACGAGTGGTTCCTGCGCGCCAGTTGGGATGCCAGCCCCGACGCCATCATCAAGAAGGTCGCGCGCCGCCTCGGCTACCCTGTCTTTGTGAAGCCAGCTAATCTCGGCTCGTCCGTAGGCATCTCGAAAGCGCACGATAAGCGCGAGCTGCGCGATGCCATCAACGACGCGGCGCGTTATGACCGCAGGGTGCTCGTCGAGCGCGCTATCGTCGGGCGCGAGATCGAAGTCAGCGTGCTCGGCAACGACCAGCCGATTGCCAGCCTGCCAGGCGAGATCGTCACCGGCCACGAGTTCTACGATTACGAAGACAAGTACGTTGATACGACCTCGCGCACAGAAGTCCCGGCGCGATTATCGAAGAAGATCATCCAACGCATTCAGCGCGACGCCATCAACGCGTTTCAGGCCATCGATGGCTCTGGCCTTGCGCGCGTGGACTTCTTCGTCGAAGACGCTACTGAGCAAGTGATTATCAACGAGATTAACACGATGCCGGGCTTCACCTCGATCAGCATGTATCCGAAGATGTGGGAAGCAAGCGGCATCGGCTACGCTGAATTGATTGATCGCCTGATTGAGCTGGCCTTCGAGCGCCACCGCGACAAGGCGCGCAACCTGACGAGCTACCAGCCCAGGTAGTGGCCAGCAGCCACTGGCCAGTAGTCAGTGGTCAGTGGTCAGGTAATAGTTGATAGTTGATAGTTGATAGCTGAAAGTTGATAGCTAAAAGTTGAAAGTTGAAAGTTGATAGTTCCCCAAGCTCCGTAGGAGCGTGATGTTTATAGAAATGGCTGAAGGATGTGACGAAGCCCCGTAGGGGCGCGATGATAACATCCCGCTCCTGACGGAGCTTGAATAATCTAGCGCATTGGTAACTATAAACATCGCGCTCCTGACGGAGCTTGCTTCATCAATTGCATCGTTATCTATAAACATCGCGCTCCTGACGGAGCTTGGGGAACTATCAACTATCAACCTTCAACTTTCAACTGGCCACTAGCCACTGACTACTGGCCACTGCCGTTGTCCCGTGTAACCACAACCACAATTCCTCAAAGCAATCGCCCATTGATGGCGGCGATCATTTCGCGCACGGCCCGCTCCATCCCGACCAGCGCGGCGCGCGCGACGATGTTGTGGCCGATGTTCAACTCTTCAATCGGATAAATCTCGGCGATGGCCGCGACGTTGCGGTAGGTCAGGCCGTGCCCTGCGGCCACCTGCAATCCCAGTTCGCCGGCGCGATTGGCGCATTCGGCAATGCGCGCCAGCTCGGCTTCCGTAGCCGCCCTGTCACCGTGCTGAGTCGGGTCGGTCAACTCGGCATAGCGCGCCGTGCAGATTTCAATCTGTCGCGCGCCGATGCGCTCCGCAGCTTCGATCTGCGCTGTGTCAGGATCAACGAAGATACTGACGAGCACGCCGGCTTGGCTGATCTCAGCGACAACGCGGCGAAGCTCCTCTTCGCGTGACACGACATCAAGCCCGCCTTCCGTAGTAATCTCTTCGGCGCGTTCCGGCACCAGCGTCACCGTGTTCGGCTTCACCTCGCCGGCGATACCTACCATCTCGTCAGTCGCCGCCATCTCGATATTCAGGTGAGTCTTGACAACACCGCGCAGCACGCGGGCGTCGTCATCTTGTATGTGCCGGCGGTCGCCGCGCAGATGTATGGTGATGCCGCTCGCGCCCGCCAGGTCGGCGAGCACCGCCGCCGCGACGACGCTCGGTTCATAGGTGCGCCGCGCCTGCCGCAGCGTCGCTATGTGGTCGATGTTGACGTTGAGCCGGATCATTGATGCTTCATTGCCTGAATGGTCTTTGCGCCGAAGCGCAAACTAACGCTGTCGCGGCGCGCTTTCGGCCTGCTCGGTGATTGCGCCGGACGATGAGGATTGATAGTTGCCTTTGATGTCGTTGACGCGTATGCGCAGCAGGTCAGCGAACATATTGACCGAATCGCGCATGTAATTCAGCTTGCTTTGCAGCTCGCCGCCTTCGGCGTGGTTCCAGACGACCGGCACTTCAAGCAGCCGCCAGCCTTGCTTGCGGGCGATGTAGAGCACCTCAGGGTCGAAGCCGAAGCGCTCGATCTGCTGCAAGGCGAAGACAGATCGGGACGCCTCGCGCCGAAACGCTTTGAAGCCGCATTGGGTGTCTTTGTAATGAAGGCCGGTGATGGCCTGCATAAAGAGGTTGAAGACTTTGCCGCCGAACTCGCGCATCGCCGGTTGATGCACGCCGATCAACTGGCGATTGAGCGCGCGTGAGCCGAAGACCACGTCGGCGCGATTCTCGAATATCGGCACGATCAGCTTGGGCGCTTCGGTGATCGGCGATGACAGGTCGGCATCGGTGAACAGGATCACGTCGCCGCGCGCTTCGCTGACGCCGCGTCTGACGCTATAGCCTTTGCCGCGATTCGGCGTGTTCGTCAGCATGCGTAGCTCGTGTCCGGCCTCGCCGTAGTCGGCCTCGCGCGCGTTCACGACTGCGGGCGTGCGGTCGCGCGAGCCGTCGTTGACGACGATGACTTCGGCGCGATAAGGCGCGAGGCGCAAAAAGCGCAGCACTTCGTCGAGGGTCGGCCCGATGCGATCCTCTTCGTTGTAGGCCGGGATGATGATCGACAGCGAATATGACATAAGCGTTCGACCTGACGGTTGTCGTAAGGTTGGAATATACCACACCCGCTGACGACCGACTACCGTCAACTGGCGGGCAGCTCTCCGCGTGTGCTAGACTGGCTGAACTTACAACGGCCTGCGCCATCACAACGATCAGGAGAGAGGGAGTGACGCGACGCGCAATCTACCCAGGCTCGTTTGACCCGATGACTATGGGCCACCTCGACATCATCGAGCGCACAGCGAGGCTGTTTGATGAAGTCATCGTCGCCGTGCTAGTCAACCAGGACAAGCAACCGATGTTTACCGTCGAAGAGCGCGTCGAGATGATCCGCCAGGTCGCGGCCTGGCCCAACGTGCGCGTCGGCACGTTTGCCGGACTGCTGGTCGATTACGCCATCGAGCAGCAGGCGCAGGTCATTGTGCGCGGCATCCGCGCCGTCAGCGATTACGAATACGAGTTGCAAATGGCGTTGATGAACCGGCGGCTCGAACCGCAAGTCGAGACCTTTTTTCTGATGGCCGCAGAGGCATATTCTTATCTCAGCTCCCGGCTCATTAAAGAAGTCTTTAAGTTGGGAGGCCCGATCAACGGGCTGGTTCCCGATTACGTCGAGCAACGGATGCGAGAAAAAGTAAGGGGATGATGAGGTCAGGATTCAGGATAAAGGATACAGGATTCAGGGGCGGACAGAGCGCACAGGCTCGAACGCTTTTACAGTCGGTCAACACAAGCGCCGATTAAACATTGAATCTCGTCTACTGAATCCTGAATCCTGAATCCTGTATCCTGGTGAACAAATGGACAAGGCAGAATTCAAAGAGTCGATCTACGTGGCCGATATGGAAGTCTCTTCGACGCTGGCCGTGCTGGTGGCCGCCGAGCGGCTGCGCGCGCAGGGCGTCGAAGTCATTGACCTGGGCGCGGGCGAGCCGGATTTTCCGACGCCGGAAAACGTCAAGCAGGCCGGCCATCAGGCGCTCGATCAGAACTTCACGCGCTACACCGCGACCAGCGGCATCGCGCCGCTGCGGCAGGCGATTGTCGATCTGCTCCGGCGTGACTTTGGGGCCGACTACGACGCCGCGCAGGCCATCGTTACCATCGGCGGCAAGCAGGCCATCTTTAATGCGATGGCGACGATTCTCAACCCCAGCGACGAAGTGTTGCTTCCCGCGCCGTACTGGGTGACGTTCCCTGAGATTGTCAAGTTTCTGCGCGCGCGTCCCGTCGTCATCGATACCGAAGCGAATCACTTTCTGCTGACCGCCGATATGGTGCGCGAAGCGATAGGGCCGCGCACACGGCTGCTGATTCTCAATTCGCCGAACAACCCGACGGGCCGCATCATTCCGCCCGACGAGTTTCGCAAGATCGTCGAGGTGGCGGCGGAACGCGACGTTTGGGTCATTAGTGATGAATGTTACCTTTATTTCGCCTACCCGCCGGCCCGGCCATTCACCGCCGGCCAGTTGCCGGCTGAGCTGCGCGAGCGCCTGATGATCTGCGGCTCGTTCTCGAAGTCGCACGCGATGACCGGCTGGCGGCTCGGCTTTGGGCTTGGCCCGCAGGCGTGGATTCAGGCGATGCTCAAGGTGCAGAGCCATTCAACGTCGAACGCGAACTCGATCACGCAGAAGGCGGCGCTCGAAGCGGCCAATGGCCCGCAGGAGTCTATCCACCGGATGATCGCCGAATACCAGCGGCGACGTGACTGGCTCGTCCCGGCGCTCAACGAGATCGAGGGCGTCTCTTGCGACACGCCGGAAGGCGCGTTCTACGTGATGCCGAATATGAAAGGCTTGCTCGGCGGGCAGGTAAGAAATTCGGCGGAACTCGCCACCTTCCTGCTCGAACAGAAGGGCGTGGCGCTGACTGCCGGGTCGGCTTTTGGTATTGAAGGTTACGTTAGACTCTCCTACGCCAATTCGCTGGAGATGATAAAGGAAGGCGTGCGCCGCATACGCGAGGCGGCGCAGGAATTGCGCCGATAAGGCAAAGACCCGGACGGGGCCGGGTCTGAGAGGAAAGTAAAAACTCTCCATCCTCACCGGATAGAAAGGGTGAGGGATTGTGGCGAAAGGTGAACGATCAGCGCCCAGCGCTCAACCGCTCATCATATATTTTCAGTCAACCCCATCGCGCCGTCTTCGGAAGGCGGCGTTGAGTTAGTACTTGGTGATGCTGATGTCCTGGTCGGCTTCGGCGCGGAATCTCTTGAAGAAGAAGATCGCAAAGCAGACGAGCGCCACGACGAAGAAAACGGCGGCAAGGATCAGATTCGTCTTGTCGCTGGCTTGTCCGGCGGCTGGCGTCTGGTTGACGAACTTGGCGATGTAGTAGCCGCCGCCGCCGATGCCGATGACACCCAAAAGCAAGAGTAGCTTATTCATGGCCCCTCCTCAGTGATTGATAGAATGCCTTTACTACTCAATACTGGATGCGCTGCAAAAGCATAAACCCTGCGAAAGCGATTATACACAAATCCGCTGGCGGCGAGAACCCCCTGACCGCGTTTCGGCCATCCTATTTCCTCCGCCCCGCTCTATCGCTCAATTCAATCACGGAATAACTGGGCGCTGCGGCTCGACTGAATGAGCGCGCAAGCCGGCTCGTACACCTCATCTGTGGTGATGCGAGTCGGCGACGGAGCGCAAATAACGTGATGAGGGATGGGCGTGGGGCGACTCGCGCCGGAGTCTTCGGTAATTTCGATCACAGGCGTGCCGAGATCGTTTGCCATCTGGGCGACGCCGGCGGCGTCCGTGATGACGAGGCTGGCCCGCGCGATGGCGGCGGCGAGTTGGAGCGCACGCGGGGTGGCCAGCTTGATTGCGGACTTCGGCAGAAGCCCATTGACGGCGGCGGTGAATCCCGCGTCGCCGGGTTCATCCAAAGCGACGACGCGCGCGCCGAAAGCGTTGGTCAGTCGCTGACCGATCTCGCCGAATGCGCTGACCGGCCAGCTAGCGCCACCGTTCGCGTCAGCGGTGTAAAGCGCCACAAGCGGCTCGCCGCCGCGCGAGCCGCTGCGCTCAAGCAGTTTCTCGAACTGAGCATGCTCGTCAGCCGGAACGAAGAGGCCGAGCCGTTCATCCCGCAACTCGATACCGATCTGCCGCAGCACCGATTCATAACCGCCTGCGCCGACCCCGCGCCGCGAGCCGCCCATCAACAGGTCGATGACACGAGGCCACCGCGCCGGCATCACCGTGCGCGCGTTCAGAACGAAGCGAGACAGCACTTGTGTGTCGATCTTCGGCGAGAAGTCGAGCACCAGATCGTAGTCACGATGACGTGCGCGCTTGAACAGGCGGGCCAGGCGTTTCAAACCATCGCCACCGTGTAACGACTTGATGACGCCGAGGTCAATCGCTTCATCGGTCAGGCCAGCGGCGGTAAGCAACTGGCTTGTGGCGGTCGTCGCCGCGACAGCGATGAAGGTTTGAGGCAACGCGATCCTGAGCGCGCGAATGACCGCCAGCAAAGTTAGCGAGCGGGCGAACGGTGTCGTATCTATCGCCAGAATGGCGCGCGGCATTTGTGACATAACCTACCTGTCAGTCGATTCGCTTTCTTCGTCATCCATCACCCGGACGGCGTTTGCGCGATAGGTATCGCCGTGGCCATTCCCGTGGTGATCCTTCATCATTATAAGAACACAGGGCGTAAAGGGCTACGCCGCCTCCGATGGAATTGTTCTACTCTGCTGCTAACTTGCCACTGTGCATCAACTATCGCACTATCAACGTGAAGACAAAGCGAGCCGATAAGATCACGCTTTCATAAATCGTCAGGAGGAGCAGAACATTGGAGAGCTTCATTGATCCCGCCTTCTTGTTTGCAGCCGGCGGCCAGAATCATGGTCAGACGCTTATCGCGTTATTCATTACGCTCTTAGCGGCGAAGCTGATGGCCGAGCTGTTCGAGCGCATACGCCAGCCGGCAGTGGTCGGTGAGGTCGTGGCGGGAATCCTGATCGGCCCGGCGCTGCTCAACTGGGTGCAGCCGACCGATGTGCTCGACGCGATGGCCGAGATCGGCGTCATCTTTCTGCTCTTCACGGTCGGACTCGAAACGCGCCCCAGCGACATCTTCAAGGTCGGCGGCACGGCGCTGACGACGGCGGTCCTCGGCGTCATCGTGCCCTTCATCGCCGGCTGGGCGCTGTTGTCGATGTGGCCGGGTTATTCGTGGGTTGAAGCGGTCTTTCTCGGCGCAGCGATGGTCGCTACGTCGGTAGGGATCACGGCGCGCGTGCTGTCGGGACTGGGATTAATCAATGCCGATGCCAGCCGCGTTATACTGGCCGCCGCCGTCATTGATGATGTGTTGGGCTTGCTCGTGCTCGGCATCGTCAGCAGTGTCGCCGAAGGTCAGGTGAATTATGTGCGCATTGCCTTGACGGCAGTGTTCGCCATCGGTTTCACGCTGCTGACGATCACGCTCGGCGCACGCGTCGTCAATCGCGTCAAGCATCCGGTCAAGCGCTTGAAGATCAGTCATTCTCTATTGGTCTTCGCGCTGATTCTCTGCTTCGGACTGGCGGCGGTGGCTAATATCATTGGCATCGCCGGCATCATCGGCGCGTTTCTCGCCGGCGTTGCCCTTTCAGAAGCGACCGACGGAACCAGCCTGCATCAACAGTCCGAAGGGCTGACGGAATTCTTAACTCCGTTCTTTCTCGTCACCATCGGCATGAAGCTCGACCTCAGCATCTTTCTCTCAGTCAATGTCATCTGGCTGTCGCTGATAGTGATCGGGCTGGCTATTCTGTCGAAGTTCATCGGCTGTGGTCTCGGCGCGCTGCGGATGGGCAAGCGGCAGGCGACACAAGTCGGGCTGGGGATGATTCCGCGCGGCGAAGTCGGCATCGTCGTCGCGCAGATCGGTCTGTCGCTGACCGGCAATCAAGTTCTTTATGGGCTGGCGGTGGCGATGGCTGTCATCACTACGCTCGCCGCGCCGCCCTTAATTCGCATAGCCTTCAAAGGGGAAACCGCTATGCCGGCAGACAGCGACTATGCCGGCGAATTGCAGCGCGAGTTGAGTTAGTCACAAACGGTTCGCCACCGTCAGCCCGGCGACAACGGAAATAAAAAAGAGGGCCGCATTGCTGCGACCCTCTCGTTGATCTGTGCAAACGGGAGAGGGGCTAACGCCTCTCTCCCGAAGCAAAGTGTGGTTAGTTAGACGGGCAACTCGTGTTGCAGAAGAACGCGGTGGAAGGCAAAACGCCGGAACCAGGATTGGTTACAACGACGTTGCCAGGCAGGCCGCCGCAGACCTTCTTGACCAAGCGAATCGACTTGTAGCTGGTGGTTGAACCCTGCTCCAACTCGACGAACTTGATCTTCTTGGGCGTCACACCACCGACCGTTGCTGTCGCACCGGACTTGATGTTAGAGCCAATGACCAGCAGCACGAACTGACCGGTCTCCTGGCGTTCAAGCGTGCAGCCGTTCACAACGGCCTGCTCCGTCCCCGGCGGTGTCGTGCCTGGGCCTGGAACATTAGTATTACACGTGAACGTCACCTGCACGCCCTGCTCGTTGCCCAGCGCACACCCCGCCGGCTCGCCGGCCTGCGCCGCCGTCCGGTTGCGGCTCGTGCCGCCCGTGCCCTGTACAAAGATCAGGAACGTCTTGCCCGCGCTCGCGCTCCCGAAGTTGAAGAACGCGTCGATCAGGTTCGGATTCACCACTACGAACGGATTCGCGTTGATCCGGTTCGCCGGGTTGCCTCGCTCTAACGCAAACACCGAGGTCACTCCGCCCGTGATCGTCGTCCCGTTCGGGCCTGGCGTCGTGAACGTGAAACACGCCCCCGTGATCAGCACGTCCTGCGCCACCGCGCAGTTGCCACTTGACGGCGTCACCGAGATCACCACCGGCGCTCTCACCCCAAGGTTCAGCGCGCACACTGAAGTCCGCGTGAAGGCCCCGAAGATGTTGTTGTCGCCTGCCGTGAACGTCGTCGTCACCGTCACCACCGCCGGCCCGCCGCAGCACGCCGCCGGGAAGCCACTCGTCGTCGTCGCCCCAAACGAGGCTGATGTCGGGATCGTCGCTCGCACCAGATTGCAACTCACCGGCGTCACCGCCGTCAACGCCACCGTCGTGTCGATGACGCCGTCGCCGTTGGTGTCGCAGGCCAGTGTCGCTGCCGTCGAAACGGTCTTGCCCGGTCGCTGCAACGGCACTCCAGTCTCTGACTGGAAGCCCTGGCAGATCACCGTCGCCTCGTTCGGGAAGAAGCCGCAGCCGACCAGATTCAACTGCACCGCGCACAGCGCGTTGACCAGCCCCGTCGCCGAGGTCGTCGGCGTCGTCACAAACGGGCTCGGCACCACCGTCGTGCACAGCGCGTTGGCCGGCGGCGCACAGCCCACCCCACGGAAGCCCACCTTGGCGCGGTTCGCATCGCGCTGCCGCGTTGAGGTGCAGGCCGCCGCATCATTGCCTTCAAAGCGCAGGTCGAAGTCCGGCGTCGCAAAGGTGATCTCGCCACCTGAGCCGATGCCCGCATCCGCTCCCGCATTGAACAACTCATAGATGGTCGGCTCCGTGCCTTCACCAATCAAGCAGTTGCAGCCGATGGCCGCTGTCTGGTTGCCGACCAGCACGCCAAAGGTCGTCTCTGCTGCACGCGCCGCTTCACTGAGGTTGGTCTCGCACAGCCCCGGCGGGTTGAGCGGGTTGAGGCCGCCAATCGAGTAGCCGGTGATGACCGGGCGATCCGGGGTGCCGAGCAGGTCCATACGACCGTACTCGAACAGGAAGATGCCGCTGCCTTCTGGACGTGGCGGGCAGCCGACCAGCACACCCGTGTTCGGCTCACGCGTGAAGCGCAAGTCGGTCGGGCCTTCTTGCAGGTCGAACGGCACGGCGTTGTTGCCAATCGGGTTGGCCGGGCTCAACGGCTGTGAGGCGTTCTCATCGATGCCGGTGCCGTCGTCATACAGCGTCACCGCAAATGTGTTGCTGGCATTGCCCGGCGACACGCTCGTGCCGGTGCAACCTTCCGAGCCGAATTCCGGCACGTTGATCCAGCGCACCTTGAACGCATTGATGTTGGCAAAGCCCAGCGCTTGTACAGGGAAGGCCGATAGAGTGGTCGCACGGGCAGACGGGTTAAAGTCAGCCCAGGCCGGCGCGATCTTCGGCAGGCCGATGCGGAACTCCGGCACCGTCGGCGTGTTGTCGGTGTCGCCAGCGCCAAACGTGATGTTGCCGTTGGAGTTCCAGAAGAAGCCGTTCCACACGCAGCCAGCCGTGCCTACGGGGCCGCCGAACAGGAACTCGAAGCCGCCATTGAGCGCTCCGGCCAATGCCGGCGTGCCCGCTCCATCATCATCGTCGCCGCGGAACGGCGAGTGCTGATCGTCGCCGCCAGCCACTTGATGACCCGGATCGAGGTTTTCAAAGATGATCGTGCCGGCAGAGTCGTCATCGCCAAGCACCGGCTGTGTCGTGCCCAGCGTCACGCCGGGGCCGAGCGGAACTGCCGCCGGGTTCGTGCCGACAAGGCGGTTGGTGTAGCGCAGGAAGCCGCGCGCCAAGCCCGAAATGCCTGTCGGCGTCAGCGTCACCTGATCTATCGGCGCTTGCCAGAAGATGTGATCGAAGCGATCACTGTCGCCGTCGCCGACGTTGCCGCCGCTCAGTGGCGGGTTCGGGAAGGCGTCGCCGCGCAGATCGACGAAGTCAGCCCGACGGTCCATCGGACACATATCTTCAAAGCAGAGAATCTCGCCCAGCATCGGCGACGGGTTCTTGCCCGGTCCACCCGGCGCGCCGCCAGAGACGACGAAGACCGTGCCTTCTTCATTCACCGCCAGCCCGGAGTGAGACTGATAGTCGATCTGCATATCAACTTTCAGCACACTGGCCAGCGTGTTGGGAACGATGGACGTGCCGCCGGCAGGCTGCCGAATGTCGGGGCCGTTGCCGAGCACGAAGACGCGATAGTTGTTGACGCCCGGCGTCACCGTCTGACCGGTAACCGCCGCGTCGGCAATACCATTAGCGGCAGGAATCGCGCCGCCGACGTTGGTGGTGAAGCCGCCCGTCGCATTGCCCGAACAGATATCGAACGCGCCCGAGCAGTCGGCGAAGCTGATGACCATCGAAGGCGTCCCAGCCGTGAAGGCAGCGGGAGCCGGGAAGAGACCTTCGGTCAACTGCGTGAACGGATCATCGGTCGCCACGAACGAGCGCGAGACTGCCGCGTAGAGCGCATTGCCGCTCGGCGCGTTGGTGATCGCCACGATGTCGCCATACAGCGTGGACGAGCCGCCGCCATAGTTGGTGTGGCGAGAGCCGCCGGAAATGACTACCGGGTTGGCCGCCGTTCCCTGCCAGCTATTCAGCGTCGGCGGGTCGGGAATCGATGGGATGAAGCGGTTGATGCGCGGGCCAGCCAGCCCGCCGCCCGGGGCATCTCCGAGGATGCTGCAATTGGCAACCGTTCGCGTTAGCTCGGTCGCTTTGAAGAGAGCGCCGCCCGTGAACTGGATCAGGTCGACGAGTTGATAGTACAGCGAGCCATCATCATCAACCGAGACGCCGGCGATGTTGGAGAACTTGCTGCGGAGAATCTGCCGCAGGTTAGGGGTGAAGGTGATGAAGCCGCCGCCGGCATCCGAGCCTTCGGTAAGGCCGAAGGCGAAGATGCGGGTGCGGATCGGATTGCCCGCCGCATTGCTGGCGCAGCCTTCCGAATCATGCACCGAAATGTAAACGACTTCGCCGGTCGTACCGCACAGCGCGGGACTAAAATCGCCGAGGTCGGCGACCGGGTTGACGGCGATGCCAGTGACCGTCGCCTGGTCATCCATACAATCGCCCGCCGTCGGGTTGCCCAGCGTGAAGCCGCCGTTCGCCCCCGTGTTGACCAGTGATGGCAGGTTGATCTGGAACAGGACATCCACCAGCGGGCTGCCGGTAAAATCGACGCCGATCCAGACGTTGCCGACCGAGTCGCCGTAATAGTAGACGTTGAAAAACGGGTGGCCATTGCCACGCGTGTGCTCGGAGATTGCCGCGCGCGTCAGCGTAAAATCGATATCCGACTCAACGCCTGAAAAATCGTCGATCTTCGCGCCGCGGTCGGCGACGCAATCCTCGCGGCCATCCCAGTCGGCCAGCAAGGCGACTTCTGAAAACTGCGTGTCGCGCCCGCCGATGGTCGTGATCAAGGCTGCCGAAAGGGCGTCATTGACGTTGAGCACCGCCGGCTCGCCGAACAGCGGCGGCCCAGGCTGAAGCGCCTGCGGTGTTGACACTCTCAAGGTGTGGTCGGCAGGCAGGGGAATCGCCTTGCCATTCGGACTCGCCAGAATGTGCTGCGCGGCCTTAGCCGAAGCAGCGGCGAGCTTGCCTTTCGGCACCCGTTGAATGCCCAAAGTTTCGAGCGTGCTGGGCGAGATGTGGCCTGCTGCTTCCTGGGAAGCGACAGGCTCGACTGCCTCTGGTTGAGCCGCTACCACTGTGCCAGCGGCCATCCCGGCGTTAGCTGTCGTGCCCGTCACAGTGGCACGAGGTTCAGCCGAAGAGCCGGCGGCGCGAGCCTTGAAGCTCGCCAGTGGCAAGGCCAGAGCGGCTATTGCCACAGCCAGCCCGGCGATCAGCATAATTCTCTTGATGTTCATCTATCCCTCTCCAAAGTTAAACTGTAAAACGTATGGCTTCTTCAGCATGAACTCATTCCAGCAGGCGCTGGACCGTGATTTCACACTTCTCATACCTCAGGATTGACAATTCTGGCAGGCGGCGCTTTGGCCGCCCGGCGTACTTCTGATATTTCAATCAAGGCGCTCATTTAAACTTCTTTCAGATACAACCGTCAAGCGCATGAGGAGCTAACTCGATTTAAGCATTTGGCATTCCTCTTCCCCGGTCTTGGATAGAGATCATGATGTTTCAGAACGAGCACTGCTAATTCAAGGCTATTGCCTTCTTGCCGGCTCAGTCTGGAGCCTTCAAGAAAATACTCATCATTGCTTGCGGATACTCGGTTTCCAGACCTTCGGGTCACTTGGTAGCCACTCGCTACAGATTATACAAGGCAGGCAATTAACTCGCTCTTTTTGAAAGCCATCGGCAGCGGCCTGCTTATTTCAATCGGTCGCAATAAGACAGGGGCCGGGCATTTTCTTTCTGAAGATATTGCCGGCTTACTCTCCGCTCACTTCTATAGCGGCGGCTGCCGAAGCGATACAGAAGCGCTCTTATTCATCGCCGAAGCGGGCGCGCGTCTTGCCGAAGAGTTTTAACATACTCTTAAAAGCGGCTTTGGAGAACCGCTTTGATTGTTCGATTTAGCTGACCATCTTGCTCTCTTCGGTCACAGTTAGGTCACAGTTCGCCAAAAAATCACCCAGAATATCCTCTGCCAGCATCTCCGTGCCCTCGGCAACGCGGTCGCCGTCGAGATGCACGTAGATGTCCGATGTGATCGAGATACCGGAGTGTCCGAGCGCGCCCTGCACTAGCTTCAGGTCACGCGAGCGGGCGTACATCAGGCTGCCCGCCGTGTGTCTGAAGATGTGAAAACCGTGCGTGCGGTCGCCGCGTTCGATCCCTACTGCATCCATTGCCTGGTAGAGACGCCTGCGCATCGACGTATCGCGTAGCGGCTCGCCGCTTGCCCGGCAGAAGATGAAATCTTCACCAGCCGTAAAGTCGGACTCCGCTTTGTGGGCGGCGAGCAGATAGGAGACGGACGGGTGCAGGCGCAGGGTGCGCCGGCTTGTCGCTGACTTCGGAGGTTTAAGGCGCTGCTTGTAAAGTGTGTGCTCCACATGAATCTCCCGCGACTGTTCATCGAAGTCTATCCATCGGAGCGCAAGGGCCTCATTGATTCGAAGCCCAGTAACGGCGATCAACAGCGCCCGCAGCCTTCCTTGATCATCGAGATGATCCAGAATGGCGCGAATCTCTTTAGCGGCGAGCGTCGGCTTTTCGGCCTTCTCGACGTCAGGTTTGTGCAGCTTCGTCCTGACGGGACTCTGCTCGATCAGGTCATAGTCAGCCGCAAGCGAGAACATCACACGCAGCAGCGCGTAAAGCATTCCCACACGCTTCCCAGATTTCGCGTCGAAGGCTTCAAGAAACTCGCTGACGTGTATCGGCTTGATATCTTTCAGAAGCATCTCGCCGAAGTACGGCAGCAGATGGCATCTCAGCAGGCTGTTGTAGCAGTCGAGTGTTGACGGTTGATGCTGGGCAGTCACGCTGTATGCCTTCCACCTGGAATCGACAAACTGCCTGAAGGTCAGATGCAGAGCTTCGGGCGGCCTGTCCGAGTTGTTATGCTCGTTCACCCGTGCCATAATCGGCTCGGCTGCACGTAGCGCGGCCTTCTTGTTTTTGAACTTGCCCAGCCGCTCGCGCTTGATGAGCCACTTGCCCGTGCGGTGGTCGAGTTCACGATAGCGCAACGTCCAGACGCCGAAGTGCAGCGCGACGTTGCCACGTTGGTAGCTTTTGCGTTTGCGGGTCATCAGAAGGGGTCTCCTTTCTTTTGGCCCGCGTTCTGTTTCCCCCGCTACTCTATTCATCGCCGCCGCCCTCGTCAACGCGCTCCGAGCCGACGCCCTGCCGCCGCAGCCACGCCTGAAAGGCTGGCGCGTGTGTGTCGAAGCGCAGCCGGCCCACGCTGGCGACGCGCGGAATAGGATCGTCCGCGGCGGCCTCTGTGCGCTTGTAGACCCACGACACCGAGACGCCGAGGAAGTCAGCCAGGTGCTTCGGCGTCCAGATACGCGGCCCCGGTAGATCAAGCGACTCGGTGTGTGCGCCGGCATCAGTGCGTTTGATTGGAAAGGCTATAGGTTTCATCATTCACCTCAAGAACTCACCGCAGCGCTCACACAACCTATTGGGCAAGCCTTTTGAGCCGCAGCTACATTGAACCATCTCCACAGAAACACCTTCATTAAGCTTTGAGTTCGCAGTCTGCAATTCCTTATAGGAGTTGCGCACTTGCGAACCTTCAGAAGTCGTTAATTCTTCTGTTGTTTGCGGTGGCACCTCAAAAAGCTTGCTTTTGTCGTTGCATACTCGCCAGGGAGCTTGCTGATTGGGCTTTTCGATCAAACCGAGTTCCATTGCTTCCTGGATTCGATCATCGATAGTCCGCTCCGATCCTCGACCGGCAAAGTGCTTTTTGATCTCTGCTGATCGGGTCTCGCCTCGTTGGGCCACAAAGTTGGCTATCTCCCGGGCTGTCGGCGGCTGCCGCTTGGTTTCCGGCTTCTCAGCGCACAGTTCAAACCAGCGCATTTCGTGGTTGAGCTTCATAAGCGTCGGTTCAAAGGACTGGCCTTTGATCTTCGCGCAACTCAAAATCGTGTATTCTGGCCCCTTCTTGGCATCGCGCTCCAGCGTGAAAACCGTCCTGGAGAGCGCACCGAATGCCGATGCACCGCGCCCTCGATAGGCGCTTTCGCCGGTCTGCGTTTCGTTGGTCTTGCCAATATGATGCGAGAAGATCACCGCGCAATCGGCTTCGCGCGCCAATCGCTTGAGGGGCTTCATCACGCGCCGTGTGACTTCCGCATTATTGTTTTCATCCTGAAACTCGAAGGCGCTGGCCGCCGTGTCAATGATGACCAGATCAGCGCCAAAGGCTTTCGCCAGCTTGGTGATGTGCTTGAGATGATCTGGCCTGCTGAGATTTAACGGACTATCGCTGATCACAGCATCAACGATTACAGAGAAGTTTTCTCTTGCCGTACGAGCGTCCGCGATGTTGCCGAGCATCGTCTGAATGTCTGCACGGAGCCGAGCTGCCGGCGACTCGCAGTCGATATAGAGGACACGCAACGGCTTTGAGCCCGTTGGCGCGAGCGGCGAGCAGACCTGCCCAGCGGCAACCGACAAAGCAACATTGAGCAGCAAGGTGCTCTTGCCAAAGTTGGTGACGGCGAACAGGCCCGCCACCTCACCCCGATGCAGGCCGACCAAAATCCGCTCAGGCTCGCAAATGTCTGCGCAGAAGAATTCGTCAAGCGATGAATAGATGCCACACAACTCATCTGCACTATTAGGCATTTCGGTGACGAGGCGCTCGACGGCGGCAGCGGTTGTCTCGTCATCGACTTCATCAATCGCCTTATTGAAGACATCAGCCGCTGCCATCACCAGCCGACGGCGCTTGGCTTTCTGTTTGACGATGCGCGCGTAGTAGTCGATCCGATCCATCCGCGGCAGACCATCATCTAATGACGTAAGGTAGGTTAGCCCCCCAACCTGCTCAAAGTAGTTGTGCGCCCGAAGATCAGCTCCAAGTGTCACTGGATCGATAGCCATTCCCTGACGAGCGAGATTCACCATTGAGCGGAGAATGCGACGATGAGCATCAAGGAAGAAGTCGCTTGCTTGAAGCGAGTCTTCGACTTCAGCAAGCAGCTCGTTGTTGAGCAACACCGCGCCCAAAATGGCCTTCTCTGCCGGGATGTCAGCGGGCAAGCCACGTTCTTCGAGTAGATACTCAACGGTGTTTGTACTCACGCTGCTTGCCTCCGCGCCCCATCGTTATCCAGATTGCAGATAAATAAGCGAGCATTCGGCGTGTGGCGATCACGCCACTCAAAGGCGAGGCCAAGCGCATGAAGCCAAGCGCGTTCTGCGGTGCTGCCATCGAGCCAGCCGTCCAAGTAGTGAAAGATTGACGAGCCGACATAAATGACTGCCACGAAGTAAGCCGTCTCGTGCGCAAAGTTACTGGCGATGACGACACGAATTGAACGTGCTTTGCTTAGTAACAGACGGTCGTGATTCAGTAATTGCAGGCCATTGCAAGTGTGTTGGTTTTGGCCTATATTTAGCATTGTAAAGCTCGGTTATAGATTGATCGATAAAGGCGGCTGGCGGGCCGCCTTTATTGTTTCCACACCTTAGCTCAAACTTGCATCTCTTTTCCGTTGCCGTTCCAGTGCTAGGCGGTCAACGTCCTCACGTCTGAAAATTCGTACGCCGCTTGCCGTTCGCAGTGCAGGCACTTTGCCAGCGCGTTCAAGCGCCCGGATGTTGGCGGCAGTGCAATCAAGCAGCTTGGCTGCTTCGCTCGCAATCAGAAGTTCGCTCATGCTTGCTTCCTCACTTTCAACTTGTTACAAGCGGATTAAAGCAAGCAAAAATGTAACTAAGGAAGATTTATTTTATTGATTTTTAGGGCGTGTAAGTTGCAATTTAAGGATTGCGGCGGCGGCCTCTGGTGGCAGGTCTGGGGTTGAGGTCAACGGATTCTAGTATGTGGAGTGCCGCTTTCCTTACTTTCGCATAGGCTTTTTTCTTGTCCCACTGATCTTTCCATTTGGATCCCTCAATCAAATAGAATCTTTCTTCAAAAACTTGATACCTGACTGCCCATTCAAGGTGCTTGTTTATCTCGTCGGCTCCTACTTCCATGGGCTTCACACTACTTTCTTTCCCTGCGACTTGTTTCAATCTCTCCCACAGCTCTTTTGCTCTTTCGAATAACATGAAGCGAAGTTTCTCACGATCAGAGATGTTCAATAAGGTGAGAACGGGCAGTACAGGATTTACTGAAGGTGTCCCTGACTCAATCAATTGTTCTATTTGTTCCAAGAAGAATTCGTCACTGTAGATATGAGGGTCAAAGGGATAGTATGACAAGAAAGCGCGCTGATGTTCATCGAAGGATTCTACAAATTGCCGCTTGGTGAAGGAGTCTACCAGCGCCTTTTGCTCCTCGTTTAAGGAGTCACGAGGCATACTTGCCAGACTATGCACCATTAGCTGAGAACCAAACCCAAGATAATCAGAGTGACCGGAGAACGGAAGAGTCTCAAACCGCTTCCCGGCCCTCTCTTTGAACTGATATCAATTACTCAGTGACAGAAAGGCAGCATCGTAACACCAATCGGAATTGAGATGATATGTTTCACCCCATTGCCAAACAGCCTTTCGTAATGAGTCGTCTTCATCAAACAGACCTAAGTAAGATAGCCCACTAGATCGCTGTTCCTGTCTCTCAGCTACTTGTCGCCGCCGCAAAATGGATTTCCTATCCTTCTTTTCGCGGTAGCTTATACCGACTTGCAGAACAAAATAAGGTGAATTAGCCAGTCGGCCACCAATGGTAGTTTAGCCGCGAGGCCAGTATCTCTCGATCTTCGCCGATGCGGCGAACTCGCCGACAGACGCGCCGCTCTAAGGCGCCAAGATCTTTGAACGATTCATTCGCTACGCCCTCCTTCACCAGCGGCCAGAGCCTCTCCGCCGGATTCAGTTCCGGTGTATAGGCTGGCAATCCGACCAGGGTGATGCGCTGCGACACGTT
>JBJMGV010000038.1:0-46876 GCA_045807725.1 Blastocatellia bacterium | reverse complement strand
ACTGCACGGATGAATGGGAATCCTATGAGAAGCTGTTGCCAGCCGAGCGCCATTGGATCGGCAAAGCCGGGACACAAGCGATCGAGCGCAACAACCTGAACATCCGCACACGTGTGAAGCGGTATCAGCGCAAGACGATCTGTTTTTCGAAATCCGATGAGAGGCATGATGACGTGACGAAGCTTTACATTCATCAAGCCAATCAGGAGCATCACTTCTGAATCGCGACCTGGAAATTAAGTTTTTGAACTTTTTGCCTGTATAGTGACTGCATGCAAAAAGCCCATGTAAAACTCACAGAATCAGATCATCGCTATTTGACAACTCTACTTTCGAAAGGGCAGCAATCCTCTCGGTGTTTTCGGCGACCGGTCAATATTGATGGCCGCTCGCGAGCGCAGATTACTGCTCTGGCTTGCACCACTCCACCCGCAGGACGAGCCCGCTGGACTTTGCGCTTGTTAGCCGACAAGGCGGTTGAGCTTGGTTACTGTGCAAGCTTGTCGCACACTCAGGCGCGCACCATTCTCAAAAAAACGCGCTCCAGCCACATCTCAAGCGCACCTGGTGTATCGGCACGATGAATGCCGAATATCTGGCCCGCATGGAAGGCCTGCTGTGGCTTTACCAGCAGCCTTTAGATGCCCGTTTCCCGGTCGTCTGCTTTGACGAGCGCCTCTGTTTTTTGATCGGCGAGACGGTCGCCGCGCAAGCCATGCAAAGCGGCAAAGTACGACGCGAACATTATGCTTTCGAGAAACTCGGCTCTTGTGCCTTACTGGCAGCCATTGAGCCAAAGACCGGTAAACGCCTGGCACGGATCTTCGACCAGCGGCGCAAGTGCGAATATGCGCTGTTTCTGCGTGAGGTCGCCGCAGCCTTCCCGGAGGCTGAGAAGATTCGTCTGGTGCAGGATAATTTGAACACCCATTCGGCGAGCGCTTTTTACGAGACGTTTGCCGCCGACGAGGCGTTTGCATTGGCGCAGAAGTTCGAGTTCTACTATACGCCGAAGTCGGCCAGTTGGTTGAACATGATCGAGATCGAGTTTTCGGCGATAGTGAAGCAATGCTTGAATCGGCGGATTGCCAGCCGAGCTGAGTTGGAGCGCGAAGTCTTAGCGATTATCAAAGAGCGAGAGGAAAAAGCCATCAAGATTGATTGGCAGTTTTCCATCGAGTCAGCAAGGACGAAACTCAACGAGCATTATGAGCAAGTTCTTGCTGGAAACCTAAAACCCGAACAAACTTAATTTCCAATGTATTTACTATCCGGCAACTTGATTTTCGGCTTTTCCGGGTGAGGCCGGTACAGCACGACTGTCTTACCGATCACCTGCACGACTTCTACACGGTCAAGGCTGGCGGCAATCTTTTCTCCGCTCGCCTCGGAACTTTCCGGCGCGGCGTCCAGCACTTTGATCTTGAGCAGCTCGCGGCTGTTGAATGCGCTTTGAATGGAACGCAGCACCGTATGGGTGACGCCTTCTTTGCCGACCTGAAAGAGCGGCTTGAGCGCGTGGGCCAGGCCTTTGAGGAACTGTCGCTGCTTGGGGTTGAGCTGAGCCATAGTTTTGTTGATGAGATGTTCGGATCGAGAGAAAATCAAAGCCCCTCCAATCTGTCGATCAAATCGGAGGAGCCGGGTTGACTGCGTAGTCGCTCGGCGCGGCAAGCGCCTGATGAATGAGCCGGGTAGGAATCGAACCTACAACCCGCAGATTAAGAGCATGGGGGTGATTCCATCAACATGGCTCACATGATTTCAGTAACTTACAGGCAAAAAACGTTCGGCCTTTTCTCAAGTCTGATGCTCAAAAGCACCTTCCTAACCATCTATTTTACCACCTATGTCAATGGCCTTATAGCCTCTCTCTTGACGATTGGGATATAATCTCGCGCCATGTTGGGTTTGAAGTACAGACTGTTTAGAATCCGCCATCCTCATCTGCCAAAGCTGTTGGTTTTGTTTCCCGTTATTGGCTGCTTGATTTTTGTATATGCTCGATGTGGAAGCAAAGGAAACATCAACAATGAGAATTCTAATAGTAAGGGTACAAGCAAAATTGTAGCAGTTCAGCCGCCACCTACTCCCAAGTCACCACCGCCACCGGCACCACCCCCGCCGAAACCTGAACCGCCACCACCGCCTCCTCCTCCGCCAAAATCTAGTTTGGTTTCTTCATCACAGTTCTATCATCCAGGAGGCAAGCTGGGGCTTATATCTGCTTATGACATTCTTGTTGTTCCTGGAGATTGGTATAATACGAGAATAAGATTTGACGGCATTCATTGGTTTCTTTTCAACTATATTGAAGATACGTTTGGTCATCTTGAAATGAGTATTGGAGATCAGAACTGGAATTTTGATCTTCCACTTACGGACAAAGCGTATTATGAGTTTTGGGGGAGCCGAGTGAATGCTCAACCTAGTGGCAAACTCAGGTCAGAAAACGAAGGCAAATATGTGATGTTTAGAGCAACTGAAAATCCGGTACGACTGCATTGTGAAGTCTATATCCAGCATTAAAGGTTAAGGGAATGAAAAAGGTCTTGGGATTTGGCATTCTAATTTTTGGGGTTGCTGGAATCATTGCTTTGGGCTGGGTATTTTTCAATAAACCCAAATCCTCCGTAAAAGTCTTAGACAAAGAAAAGTGGTATGTTGAATTGGACAGTAATGATGGATGGTTTGATACTGGTATTCCGGTCGTGACTAATGAGCGTATAAAGTTTACAACACCAAACGATGCGGATGACAACCCGTTAATGGTTCGGCTTGATGATCAGATTGTATATCTACAACGAAGAAAAGCTGGCGTTGCGATTGAAGCAGTTGAGTGGGCTACTACGGGGGGCTTCACTAACATACCTGCTGATTATAAAGGAAACTTGTTTCTTAAAATTGGGAATAAGGACTTCATTACGGCGTATATTACAGTGGAAAGTTCGTTGATTGACTGTTCAAATTCTGAGCATCAGCAGGCGCATGCTGAAGCCAAAGATTGGTGGCATAAACAGTCAATCAAACTAACGGAGAAGTGAACATGATTTATATAGTGGCCGGATGTTTTCTGGTAGTTATGATTTGTGCAGGGCTGTACTTGTTGATGTATGCTAAGGATTACAAACACTCTGATAGTAAAATCCAGGCTATCCAGCAACTAGACACCAAGTATTCTCCTGGTATGAATCGCTTTGCAGCTCAGAAGGAAAACAAAGCCGCAGCGGATAGGGCGCAGCTACTAACAAATCTCTCCGCAGAACAAAGTTTAATCAAAGAACAAATAAGAATTGAGGGGGAAGCCAGGGAGTTACAAGCCCAGTCAGATCATGCTGAACATAGAGTAATACGGGAAGAGTCGGTAGAGAATGAACGGGCGTTGACTTCAATTAAATTTGAACAACACGCTCAGCGGTTACTTAATGAAGCTGCCCAAAGGGGCGTAGCCCATGAGATTCTAATCGAGCAACAGAGATCCCAACTGAAGATAGAAGAGCATAAAGCCCTAAAGCAGGTAGATTTTGAAGTCTGGATGCACGAGAAAAACGCCGATATAAAAGCTGCACTCATTTCAACCCTATTCAACCCTATTGCCTCATTTTGAAGCCAAGCTATTAACAGAAGATTTATTCAAGCTACTCGACGCGGCGTATCAAATTCAGATTAGCAACGATCCGCAAAAAGATGAGAAACTGAGGATAGTCAAGAAGCAGATTAAGAAGCTGGAAAAGGTGGTAGATGGGAAACAGAGACTACTTCAAGGAGATAACGGGTAAAAAGTTCGAGGACTTTACCCGTACCAAGAAATTCCCCAAAGTAGATGAATCTGTTTCCGAAATCTTTAAGACCTCTCGAACAAGGTACAAACGTCGAACGCTGGGAATCTCTGAAGACGGCACCCCGCTTAGAATCTCCGAAGAAGAACGCGAATCCCATATGCACATCATAGGGACTACCGGAGAAGGAAAGTCCAAGTTCCTTGAATACCTGATCCGCGAGGATATTGACCGGGGGAATGGACTCTGTTTCTTCGACCCCTCAGAGAACGGCGACACCCTTTACAAAATCCTCTCCTATTGCGAACAGAAAGGCCGTGACAAGGTTTTACTGGTTGATCCGCACCACAGATACCGTTTTAACAAAATCACTCCTATAAACCCGTTTACGAAGTATAAGGAAGCTTCAGTAGCCAATGTCATGGATACTATACGGGTTCTCTTCAGGCAGAAGGACGCTTCCGAAACTCCCATCATTCAACGCTACTTACCTGCTATACTGAATGTACTGCATACCGCTGGGATGACCCTCTCAGATACCCTTTATTTCACTGATCCCCTATACGTCAATCAAAGGGAGCAAATTTTAGATGCCAGTGATCCGCACTCAAGACAACGGTTGATGCTCGAACAGGTGTTCGGCAACCGGCAGTTATACATGGAATTTCAGTCAACCATCCGACGCTTGGAACCTCTGTTCCATCCGACGCTTCAACTTACTTTCGGTTCAACTAAAGGAATAGACTTTAATCAATTAATCGCGGACGGCTGGATTATCCTGGTCAACCTTTATGCGGGGTTTGGCTTTGAACCAATCCATACTCGTCTGCTGGGAACGGCGATAATCAATGAAATTATCTCTTCGCTGGACAGGCTTCGTCAAAATGCTTGGCGTGGTGTTTATTATTTATGGTCGCGATTCAGAAGTGATGCTCCTGATTGGCTTGATGAATGTAAAGCTTCGTCACGTCATCATGCCTCTCATCGGATTTCGAAAAACAGATCGTCTTGCGCTGATACCGCTTCACACGTGTGCGGATGTTCAGGTTGTTGCGCTCGATCGCTTGTGTCCCGGCTTTGCCGATCCAATGGCGCTCGGCTGGCAACAACTTCTCATAGGATTCCCATTCATCCGTGCAGTAGCGTAGCACCTGGCAGCCTGAGAGTTTCGCCAACAGCCGCTGGCAAGTGGCATCCGTGCGCTTGCCAGTTTGCCAGCAAACGATCTGCTTACGCGCCGGGTCGAAGCCGTACCACAGCCATCGCTGATTCGCTTTGCTGCCAACAAATGACCACATTTCATCGACTTGCAAGTCAGTGATGCGGCGCGGCGGGCGCGGCTCACTCACTCTGGCGGCGGCTTGTTGGATGGTCTTAAGCACGGTGTTGATGCTGACCCCGAGTACGCGAGTGATGTCGCGAATGCCAGAGCCGTTGAGCGTCATGGGCACGATCAACTGGCGAACCTCAGTCCGACAGCCCTGGTAGGTGTAGTCGGTCAGGAACTGGCGGAAGCACGCCTTACAGCGGTAGCGTTGCTTGAATTGCTTGCTTCTGCCATTCTTTTTAATAGCCAGTGAGTCGCACCTGGGACAGGTGATGGCTTTGTATTGCACATTCAAAGCTTACCTTGACAGGTGCGGCTTGCTCTACCAGCAGCTTTTCTCAATCGCGACCTAAGCAGGCGGCTCTGTACGGCCAGAGCTTATTTGACGATGGCCGCGCCGACGATTGCGCCGATGCGTTCAATTCGGTGACGGTCGCAGTACTGCGAGAGGCCATCAATCACTTTCATTGTCACCGTCGGATCGTAGTAATTCGCCGTGCCGATCTGCACAACGGTCGCGCCGGCGAGCAGGAATTCAAGCGCGTCGCTTGCCGAGCTGATGCCGCCGATGCCGATCAGCGGAATGCCGACCGCGCGGGCGACTTCATAGACCATTCGCACGGCAATGGGACGAATCGCCGGCCCCGATAGTCCCCCCGTGCCGAAGTTCAATCGCAGGCGGCGCGCATTCACATCGATGGCCATACCGACCAGCGTGTTGATCAGCGACAGCGCGTCCGCGCCGGCTTCGGCAATGGCGCGGGCAAGCAGTGTAATGTCCGTCACGTTCGGCGAGAGCTTGACGATGAGCGGGCGAGTGGCCATCCGCCTGGCTTTTTCGGTCAGCCGCGCTGCCGCCGTTGGCGAGTTGCCGATGACAATGCCGCCCTCTTTGACGTTCGGGCACGAGATGTTCAACTCGTAAGCGGCAATGCCTTCGCCGTCGTTGAGCGCGCGGATGGCTTCGAGGTAGTCGTCGTCCGAGTAGCCGAAGACGTTAGCGATGACGCGGGTGTCGTAAGCCCGAAGCAGCGGCAGCTTCTCTTCGACGAAAGCCCGCGCGCCGACGTTCTGCAACCCGATGGCATTGAGCATGCCGCCGTGCGTTTCGACGATGCGCGGCGGCGGATTGCCCGCGAGCGGACGCGCCGATAGCCCCTTCGTCGCAAAGCCGCCGAGCCGGTTGAGGTCGATCAAGTCGGCGAACTCCAACCCATAGCCGAACGTCCCCGACGCGCCCATCACCGGGTTGTTGAACCGTATGCCGGCAATTTCTACGGCCAGTCGTGAATCGTGCTCAGACATAATGATTTTGGATTTTCATGGCTTAGCGCTTCGCGCCAGCGATTTTAGATTTTGGATTAGGGAACAATGCCAGGACTGAGCGAATACGGCGACTCCCTCAATCCAAAATCGCCGGCGCGAAGCGCTAAGCTATGAAAATCCAAAATCCAAAATCGTCAGTGTGTCATCGCGTTGACTTCCCAGCGAATCCGCTCCGCCGCGAAGATCGAGCCGTCAACGCATACTCGTTTGTAGGATTCGTAACCGAGCGGCGCTTCCGTTCGCATCGCCACAACGCAGCCGACGCAGACGCCGAAGCCGCAGCCCATCGGCGCTTCGAGCGAGACCAGACAGTTGACATTGAACGCGGCGGCCATCTCGGCGACGCGCCGCATCATCACCCACGGGCCGCAAGCATAAATCGTCGCGCCCATACCATTGCCCTCGCGCAAGTGGCGTTCGAGCGGCGCGGTGACGAAACCCTTCTCGCCGAGGCTGCCATCGTCTGTTGTCAACGTGAGCGGCAAATCGAGGGCGCGAAAATCTTCGAGGCCGCACCCCGTCGCTACGCGCTCGCTGGCCGCGCCAAATAAAATTTGCGTATCGATGTGCGCGGCCTTCAACCTCTCGCACAGCATCAACACAGAGGCCGAGCCGATGCCGCCTGCGACGACGATGGCTTTATGTGCGCCTGCCGGTGCGCGCTCAATCGAAGGTTGAAGCGACAATGGTTCATCGCCCACGGGCCACGCGTTGCCGAGCGGCAGCAGTGCATCCACTTTGCCGCCAGCAGTGAGTTCCGCGAGCGCCTGTGTGCCACGCCCCAGCACTTGATAAAGAAAGCTCATGCGGCGCGGGCTGTGCGTCTTGTAGACGGCGAAGGCGCGGCGCAGCAGCGGCTCGAAGGCGGCGTGCGCTTTGAGCATAGCGAACTGGCCGGCGCGCGCTTCGATGTCTTGATCGAAGCTCAGCCTGAGCAGGCGATAGCCCGGCGTCAGCTCGCGGTTCGTTTCGACGATGGCGACCGTATCAATCATTCGTGAATGAAGTTCAGTCTAACAGCCGCGCTGACCCATGACAAACATACGCCATAAGCGAAGGGCAGCCCACGAGCGGCTGCCCTCGGTTGAACGGTGTGGCTGAAAGGCGGAGCCAGCGCCCGCGATCAGCCGGTTATGAAAAATTCGGAATCTTGAGCTTCTGGCCGGGCTGTATCTGGTCGGGGTCGTCGAGGATGTCGCGGTTGGCCTCGAAGATCTGTTGATAACTCAGCTTGCCGCCGGTGACGTGTTTGGCGATGGCCGACAGCGAGTCGCCGGATTGGACTTCGTACTCGCCATAAATATCGGTGCGCTGCGGCGTGAGGTTGACGGCAAAATCACCGCCGCTCATGCCCGGGTCGATCTGCTTCAAGGCGTCCCACACCTGATTGACCGCGTGCTGCGTCGGGCAGGTTCCGTTGATGACGAACTTGCCGCCATCTTCGCTGGTGTTGATCTGGCAGCCGGCGCTCTGCGCGGCAGAGACTACGGAAGAATACTTATCGCTTAATTGTGACATGGTTTCAGAGTCCTCCTATGAAATGTAAATTCGGCGCGTCCATTGCGGCGTGGGAAAGCCACTCGCTCGCCTGAAAGATTATGGTGACACGCACCGCGCTAGTCAACGCGCCTTGCGGTCAAATGCGATGCGCCATATGCTCAAGTTATGGAATCAACCAGGCCAAAGCTGAGTGACGATGAGATCGTCAGCCGCGTCGAACAATTCAGCCTTTCAAAAGATTCACGCGATGAAGCGCTCGGCGAAGCCGTGCGCCTGTTAAAATCCGAGCGCCCGCATTACAACTGGGTCGGCATCTACTTGCTCGAAGGCGACACGCTGGCGCTGCACAACTACGTCGGCAAGCCGACCGAGCACACGCATATTCCGGTAGGGCGCGGCGTCTGCGGCACGGCGGTGGCCGAGCGCGCCAATCAGATTGTTGATGACGTGACGGCCATCGGCAATTACCTGGCGTGCAGCCTGGAGACGCGCGCCGAAATCGTCGTGCTCATACGGCGCGGCGACGAGATATTCGGCCAGATTGATATTGACAGCGACACGCCCGGCGCGTTCACCCGCGCCGACGAAGCGATGCTCGACCGCGTCGCCGCCGCGCTGGCTCGCTTGTTTTGAGATGGCCGTTGAATCGGAGAAAGGTTGTCGGTGAGAATGAGCCTCATCTTTATGGACCCGGAAGCGAAGCTGCTGATTATCCTCTTCAGCACGGCCATCGTCGTGGCCGTGATCGGCATATCGGTGGTCTACGCGCTGATCCGCAGCGACCGCAAGAAGCGTTGAGTGCCGCTCAAGCCGCGCGCCTTATCGTGTATGCAGAGTGAGCGCGGGCAGGTGCGGCGCGTAGCTGTAATGGCGGCGCTCAAGCATACGGTGGCCCGCTACCTTTAGCGATTCGGGCAGGACTATCCGCACCATCACGTTCGCGCCCAGTGCCAGCGCAGAAAGTAATTCTGCTGGCGACTCGCTTCGAGCAACTCGTCCCATTCGAGCCTGAGGTCATCGAAGGCTTCTTCAGTGGTGTGAATCTCTGTGTGCAAAAACGGAGACGCGCTGCCTGTTCCCATAATCCTGCGCCTGTTTTCCAGTAGCTAGCTCAACCCTCTCTGCCAAAGTAAAATATCCTGCCGCGCATCTTTTCCAGAGCGCCGCTCATCACACCGCTACGCACGATTGGCATTTAAATATTCCCGCGCCGCGCCGTCCATATCCCAGGTGAGTAATCACTGACTTACTACACGAAACCGTGTGGGCGCTCTCCCAAAACAAGAGCCACAGGGCTGCGCCACGTCTTCTCCTATATTCCGATTGAGCAGATTAAAGCTAATTATTTTTCCACTTAGAAAGCTAACGAGAGGTCGCTGGCGCGTGGCACATCAGTCGCTCTATGTCTGTCTGACCCTAAGAGGATAGACGGGAGTTGGAGGGACAAAAGGATGGCAACCAATGCGATTTCCATGCAATCGGATGCTAGCGTGACGCAGGCGCTGGCGGGCGAACAGATGAGCGGATTCGAGGAGCTTTACAGTCGGCATTATCGCCGCGTCTACTCGATCTGCCTGAGAATGACCGGCAACGTTGCCGAAGCCGAAGACCTGACGCAAGAGGTCTTCATCCAGTTGCACCGCAAGCTCGATTCATTTCGCGGCGAATCGCAGTTCACGACGTGGCTGCACCGGCTGACGGTCAATCAGGTGCTGATGCACTTCCGCAAGCGCTCGGTGCGCTCGGAGCTGACGACTGATGATGGCGAGATGCCCGATTCGGTTGACCCCGACACGATCAATCCCGAAGCGATGCCGATTGTGGATCGCATTGGCCTGGAGAACGCCATCGCGCAACTGCCGACGGGTTATCGCACCGTCTTCGTCCTGCACGATGTGGAAGGCTACGAGCACGAGGAGATCGCCAGGATACTGGGATGCAGCGCCGGCACGTCGAAGTCGCAGTTGCACAAAGCGCGCATGAAGCTGCGCCGCCTGTTGCAGCAGCGCGCTCTGGCCGCTTGATCTCCGCGCTAGGTTCAGCCCCCGAAGGGCCGCCCGGTCACGCCGACCGGCGGCCCTTTTTCTATGCCAGATAATCGGCAATTTGCAAACTTTTCTTTACTTTTAACCCGCTGCTGGTTCTGCTACCATGCTTTGTGCCCATAGCCTTTTTTGCTGCCTCACAATCGAGCAGGGGATTAGCCTTGATGGTGGAAAAGCAAGCGCCGGAACGCGACGAAGATGTTGCGCAGCGCGAAGACCGCGATCTCATCGCTGCCTGCCTGGCCGGCGACGCTTTGGCCTGGGAGTCGCTCGTGGCGCGCTATCAACGGCTGGTCTATTCCATCTCCCTCAAAGCGCGGCTGTCTGCCGATGATGCCGCCGACATCTTTCAATCGGTCTGGCTCAAGCTCTATGAAAAGCTCGCCTCGTTACGCGATCACGAAAAACTCAGTTCGTGGCTGATCACGACGACGACCCGCGAAGTGTGGCGCGTGTCGGCGCGCAATCGCCGCGACATTGCGCCGATTAGCGAAGACAACGAGCAGGGCAATTCGCTTGAACAGATTGCCGCCACCGCGCCGCTCGCCGACGCCGAGCGCGAGATGCTCGAACAACAGCAGCTCGTGCGCGACGCGCTCGACGCGCTCCCCGACCGCTGTCGCAACCTGCTGACGATGCTCTTTTACGAGAAGGACGAGTTGAGTTACGCCGAGATCGCCCGGCGTATGGCGATGCCCGTGCCGTCGGTCGGCCCGACCCGCGCCCGCTGCCTCGAAAAGATGAAGAAACTGCTACAGGGGAAATTCTGATTCGAGGATGTATTTTTTCGCAACGCTGGCGCTCTGCTTTAACGGAAAGTCAGGTTGGGAGATGACCGAGATGAAATGCCCCGCTTTTGAGCAAGTGATTGATTACCTCGACGGCAAGCTGACCATCGCAGAGGCCGGGCGTGTCGCCGCGCACCTGGCGAGCGACTGCGCCGCCTGCGCCGAGACGCGGACGTGGTACGAGCGCGTGCGCGAAATCGCCGCCAGCGACGATTCGGTCGCGCCGCCGGCCTGGGTCTTCAAGCGGGCGGCGCGCATCTTCGACACAGCCCGCCGCCCGCGACTCATTGAGCGACTTGGTGAAGCCGTCGCGCGGCTCGTCTTCGACAGCTTCGCGCGTCCGCAGCTCCAAGGGATTCGCTCGACCGAAACCGCCAACCGGCAGTTGCTCTATCGCGCTGAAGATTACTCGATTGATTTGCAGATCGCGCCTGCGGATGAAGCGCGCGGCGAGCTGATCGGCCAGATTTTGCGCGAGGGCGAAGAGACGTTTGAGTCGGTGGCGAATCGGAGGCTCGACCTTATGCGCGACGGTGAGCCGTTCTATTCAACCATCACCGACGAGCGGGGCGAATTCCGATTCCGCAGCGTGAAGCACGGGACCTATGATCTGCGCGTCGAAGTGGCCGAGGGGCGGATTCTGATTTCCGAATTGCCGGTCACGTAAGATTGACCACCTCCACAGGACTGACAGGCTGATTGTCTTCAACGCGAATGCAGTCGGAGCACTGATCGCCGAGAATGCCGGAAGGGTTCGCCCGCGCGGGCGTAACGTGCAGCAGTGAGCAAAGAACTTGCAGACCAATTAATCAACGCGGCGAGCGCCGATGCCTTTTTCCGCACCCAGGCGGCAACGCCGACGTGGGAGACTGTCGCGCTGTTAAAGGCCGAGGTGGATCGCTTGATCGGCGCGGACCTGAAGATCGCCGAGCGCTTGACGGGTCGCATCGAGCAGCTCGCCGCCCTGACCGGCGATCCGCGCTCGCGGGCTTTCGCCGATGCGAGCCGCGCCCGCGTCTTGCAGCACGCGGGCCGCTATCAAGAAGCCGACCTGCTTTACAAGAGCGCCATCGACACCACGCGGCGTGCGAAGCTCGCAGGCGAAGCGGCGATCATTCAGATGCATCGCGTCTTCGCGCTGACGCAGATGGGCCGCTATCAGGAAGCGCTCGCCGTCGCCCGCCTGGCTCGGCGTGGGCTGCAATCGGATTCGACCGTTCATCTCGCCCAGCTCGAAACCAACGTCGGCATCATCCACTATCGCCGCGACCGTTATAAACAGGCGCTGGCGCATTACGAGCGGGCGCGTCAGATTCTCGCCGCGTCGCCTGACGCGGCCTTGAGCGCTTCGATTGATTTCAACCGTTCCAGCGTTCTGACGGAACTTGATCGCCCTCAAGAAGCGCTCGGTCTGCTAGAGGCCACCGCCGAAACGATGGAGCGCGCCGGGCAAAACCTGTGGGCGGCGCAGGCGCGGTTTCACATCGCTTACCTGCAATTTCTGCGCGGCAATTACGGCACGGCGCTGGCGGCTTATCATCGCTCGCGCGAGCAACTGACGGCGCTGGGCAGCCAGCAACTGGTAGCCTGGTGTAATCAGGATATTGCGGAGATACTGCTGGCGCTCAATGCCTTTGACGACGCGGCGGAGAGCGCCGGCTCGGCCCGCGTCCAGTTCAATCAGTGTGAGATGCCTTACGAAGCGACGCAGGCGGCTGTCGTTCACGGGCTGGCTCGTATGGGCCAGCGCCAGTTTGATGAAGCACAGCAGGACTTCATCGCGGCGCGGCGCGTCTTTGCCGAGCGCGGCAGCCGGGCGACGCTTGCCGCTGTTGACAGCTTCCTCGCCGAGTTGGCCTTGCGGCGCGGCGACCTTCAAGAAGCCGAACGCTACGCCGGCGAGGCCCTGCGCGTCTTCAGCCGCCAGCGCCTCGCCACGCGCGCCGCTCACGCGCGCTTGCTGGCTGCGCGAGCCGCTTACGAGCAGCGCGACCTGACGAAAGCCGCGCGCCTGTCGCGCCACGCTCTGGCTGCCGTCGAAGGGCTATTCGCACCCGCCGTTGTTTATCAATGCCATCATCTCGTCGGCTGCATCGAACGCGACCGCAAGCGCGGCAAGCCGGCGCTTGAAAGTTTCCGCCGCGCCGTTGATGCCATCGAGCAGATGCGTGGCGGCATCGTCGCCGACGAATTCAAAGCGACCTTCCTGCGCGACAAGATGCACGCCTACGAAGACGCCATTGCGGCCTGTCTGGATGCCGGCGATGATGAATTAATTACCGAAGCGTTTCGCCTAGTCGAATCCTCCAAGTCGCGTGCGCTCGCGGACCTGATGGCTCGCTACGCGCGCGAATCCACAGGCGCGGGCGCGCTCAAAGCCGAGACGCGCGAGCGGCTGGCGAAGCTGATCGAGGATTTGAACTGGTACAACTCGCAAGCGGGACTGGCCGAAGACAAAGGCGACCAGCGCAGCGCAGAGGTGGCCGACCGCTATCGCCAGAACGTCGTTCGCACGGAACGGCAGATCGCGCGCTTGTTCCGTCGCCTTGAGCTTGAGTCGCCCGCCTTCGCCGAATTCCAGCAGATGCCTTCGATCACGGTCGCGGACTTGTGCGACACGTTACGCGAAGATGAAACCGCCATCGAGTACTTTGTCACGGGCGAACACGTCTCGGCCTTCGTCGTCACGCGCGACGGCCTGCGCGTAGCGCGACGCATCACGACCCGACGCGACGCCGAACAGTTGCTCGCGGGGCTGCGCTTTCAACTCGAAAAGTTCAACTACGGCTCGTCGTATGTCGAAGCGCACTTCGGCCAGTTGCGCCGCGCCGCGCACGATAACTTGAGCGCGCTCTACGATCATCTTTTCGCGCCGCTCGCATCGCTGGTCACAACATCAAAGTTGATCATCATCCCGCACGGTGAGCTACATTACATTCCTTTTCACGCCCTCAAAACGGCTGATCGATATTTGATTGACGACTATGACATCTCTTACGCGCCGAGCGCGTCCGTGCTCAAGCTCTGCCGCAACCGCCGGGCATCAGCGATGACTCGTGCCGCGCTCGACGCGCCGAGTGAAGGGCGATTGGTCGCGCTGGGGCTTGCCGAGAGCGGCACGCCGAGCATCGAAGACGAAATACGCCAGCTCGCGCGCCTCTTCCCCGACGCGGTGACGCTGACGGGCGACGAAGCGACGCGCGACAATCTCTTCAAGGCCGCGCCGCAGGCCCGCTTTCTCCATTTGGCGTCGCACGGCTTCTTCCGGCGCGACAACCCGATGTTCTCGTTTCTAAAATTGGCCGACGCGCAGTTGAATTTTTATAGCCTGCTCGATTTGAAGTTGAATGCCGAGATGGTCACGCTGTCGGCCTGTCACACGGGCGTCAACAAAGTCTTTCCGGGCGACGAACTGCACGGCCTGATGCGCGGCTTTCTTTACGCCGGAGCGCCGTCGGTCGTCGCCAGCCTGTGGGCCGTCAGCGATCAATCGACGACTGAACTGATGCGCGAAATGTACGCGGGGATTCGCGCAGGCTTGACCAAGCGCGCTGCGCTGCGTCGCGCGCAACTGACGATCAAAGATGATTACGGCCATCCCTACTACTGGGCGCCGTTCGTGTTGATGGGTGATCCTGAGTGATGTTCATTAGCGATATTCATACGGGCGGGCGATTGCCCGTCGATGGATTTAGATGGGTTCAGATATGAATGACAAGCAGCACACCTTAGCGAGACTCTTGAGCGCCGTCGCGCTGGCGCTGGTCTTCTTCTTTGCCGCAGGCTTGATGCCGGCGCGGGCGCAATCCGGCAGCCTGCCGGAATTCATCCCCGGCGAAGTGCTCGTCGAAATCAAGCCCGGCGCGTCGATTGATGCGGTGGCGGCGCGCTACGAGATGCGCTTGAAGCAGCGCATCTACGGCACGAACTTCTATCGGCTGGGCACGCCGAAGAATAAGAAAGAGGCCAAGTTTCGCAAGCGCCTCGCTAACGACCCTGACGTGTTGAGCGCGACGCTCAACCCTGTCATCACGACGCCGGTCAATGTCTTCGGGCGCTCGGTCATCGGATTCCCCGGCGATCACCCGACGCCCGGCCAATCACGCGCACAGTATTTGGCCCAGCAATTCGCGGGCGATCTGGTCGCGTTGCAAGCGCGCTCGACCGGCACGGGCATCATCGTCGCCGTGATTGATACGGGGCTTGACCGCAATCACCCGGACATCAGCAATCATCTCTGGACAGACCCCGGCGAGACGCCCGACGATAATATTGATAATGACAATGACGGCCTCACCGACGACGTGTACGGCTGGGACTTCTACAACAACAACAAGGACACGATGGAGCACCCGGCCAGCACGCAGACGACCATCGCCGGCCACGGCACCTTCATTGCCGGCTTGATTACATTGCTCGCGCCCGACGTGAAGATTATGCCGGTGCGCGCCTTTTCGCCCGAAGGCGTGAGCGACGCCTTCACAATTGCCGAAGCCATCAAGTACGCCGTCGATCACGGTGCGAAGATCATCAACCTGAGCTTCGGAACCAGTGAAGCCTCGCAGGTGATGCGCGATGCCGTGACGTATGCGAAGGGTCGCGGCGTTTTGATGATCGCCGCTGTCGGCAACGAAGATAAAGGCAACGACGCCGCGCCGCAGTTCCCCGCCAACTGGAGCGCCGATGTGATGGGCGTTGCGGCGCTCGACGCCAATGATCGCAAGGCCGGCTTCTCGAATTTCGGCAGCAACGTTTCGGTGAGCGCGCTCGGCATCAACCTCGTCAGCGCCTACCCGCTCGCGGGCAGCGCGCCGGACTACGCGACCTGGAGCGGTACATCGTTCGCCGCGCCGCTGGCGACGGCTGAAGCGGCCTTGCTTCTCGAAAAAGCGCCGCTGCAACAGAGCGTGCGCGACCTCATCGAAAGCAGCGCCGTCAACATCGACGCGCGCAATCCCGGCTTCATCAACAAGCTCGGCAAAGGCCGCATCGATCCGCTGGCGGCGCTCGTCAGCATCAACCCTGTTGTCAGCAATCGCGGCGAAATCAGCCTGAGTCCGAGCGGCGTTGAGCCGACCGCTTCAGGCAAAGCCGAAGTCGAAGTCGCCGGCAGCGAGCAGAGCTTTGAGATTGAAGGCGAAGGGCTGACGCCGCGCGCCGGTTACAAGCTGGTCGTTGATGGCAACGTCATCATCGACGGCACGAGCGGCAGCGACCCCAATGCTCGGCTCGCGCAAGCCAGCAACTTCGGCACCTTCAAGATCGAGTTCTATACGCCGCAGCGGTCGGAGCATCCGTTGCTGCCGGCGGCGCTCACGCCGGTGACGAACATCAAGCTGGTCGAAGTGCGTGACGCGCTGGATCGCATTGTCTTGAGCAATAGCTTCGGCACGCCACAGACGGGCGGCAGCGGAGGCGGCTCCGTAGAAAAAGAAGCGCGGCTGACCTCGCCCAATGGTTCGGCCCGTGGCAGCGCCCGCGCCGAGATCGAAGCCGAGCGCCAAAAGCTGCGCGTCGAAGGCGACGGCTTGCAATCGGGCGTCGCTTATCAGATCGTCGCTGACGGGATCAGCCTCGGCAGCTTCACCGCGCAATCGAGCTACCTGCGTGTCGAGTTCACCAGCGATGGATCGAGCGGTCACGTGCTGCCCTCATCGCTTCAACCCGTGACCAGGATCGCGCGCATCGTCGTGTTTGACACAGCAGGTCAGACCGTTTTGGAAGGAACATTCCAAAGCGGCGGCGATGACTTCGGCGGCGGCGGTGGTGATGATGGCGGCGGCGGCTCTGGCGGTGGCGGCGGTGATAGCGGCGGCGGTTCAGGCGGAGGCTCCACTGAGGTGAGCAAAGAAACGAGCCTCAATTCAACGGGCGTTGACTCGGATGCGAAGGGCAAGGTCAAGACGCGATTCAGCGCCACCCGGGAATCCATTGAAGTCGAAGGCGACAAGCTCGATGACAACGCGAGCTACGTCATTGTCATTGACGGCTCGGCGTTGACCACGGTTTCAACCGAAGGCAATGGCTCGTTCAAGGTCGAGCTGAGCACAGACAGCGGCACGCTGCCATCATTTGTGCGCCCGGTCAGCAACATTCAACGCATAGAAGTATGGGACCGCCAGAACCGCATCGTGCTCGCGGGCGGCCCACCGCGCTAAGAGCGACACGGCAACACGGCGACGCGGGGAAGAAGCGACGCGGAGACGCGGCGACACGGCGAGAGAAGGACACCGCAACACACCGTTCCTCTTTCGCCGCGGCGACGCGTCCCCGTGTCGCCGCGTCGCCTCCCCCGCGTCGCCGCGTCGCTTGTTTTAATCTGTGCCTGAGCGCGCCGCTTCGATTACAATAGGCGGGATGGCAAGCCTGGCAATCTTCTTAGACCGCGACGGCACGATCAACGAAGACATCGGCTATGTGTCATCGCCTGACCAACTGATCATCTATCCTTACGCGGCCCGCGCCATCCGGCTCATCAATGAAGCCGGCCTCAAAGTCATCATCATCACCAATCAATCAGGCATCGCGCGCCGGCTTTATGACGAAGCGATGCTGGCACGGATTCACGAGCGATTGATTCAAGAGCTATCCGGCGATGGCGCGCACATCGACGCGATCTACTATTGCCCGCACCACCCGCGCATCGGCGACGCCGAGTACCGTCGCGCCTGTCAGTGCCGCAAGCCCGGCCCCGGTATGCTGCATCAGGCAGCGCGCGAACACGACATTGATCTCAGCCGTTCATACGTCGTCGGCGATAAGGCAAGCGATATGAATCTGGCGACCAACGCGGGCGGGCGCGGCGCGCTGGTGCTGACCGGCTACGGGCGCGAGACGCTGGCGAACCGCGACGAGTGGCCGTGCGCGCCTGAGATCATCGCCGACAACCTGCTCGATGCCGTCACGCAGATACTTGATAGGGGATAGGATACAGGATACAGGATTCAGGATTCAGGATTCAGGGCCGGAGTCGAACGCGCAATGAAAACAGAATGATAAACTTGAGCCTTGGCCGTTCGTCAGTTCAACTCGCGCTTAATCCTGTATCCTGTATCCTGTATCCTGTATCCTGCTTCCTGGCCTATGCTCACACTGCTGAACATTTCAAACATCGCGCTGATTGACGAGTTGCGCGTCGAGTTCGAAACGGGCCTGAACCTGTTGACCGGCGAGACGGGTTCAGGCAAGTCGATTATCGTTGACGCGCTCGGATTGCTGATTGGCGGGCGCTTTACTTCCGACCTGCTCAAAGCGGGCGCGGCGCGCGGCTCTATCGAAGGGCTGTTTTCGGTGACGCGTAACCCGGCGCTCGAATCCTTGCTCGCCGATACCGGCATTGAGATCGAAGACCGCGACGCGCACGAGATCATCATCCGCCGCGAGATGGCCGCTAACGGGCGCAACAAAATATTCATCAATCATCAACTGGCCACGCAAGCGCTGCTGCGCGACCTGCGCCCGTTCCTTGTAGACATTCACGGCCAGGGCGACCAGCAGACCTTGTTTGATCCAGACACGCACCTTGAGTTGCTGGATGGCTTCGCCGGCGTTGCGGCATTGCGGCAGGAAGTCGCCGCCGCGTTCAAGCAGTGGTCAGCGCGGCGGCGCGAGCTTGACGCATTGCGCAGAGATGAGGCCGAGAAGTTCCAGTTGATCGACATCCTGCGCTTTCAGATCGACGAGCTTGAGCGCGCCGAACTCAGCCCCGGCGAGGACGAACGCTTAGAAGAAGAGCGCCGCCGGTTGATGAACGTCGAGAAGCTGACGACACTCGGCGGCGAAAGCTTCGCGCTGATCTACGAAGACAACGATTCGGCCATCGCGCGGTTGCGGCAGGCGATGAAGCGCGTCGAAGAGTTGAGCCATTACGAATCGAGCTTTCGCGGCTACACGGAAGGGCTGGAGTCTGCGCGCGCGTTGCTCGAAGACTTGTCGTTCGCGTTGCGCGACTTTACTGACGGCCTGGAATTTTCGCCCGAACGATTGGCCGAGATCGAGAGCCGGCTGGCCGAACTGTCGCGCCTGAAGCGCAAGTACGGCGGCGCGATTGAGAGCGCGCTTGAGCACCTATCGCGCAGCGCCGAGCGGCTCGATCAAATCGAGCGCGCCGACGAGCGCGAATCTGAGTTGCGCGCCGAACTCGACGCGGCGCGGCGCGATTACCTGAAGCGGGCGCGGCGGCTGCACGACGAGCGCGCGAAGGCGGCCAAAAAGTTTGAGCGCGCCGTCGAGCAAGACCTTGCCGAAGTGGCGATGGAGAATGCTCGCTTTGAAGCGCGAATCGAAACACCCGCAGACGCGGCACTGGCTGAAGACGACGCCGAGTCGGCCTTCACCGTGCGCGGCATCGACGTTATCGAGTTCTATTTTTCGGCCAACGTCGGCGAAGCCGTGCGCCCGCTGGCGCGCGTCGCCTCGGGCGGCGAAGCATCGCGCTTGATGCTGGTCTTGAAGACCATCGCCAGCGCTTCGGAGTTCCCGCGCACGATTGTCTTTGACGAGATCGACACAGGCATCGGCGGGCGCGTCAGCGAAGCCGTCGGCGTAAAACTGAAGAAGCTGTCGGAGACGAATCAAGTCCTGTGTGTGACGCACCAGCCGCAGATCGCGCGCTTCGCCGATTCGCACTTGCTGGTGCGCAAAGGAGCCGTCGCGGGCCGCACTGAAGTCAGCCTTGAACGCCTGGACCGGCGCGGGCGCGTCGAAGAGATCGCCCGTATGCTGACCGGCGCGGAGATCACCGAAAGCGCACGCCGCCACGCCCGCGAGTTGCTGAAGACATCCTGAAACAATTCAGGCAATTGATGAGCAAGCGGGTGACAGTCTCCTCAATAAAGGTAAACTGTCACAACCGTAGTTAAAACCACAAAGGAGAAAGATCATGCCTAAGACGGATAACGCCTTTCACATCGGCATCCCCATCTACAAGGGAGTTGACCTGATGGATGTCGCCGCCCCGCGCGAGATGTTTAGCTGGATGGGCCATTACTGGGCGAAAGACCCGGTCGCGCCGCGCCACGTTAAGATTGAATTGATCGCCGCGTCTCTCAACACCGTGCGGACGCGGGACGGATTGATCCTGACGCCCGAAACCACCTTCGATCAGGTGACAGATTACCTCGACCTGTTATGGGTTCCAGGTGCGGATGTTGATGGCCTTTCGGCGATGATGAACGACGCCGACTATCTCGGTTTTCTTAAGCGGCAATCTGAGGGCAAAGGCTACATCACATCGGTGTGTGAAGGCGCGCTGTTGCTGGCCAGCGCCGGCTTGCTCAACGGCTACGAGGCGACGACGCACTGGTCGTTCATCCCGTGCTTGCAGTCATTCAAGCAGGTCAAGGTCGCGCCGAATTATCCGCGCTTTATTGTTGACGGCAACCGCGTCACCGGCGGCGGCATCTCGTCGGGCCTCGATGAAGCGCTTGAGCTGGTCAAGCGCATCGCCGGCGAAGGGATCGCCATACAGGTGCAACAGGTCACGCAATACTATCCCTGCCCGCCTGTCGAAAGCGAGATTCCCGGCTCAGACACCTGCCCGCTCAACGAATGAGCCGGCGTGAAGCGAAAGGCGGTTCGCCGCGATGTGAACACAGCGGCAGGCCGGGCAGAGCAAGCCGGTGCTGACTGCTTGCTCTGCCCGGCTCGGAATGTAGTGAGGTCAGCGCCGGTTGCCGGTGTTGCTGTTGCCATTGCGATTGCGATTGCGATTGCGATTGCGGTTGCTGTTGCCATTCATGTTGTCGTTCTGATTCTGCGTGACCGAAGCGCCGCTGCGGCTTGCGCTGCTTGCGTTCGTGCTGGCCGAGATCGCCGCGACGGACGCGCCGACGGCCAGAGAAAGCAACAACGCCAGGGAAGCTTTTTTCATCCTTCCAGCCTCTTGATAAGAGATTCACGTCGGGCGTGCGCGAACAGGTCATAAGCGTCGAGTCATTCAACTCTACAACTCACGGTCATCCAGCGACAAGTCGGCGAATGACGGCGGCCTGCTCTTCCGCTTGTCGTCTATCCCGCCGCAGATTAACTTTTAGAAACGTTTTCTCCGATCCGTCATAATAAGTCGAAGGGTAAATGCTAAGGACGGTCTGCGCGCCGCTCCATCCCGACAACAACGCAGACGGAGAGAATGATGACCGAGCAAGAGGAGTATGAACGTATCCACCAGACGGATGCTTTTACCAAACATCTCGGCATGTTCATTGAGCCGGAAGGGGCGCACCTCACCAAGCGCACACAGCCTTTGGGCCAGTGGCTGGCCGAACGCACACAATTCAACACTTGGCCGTACGCGCGCGCGCTCGAACAAGCGCCCGCGCCGACGACGCGTATTCGCAGCCAGAATGATCGCGTCGTCGTCGGCTACAACTTCGGCTCGCAGGATTATCTCGGCCTTTCGCAGCACCCGGCCATCCGCGACGCGGCAATCAGCGCGCTGATGGAATACGGTCCGCACGCCGCCGCCTCGCCGATGCTGCAAGGCAACACGACGCTCTCGCGCCGGCTCGAAGCAGAGATTACCGAGCTGGTGAATATGGATCACGTGCTGTTGTTCCCCACGGGGTGGGCTGCCGGTTTCGGCGCTATTGTCGGACTGGTGCGCAGCAACGATCACATCGTCATCGATCAACTGGCGCATTCGTGCCTGATGCAAGGCGCGCGCGCCGCCACTCCTAACGTCCGCTTCTTCCGCCACAATGACGCCTCGGAGCTGCGTCGCAAGCTGCGCCGCATCCGCGACAAAGATACACGCAACGGCATACTGGTCATCAGCGAAGGGCTATTCTCGATGGACTCCGACAGCCCGAACATCGTCGCGCTTCAGGACGTGTGCAGCGAATACAGCGCCGTGCTGATGATGGACGTAGCGCACGACCTCGGCGCGCAAGGGCCGGGCGGCACCGGCCAGATCGGCCTTCAGCGTATGCTCGGCAACGTTGACATCGTGATGGGCAGCTTCTCGAAAACCTTTTCGAGCAACGGCGGCTTCGTGGCGACGCACGACCTGTCGGTCAAGCAGTACCTCGGCATCTACAGCGGCTCGCACACCTACTCGAACGCCATCTCGCCGGTGCAGTGCGCCGTCGTGCTGGAAGCGATGCGCATCGTCCGTTCCGTTGAAGGCGACGAGTTGCGCGCGCTGGCGAAGGCCAACATTCATCAACTGCGCGACAGCTTCAAACACCGAGGCATCGAATGCCTTGGCGAGCCGTCGAACGTCGTGCCGGTGACGGTCGGCGACGAACGCCTCGCCAAGTGGACGAGCCGTTACCTCGAAGAGAATGGCTTGATCGCCAACCTTGTCGAATACCCGGCGGTCGCGCGCAACCGCGCACGTTTCCGCTTTCAAGTGATGGCGTCGCACACGCCCGAACAGATCGACACGGCCATTGACATCTTCTGCGACTCGATGGCATCGGCGCGAAAGCGGGTGGGCGACTGAACACGCACGAAGGCGACGCGGCGACACGGAGACGCGGCGAAGGAAGGACACAGAGACGAACCGTTCTTCTTTCCCCGCGTCGCCGTGTCGCCGTGTCGCCGCATCGCCGCGTCGTCTCCCGTATGGACAGACGCGACACCGGCCTTTATAAACATGTTTATGAAGACCGGACGTTTGTTGCTCGTCATCGCCCTCGTCTGCGCTGGCCTGCTGGCCGCCACCTTCACCGCGTTCACGCAAGGCCAAACCGATGCGAAGGCCGCCGCGCACGAAGAAGCTTACCGCGCCAACAACATCGGCGTCGCGCTGCTTGAGCAGTACGATTTCGAGAACGCCGCTAAAGAGTTTCAGCGCGCGCTGAAGCTCTACCCACAGCTCGGCCTCGCGCAGATCAATCTCGCCATCGCGCTCTTTTACCAACCCGACATCGAAGGCGCGCTACGCGAAGCGAAGAAGGCCGAGGCGCTCTTGCCGAACGCGCCGCAGGTTTATTACATGCTTGGCCTGATCGCCAAGACGCAGAACCGCCCGGCAGATCAGATGGCCGCTTTCAAGCGCGTGATGGAGATAGACCCGCGCGACCCCGGCGTCAATATCAATCTCGGCCAGCTCTACAAACAACAGCGCGACTTCCCGAACGCCATCGCCGCGTTTCGCACGGCGCTGCAATCCGAGCCGTACAACACAACGGCGATGTACGGCCTCGGCGGAGTATTGAATCAATCGGGCCAGCGCGAAGAAGGCGTGCGTATGCTGCAACAGTTCAAGCAAGTCAGCGACGCGCACTACGGCACGGAGTTTGGCAACAAGTATCTTGAGCAGGGCCGCTACGCCGAAGCCATCGCCTCGACCGGCACGGAAAGCGACCTCGTTTCGACGGCGACGCCCGATGTCACTTTCACTGATGCGACCTCGACGGTCACATCGTCCGCGTCATCACAGAGCACGGCCAGCCCGGCGACTCAAGGCGTGCAAATCGTCGGGCGCACAATCAATGGCGCGCAGTGGAACGACGCGGCGAAGCGCGACCTTGCCGCATCGCTCGGCGGCGGCGTGACGCTGTTTGATTATGATGGCGATGGCGACCTTGATGTGTTCGTCGTCAACGCCGCTTCGCAGAAACTCTATCGCAATGACGGCGGCAAGCTCGTTGACGTGACCGACGCTGCCGGCTTGTCGAAAGCGCCGGCGAATACTTCTGGCATCACAGCAGTCGCGGGCGATTACGATAACGACTCCAAGCCTGACTTGCTCGTGCTGCGCTACGGCGGGCTGACGCTTTATCACAACGATGGCAACGGCAAGTTCACCGACGCGACGACGGCGGCAGGCATTACCGCTTATCCTTACCTCGCGCTGTCGCTCGCCTTCGTTGACGTAGACCACGATGGCGACCTCGACATCTTCGTCGCCGGCTTTGCCGATCTAACCAAAGCGCCAACGGGCGACGCGAATCGTCAGTTGACCTTTCCTGATGATTTCGCCGCCGCGCCGAACCTGCTGCTTCGCAACAATGGCAACGGCAAATTCGCAGACACGACCGCGCAAGCCAGGCTCACAGGCGGCGCGCACGCCGTCGCCATTGTGCCGACCGATTACGACAATCACCGCGACGTTGATTTGCTGGTCGTCAACGCAGGCGAACAGCCGGCGCTCTACAGCAACCTGCGCGACGGCTCATTCCGCAATGTCTCTACGGAAGTCGGCTTGAATGTCAAAGGCGCGTTCACCTGCGCGGCGGCAGGCGATGTGAACAAAGACGGCTTCACCGACTTCTTCTTCGGCAAAGCGGACGGCCCGGGCTTGCTCTGCTTGAGCGACGGGCGCGGACGCTTCACGACCTCGCAAGCTCCCGCCGGAACCGAAGCGGCCACTGCCGCGCAGTTTCTCGATTATGACAATGACGGCTTGCCCGATCTGGTCGTCGCTTCAAACGCGGGGCTGCGCGTGATTCGCAATCTCGGCAATCGATGGGAGAACACCAGCGAGCGCGCCGTCGCCAAAAACCTCTTCAACAACGTGCGCGGCTTCGCGGCGGCAGACCTTGATGGCGACGGCGACACGGACATCATCGCCGCTTCAACGGCGGGCGATGCGCGAGTGGCGCGCAACGACGGCGGCAACAAGAATCAATCGCTGCGCGTGCGCCTCGAAGGTCTGGTTGGCAAGGCCAGTAACGCAATGGGCATCGGCGCAAAGGTTGAAGGCCGCGCCGGCAGTCTCTATCAAAAGCTCGAAAGTTATTCCACAAGTCCCGCGCCCGCGCCGGCTGATCTTACCTTTGGCCTCGGCAAACGCACGGCCTTCGATGCGGTGCGAATCATCTGGCCTTCGGGCATCGTGCAATCGGAACTGGGCATACCGGGCGCGAAACCTGAAGATAAGAAGACGCCGCTCATCGGTCGATTCAAGATCACCGAAGCCGACCGCAAGCCGTCATCGTGTCCGTTCCTCTTCACCTGGAACGGCGAGCGCTTCGAGTTCATCACCGATTTTATGGGCGGCGGCGAGATGGGTTATTGGGAAGCGCCGGGCCGCCGCAACACACCCGACCCGGACGAATACGTTCGCATTCGCGGCGACCAGCTCAAAGCGCGCAATGGCCGACTGGAGCTGCGCGTCACCAACGAGCTTGAAGAAGTGCTCTATGTTGACCACCTGCAACTGCTGGCCATCGCGCATCCGGCGGACAGCGAAGTCTATCCCAACGAAGGCATGACCGACCCGCCGCGCTCGTTCAAGCTGTGGGTGACGCGCAACGCGCATCCGCCCGCCTCTGCCACAGATGATCGCGGCAACAACGTGCTCGACCGCCTCACCAAAGTAGATCGCCGTTATGTTGATGACTTCCCGCTCGCGCGCATTCGCGGCTATGCCGAGCCGCACACGCTGACGATGAATCTTGGTGAAGCGTCACGTGGCCGCACGGTGTTGCTGCTGACGGGCTGGACCGATTATGCGTTTTCCAGTCACAACGTCGCCGCTTCGCAATCGGGGCTTGAGATGACGTTGCCGGCTCTGCAAGTCAAAGACGCCGAGGGCCGCTGGCAAACCGTCATCGAAGACATAGGCATTCCCGTAGGCCGCCCGCAAACCGTGACGGTTGACCTGACCGGCAAGTTCTTGTCGGCCAGCCGCGAGGTTCGCATCCTTACCAACATGCGAATCTACTGGGACCAGATTCTCGTTGATACGTCGAGCAGTGATGCCACAACGCAGATGACCAGGCTTGAGCCGATGATGGCCGACCTGCGCTGGCGCGGGTTTTCAGCCGAGACGACGCCCGATGGGCGCGAGCCGTTCGGCTATGATTATTCGCGCGTATCAATGCAATCGGAGTGGAAGACGATGCCCGGTCGCTACACGCGCGAAGGCGACGTGCGCGAGTTGCTTGCGAAGAGCGACGACCTGTTCGTCATCTCGCGGCCCGGCGACGAGCTGGTTCTATCCTTTGACGCAACGCGACTGCCGCCGCTGCCGGCGGGGTGGAAGCGGACTTACCTGCTTTACGCCGACGGCTTCAGCAAAGAGATGGATATCAACTCGGCCAGCCCCGATGCGGTTGCGCCGCTGCCGTTTCACGGGATGAAGCAGTACCCTTACAGCGCGGCGGAACGTTACCCGATGACTGAGGCGCGGCGTCGCGTGATTGAACGATACAACACGCGGACGGTCAGCGCGCCGCTGCCGCGCATCGAATCAATCTTTGCCGGACAAGTGAATGCGCCGAGCGCACAGGGCAACGACTCTCGTCGGTAATCCGATGAGATGAACCTCTGAACGAACCAGACAGGGAGTGTAAGATGCAGTACATTCGTTATTCCGCCGCCGCGTGTCAGACCGATATGCCGAACCCGACCGAGCGCCGCGAGATGCGACGCAACACGGATCGCATACTGGCAATGATTGACGCGGCAGTCGCCGGGGCCGCGCCTTTCTTGCCCGTGCGATTGGTCGTCTTTCCCGAATTCGCTCACGCCGCGCCGGTCTTCCCAACCGTCGAAGAGTTGCGGCAAAAGCTCGCTGTCGAGATTCCCAATGAACACACCGAGCGTCTCGAACAGAAAGCCCGCGAGCACGACATCTACATTCAAAGCGGCTCGATGATCGAGACGGACCCGAAGTGGCCCAACGTAGTTTTCAACACAACTTGCCTGATCGGGCCGCAAGGCGTGCTCTACAAATACCGTAAAGTGAACACGTGGATTCCTTACGAAGTCCACGCCAGCCCGCACGACCTCGAAGGCTACGACGAGCCATTGTTTCCTGTCGCCGACACGCCCATTGGTCGCATCGGCTGCGCCATCTGTTACGACTGGCTCTTTCCCGAAGCGATGCGACAACTGGCGGCCAACGGCGCAGAAGTGTTGATACGCGTGTCGGCTTATATGGACCCGTGGGGCGCGACCGAGCCGATGGACTGGTGGACATTGGTGAATCGTTGCCGCGCGCTTGAGAACACGGCTTACGTGGTGGCGGCGAATCAAGGCGCGCAGTTGAAATTCTATCCACCGTACTCGTGGCCGGGCGGCAGCATGGTTGTCGATTACGATGGGCGATTGCTGGCGCAGACATCACCGGGGCCGGGCGAGCGCATCGTCGTCGCGCCCGTAGACATCACCGCCCTCAGGCACGAGCGCACGACGCGGCGCGGCCATCATATGCTCGCGCACCTGCGCAGCGAAGCCTACCCGGTTTATAGTCGTCACCAATACCCGCCGCAACTCAACGGCGACGACACGACGCTCACCTACGAGCGCAATAACGAACTGATTGACGAAGCGAAGCGGCAACTCGACGAGTCGAGCGAACGCTAAAAGCAGATGATGAACCCGCGTCGTGCCGCGAAGCGGCAGTGAGAAGGTAGCCAGAGGTGAAACCTCTGGAAGAAGGTAGCCAGAGGTGAAGCCTCTGGAAGAAGGTAGCCAGAGGTGAAGCCTCTGGAACCGGCGGCATCCATATTCCCGCGTTGAAGACGCGGCAGAAGATTCTGGCGCTCATTCAGAGCGCAACACCTATATGCGGCTATATTCCAGAGGTTTCACCTCTGGCTACCTTCTTCTATGCGCCTTCGGCGCAACCCCTCAATTTCACAACTCGCACTAATCCTTAAGCCTTCAAGATTGGCAGGTATTGCTGCCAGGGGCCGACCGCTTCCGCGTATTGCCGGCACATCACGCGAAGGATTTGCGCGACGTGACTGAGGTCGTGCGTAACCCATGTGGCCAACAGCTCGCCGAGCGTGACGCTGCCGAGTTCGGGATGTGTGCCACGCAAGCCTAACTGTTCCGGTGTGATCTTCAATTCCGTTAGCGCCGCAAGGTTCTCTTCGCGCAGAGCGGCGAATGCATCGAGCAACTCGTCGAGCGATTGGCCCCGCGACGTTTCAAACTGTGCGAAGCGGTCGAACGGCGTGAAGGCTTGCGCTTCGCCGTGCTCAAGAATGATTCTGGCGCGCGGGACCCAATCGGTCTCTTCGCCGTGAATCAAGTGGCCGACGACATCGTAAGGACTCCACGAGTCGCCGCCTTCATTGCCGGTGGCCCACGCCGGCGGCAGGTCTTTAAGCAATGCGCGCAAGCTCTCCGGCGTGCGGCGCAGAATGTCTATGGCCTCTTCGAGTTGAAATTCCATGCGTCCTCCTGCGAGTCGGTTGATTGCGTGACGTGAATGCGCGACGCCTCACCTCCATCATAACGAGGCGGCATTGTCAGGGCGAGACGCGTCGTCGTCGGCATCGCGGATGACGCGACGCCCTGCACAAACATCTCGAAAACGTGTATTAAATCATTGTGCCCTGACGACCGGCCCGCCGCGCCGCACGCGTGGGCCAGCTCGTCGCATTACGCCACGAGTGAGATAGAATGGTTGTTATGAACGGACAAAACCGGAAAGATGTGAAGGTTGGCCTGACCGTCGATGTCGTCTTAAAACAGGATCAGCGCACGGGCAAGCGCACACGCGGGGTCGTCAAAGACATTCTCACGAAATCGCCGCATCATCCGCACGGGATCAAAGTTCGACTGGAGACCGGCGAGGTAGGCCGTGTGCAGGAGATCGTCGAGTAAGCGAAGGGCATACGAATGACAACGAAGCTGGGAATGTCACTGATCGTTTTATTGATCGCCTGCGGCTGCTTGCTGTCGGGGTGCGGCGGTCAATCGGCGGCGAATAAAAACGCGAAGGCGGCGAGCAAGCGGCCCGTGCCAAACACGCCGCAACAGCAAGCCGCGCTTGAGCGGGCCGAGTCGATCCTGCAACGCATTCATGACGGCGAAGACTTTGCGACGCTGGCCCGCCGATATTCCGAAGACCCCGGCTCACGAAACAGCGGCGGCGAGTATATCTTCGGCCACGGCAAGATGACGCCTGAGTTTGAAGCCGCCGCTTTCTCGCTCGAACCCGGCGAGGTCAGCGACATCGTCCAGACGCCATTCGGCTATCACATCATCAAGACCGAAGAGTACGTCAACCGAGGCACGCCGCAAGAACAGGTCAGGGCGCGGCACATCCTCATCAAAGCGCAGCCCGGCCCTTGAAGCAACAGGCTGCACGCATCCATCAACACGACACAGGCCACTTCAATTGGCTGCCGATTTTTGCAGAGGAGATTGATGAATCGAGATTCAAACCGTACCTACATTGCTTATGTCAAATCGCTGCTCGCCGATCATCCGGTCGATGTCGCGCTGAAGGCAGCGGTGGGCGGCGACTTCGACCAGATCGGCTCACTAGAGCGCGACTTGCTGATTCAACAGGGGCTGACGCCGAATGGTTATCTGATTGATGTCGGCTGCGGCTCCGGTCGCCTGGCAAAACCACTGGCAGAATATCTGACCGGCAAGTACCTGGGCCTCGACATCGTGCCTGAGCTGGTCGAGTATGCTCGCCAGTTCGTCGGGCGTCCCGACTGGCGCTTCGAGGTCGCCGAAGGGTTAAAGATTCCTGAAGCGGATGGGGCAGCCGACTTCGTCTGCTTCTTCTCGGTGCTGACGCACTTGTTACATGAAAATTCGTACCTCTACTTGCAGGAAGCCGGGCGCGTGTTGAAGCCGGGTGGCAAGATCGTCTTCTCCTTTCTTGAGTTCACCATTCCGAGCCTCTGGCCGGTCTTTGAAGCAAGCATCAGGAAGAGGGATGACCCCGATTACCCTTTAACCATGTTTATGAGCCGGGACATGATTAGCGCCTGGGCCTCGCATCTGGGCTTAAAGGTTGAGGTCTTTGCCGACGGCGATAAGCCGCACATTCCGCTCTCTCATCCAATCAGTTTTGATAACGGCTTTGTGATGGAAGAGTGGGGCTTCCTCGGCCAATCGGTCTGTGTGCTTTCTCTTGAATCAAGCCCTCAATCATAATCTTGCAATCGCCTGGTCAATCCAGCAATCTCCGACTCAAGCCTTTCCTCGCGCGCTGCAAGCTTCTTTTAAGTTAGTATTGACCCAAGATGTAAGAAAGTGTTATACAGCACGCGGTTATCAGGTGCATTACTCAGGTTGCCTTCAGCAAGATGGCGAATCCAGATTATACGTAGCGTTCGCGGCGTGTGGTCAATAGGCGTACTGATAGGCGTAGAATTGCCGCCTTTGGTATGGCTATAAGTCAGCCAGTCCTGCCAGCGGGTCAAAGATGAGCCGATGGTATAGGACGAACGTGCTTTGGATTACAGATCAGCAACGAGCGAGTTCGACCGCGATTGAACCATAAGGAAGTCAAATGACAAAACGACCGTTCACCGTCGCCGATTACCTTTTAACTCGCTTGAAACAGCTCAACGTCACCGACGTATTTCAAATCCCCGGTGACTATGTCAGGAACTTCACGCAGGCGCTGGAACATTTCGACGGCATCAATACCATTGGCGCGATCAACGAACTGGATGCGGCTTACGCCGCCGACGCCTACGCCCGCACGAGGGGTCTGGGGGCCGTATCGCTGCAATATGGCGTCAGCACCTTCAGCGCGCTCAATGCCATTGCAGGCGCTTACGTCGAGCGCAGCCCGGTGGTGGTTATCAGCGCGACGCCCGGCGCGGATGCCCGGCAGGTTACGAAGATGTACGATGTGTTGTACCATCACTCCACCGGCAACCTGCAAGCCGACCAGGAAGTCTTCCAACACGTCACCGTCGCTGCCGAAACGCTCAGCACATCGGTGGGCGCGCCCGAAAAGATCGACAACCTGCTGGTCGCGGCGATCACCTACAAAAGGCCGGTCTACATCGCCTGTTACAAAGAAGTGTGGGGCGAACCTTGCCCGACGCCTTCCAATCGCGTCTTGCAGCCCCTCGCCTTCAAAAGCGAGCCGCTGGCCCTTGAAAACGCCGTCGCGCAGGCGTGGACACAAATCACTGCCGCGAAACACCCGATGATCTTTGCCGGCATCGAGGTGCTTCGGCACGGGTTGTCGGACCTGCTGCAACAACTTATTGACGCCAGCGGCTTTCTTTACACCACCACATCGCTCGGCAAAACGGTGCTGGATGAAAAGGGCGACAAGTTCGTTGGAACGTATTCCGATGCCGCTTCAATCCTGAGCGTGCGTGAACTCGTCCAGCAGGCCGATTGCTTTCTGACGCTCGGCACGATCATTACGGACGATTACCTGTGGTTCATCGAAAACAAATACGCCGATATGGTGCTGGCCACCACCGAACAGGTGCGCGTGGGATACTTTATTTATGAAGGCGTCACCATGAAGGATTTCATGGAAGCCCTGTTGCAACGTTTCCAGAAGACCAAAGGATACCCGCTTCCGACCGTGGCCCCGCCGCCACCCCGCTACCCGGAGCCGTGGGCCGCTAATTCAGACCCGCACTGGAATGATAAGCCCGAAACCATCACCTACAATCGCTTCTTTCAGCATTCGATGAAGTTTCTGCAAGACAACAAAATGCTGGATGAGATTGTTATGATCTTTGGCATCAGCTCTGCGATGTACGTGGCCACGAATGCCTACGGCCTGTCGCAGAACAGCTTCATCGCATCGGCGGCATGGCAGTGTATCGGCTTTGAAACGGGGGCCGCTTCCGGGGCGCAGCTCGGCAGCGGGAAACGGGCCTGGACCATCGCCGGCGACGGCGGCTTTATGATGGTCTGCCAGTCGCTTTCGACCCTCGCCAGAAATAAGCTGAACGCGGTTATCTTCGTCATCAGCAACGGCGTTTATGCCATCGAGCAGGTCTACGTTGACATCACCGCCTTTGAACCCGGCCCCGAACACAAATTCGATACGTTCGACATCTTGCCCAGGTGGGATTACATGGCCCTGGCCCAGGCGTTTGGCGCGAAAGGCTATCGCGCCAAAACGATCAGCGAATTGAACGCCGTGCTGAAAGAACTCAAGACTCAGGCTCATCAACCTGTGTTGGTAGAAATCGTCATTCCTGAAAAAGACCTGCCCGGCCAAATGCGCCGGCTCGGAGAAGAGTGAGACGCTATGAAAACTAAAACCTATTCGATATTCGGCGCAGGAGCATCGGGGCTTTATACCGCCTGGCGCTTGCTGAGTGGCAAAACCGGGGACGACAAGAGCAGATCGAAACAACTGGCGAAAGGCGACACGCTTGAGTTGTACGATTGGGGAAAGTACGACTTCTCGAAAGAAAGCCCCGGAAGCCGCGCCGCCAGCGGGCGCGTCTGCACCTGGCATTATCAAGACGACAAGACGAAATCCTTCCTCGAATTGGGCGGCATGCGCTATTCGGACTGGAACGGGAATGACGACGGCACGGCGGCGGGGCATCGGCTCGTCACTACGGTGATCAAGCAGTTGGGTCTCGACAAGTACGCCGTTCCCTTCAACGTGTCAGCCAACGCCTTGTTTTACTTGCGGGCGAAGAACCTCTATTTGAACGCCATCACGTCCAGCAATCCGGCCCCTTATAACGTTGACCATTATGCGGCGGATGAATCGCCCGACATCGGCTTCAACACGGTGGAACTGTTAGCCGGCACGGCGGCCAACCTCCCGCAAACGCGCACCCAATGGTGTGAGTTTTACCAAAAAGGCCGCATCGTTATCGATTTGCCCGAATCATCCGTTTACAAAAAAGGCGATTTGTTTAAAGACATCGGCTACTGGAATCTGATGTTCGATCAGTTGGGGTCTGAAGGCTACTCGTATACCTCTGACGGAAACGGCTACACGTCTAACGTCATTAACTGGAATGCCGCAGTCGCCATTCAGTCCAACAATGAATTCACGCCCGGCACGCAATACAAAACGCTCACGACCGGGTATTCAAGCATGTTCAATGCGCTGTTTGATGCCATCGTGAAACTGGCGAAAACGAAAGGCGTGCAGTTCGAGTATCATCCCGACACGCGTCTGCATTCCATCTTGAAGATTAAGGGCGTGATTCATTACGCCATCGCCACGCGCAAGGACCCCAACAAAAAATCGGGTTCCAAAACGACGGATGCAGCGTGGCTGGCGATGCCGCGTCACGCCCTTGAGCTGGTGGCACAAGCCACTCGCTATGAAGATCACGAAGGACTGGATGTACTCAACCATCAAAAAGTGCAGCTCTATCTACAGTCGGCCATCCTGCAACCATCCTACAAGGTCGGGATGTTCTTCGACACGGAATGGTGGCTGGATCAGGCCAATACTCCTTACCCGCCACCACTGACCAGCTATGAAGTCACGCAGAAAGTGCTTGATCAATTATCCAAAGAAGGCTTCCCGGCAAAATACATCAAGGCCATCAAGGGCGACCCCGATATTATGGATAGCCCCTTTCCTTCGACGGCCAGCTTCGTCACCGCTGTCGAGCAGCGTATCCAGGAACGCCTGACGTTCAAACAGGAGGAGCAATTGCTCGCCGCCGCCCTCCGCAATAGCATTGGCCCCAGCATCACGGATACGCCGATTCGCCAAGTGGTATATTTCGGGAACAACGCGCTCGATCAGAAAGGAAAACCCGTATACGGCCTGCTGGCCAGTTACGATGATGAACAGTTTACCAGTTTCTGGGAGGACTTGGAGATAGGCCCTAACCGGGAACGTAGAATCCCTGTTTCAGAAGACACGCAGCCGTTGGAAGGCCCTCGCAAGGCCCCACCGGGAATGGTAAAGATGCTGCGCCAGCAACTGGCGGCCCTGCATTTTGGGCCGCAGGCTGACTACAGCGCCGTGCCTGAGCCTTTGGAGACGAGCTATATGGACTGGTCGCTGCCACCCTTCAATGCCGGCTACCATGCCTATGCCGCCCACTACAATATTTGCGACGTACAACAGAAGATTCGCAAGCCATCGCAACTGATCAAAGGGACAGATGCCGATATCTTCATCGTTGGAGAAACCTATTCCAACGATCAGGCCTGGGTGGAAGGCGCTTTCTGCACAGCCGAATCCGTCTTGAATGATTTCTTTGGCATCAAGCCCATCATCGATAACAAGGAGTATCCGTTCATCTGTGCGGCTTGTTAAATGGGCGCGACGGTATGGACGAAGACATAGCTCACACGGCCTGCAAAGCTCTAACCCAATATGCTCTCTCGCGGCCATCGCCTAAGCGAGGCTTAGCGTTGCAGCAAGCGCCCTCACGGAAACCATGAGAACTGCGCTTAGCGCGCTCCGCTGCAACGAGGGAGTAGAGATGAGTCCCGAATATTGCGAGATAGCTCGTAAGCGATTAAACAACGCCATTCAGTACACGTTGCCATTAATGGCTTAACTATTCCCATGAAATCCCTGACTATCTTGGTGTACACTTATAGTTTATTCCATAAGTCATGTAGCGGCATGAGATAGAGAGAAGCATGTATACCGAGTTGTTCGAGACCATCTATCCGATCAACATCAAAAAAGAGAAGGGCGTCACCGTAAGCGGCGTAGACGCCTTCGGGCTGGGCGAAGCAATCGGTCTGACAGCCGGCGACCGCGTGATGAAAGTCAACGGCCACGCGTTGCGCGATTTTCTCGACTGGCAATACTACACCGGCAGCGAAGATCAGGTGCGGCTTGAGATCATCAAGGCATCGGGCGAGACGGTCGCTCTCGATGTCGAGGTCGGCGAAGGCGAGGTCTGGGGACTCGACTTTGAATACTTCTCGCCGCGCCAGTGCGCCAACGATTGTATCTTCTGCTTCTGCAATCAGAATCCAGTGGGGGCGCGCGAATCGCTCTTCTTCAAAGACGAAGACACACGCCTATCATTCCTGCACGGCAACTACACGACGATGTCTTCGATCTCGAAGATGGAGCTTGACCGCATTGTCGAGCAGCGGCTGTCGCCGCAATACGTTTCCGTCCACGCCACCGACCCGGAGGTGCGCCGTTACCTGCTCGGACGCAAGCGACCCGACGACGTGTTGGGCAAGATGCGCTATCTGGCCGAGCACGGCATCGAGTTGCACGCGCAGATTGTGCTGTGTCCGACGATTAATGACGGCGACGTGCTGCGCCGCACGATTGACGACTTGGCCGGATTATATCCCAGCCTTTCATCGGTCGCCGTCGTGCCGGTAGTCTTCACCGAACTGCACAACTACAAAGACCGGATGACGGCGGTGACGCCTGAGTTTGCGCGCGACCTGATTAAAGCGATGCGCCCGTTGCAGCGCGCGTTCCGCAATCGGTTCGGCTCGACGTTCGTCTTCCTGGCCGACGAGTTTTACCTGCGCGCCGGCCTGCCGCTGCCCGGTCGTCGTCACTATGGGGATTACCCGCAGATCGAAGATGGCGTCGGTATGGTGCGCCGCTTCGTCACGGAGGCGAAAGCAACGCTCAAGCGCGACCTCGCGCCGGTTGCCAAACTTATGCCCGGCTCGCTCGACGGCACGGTGGTGACGGGCCGGTTGTTCGAGCCGATACTCAAGCGTTACGTCGAACAGGTGAATGCGCGTTTCGGCACGCGGCTCAGGACGGTCGCCATCACCAATAACTTCTTCGGCGAAGAGGTGACGGTAGCGGGCCTGCTCGGCGGCGGCGACGTGATGCGGGCGCGCGACCGCATCACGGGTGGGTTCGTCATCGTGCCGGAACAGGCTTGCTTAAAGTCGGGCCACATCTTCCTGGACGATGTGACGCTCGAAGACCTTGAAGGCGAACTCGGCTTGCCGGTCGCGCACGGCGGGCCGCGACTGGCGACGATGATCGAGCGCGCACGGCAGCTTGAAGCGCACGCTCACACCGGCAGCTTTGCGGTTTAACCGACTGTGTTTCATAAGCCGCATTGCGACATAAAAGTAATTGACACGAATATGTGATTAGCTTAGAATGCGGCTATGGAAGACTACAAAACTCAGCCGACGCTTGAAACCATCGTTGAGATGCTGAAAGCGATGCAGCTACAGATGGGAAATATACAAGCTCAGGTCGGCGATCTACAAACTCAAGTAGGTGTTCTGCAAACTCAGGTCGGCGATCTACAAACTCAGGGCGGCGACCTGACGACGCGGGTTGGCAGAATCGAAGGCGACGTTACAGAGATTAAAGCCGATGTTTCGGCGATTAAAGACGACATCACCATCATCAAAGCGGAACAATTTCGACAGGCGCAGCAAATTGATAAGATGGCGCGCGAGATGCACGGCTTTGCCTCCGATCTTTACGATCTACGGCTGGAGTTCAGGGAGTCGCGCAAAGCTTCCTAAGTTTTCGCCTGCCTTCGCGCCGGCTTTCTCGGTAATCCCCTCCGCCCTTCGCAAATACTCTTGCATCGCCGACCGCTTCGCTCTACTCTTTGGACAGCCTGCCCCTGAATTGCACACTATAATTCCATCATTCCTTCAACGAGCAAGAGAGACGGGTAAGAGATCGTTATGCTGGCAGGAAACATTTTGAACAAGAGCCAGTTGGCGAAAGCCGAAGCCACTTTGCAAGAGCTTGAGGCGAAGCTATCGCACACGCGCGCCATCCTCGATGAACGCCTGCGCGAGCGCCAGCAGCTTCAGGCGATGGAACAGAAGCTGCGCGACACCGGCGACATCAACAAGCTGGTCAAGTTTCAGGCCCGCGCCTTTGCGATGGATAAGGCGATACAGGAATTAAAGTCGCGCGAAGTCGAGGCCGCGCGGCAGATCGAATCGGCGCGGCGCTACCTCTACACGCTCTACGTCAAGGTCGAACGCTTGCGGCAGGAGGCTGCGGCCTTCACCGCGCGCTCGCGCGACGAGCGGGCGCTGCGGCCCGAAGAGCAGGCGAACCTGCGCCGCTTGCAGATACAGATTCAAGCCATCACCGGCGCGGAATAATCGCCGGGCTGCCTTCATCAAAACAAAAGCGCGCGAGGCCGATCTAGCCCCGCGCGCTTTTTCACTTCATTACAACTGATCTCAGAACTGGAAGCGACCGCCGAACTGTAAGGCGCGCGGGCCGCCAGTGCCAAAGTTCTGGCCGGCGCGGCCCGTCGGTACGCCGAAGCCGGAGCCGAGCGTCTGCCCGTAGCCGGTCAGGTTCGAGACGTTGAAAACATTGAAGACCTCGAAGAAGCCTTGAAGCTGGAAGCGTTCGCGGAACTTGAAGGTCTTGGTGATGCGAATGTCTTCCGACTGGAAGTCATCGCCGAACGTGAAGTTGGTCGGGATCGTCAACTGCGAGCTGGCCGGCTGAGTGGCGTTGAACTTACCCAGCGCGGTCAGGAAGTCGCTGCGGCCCACGCCGCGATTGAGCGAGTTCAGCGCCACGCCCGGCAGCGGGTCGCCGCCGACGCCGTCGCCGTTGATGTCAACTGTATCCGGCAGGCGCGCAGACAGCGGCGGGCGGCTCTGGTAGACGGCGATGATCGACGCCTGGAAGCCCTTCGGCAGATCAACAACGCCGCTGAACGTGAAGCGGTGCGTCACGTCCGCGTCCAAGTACGAGTAGTTGCCGAACAGGTTGTTGTAATCAACGAAGGGGAAGCCCTTGTAGCGCGACAGCGCGTAGCTGGCGGTGAACTGGTAGCGGCTGGCAAAGCGCTTGTCCAGCTTCACCAGCAAGGCGCGGTAATCGTCGCGCCCGATGCTCTTGATGACACCAATCGGACCGTTGGCGCAGCGCACCGCCGGGTTGAAGGCTTCGGCGCTCGTGCACGGGCGGATGATCGGGCCGCCGGTCGCCGCCGGACGGCTGAAGTATTCGGCATCGTACTGCTGGAGCGTGTGCATCAAGCGGCGGTAGACGAAGTCCACCGAGATCGACATGTTGCCCGTCAACTGGCGCTGCACGCCGAGGCTGACCTGCTCGGAGTATGGCACTTCGAGATTCGGATCGAGCAGGTCGGTGCCGGTCTTGAAGAAATCGATGCCGGTCAGGCCCGACGAGCCGAGCGCCTTCAGCGTGTTCTCAATCGTCGGCACCTGCTGGTTGCGGATGGTGATGAAGTTCGCGCCGGTCAGCTTGGTCGGGAACAGACCGAAGAAGATCGGCGCGCCCAGCGGCACGTTGATCAGGTTGAGCGGCGACGGCAGGCCGGGAACCTGCGGGAACGCAATCGTGTTCTGGAAGAGCGAGCCGGCCACCTGCGAGCGGCCATTGCCGATTGGGCCGATAGCGGCGCGCTCGCGCAGGCGCGTCACAAACAGCACCGTGTCGTAGTAGACGCCAGCGCCGCCGCGAATAACCGTCTTGCCATTGCTCTTCACGTCCCAGTTGAAGCCGAGCGAAGGAGCGATGTTGTTCTTATCCTTACCCGGCTTGCTGGTCGTGCCAAGGATGGACGTGAGCAGCGCCGGCTTGGCAAGGTCATGGTTTTGCAGGTTGGTTTCGTATTGATACGACGCGCCAAAGCTGAAGGTGAAGTTCGGCCTCACGAGCCAGGAGTCCTGGCCGTAGAAGCGCGCGCGATTGCTCTGGCGGGCGATGTCGGTCTGGAACGGCGGCGGCTGGTCCGCATTGCCGATGCCGACCAGCGGAATGATCGTGCCGGCGGAGTTGCCGGCGACTACCGGCAGGTTGAGAATGTCCGCAAGCGTCGGCGTGCCGCCCGTCAGGAAGACCGAAGGTATGGGAATGTTCAGGGCGGCGATGATCCCTAGCTTCTGCGCAGGCGGCAGCGGCAGCGCGTTGATGCTGGCGGCGACCAGTTGATTGACGCCCACAACCGTTGTCGGGTTATGCACGACAACGAGCGCCGGGTCGAGGAAGGCCCACGCACCCGTGCCGTAGTTGTGCTCGTATTCGCCACCGAAACGGAAGCGATGCGCGCCCTTCACCCAGTTGAGGTTGTCGGTCGTTTGGTAACGTTTGAGGTCGCGGCTCTGCGGCGCGTTGACCGTGTTGCCAGCGCGGAAGTTGCTGCTGGCGATGCGCACCTGCTGGCCGCCGAGGCCGATGCAGCCCGGATTCGACGCCGGGCAATCGGCGGCGGTCGGTATCGTCTCGTCGTTGACGATGTGCTGGAAGTTGAAGCGCAGGTCGTTGACAAGATTCTGCGTGAAGATGCGCGTCAGCCCGCCTTGAATATTGTCATCGTTGTTGGAATTGACGCGCCAGTTCGACGGCAGCGTGTTATCGGCATCGGGCGCGAACACGTCGTTGTCGTCGTGGCTGAAGCGCGCAAACGCATTCATCTTATCGTTGATCTTGAAGTCGCCGCGCACGTTGGCGAGGTTGCCTTTGTACGGGCTGTTGGTCACCGTGTTGAAGGCCGACGAGCCGGGGAAGCCGGTCACCACCGTGCTGATGGCCGAGTTCTGATCCAGGCGCTCGTAGTTGCCGAAGAAGAAGGCGCGGTCTTTCTTGATCGGGCCGCCGAGCGAGCCGCCGTACTGGTAGCGGCGGAAGAACGGGTCGAAGGTGCGGCTCGGACGGAAGTAAGTGGGCAGCGCCGAGAGGCTGTGATCGCGGAAGAAGAGGAACGCGCTGCCGTGCAGGTCGTTGGTTCCAGTGCGCGAAACGATGTTGATCGCGCCGACCGAGGTGACGCCCGTCGACAGGTCAAAGTTGAACGTTGAAATCTGGAATTCCTGAATCGTCTCGGTCGAGAAGTTCTGGGCAGCGCCGCCGCACACCGGGTCGAGGATGCTGCCGCCGTCAACCGTCAGACGCGTCAACGCGGAGTTCGCGCCGCCGATGGAGACGTTGAAGAGGTTGTTTTGCGAGCCGGGGTTCTTGGTCGATACGCCGACGCCCGGTTCGAGCAACGCCAGTTGCAGGAAGTTGCGCCCGTTGAGCGGCAGCGCGTCGATCTTCTGCCGACCGATGACGCCGTCGATCTTAAAATTGGTCTTGTCGATTTGCGGCGCTTCGGCCTGTACCTCGACGATCTCTTCCTTAGTGCCGACGCGCAAGGCAGCGTCGCCGGTCGTCGTGTTGCCGACCTGCACCATCGCCGTGATGATCTGCGTGGAGAAGCCCTGCGCCTCGACCTTCACTTCATAGTTGCCGGGCAGCAGGTTCTCGACGGCATAGATGCCGTCGTTGCCGGTGCTGATCTTGCGCGACTCGCCGGTCGCTTTGTTGGTGATCGTGACTGTGGCGTTGGGAACCAGCGCGCCCTGTGGATCGGTCACAGTGCCGCGAATTGCGCCAGTCGGATTCTGCGCCAGGACTGGTAACGCGAGGTTGGCCACTAGCGACATCAGCATGATGGCCAGCAGCAAGCGCTTGTACTTAATTCGCATACGTCGTCTCCTTTCAATTCCTGTGAGCGGGTAAGGTAGCCTCTTCAGACCGGGCCGATATAGCAACGCGCACACATAGCGGAGGATGTGCGCTCAATCATCGTAAGAGACTCAACGGCGCATTGCTCGAGACCAGCCCTGCGGTTTTAGGCCGAGTATTGCGAACACTGACAGTGGGCAGTTGTTCGGGCTGCCCGATTAAAATAAACTTGATTAAAGCTTAGAGAGCCGTAGACCGGCATATCATTGTTGTTTTCCCGCAAACTTGTCAAGGGGTTTTTGAAAAGCCCGTGCCCCTGAAGGGATCGCCCGATACAAGGTAATCAATAGAGCTACCCCGCGCCGGCAGCGTGCTCGACAGGCCGGAAACGGCTGGTGTAGAATCTGCCGCCTGACCTTCACCTATGTCGCAATCTCCGACTCATCGGGTGGCCGCCGCGCCTGACCATCAAGCGCCACACGCGCTATGGCCGCGTTGCCTGGAGACGGCTGACACACGCACGCTCGGCCTCATCATCTTTATCATCAGCCTTGCGGTTATGGCGGCCTGGCGTTTGTTCACGCAACTGGAGACGGGCGACGCCGCCATCTGGGATTACGTCGCGCAGGCGATACTGCGCGGGCAGGTTCCTTACCGCGACGTGGTCGAGATCAAAGGGCCGGCGAGCGCCTACCTGAGCGCGCTGGCGATGTGGCTGGGCCGGCGGGTCGGGTTCGGCGACGTGATGGCCGTGCGCTTCTTGCAGATGGCGCTGGCGAGCTGGCTCTCGGTTATCATCTATCTCGTCACCGACCTCTACACGCGGCGGCGCGCGGCGGCGCTGATCGCCGCCCTCTTCCCGCTGACCTCTTATCACTTTGTGAGCTGGGTCGAAGGCGGCACGCAGCCGAAGCTGACGATGATCTTCTTCGGCCTGCTGACGCTGTGGTTGATCGGCAAAGATCGGCCCTTCTGGGCCGGCGTCTGTTCGATGATGTCCTGCCTGTGCTGGCAACCGGGACTGTTGTTTGCGGGCGTCGCCGTGCTGGTCTTCTCGCGTCACCTGACAAGCTGGCGCGACCGCCGCGCGCTCAAGGTAATCATCGGCGCGCTGCTGCCGCTAGTCATCACGGTCGCATATTTTTATGCGGTCGGCGCGCTCGGTGATCTCTGGACGTGGACGATTGCTTACAACTTCAACGTCTACGCGCCGGAAGGTATGCGCAATATGAGCGACACGCGGTCGCACCTGTGGATCGTGCTGCTGCGCATCTTCAGAGTCAACATTGTGTGGGTAGTGATGGCCGTGGCGGGTTTTGTGATCTTCGCCACCGAACGCCTGCGCGGGCTGCGAGCCTTCAAGGCGGCGCTCGGCTCGCCGGAGTTGTTCAAAGACGCGCTGGTCATCGCGCCGCTCGTCTATCTGGCTTTCTGCCTGATCAATTTTCAATCCGGGCCTGACCTGTTGCCGCTGTTCCCGTTCATCGGCGTCTTCGCCGGCTGGTTGATCGCAGAGATGGCGCGGCGGCTGGCCTTGATCCGCCCGCTCGCATCGAAGCTCTGGTTGCGACGATGCATTGAGCGCGTGCCCGCCCTTGTGCTGATTCTGGTGCTGATTCTCGCCGCTCTGCGCGCCGCGACGTTCCGTATGGAAGACCAGAGCTTGCGCGATCAGGCTCAGACGTTGAAGCCGGCGATGGAGATGATCGGGCCGAATGACAAGGTATACGTTCACGGCACGCTGGAGCTACTGGTGTTGATGAACCGGCCAAATCTCAATCCATACATTATGTGGGATCGGCGTAAGGTGGATTACATTGCGCAGCATCGCTATGGCGGGTCTGTGCAAGCGATGATCGCCGAGATGGAAGCCGAAGCGCCGCGCCTGGTCGCGCTCTCACGCCTGCGAAACATTTCGCAGGCCGTCGAGTTGGAGCGATGGGTAGCCGAACACTATGATAAGCTGCCCGTGCCCGACTACGACATCTACGTTCGCAAGCCGCAATGAGAGGGACGCTATGAAGAACCGACTCGCTTTCGCCATCGTGATACTGCTCGCCGCCTTGCCGTCGCTGCCGCGAGCCGGCAGCGTCAGTGCGGCAAAGTCTACCTTAAAAGTCGGCGTCGCCACCCGCTCGATTACGCCCTTTGGTGAGAACCCGGACTGGGACGGAACCGTCACCGAAGCGGGCGTCTGGGGCGAACGCTTCACTGACACCAATCACAATGGCCGCTGGGACGCCGGCGAACCGTTCACGGACGACCCCGGCAACACGGCGCTCGACGCGTCATCGAAGGACAAGTACGACGGCATCTTTCTGGCGGGCTTCGGCGACAACCGCATCGCCACGGGCAAACACGACGACCTGTGGGCGCGCGCGATTGTGATTGAGTCGGGCGCAACTAAGATTGCCATCGTCTCGATTGACCTGATCGGCTATTACGCGAAGGCGAACTATTACGGCCTCGGCGAGATTCAAAAGCTCGTAGACCCGCGCGCGGGCATCACGGACATTCTCATCACCAGCACGCACAACCACGAAGGGCCGGACACCATCGGCGCGTGGGGCGTGAATCCGTTGAGCGATGGCAAGTACCCCAAGTACCTGCGCTTCGTTGATCGGCAGATCGCCAGGGCCATCAATCAGGCAGCTCAATCAACGACGCTGGCCGTGATGAGGCTCGGCATGACGACGCCGCAAGCTTCGCCTTCGATAGCCGGCATGCAGACGCGCACGCACGGGCGACCGCCGGCTTTTTACGACGAAGAGTTGCGCGTGATGCAATTCTTCGATGGGACGCGCCCAAGATACGACCGCGTCATCGCCACAATCATCAACTGGAACACGCACCCCGAAAGTATGGAGAGTCACAACACGGTGCTCACCTCGGACTTCCCGCACGCCGTGCGCGAAGCGGTCGAGCAGAAGTTTGGCGGCACGGCAGTCTACATCAGCGGCGACATCGGCGCGGTCGAGATCATCGGTGACTCGAACAACCGCAGCGGCGACCGCACAACCTTCGATGGCAAAGACTATCCGCTCGGCGATAACAGCAAGCGCCCGGCCTATACATTCGAGCGCACCGAAGCCATCGGGCGCGATGTGGCGAAAGCGGTCTTTGATGCATTAGAGAAGGGCGAGATGAGTCCGGTGACGACGCTCGATGTGCGCAAAGCGACGTTGCGCGCGCCGATGGATAATCAAGGCTACACGTTCCTGGCCAGCAAGAGCGTGCTCGACACGATGCCGCCGGTGCAAGCGGGCGCGAAGGTTGAGGTTGAAACGACTGTCTATGCCATCACGCTCGGCGATGCGCAGATCATCACGACGCCGGGCGAGCTGTTCCCTGAAGTCTTTTACGGCGTCGAACGGTACAAGCGCAAAGACTGCGCCGAGGCCGATACGAAGCGACCGATGGAGCCGGGCGTGCGCGACCGGATGACGAAGAAGTATAAGTTCGTCATCGGCCTGTGTCCCGACGAGTTCGGCTATATCGTGCCGGGCTATGATTTCCTGACGCCGTCGTTTGGCTTCGCCGGCGCGACTGAAGCGAAAGACCCCTGCAAGGCCAAAGGCGTGCCGAATCATTACCACGAAACCAACTCGGCGAGTTCGCAGCTTGCGCCGCTGTGGGCCTGCACGGCGGCGGCGCTGCTCGACGGCAAGCCAGCGAATGCGGAAGCCTGCCGGAAGAAGTGATAGAGCACGCGTGCGCTAAGAGATCGCAGCCGCCCGCAGGCTATACGCATAACCGCGCATAGGATTCGCAGCCGTGCGAACTCTATACGCGGTTATGCGAACTCTATGCGCGGTTATGCATATTGAGTACGCAGCCGTGCGAACTCTATGCGCAGTCGTGCATATTGAGTTCGCAGCCGTGCGTATTCAATATGTAGCCGTGCATATCGAGTACGCACGGCTGCGTACTCAATATGCGTGTCTACGAAGTCAATATGCACGGCGGCGCATTCCATCAGCAGCCCGGCGAATTTAGTAGATGCTGGTCGCTTATCGCTCGACGGCCATCGCCACGGCGTTGCCGCCGCCGAGGCAGAGCGCCGCAAGGCCGCGCCGCGCGTTGCGCCGCTGCATCTCGTACAGCAACGTCACCAGTATGCGCGCGCCGCTTGCGCCAATCGGATGGCCTAAGGCCACTGCGCCGCCGTTGACGTTCAAGCGCGCCGGGTCAATGCCTAACTCACGAGTAATCGCAACGGCCTGCACCGAGAAGGCTTCGTTCAATTCGATCAAGTCCACGTCAGCTAAATCCCATCCAGCGCGCTCCAGCGTCATTTGAATCGCAGTCACCGGAGCCATCATCACCAGCTTCGGCTCGACGCCGCTCGTGCCCTGCGCGACGATGCGCGCCATCGGCTGGCGACCGAGCCGGCGCGCGACATCGTCCGACGTGACGACCAGCGCCGCTGCGCCGTCATTGACGCCCGGCGCATTGCCGGCGGTGACGGTTCCGCCTTCGCGCTTGAACGCCGGCTTCAGCTTCTGAAGCGCGTCAAGCGACGTGTCTTCGCGCGGGCCTTCGTCGGCGCGGATGACTAAGGGCGCGCCTTTCTTTTGCGGAATCTCTACGGGCACAATCTCGGCGTCAAAGCGACCTTCCTTCATCGCCGCGACCGCTTTGCGGTGCGAGTTCAAGGCGTATTCGTCCTGCTCGGCGCGCGTGACGTTGAAGCGTTCGGCGACGACTTCGCCGGTGTTGCCCATATGCCAATCGTCGAACGCGCACCAAAGGCCGTCGCCGATCATCGAGTCGATAATCTCGCCGTTGCCCATACGATAGCCCTGCCGCGCCTTCTTCAGCAGGTAAGGCGTGTTCGTCATCGATTCCATACCGCCGGCCACCGCCATTTCAATCTCGCCAACCTTGATACCATTGGCGGCCAGCATCACGGCCTTGAGTCCTGAGCCGCAAACTTTATTGATCGTCAGCGCACCGACGGCGTCAGGGATGCCGGCGCGCAAGGCGACTTGTCGCGCGGGGTTCTGGCCGTTGCCCGCCTGCACGACGTTGCCCATAATGACTTCGTTGATCATTTGCGGATCAACCCCGGCGCGCTCGATGGCGGCGCGTGCCGCGATGACGCCGAGGTCAACGGCGCTGGAGTTTGAGAGCGCGCCCATAAATTTGCCGACAGGCGTCCGCGCGCCTGCAAGAATGACTGCCTCTGCCATAAGCATCTCCTTCCCTTAAAGAGCGTGGCTGGCGATCAACGCCAGTGAGAATGATTTCCAGAATCAGACGATATACTGAATGCTCACACAACAACTCACGACCACAGCTCTGCCACCGGCAGATTGAACCCGGCAAGCAGAGGCTCGCCGCTGACCGTCTCAGGGTTGTCGAGTATCTCAACCGCCGCGCCGGGCCTGTAGACGTAAACCTTCTTTTCGAGCGGATCAATCAACCAGCCGAGTTGCGCGCCGTTGGCGATGTACTCTTCCATCTTCACCTGCAAACGCTTGAGCCGGTCGGTGCGCGAGCGCAATTCAATGACAAAGTCAGGACAGATTGGCGAGAACTCTTCCTTCTCGTCTGCTGTCAACTGGTCCCAGCGCGACTTTCTGATCCACGCCGCATCGGGCGAACGCTTCGCGCCGTTGGGCAGCGTAAACATAGTTGATGAATCAAAGCCGATGCCGGTGCCATCAGCTTCAACCCAGTTGCCAAAGAAAGTGGTCAATTTGAAATTGCGTCGTCCGCCTTCTGCGCCAGTTGGTGCCATAATAATCAGTTCTCCGTCGCTGCTCATTTCGATCTGCCATTCTTCGTTGAGCCGGCAAAACTCATAGAACTCGTGGTCGCTCATCTTTTTCAGCAGCGGGCCGAGTCGCAACACCAGCGGCTCGATTTCTGTGGCGGGCATGGTCTTGGTCATAAGCTGTGGCCTCCGCTAATCCAGCAAGCCATTATCCCACAGCCGCTGAGAGTGTGTCATCAACGCGAGATTGGCCATTGTGGCTTGTTTGTCAGCGGGCGCGCGGCAGTGCTACACTTGGGATTAATTTCGAGACATCAGACCGAGGAGTATTGATCTTTCATGCAGGCACTCATACTGGCGGGCGGCAAGGGCACGCGTTTGCGCCCGCTGACGATGCACACACCAAAGCCCATTGTTCCTATCGCCAATCGTCCGCTGCTCGTTTATCAACTCGAATTGCTGAGACGTGCGGAGGTGCGTAACGTCATCCTGTCGCTCTCCTTTCAGCCGCATAAGATCGAAGACAAGCTGCTCGACGGCACTGACCATCACGTGCGCATCAGCTACACGGTCGAGGCGTCGCCGCTCGGCACAGCGGGCGCGTTCCGCAACGCCGCCGGCCTCATCCGCGAAACCACCATCGTGCTGAACGGCCACGTGCTCACCGACATCGATCTCAGCGAAGTGATCGAGCGCCACCGCGAGCGCGAGGCAACAGCGACCATCGCGCTCGCGGCGGTGGCTGATCCGACCGAATACGGGCTTGTCGAAACTGACGAGACGGGGCGCGTCAAGCGTTTCATTGAGAAGCCGTCGCCAGACGAGATCACCGCCAACACGATCAATGCCGGCATCTACATTCTGGAGCCACGTGTCCTGGATTACATTCCCGAAGGCGAGCCGTTCACCTTCGAGACCGGCGTCTTCCCCAGGCTGCTCGAAGACGGCGAAGCGTTTTACAGCTACACCTGGCAAGGTTATTGGCGCGGCATCGGCTCGGCTCCGAGTTACTGGCAGGCCAATATGGACGTGCTCGCGGGGCGCGTGAAATTGTTAGACAGACAATCGGCGGAGCGCGGCGAGAAGTTCGACGCGTCGGCAGAGATTGACGCGCAATCGATAGTTGACCCATCCTGCACACTGAAGGCCGGCGCGCAGATCATCAACTCGGTGGTCAGTCGCAACTGCTACATCGAAGAGCGTGCACGCATCGAGAACTCGGTCATTCGCGGCGGCACGCGCATCGGCCCGCAAGCCACGATCACCGGCGCGGTCGTCGGCAAAGGCTGCCACATCGGTCGCGCCGTCAGGGTCGAACCCGACGCCGTGCTCGGCGACAAATCGGTGCTGTCGGATTATAGCCATATATAGGTGTCGGGTGTCGGGGGCCGGGGGCCGGTGACAGACGAGTTTCATT
>JBJMGV010000037.1:0-9417 GCA_045807725.1 Blastocatellia bacterium | reverse complement strand
GAATATGCCGTCCGTGGCTCGCTCAAAGACGAGTACGAGAGCCAGTACAAGTTGCTGTTCGAGTTGTCTGCCGACGTGGACGAGCGCGACGCCGAAACTATGCGCGACTGGTTCCTGTATGACTGGTTCGACGCAAACGGCGAAGGCGTCATCGAGCACTTCCTTAATTCGCATGACGACCTCAACACAGAAGATCAAGACATCCTTTCCGAGTGGACCGACTCGCTCAATAGCGTCTTCGAGATTCGCGGCGTCAGTAAGAACGCGCTGCGGCTGACCGAACTTGACAGCGGCGACGAAGTGACGGTCACGACGCTGATGCCGCTCAAAGAGACGCCGTTCAAGCGCGGCCAGTTCATCGCCGCGCGCTTGCTGCCGCTGGGCGAGCAGTTCATCCTCTCCGGCTTGCAATTCATCCTGCCCGACCGCGAAGCGGCGATGGAAGCGCTCGAAGTGCGCCGCGCTCTCGACGCCCTCGATTCACCCGAATCCATCGAGCAGGCGCAGCGCGAGCAGTGCAGCGCTTTCTGCGAGCTGTTCGGCTGCGAAGAGATGACTGTCTCTTCGCAAGAGCTGAATTCGACATTGCAGCAATTCCAGCGTTACGTCTTCGCCGAGCGCCGCGACCCGGAGACCGGGCGCACTGCCGCCGAACGCTTTCAGGAAGAGTTCGGACGCGAGCTGAAGCTACCGGATATGCCGCCGCTGCCCGAAGTCTTAGCCGAGGCCGGCGACGTGACCATCCTCTGCGACGAATTCGATGGCATCGTGCTGCTGCCCGATTACGAACGCTTCCGCCGCGTCTTTGACAGCAAAAATCCCGACAAGGCTGTGCCCGGCTGGCAGGAGTTGCTGTGGCGCTACATCAAAGACCCTGATATTCCCATCGTCGCTTTCGAGCGCGTCGCCGAGCAGCATCCCAAGCAGCTTGAAACCGTCATTCGCAAGCTCACCGGCAAGAAACAGTTCTCGCTCGAACACCTGTACGCGCTGCTGATTCATCACAAGCAACCTGCCGAAGAGTTCGATTCGCTCGAAGACGACGAGCGGTTGTGGGACCTGTTCGATGGCAATGGCTCGACCACGGAATCGGAGCCTCGCTCACGCAAAGCATCTGCTAAAAAGAAGACAGGAAAACCAGCCGCTAAAGCGGCGAGCAATGGCGGCGCATCTCGCAAGTCGGCGGCGAAGGGCGCGAGCAAGTCAACGGCTAAGGCAACCGCTAAGAAGCAGGCGGCGCGCAAGGCCGGCGGCAATTCCTCTGCCAACAAAGGCGCGGCAAAGAGCGTGAAGTCAACCGCCGGCAAGGGCGCAAAGAAGACTACCGGGAGCGCGAAGACGGCGGCCAATACCGCAAAGAAAGGCGCGGCCAAAGCCACAAAGAAAGGCGCGAAGAAAGCAACCGGGAAGTCTGCCGCAAAGAAGTCGGCGGCGAAGAAACGATGACGCTCGACGAAGCCATCGCGCAGTGGCTTGACACGACAGCGCGCGACGATTCGGTCTCACCAGCGGACGCCGAATCGCGCGCGCTTTCGCTTTCGCGGCTGGCCCGCTATTTCGGCGCTCGCCGTCCGCTTGAAGAGGTGACGCCGGCCCGCCTGCGCGACTTTCTTTCGCGCTGGTTCATCGAAAATGCCGGCTCCGCGTCACCCTGCGCACACCAGCAATCACGCACGGTTGAGTTTCCTGATCCGCTCGAATTGAGTGACACACTGGCAGCCTTCATTAACTGGATGGCAAGGCATACGAGCTTTGCAGGAAATGAGTGTTTGGCTGTCGTTGCCGAATTGCGCGAGCGGCTGCCGCGAGCTATCGCAATCAGCACGCGATTGTCCGAATGGCTCGCCGGTCGCGGCGGCGCGTTCGGCTTTCCTGAGTTCCTCACATCGTTTGAAGCCGGCGGGCGCAGTCAGTATGACTTCGACACGGCGGGTGAAGCAGGCAGTAGTGAAGGTTACTTTCGCATCACGCGAATTGACGGCGGTCACATCGAAGCCGAAGAGATGCTTAGTGAAATGATCGTCGCGCCGATTCTCTTCCCTGAGCCAATCGTTGTGCTGCTTGAACCGGGCTACATCATCAACCTTGAACTGGTGCGCGCGCAGGACGTGTGGCAGGTCGTCGCCTGCGGCTTCGCTTACCCGCCGGGCACGGACGTGTAGCCCTTTAATTTTCGGCGCACTCGCAGGACAGGCTCGATAGTTCGGCGATCACGCGAATCAGGTCGAATGGCTCGACCGGCTTGCTGATGTGCATTTGAAATCCTGCCGACAAGGCGCGCGAGCGGTCGGCTGCGCTGGCGAAAGCCGTCAAGGCGATGGCCGGCATTGCGCCGCCAAGCTCAGGCTCCAGGGCGCGCACCTTGCGGATCAAGGCATAGCCATCCTCGTTCGGCATGCCGATGTCCGACACCAGCAGGTCGGCCTTCCATTCGCCCAGCGCATCGAGCGCCTCGCTCGCCGACGCGCAAGCGCGCACCTCGCCGCCCGCGTGTTCCAATGCAATCGTCAACATCTGAAGCGTGTCGGCATCGTCATCGACCAGCAGGATGCGCAAGTCCTCTAAGGCCCGCGCCGACTCGGCAGAAGCCTTTGCGCTGAGGTCGCCGGCTTCCAAAGAAGCGGCGGCGCGTGGCGTTTCGACAGAGGCCGTTAGCGGCAAGTCAACCGTAAAGGCCGCGCCCTGGCCTTCGCCGGCGCTCTCAACCTGTATGATGCCGCCGTGCATCTCGACCAGGTGACGCACGATGGCCAGGCCCAGCCCAAGCCCCCCATGCTTTCTCGTCATATGGCGCTCGGCCTGCGAGAAGCGATCAAAGACAAATGGCAAAAAGTCTGCGCTGATGCCGCAGCCATTGTCGCTGACGACGATGTGCGCGCACTCACCGCTGCGGGCCAGCCGGATGTGAATCTCGCCGCCATTGGGAGTGAACTTGACGGCGTTCGACAGCAGGTTCCAGACGACTTGCTGCAATCGCGTCGGGTCGCCGCGCACTTCGCCGACGTTCGTGTCGAGGGTGACATCGATCTTTATGGCTTTGGCTTCGGCGGCGGGGTTCACCGCGTCGATTGCCATCTCGATGATCGGCGCAAGCGCGACCGGGCGCGCTTCGATGCGTAGCTTGCCGCTGATGATGCGCGACACGTCGAGAATGTCTTCGATCAGCTTGGCCTGCGACTTGGCATTGCGCTCGATGGTCTCAAGGCCGCGCGCCAGCGCCGCCGGATCAGGCTCGCGCAATTGCAGCAGTCGCGTCCAGCCCAGAATCGAAGTCAGCGGTGTGCGTAACTCGTGCGAGACGGTGGCGAGGAATTCATCCTTCGCGTGATTGGCCGCCTCGGCTTCGGCGCGCGCCTTCTGCTCGCGGGCGAGCAGAAGGGTGCGCTCCTCTTCGGCGCGCTGGCGTTCGATGATCTCGGCCTGCAACGCGTCGTTGGTTTGCGCCAGCTCAGCCGTGCGCTGACGGACGCGCACCTCAAGCTCGTCATTCTTGCGCTCGATCTCTTGATAGAGCACGCCCATCGCCCTGTTGGTGTGGTCCAGCTCGCGGTTTTTGACGAGCAACAGCTCGGCCTGCCGCTTGATCTCTTCGGTCTTTTTATATAGCTCAATGAAGACGGCGACCTTGGCCTTCAGTATCTCCGGCTCGAACGGCTTGAAGATATAATCGACCGCGCCGAGCGAGTAGCCTCTGAAGACCTGCCCCTCGCTCTTGTTCATCGCCGTGAGAAAGATGATCGGGATGTTCTGCGATTTCTCGCGCTGGCGAATCAGGGCGGCGGTCTCGAAGCCATCCAGGTCCGGCATATGAACATCCATCAGGATCAGCGCGAAGTCATGGTCGAGCAATAGCTTCAAGGCTTCTCTGCCGGAGTGGGCCTTGACGATCTTCTGATCGAGATAGCCAAGCGTCGCTTCGAGCGCAAGCAGGTTCTCCGGCCTGTCGTCAACCAGTAGAATGTTGACGGCTGGCTCTGTCGCCGGCGTGTCGAGCGATTGTTCCACCATCAGTAAGTTAGCCTGCCGCGCTCCTGCCATACATAATCCTCGCTTCTGCTAATCAAGCTGGTCAACAGTTGCGCGATGCCGGCAAGCGGCAACACATGATCGATGGGCGTCGCGGCAATCGCCGCTGCCGGCATCCGTGCGCTCTCAGCCGAAGCCGGGTCTTGCACGATGGTCAGCCCGCCGCGCGCTTTGACTCTGGCCATACCGCGCGCGCCGTCGTCGTTCGACCCGCTCAATAATATAGCCGCCAACCGCTCGCGGTAAGCGTCGGCTGCCGACTCGAACATCACGTCTATCGAAGGCCGCGCGTACCGCACGCGGTCGTCTACGGACAAGGCGAAGTGATCGCGCTCGACCAGCAGGTGATAGTTAGCTGGCGCGATATAGACCGTGCCTGGCAAGATCGGCTGCTTGTCTTCGACTTCATTGATCGGCAGACGGCTGGCGCGCTGAAGCAGCACCGACAACAGGTCATCCGAATCGACGCTGCGGTGCTGCACGACGGCAAGCGGCAGCGGGTAGTCTTCCGGCAACGCGCTGAGCAACGCCGCCAGCGCGTCAAAGCCGCCCAAGGAAGCCCCCGCGACGATCAACTCGATCTTCATCAGGCGGTTCTCCTGTAGAGCTTCTCGCCTTCTTCGAGGACTTCGTAACGGTCTTCGTAAGGCGTAAAGCTAATCGTCTCTTTATGGCCCAGCCCGAGCACGCCGAATTTCGCAAGGCTCTCGTAGAGCAGCCGGTGTACGCGGTTTTGCAACGTCTGGTTGAAATAGATCAGGACGTTGCGGCACAGGATAACATTGAACTCGTTGAACGAAGAATCCGTCACCAGATTGTGCTGAGAGAAGACAACATTTTTGCGCAGCGACGAGCGCAAGATGGCGCTGTCGGTGTCCGCCGCGTAGTACTCCGAGAAGGCCGCTTTGCCACCGGCCTTGACGTAGTTGTTGACGTAGTTCTGCATGAACTCCAGCGAGTAGATGCCTTCTTTTGCCTGCTTCAACACCGACTCGTTGAGGTCGGTGGCATAGATGCGGCAGCGATCATAAATGCCCTCTTCCGTAAGCACGATGGCGATTGAATAGACCTCTTCGCCGGTCGAACAGCCGGCGTGCCAGATGCGCACGAACGGATAAGTTTTCAGCAGCGGCACGACCCGGGTTCGGAACGCGAGATAGAACTTCGGGTCGCGGAACATCGAGGTCACGTTGACCGTCAGCGCGACGACGAATCGCTCGAAGCAGGCCGAGTCGTGCAGGATGCGGTCTTGCAGTTGCGAAAGGCTTGCGAGCTTCTCGTCGCGCACAAGGTCGCCGATGCGCCGCTTGAGCGAGGCCGGCGCGTACTCGCGGAAGTCGTATCCATAATGCAGGTAGACGCCTTCGAGCAACAGCTTGATCTCGATGTCTTCGAGATCAAGCTCGCCCTCGCTCCTGCCCATCTCTGTTCCCGGCTTGCTCATCGTCAGTCCCGCTCTCAGATGAAGATTAGAAACCACAGATGAACACAGATGAACACGGATAAAAGAATGGGCGTGAAGCTCTCCCTCTTTTCCATCTGGGTTGATCTGTGTTCATCTGTGGTTCCATTCAGCGCCTACTTGTACAACCAGACGCGCAGCAGCGACAGCAACTGCGCGATGTCTATCGGCTTGGTGATGTAATCCGAAGCGCCGGCCTCGATGCACTTCTCGCGGTCGCCTTTCATGGCCTTGGCGGTCAGCGCGATGATGGGCAGCGTCTTGTACTGCGAGTTGCGGCGAATCTCGCTCATCGCCTCGTAGCCGTCCATCTCCGGCATCATCACGTCCATCAGCACGACATCGATGTCCGGCGACTGCTCCAGCATCTCAATCGCGTTGCGGCCATTCTCGGCGTAGACGACCTGCATCTGGTGGCGTTCGAGCGCGCTGGTGATGGCGAAGATATTGCGAATGTCATCATCCACCACCAACACCTTCTTGCCGCTGATCACCGAATCGGTCATATGTAGCTGCTCAAGCATACGCCGCTTCGGCTCAGGCAGGTTGGCCTCGACGCGATGCAGGAACAACGCCGTTTCATCGAGCAACCGTTCCATTGACTTCACGTCTTTGATGATTACCGTCTCGGCGACGCGCTTCAGCTCAGTCTCTTCGGCCTTGCTCAGCTCCTTGCCGGTGTAGACGATGATGGGCAGGTCAATCGAGCCGACTTCCGACTTCACCTTCTCGATCAGCTCAAAGCCATTCATGCCGGGCAAGCCGAGGTCCAGCACCATGCAATCGTACGGCGTCTCTCTGAGCGCCTGTAGCGCCTCTTCGCCGCTCGCCACCGCCGTCGTATGCACGTCGCCATTGCCGATCAACTCGACAATAGCATTGCGCTGCACGTCATTATCTTCGACAACCAGAAGCCGACGCGCGGGCCGCTCGATGAAGTTCTTGATGTTGTTCAAGGCGTCGGTCAGCCCTTCCTTCGTCACCGGCTTCTTCAAGTAAACGCGTGCGCCCATCTTCAAGCCGATCTGCACGTCTTCCATCAGCGAAATGATGTGCACGGGAATGTGGCGCGTCGCCGGGTCGTGCTTGAGTCGGTCGAGCACGGCGAGGCCGTGAACCACCGGCAAGCGTATGTCGAGCGTGATGGCGTCGGGCTTGTACTTCTGCGCCAGCGCCAGCGCCGCGTCGCCGCGCGAGGCGACGATGCCCTTGAAGCCTTTCTCGCGCGCCATATCGAGCAGGATGCGCGCGAAGTTATTATCATCCTCGACGACCATTAGCACGCGGTCGCCCGGCTCAATCACATTGCGGTCGTCGGCGATGTCGCTCTGCAACAGCAGAGACGTATCGAGACTGATGAGCGGGTCGGCAGCCGTGCTGACCAGCGATCCACCCGAACGCACCAGGCTCGACTGCCACGAATTGTCCGGCTCGCCCGGTCCCGACCCATTGCCATCAGGCCGCGATGCGCTGGGCGTGTAGTAGAGCGGCAGGTAAAGCGTGAAGGTGCTGCCTTCGCCGGGCGCGCTCGTCATCCGTATCTCGCCGCCGAGCAGGCTGGCGATTTCGCGGCTGATTGAAAGCCCCAGCCCTGTGCCGCCATATTTGCGGGTCGTCGTGCCGTCGGCCTGCTGGAACGGCTCGAAGATAATTCGGTGCTTGTCCGCAGAGATGCCTATGCCGCTGTCTGTCACCGAGAAGGCCAGCACGCGCGCGGCGCGGTTGAGCGCCTCGTTCTCGTAGACCCAGTTCTTCGCCGCCTCTTCGACGCGCAGCCGCACGCCGCCCTCGTGCGTGAACTTGAAGGCGTTCGACAACAGGTTCTTCAACACCTGTTGTAGCCGCTTGGCGTCCGTACGCATGAGATTCGGCAAGTCCGGCTCTAGCTCGACGGCGAATTCCAACCCTTTGGTTTCGGCCATCGGCTTGAAGGTGCGTTCGAGGTAATCCTTCAGTTGGTCAAAGACCACGTCGCCGACCTCTACGGTCACAGTCCCGGATTCGATCTTCGACATATCGAGGATTTCGTTGATCAGCGCCAGCAGGTCTGCGCCCGACGAGTGAATCGTCTGCGCGAACTCGACCTGCTTGTCTGAGAGGTTGCTGTCGCTGTTTTCGGCCAGCAGCTCAGACAGCACCAGCATGCTGTTGAGCGGCGTGCGCAGCTCGTGCGACATATTGGCGAGAAACTCCGACTTGTATTTCGAGGTGAGCGACAACTGCTCAGCCTTCTCTTCGAGGGCGCGGCGCGCGTTCTCGATCTCGCGGTTCTTGCGCTCGACTTCGTTCTTCTGCTCGCTGAGCAGGCGGGCTTTCTCTTCCAACTCTTCGTTGGTCTGCTGTAACTCTTCCTGCTGTTTCTTGAGCAGCTCTTCCGACTCTTGCAGCGAGCGCGCCTGCTGTTCGAGCCGCTTGTTGGTTTCGGTCAATTCCTGCTGGCCGATCTGCAATTCCTGCGTCAGAGATTGCGATTGCGCCAGCAATTCTTCAGTTCGCATGTTGGCTTCAATCGTGTTCAGCACGATGCCGATGGATTCGGTCAACTGGTCAAGGAAGGCCAGGTGAATCTCGTTGAATTGGTGGAACGATGCCAGCTCGATGACCGCCTTGACCTGCCCTTCAAACAGCACCGGCAGGACGACGATGTTCATCGGCGAAGCGTCGCCGAGTCCTGAGTTGATGCGAACGTAATCCGACGGCACATTGGTGATGAGAATTCTATCCTTCTCAAGCGCGCACTGGCCGACCAGCCCTTCGCCGATGTCGAACTGGTTGGCTAACCCTTTGCGCTCGCGGTAGGCGTAGCTGGCGCGCAGCCTCAAGCGCATCTCCTGATCGCCATTCTCGGCGATGTAGAACGCGCCGTGCTGTTCGCTGACCAGCGGCGCAAGCTCTGAAAGAATCAAGCGCGAGACGGTCATCAAATCCTTCTGACCTTGCAACAGACGAGTGAACTTGGCGAGGTTGGTCTTCAGCCAGTCCTGGTCGGTGTTCTTGCGCGTCGTGTCCTTGAGGTTGCGGATCATCTCGTTGATGTTGTCCTTCAAGGCCGCGACTTCGCCGGCGGCTTCGACCGTGATCGACCGCGTCAGATCGCCCTTGGTGACGGCGGTGGCGACTTCAGCGATGGCGCGAACCTGTGTGGTCAGGTTGGCCGCCAGCCGGTTGACGTTGTCAGTCAAGTCGCGCCAGGTTCCGCTCGCGCCGGGCACGTTGGCCTGTCCGCCGAGCTTGCCTTCGATACCGACTTCGCGCGCAACGGTCGTGACCTGATCGGCGAACGTTGCCAGCGTGTCGATCATACTGTTGATTGTGTCGGATAGTTCAGCGATCTCGCCGAGCGCTTCAACCGTGAGCTTGCGTTTGAGATTGCCGTTAGCAACAGCCGTGACGACGCGAGCAATGCCGCGCACCTGCGTGGTCAGGTTAGCGGCCATAAAATTGACGTTATCGGTCAGGTCTTTCCACGTGCCGGCGACGCCTTTCACATCCGCCTGTCCGCCGAGCTTACCTTCCGTGCCCACTTCACGCGCCACGCGAGTGACTTCCGAAGCGAACGAATTGAGTTGATCGACCATCGTGTTGATGGTGTTCTTCAATTCGAGGATTTCGCCCTTCACGTCAACCGTGATCTTCTTCGACAAATCGCCGTTCGCAACAGCGGTTGTGACCGCCGCGATGTTTCGCACCTGCCCGGTCAGGTTACCGGCCATAAAGTTGACCGAGTCAGTCAAATCTTTCCATGTTCCCGACACCCCTTTCACAACTGCCTGTCCGCCGAGCTTGCCTTCCGTACCGACTTCACGCGCCACGCGAGTGACTTCCGAAGCAAACGAGTTAAGCTGATCGACCATCGTGTTGATCGTGTTCTTCAATTCGAGAATCTCGCCTCTGACATCAACCGTGATCTTCTTCGACAAATCGCCATT
>JBJMGV010000036.1:0-130669 GCA_045807725.1 Blastocatellia bacterium | reverse complement strand
TTAGGAGCGCAATGTTTATAGTTACCGATGCAATAGATGATGCAAGCTCCGTCAGGAGCGTGATGTCAACATTGCGCCCCTACGGGGCTTCGTGACATCCTTCAGCTATTTCTATAAACATCGCGCTCCTGACGGTGCTTGCAGATTAAACCGCCCGCGTAACTAAAACATTGCGCTCCTGACGGAGCTTGCTTCATCTATCGCATCGGTAACTATAAACATTGCGCTCCTGACGGAGCTTGGGGAACTATCAACTTTCAACTATCAGCTATCAACTATCAACTGATTACTGGCCACTGGTCACTGACCACTGACCACTTCTTCAACGACTCGCATCACGGCGGCGTGCGTCTCGTCGCTGCTGCCGGCGGCGTTGACGATGCGAATGCGGTCGGCTTCGCGGACGGCCAGGTCGAGGTAGCCGCGCCGCACACGCGTGTGAAAGTCGAGCTTCTCAATGTCGAGCGCGCCGAGCAATCCGGCAATCGGGCGCGGACTCATGCGCGCCTGCGCCTGCTCGGGTTCGAGGTCGAGCACGACGGTTAAATCAGGCCGCAGTCCGCCGGTCGCTGCCGCGTTCATCTTTTCAATCAAGCCAAGATCAAGCCCGCGCCCATAGCCTTGAAAGGCGACGGTCGAATCGGTGTAGCGGTCGCTGATGACCGTACGGCCTTCGGCAAGTGCGGGCCGTATGCATTCGGCGACGTGCTGGGCGCGTGCGCCGACGATGAGGAAGAGTTCCGCCGTCGGCACGATGGCATCGCTCACGTTCGAGGTCAGCAACCCGCGCACGCCTTCGCCGAGCGGCGTGCCGCCCGGCTCGCGCGTGATCAGCAGGTCGAGGCCGCGCGCCTTGAGCGCACTGGCCAGCCGCTCAAGCTGCGTGCTCTTGCCGCAGCCGTCGAGGCCCTCCATTGTGATGAACCGTCCGCGCATAGCTGTGTGACAAGTGAACAATGACAAGTTAAAGCACTTCTTATCTCCTGTCACGGCTCACTGTTTACTGGAAATGAGTCGGGCTGCCGCAGCGGGCAGCCCGTGACGTAAAACTGGCAAGAGAAACGCTCGCGGCTAGGAACGCTCGCCGCCGGCTGCCGATCCCGTAGAGTTCGCTTCCGGCGGGTGCTCGCGGTCACTGTGATGCTCACGCTCAGGGCCGCGTTCAGGCCCGCGCTCAGGGCCGCGCCCTTCACGTCCTTCGCGGCTGTAATGGAAATCACGCCCGCCGCCGCGCGGCAGCGAGACGGTCGAAATGGCGTGCTTAAAGATGAGTTGCTCTTGCGACCCGGCTTCCAGAATCACCGAATACTTGTCGAAGCTCTTGATCCTCCCCGTAAGCTTGACCCCGCTCATCAAGTAGATGGTGACGTTGCTGCGCTCTTTGCGGGCACTGTTGAGAAAACTGTCCTGGATTGTGTTTTGTTGTGATGGTTTTTCCATTTACCAGACTCCCCGGTTAAAAATTTTCAAGGGTACTGCAAACCTATCACAGATAATTCAATATGGGCAAGAGTTTGCGCCCGATTCCGGCGCTGTGCTTGACACCACCCCGCCTATCACCTACAAAGTTAGTCTACCCTGCGCGAAGGAGATGAAGATGTTTGTACTCAGGCCCGCATCCTCGTTCGGCGCGGCGCCGGTCAAGCCGATTGAGCCGGACCAGCCTGCCGCTCACCCGATTGCCGCCGAAGAACCGAACGATCAACCTTACATTGACGAAGGACTGCCGGTCCCGGAAGGCTACGGCGTCGATATTATTCGCGCCCTGCTGCAAGACCCTTTCCACATCTTCATCTACTGGGAGGTTCGTCCTGAAAGTCTCACGGGGTTGACGCGAATCTTCTCTGAAGCCGAAGCCGCTGAGTTCCGCACGACGCTCAAGCTGCGCGAGATGGACGGCAGCCAGGAAGCCTTCTTTGAAGTCGGGCCGCACGGGCGCTACTGGATGATGGTCTTTCCCGACCGCACCTATGAATTTGAGATCGGCGTGCGCTCGCCCGTGTATGGCTACATCTCGCTGGCGCGGTCGAATCAGGTGAGGACGCCGCGCGGCACGGTGTCGCCGACGCCAGCGCCTGAGCCGGAATACAAGATGACGCCGCCTGAGTTCATCGATGTCTTGCAAGCGTCAGGCTTCGGGCCGGAGCAGGCGATGGATATCACGGTCGCGGCGATGCCCGGCTCGACTGCTGACGGCGAACAGATCGCCGACCTGCTGGTCAAGCTGCCGGAGTCTGTGCGCAACGCGCTACTGGTGGCGGCCATCGGCGGACAACTGACTTTCGATATGACCGACGCGCTGCCGGAGCCGTTTCGCAGCGAACTGTTGAAGCTCTATTTCGCCAGCGACGGCCAACTGGCGACGGTCGGCCTGGCGCACTATTTGCCGGAAGTGCTGCGTGAGGCGATTGAGAGCGAGCGCGAATTGATTGGCGACCGCGCGCACCCGCTGCACGTCACGCCGCGCTTCTTCGCGGGGGCCAGCGAGTCTTTGCCGCCGAGCAGCGAATTTCACCTGCCGCGCCCGCCTCAGTTCCGCCTGCCAAGCTCGTGGGTCTTCAAAGAGAGGGACTAGGGGCTGGAGGCCAGGGGCTAGAGGGAAACGGAAGCGCTGCGCGGCTTTCTCTTACCAGCCTCTAGCCTCCAGTCTCTAGCCCCTGCCGTTGGTGTGGCGCTTGTTGAGCAACGAAGCTATTCCGTCACTGAGATGAAATGGAACAAGGACTCGTAGCGATTATCCTGCATGCGCACCTGCCGTTTGTGCGCCACCCCGAATACCCTGAATTTCTCGAAGAAGACTGGCTCTTTGAAGCCATCAGCGAGACCTACCTGCCGCTCCTGCAAGTCTTTGAAGGCTGTATGCTGGACGGCGTGCGGGCGCGCGTGACGCTGGGGCTAACACCACCGCTGTGCGAGATGTTGGCCGACCCGCTGTTGCAGGAGCGTTACGTTCACCACCTCAATAAGCTTATCGATCTGTGCGAAAAAGAGGTCGTGCGCACGAAGGATTCCGAGGCGATGAACGCCACCGCGCACATGTACCTTAACCACTTCACCGCCGCGCGCGATATGTTCGAAAACCGCTATCAACGCAACATCCTGAACGGCTTTCGCGCGCTTCAGGAGGCCGGCGCGATAGACATCATCACCTGCGGCGCGACGCACGGCTTTCTGCCGCTGATGACGCGCACGGAAGCGCGCCGCGCCCAGATCGAAGTCGGTAAGCAAAATTACATTAAGCATTTCGGGCGCGAGCCACAAGGGATATGGCTGCCGGAATGCGCCTACACTGCCGGCGTCGATGATCTGCTGGCCGCTGCCGGCATTCGCTTCTTCATCGTTGATGCGCACGCCATTATGTTCGGCCACCCGCAGCCACGTCGAGGCATCTACGCGCCGGTCATCACGCCTGCGGGCGTCGCCGCCTTTGCGCGCGATGTCGAAACCAGCGAGCAGGTCTGGAGCGCCGAAATCGGTTATCCCGGCGACGTGGACTACCGCGAGTTCTACCGCGATCTCGGCTTTGATGGTGACTACGATTACATCAAGCCTTACCTGCACAGCGACGGCATCCGCCGCAATCTCGGCATCAAGTATTTCCGCGTCACCGGCAAAGTCGATCTCGGCGCGAAGCAGCCGTATGTGCCGCAGTGGGCGACCGGCAAAGCCGCCTCGCACGCCGGCCACTTTGTCTTGAACCGGCAGGCGCAGGCGCGACACCTGAGTCCGGTGTTGGGCCGCAAGCCGCTGATCGTCTCGCCCTACGACGCCGAGCTGTTCGGCCACTGGTGGTTCGAGGGGCCGCAGTTTCTGAACTACCTCTTCCGCAAAGTTCACTTCGATCAAAATGAGATTCGCCTGGCGACGCCGCTCGATTACCTGGCTGAATACTCCGACAATCAACAGCAACAGATCGGCACGTCGTCGTGGGGCGCAGAAGGGTATTACCGCGTCTGGATCAACGGCGAAAATGAGTGGATGTATATGCACCAGCACGTCGCCGAAGATCGGATGATCGAGCTGGCGCGCGATTACCCGAGCGCCGACGGCTTGCTGTTGCGCGCCTTGAATCAGGCGGCGCGCGAGTTACTGCTGGCGGAATCGTCGGACTGGGCCTTCATCATCACGACGGCAACGAGCGTGCAGTACGCCAAGAAACGTTTCCGCGACCACATCCACCGCTTCACGCGGTTGTATGAAATGATCAAGCGCAACGAGATTGACGAAGAGTGGCTGGCCGACGTTGAGTGGAAAGATTCAATCTTCCAGGAGATCGACTACCGAGTCTATCTGTAGGTGATCCAGCCGCTGTGATCAGAGGCGGCCCAAACGCCTGAGAGTGGATTCGGGGCCGGCGATGTTTAAGCCATCCGCCTCAAAGACTTGCCAGTCGGCTACGTCATAAGTGTAAACCTGAAGCACGCCTGCGGTGAGCGCGGCAGCGGCATGTCGGGCATCATGAGCGCGGCGAGCGCGCAATTGATGGGTTTCGACCAGCTCCATCATTCGCAAAGCAACGCCTTGACTGGTTTGAAGGATGCGAATGTCAGAAGGTGAGTCGATCAGGAGCCGTGTCGCCGCTGCCGCTTGTGCGGGTGAGTGCGGTGGTTGCGCCTGATGCCAGGTTAGCGCGGCGTAGACTTCGCTGAGGATACCCGTTGTCGTGCAGGCCAGTAACTCACCACGACGCGCAGCTTCAACAAGCGGTCGGGCCTCGGCGTAGCGAGGGTCGCCAGACAACAGCGCGCCGATGAAAAGGCCAGCGTCAAAAAGAACCCGATCACTCTCCGTAGACGGCATCTTTCCAACCTTCGGGAATAAAACCTTCGAGGACGGGCAGGGATTTCAGTTGCGCCGCCGGCTGAATAATAACGGTCTCGCCATCTTCCAGCACAACGATCAACGGCTGACCTTGATGTGCCACTTCGCGCAGCACTTCATCCAGCGCACGGTCTTTTAACTCTTCCAGAGTCCGCACATTCTCAGCCATCTGTTTCACTCCTGCAAATCAATCCGGTCGAGCAAATGGGTTTGAGTCATCATAGCGATATGGCTGCCCGGCTGTTTGTTATATTAGCACACCTGACCATACGATGAGATATTTGCGAGAACTAATCTGCTCGACTGTAGACTAGAGGGCACTGCTTCTGGGAGAATAAATCAGTAAGCAATGGCCCGAGGTGCAGGCACAGTGATCGAGCAGACCATCTCTCATTACCGGATCATTAGAGAACTGGGCGCGGGCGGTATGGGCGAGGTCTACCTCGCCGAAGACACGCGGCTCGGTCGCAACGTCGCGCTCAAGTTCCTGCCGGCCTCCTATCAGTACGACCCCGACCGCCGCACGCGCTTTATGCAAGAGGCGCGCGCTACGTCCGCCCTGCGCTCGCCGCACATTGTCGCCATCTATGACATCGGCGAATACGAAGGCGCGATCTTTATCGTGATGGAATACGTCCAGGGCGAGCTGCTCAGCTTGCGCCTGGAGCGCGGGCCGCTCGCGCCGCGTGACGCCATTGAGGTCAGCGCGCAAATCGCCGACGCGCTCACCGAAGCGCACGGCTTCGGCATCATCCATTGCGACATCAAGAGCGCCAACCTGATTCTCAACGAGCGCGGCGCGGTCAAGATTCTCGACTTCGGCATCGCTAAGACGATCTCTTCCGGCTCGTTGCGCACGGACGAGACGACTAAAGAACTGGTGCGACAGACTGTCGTGAATGTCGTTGCCGGCACGGCGTCGTATATGTCGCCCGAACAGGCGATGGGCCATCCCGTAGATCACCGCTCGGATATTTTCTCGCTCGGCATCGTGATGTACGAGATGCTCACCGGGCGGCTTCCATTTGAAGGCGCAAACAGCGTCGAAGTGGTTGACCACATCATTCACGCCGAGCCTGTGCCCATCGCGCGGCTGAATTACAACGTGCCGCCGGAGTTCGAGCGCATCATTCGCAAGTGCCTCGAAAAGCACCCGGACCGGCGTTACCAGTCGGCGCAGGAATTATTGATCGACCTGAAGAACCTGCTGCGCGACCTCGACTCCGGCCCGCGCACGCCGACGGGCACAACGTATGATCTGAATCGCCCGACGCAGACCCTGCCGCGCCCGCCGTCGCGCCGCCGCGCCGTTGATTCGCTGGCCATCCTGCCGCTCATCAACCTGAGCGGCGATTCCGAAACCGACTACCTGTCGGACGGCATCACCGAATCGCTGATCCATACGCTGTCGGCGTTGCCGCGACTGCGCGTGATGGCGCGCTCGACCGTCTTTCGTTACAAGGTGCGCACGACCGGCAGCCTGCACGCACAAGAGCCTGACCCGATGCAGGTCGGGCGCGAGTTGAATGTGCGCGCCGTGCTGATCGGGCGCATCCTTCAGCGCGGCGAACAGATCATCATCAAAGCTGAATTGATCGACACGCTCGACGGCTCGCACCTGTGGGGCGGCCAGGTCAGCCGCGCGATGCGTGATGTACATCACATCGAAGAAGAGATGGCCGCAGAGATCGCCGAGCACTTGCGGCTGAAGCTGACCGGCGCGCAGAAGAAGCGGCTGGCGCGGCGCTACACCGAAGACACCGCCGCCTATCAGCTCTACCTCAAGGGCCGTTATTACTGGAACAAGCGCACGGAAGAAGACCTGAGCAAAGGCATCGAGTATTTCGAGCAAGCCATCGCGCTCGATCCGAACTACGCGCTGGCTTACGCAGGCATTGCCGATAGCTATACGCTGATGGCGAGCTACAGCCCGATGCCGCCGCGCACCGCTTTTCTGCGCGCCAAGGCGACGGCGATGAAAGCGTTGAAGCTCGATGCGAAGCTGGCCGAAGCGCGCGTCAGCCTGGCGCACATACGCTTCTGGTACGAGTGGGAGTGGGCGGCGGCAGAGAACGAGTTCAAGCAGGCCATCGCGTTGAACCCGGCCTATGCAACAGCGCACCTGTGGTACGCGCTCTTTCTGGCGGCGATGCGGCGTATGGATGAGGCGATTGCCGAAGTACAGCGGGCGAGGCAGCTTGAGCCGCTGTCGCCGGTCGTCAATCTGAACGTGGCGCGGGTTTATTACTTCGCGCATCAGTATGACGAAGCCATCGCGCAATGTCGCAAGACGCTGGAGTTGGCTCCCGACTACGCGGTGGCGCACCGGCGGCTCGGCATGATTTACGAGCAGAAGCAGATGTACAGCGAAGCCGTCGCCGAATTCGAGAAGGCGCTCGAACTGGTGCCGCACGACACCGAAACGATGTCGGCAATGGGCCACGCTTACGCGGCGTGGGGTCGCACGACCGATGCCGAGATGTCACTGGTGACGCTGAACGAATTGTCAGCGCGGCTCTACGTCTCGCCATACAGTATGGCGCGCGCTTACTTCGGCGTCGGCGACCGCGATCAAGGTTTCGCGTATCTGGAAAAGACTCACCGCGAGCGGCACGGCATACTGGTCTACATCAACGTCGAGCCGGTCTTTGACGACGTGCGCGATGACCCGCGCTTTGAGGATTTGCTGCGCCGCATGCAGCTTGAGTTGTGAGGCAAGGGTCAGGCTGAAGATGCCGCGTAGCAGCAATTGAGTGAAGATGCGACGCAGCGGCAAGTGAGTTCAGACAGGCGTTTGCCACATAGCGGCAATGAAGTTCAAGCAGGCGTTTGCCGCGTAGCAGCAATGAAGTTCAGGCAAGCGTTTGCCGCATAGCAGCAATGAAGTTCGGGCAAGCGTTTGCCGCGTAGCGGCAAGTGAGTTTAAGCAGGCGTTTGCCGCGTAGCGGCAAGTGAGTTTAGGCAGGCATTTCAATGCCTGTGTTCAGCAGCGAGATGGATGTCGCGTCGCGTAGCGACGGTTGAATGCCCTAGGAGTCAGGCGTCGCTACGCGACGCGAACACGGGCAACACTTATTCCAGGCGTTTATTCCAGGCGTTGAAACGCCTGGCTAAATTCAAGCGCCGCTACGCGGCGTAAAAGGATCATCGTTATGCAGCATCAACCACAAACCGATAACCGCGAGCGCAAGCGCGCGCAGTTCGCCGGCGAAGCGAATGGCAAAAAGACGAAGCCGTTGCTCATCGTCGCGGTGATCGCGCTTTTCGCCGCCGCGTCGTTCTTCTTCTTTTTCCGCAGTCGCAGCGATCAGCCTTCGGCGACCGCCGTTAATAACAGCAGCTCGGCAAACGAGATTCGCATCCCGCTCGCCGACTTGAGCAGCACGGCGAAGTTCTACGACTACGCGCTGCCCGACAACAAGAAGATGCGCTTCTTCGCACTCAAGAGTTCGGATGGCGTTTATCGCGCCGCGCTCGACGCCTGCGACACCTGTTATCACGCCAAGAAGGGCTATCACCAGGAAGGCGACGATATGGTCTGCAACAACTGCGGACTGCACTTTCATTCGGCGCAGGTCAACGAAGCGCAAGGCGGCTGCAACCCGGTCGGCCTGCCGCGCCAGATCGAAGGCGACACGCTGGTCATCAGAACGAGCGACCTGCAAGCCCGACAACAATACTTCTGATTTTGGATTTTGGATTGAGGAACAAGGCGCGACCGATTGATGCTTCAGTCTGCTAATCTAAAATCCAAAATCGCCGGCGCGAAGCGCCAAGCCATGAAAATCCAAAATCGTTATGCGTATTAGCACCATCGCACTAGCCAATCTGAAGCGACGCAAAGGCCGTGCGGCCTTTCTGGTCATCGGTATCGCCATTGGTATCGGAACCGCTGTTGCTCTGCTCAGCCTGAGCAGTTCGATCAAAGAAGAGATTGGCGCGCAACTCGACCGCTTCGGCGCGAACATCGTCGTCGTGCCGCAGTCGAATAACCTGTCGCTTGATTACGGCGGCGTCGCGGTGTCGAGCGTGTCATTCGATGTTCAACAGCTCAAGGGCGAAGACGCGGCCAGCGTCTACGACATCCCGCTGCGCAACCGCATCAGCCTGGTGTCTCCGAAGCTGTTGGGCGCAGTGCGCGTAGGCGATGTTGATGTGCTGCTGGCCGGTGTTGATTTCAAAAACGAACTGACGCTGAAACGATGGTGGCACATCGTCGGGCGCAAGCCTGAAGCCGATGATGACGTGCTCATCGGCTACGAAGCGGCGCGCGCGCTCGGCCTCATCGAGCCGACCACACACACCGCAAGCGACAACCCTCACCAGGACGCGCACAGCGACGGCCACGCCGCGCCGAGCCACGATCAATTCAAGATCACCCGCGACCGCCTACAGATTGCCGGGCGCGAGCACACGGTGGCCGGCATCATCTCGCCGACCGGCGCAGCGGAAGACCGCATGATCTTCGCGCCGCTGTCGCACGTTCAACAACTGCTCAACAAGCCCGACCAGTTGAGCCTTATCGAAGTGAGCGCGCTATGTAAAGACTGCCCCATCGGCGACATTGTGGCCGAGATCAGCGAGCGCTTGCCGCACGCAAAAGTCTCGGCCATTCAACAATCGGTGCGCGCTCGCAGCGACACCGTCGAACGATTGACGCGATTCTCTGCCGCCGTCTCATGCGTAGTCCTCGCCATCGGCGCGCTGATGATCTTCACGACGATGATGGGTTCAGTCGTCGAGCGCACCAAAGAGATCGGCGTGCTGCGCGCCATCGGCTTTCGCCGCGCTCACATCATCAAAGGCTTGATGATTGAAGTCGGCTTGATCAGCGTGGTGGGCGGCCTGCTTGGCTGGGCCGGCGGGATGCTTGCGAGCTTCATCGCGCTGCCGTACTTCGCCGAAACTGAGCCGGCCTTTCAACTTCAGCCTGTGCTCGCCGTCGCGGCCATCCTGGCGGGCCTGCTGATCGGCGTCGTGAGCAGCTTCTATCCCATCGTGCGCGCCTCGCGGCTCGACCCATCGGAAGCAGTTCGATACATCTAACCGGAAGAAGTCAGAAGTCAGAATGGAAAAGGAAGGCAGAGTCTAAAAGTAGAATGAAATTCGGGAGTTTTCACTCCATCCGCACATTCGTGCGGACTGAAAGTTCGCTCGAAGAATAAAAGCGGAGGTGATAGCCGACTTCCGCTTTTATTCTGGCTCCTGACTTCTGACTTCTGACTTCTTCCCGCATCACGTCCTATGTCTTTCGTTCGCATCGAACAGGTCAGCAAAGAATATCGATCAAACGGCGCGGCGGCGGCTGTGCGCGTGCTCGCAGACATCAATGCCGACGTGCGCGAAGGCGAGTTCGTCTGCTTGATGGGACCATCGGGTTCCGGTAAATCAACGCTGCTCACCATCGTCGGCGCGATGAACCACCCGACAGCGGGCCGCGTGCTCGTCGATGAGATTGATGTCTACGCGCTCAACGATGAACGCCGCGCCGACTTTCGCCGCGAGTACCTCGGCTTCGTCTTTCAGCAGCATCACCTGATGCCTTACCTGAACACGATTGAGAACGCGATGCTGCCGCTGGCGACGGTGAACGCGAGCGCGAAAGAGAAACGTGAGCGGGCGATGAGCGTGCTCGAACGCGTGCGACTCGGAGATAAAGCGTCGCGGCTGCCGAACGAGCTATCGGGCGGCGAACAGGGACGGCTGGCGATTGCCCGCGCGCTGGTGAATGATCCGCCGCTCGTGCTCGCCGATGAACCGACCGGCGCGCTCGATAGCCGAACCGGGCGCGAGATTATCGAAGTCTTCTTGCAGCTCAACGCCGCCGGACAAACGATTTTCATGGTGACGCACAATCCCGACAACGCGCGGCTCGCGCATCGCACCATCCACATCGTTGATGGACGCATCTCGAAGCAGGGGCTAGGGACTGGGGGCTGGGGGCTAGCAGAAGATCGTCAGTCCAGCGTTGCGCCTGAGACGCCAGATGCTCAACGTCGCGGCTAGGGGCTAGCAGAAGATCGTCAGTCCCGTAGGGACGCGATGTTTATAGTTATGGATGCCTGATAGAACACAAGCTCCGTAGGAGCGCAATGTCAGCATAACGCTCCTACGGAGCTTGTTCATCAAATCAATCGCGCAACTATAGAGCGTGTCTGAGAAGCCCTGAAGGGGCAATGGCATTAAGTTAAGGATTCAGCGACCTGGAATCGCCAAGTTGAGGCAATGCAAATGGTTGAACCCATTCAAGCTCTCCGAAACGGGTTTTTCTTAACTTAATGCCATTGCCCTGAAGGGGCGCGATTCAATAGCCCGGCGCATCGCGCCAAGTACACCCAGCGTCAATTCCGCAAGCCCTGCAAGGGCGCAATAGGTGATCGGTTATTACGCCCTTTCAGGGCTTATCGATTTGCACCGCATCTACTCTCCTAGGGCGCTGCCCTGGGCTGTCGAATCCCGCCCCTTCAGGGCTTTCTTTGGCTTTTCAGACACGCTCTATAGACATTGCGCTCCTACGGAGCGACTCTCAATCTACTTTTAGTTTCTAGCCCCTTATTCATACCGCAGCGCAATCATCGGGTCTACTTTCGTCGCGCGGCGTGCGGGGATCAGGCAGGCCAGCAGCGCCACCAACGCCAGCAGCAAGGCGATGCCGGCGAAGGTCAGTGGGTCGTGCGTGCCGACCTGAAAGAGCAAGCCTGAGAGCAGGCTGCGAATCAAGGCCGTGACCGCGTAAGCGCCGGCCAGCCCGATGCCAACACCTACCAGCGTCAGCACCATGCCTTGCCGCACGACCATCTTTAAGACTTGCTTGGAACTGGCTCCTAGAGCCATTCTCACACCAATCTCGTGCGTGCGCTGCGTCACCGCATAACTCATCACGCCGTAGATGCCGACGCCGGCGAGCACCAGCGCGACAACGGCGAACAGGCTCATCAACAGCATATTGAAGCGGGGACGGGCCAGCGACTCGGCCATCACCTGCGCCATTGTGCGCGTGTTGTTGAGCGCCAGCGTGCTGTCCATCGCCGTGATCGTGCTGCGAATGGTTGGGATCATCGTGGCCGGACCACCTGTCGTGCGCGCCACCAGCACCATCGAACGTCTCGTCACTTGCGTGTTGACGGCGTACATCTGCGAGTAAGGCTCAGCGCCGAGCGATTCATGGCGTGTGTCCTGCACGATGCCGACAACCGTGTACCATTCGGGATCTTTGTCGTCGCCCAGATTCATGCGCTTGCCGATAGGGTCTTCATCGCCGAAGTAGCGGCGGGCCAGTGTGTCGTTAATCACAAAAGCTTTCGGCGTGTTCGGGCCGTCCTGCTCGGTGAGGTATCTGCCGCGCAGTAACGGGATGTTCATGGTCTGAAAGTATTCCGGCGTGACAACGCGGTACTCGGCGTCGGGCGTGTTGTCGGTCGGCTGGTAGGTCTTGCCTTCGATGAAGAAGGCAAGCACGTTGCCGCCGCCGCTGAGCGGCAGTGTGTCAATGGCGCTGGCGGCTTCGACGCCCGGCAGGTTCTGCACTTTCGTGAGCAACTCTCTAAAGAAGGCTGTCGCCTGTGGCCCTTCCTTGTAGGTCGTGCCCGGCAGGTAGATTTCGATGGCCAGCACGTGCTCAGGGTTGAAACCCGGGTTCACGTCTTGCAATCGCAGAAAGCTTTTTACCATCAAGCCTGCGCCGATGAGCGGAACCAGCGCCAGCGCCACTTCGGCAACGACTAGCACGCGGCGCGCGCGACCGCTGCGACTGCCTTCGGTCGTGCCCCGCCCGCCTTCCTTGAGCGTCTCGTTGAGGTTGGGATTGGCGGCTTGCAAGGCCGGGAAGAGTCCGAACAACACGCCCGTGATCAGCGATACGCCGAAGGTGAAAGCCAACACGCGAGCGTCTACGTGAATTTCACTAATGCGCGGAATGTTGCCGGGGCTGAGCGCGATTAGGGCTTCGATGCCCCAGACCGCGAGCAGCAATCCGAGCGCGCCGCCGATTACGGCCAGCAAAACGCTCTCAGTCAACAACTGGCGGATGATGCGCCAGCGCCGTGCGCCGAGCGCTGTTCGTATGGCCATCTCTTTCTGGCGCGCGGCGGCGCGAGCAAGCAAGAGATTGGCGACGTTGGCACAGGCGATCAACAACAGGAAGCCGACCGCTCCGAGCAGGACGATGAGCACGGGCCGCACATCGCCGACGAAGCGTTCGTGCAGCGGTACGACGATTGTGCCCCAATTGCTGTTGCTGTCGGGATACTGCTGTTCGAGATGTGCGGCGATGGTCGTCATCTCGGCGCGCGCCTGCTCGATGGCAGCGCCGGGCTTCAGGCGCGCGATCACGCCCAGGTAATCGCCGCGCCGCCCGGCCTTCGCGTAATCCACTTGCAGAGGCGTCCACATCTCCGCCTGCCGATTGGCTTCGGGACGCGGGTGCTTGAACTCAGCCGGCATAATGCCGACGACCGTAAACGGCCTGCCATTGATCGTGATGGCGTTGCCGATGATGCCGGGGTCGCCGCCGAAGCGCCGCTGCCAGAGGCCGTAACTCAACACGATGACATTCGCGCTGTTGGGCTTATCCTCGTCAGGCGTGAAGGTGCGACCGATCTGCGGCGGCACGCCGAGCACCTCGAAGAAACCGGTGGTGACGTACGCCGCATTGTAGCGTTCCGGCTCGCCGCTGCCCGTCAGCGTCATCCGCGTGTTGACGAACGCGCCCATCTCTTCGAAGCTCTGGTTCTGCGCCTTCCAGTCGTTATAGTTCGGTGGCGAGGCGGACTCTTGCGCGATGTCATTTTTTGGATTGGTTTCCCAAATCCAGACCAGCCGCTCTGCGTCTTTATAAGGCAGCGGCCTGAGCAAGACAGCGTTGACGACTGAAAAGATCGCCGTGTTCGCGCCGATGCCTAAGGCCAGCGCCAGCACCAGCACAAACGTAAAGCCGGGTTTCTTGACCAGCGTGCGGGTGGCGAATCGCAGATCGTGCCAGAGTGTCTCCATTACCTCACCTCCTGATTCAAGCTAAGAATGGTTAAGCAGGCTGACGCCCTGCGGGCTGCTCGGTGTAAGGAAAACGGCGTGCCAAATGACAGGAGGCAGGAGGCAGAAGGCAGGAAGCAGTGGCCAGTGGCCAGTAATCAGTGGCCAGTGATCAGTGGTCAGTGGCTACTGGCCACTGATCAGCAGTCCCGTAGGGACGACCTGTTTATAGATATAGCTGAAGGATGTGACGAAGCCCCGTAGGGGCGCAATGTTGACATCACGCTCCTGACGGAGCTTGAAGATTAAACCGCCCGCGTAACTATAAACATTGCGCTCCTGACGGAGCTTGGGGAACTATCAACTTTCAACTATCAACTATCAACTGACCGGCTGCCTCCTGCCTCCGGCTTCCTGCCTTCTGCCTCCTGTTTCTGTTCGCTTGTGGGAATGGCGATTCCCAAACTCGCGCAAAGGGTCACGCCGAAACACCTGTGCGGATGGCACGCTCTACCGCTTCACTAAATATATCAACTTCGTCGAGCGTCGTGTAAACGTTCGGGGTGACGCGGATGCCGTGAAACTCTTCGTGGTCTATGGGCGTGACGATGATATGGTATTTGTCCCAGAGGTGCGCGCCGAGCTTTCGCATGTCCATGCCTTCGACGGTGAACAGCGCCAGCCCGCACGATTGCTGCGGGTCGTAAGGCGTCAGCACGCGCACGCCTTTGTTCTGTTCCAACCGCCGCGCCCAGCGCTCTTTCAGATAACGCAAGCGCGCTGCTTTTCGCTCCGCGCCGATGCCTTCGTAGAAGGTCAGCGCCTCGGCGATGGCGTTGTGATTGGCCGCCGGGTGCGTGCCGATCTCTTCAAATTTGCGGATGTCGTCGTCCTGCTTGCTGTCTGCGGCCATCAGCGGCCAGAGCTTCTTGAGCTTCGACTTGCGCACGTAAAGCATGCCCGTGCCGATGGGCGCGAGCAGCCACTTGTGCAGGCTCGTGCCATAGTAATCGCAGTCGAGGTCAGCGTGCTTGAACGGGAAATGCGCGAAGGCGTGCGCGCCGTCAACGATCACTTCGATGCCGCGCTCGCGGCCTAGTTGACAGATGCGCTTGACGGGAAAGATCTGCCCCGTGAGGTTGGTGATGTGGCAGAAGTGGATGACGCGTGTGCGCGGCGTGATGGCGCGCTCGAAACGATTGTAGAGATCGTCCATCGAAGGCGGCGGCACGGGAAACGAGATCGTGTTGACCTTGAGGCCTTCGCGCCGTTCGCGCTGCCGCCAGGCGTTGAGCATGCGCGGATAGTCTTGATTGGTCGTCAGCACTTCGTCGCCGGGCTTGAGGTCGAGGCCGAAGATGCAGATTTCAAGCGACTCGCTGGCGTTGCGCGTGATGGCCAGTTCTTCGGGGTCGCAGCCGAACTGGCGCGCGAGGCGCTGGCGCACGGTTTCAATCTGCGGCTCAAGGATTCGCCACATCGTTACCACCGGCGCTTCATTTGAGTAAGCGAGGTGGCGCACGAGCGCCTCCTGCACGACGCGGGGCGAAGGTGAGACGCCGCCGTTGTTCAGGTTGATAAGCGAGCGGTCAACGGTGAAGGCTTGTTGAATCTCGCGCCAGAAGGTCTCGTCTTTGGCGATGGCTTCGGGTGAATCCGCAACGCCGCGTGTCGCCGCGAGAATGCGGCTGATGCCGCCTTCGCTGAATGATGCCATCGCCGTGGTCGCCGCCGCAGCAGTGCTCGCGGTTCGCAGGAATCGTCGTCGTGTTAGCATCTTGACCTCCTGATCTTAAGCGCCTCGCTTGGAGTGCAGCGATTTTATCACAGCCCCGCGCGTTCATCTAATCTCGCCGTCGCCGGTCGAAAGCGTCGAAGTTTGACAAGCGTCGCGCGGCTCGTGTAGCTTTCCGCCTGTAATCCGTCATCGCATTTTTCAACCAGAGGAGCAAGAGGATGTCCATCAAACCCTTCGAGCCAAAATTCATGAAGATCGGTGTCTTGACCGCCGCGTTGCAAGAGCTGACGCCGCGCGAGAAGCGCGACCCCGATCCCGACCTCGCCATCGAAGAGTGGGTGCAGTTCGCCAGCGAACTCGGCGTCGATAACATTCAGCTCTCCGCCGCACTGCACCCGTCAGAATCCGACGTGCCCGCCGAAGCTATGCTCGACCCAGTGGCCAACACGCTAGACCTGCGCCAGCCGTTTAACGAGCAGCGCGCCAGGCGTGTGCTTGCGGCCTTGAGCGAATATCGCATAGGCATCTCCGACATCGGTTACTTCGACAATATGCTGCACCACGACGCGGCCATACGGCAGAAGAAGCATGATTTTATGTTGCGCATCTTCGACGCTGCCGTGCTGCTGGGCGTGGACGCAGTCTGCGGCTTCGTCGGTCGCAACCAGACCTTGAGCATGGATCAAAACCTGATCGATTTTGAAGAGCACTTCATTCCGCTGTTGAAAGAAGCCAAAGCGCGTGGCCTCACCTACCGCATCGAGCAATGCCCGATGCCGGGCTGGACTACGGGCGACAACTTTCATAACAACATCGCCTACGCGCCCGGCCCGTGGATCGCGCTGCACCGCATCTGCGAGCGTCACGGCGTCGGCGATCAACTGCGCATACATTATGACCCGTCGCATGCAATCTTGATGGGACAGGACACGCGCTCAATCTTTCAATACCTGAAAGACGAAGGCTACAACTTTCTCATCGCCGGCTTTCACGTTAAAGGGCAGGTCATTCACGCGAAGGGCGTCGCGGCGTGGGGCTATGGCGGGCAGACCATCGAGCGCGGTGATTGGAAGGATGGCAAGCCGTCAGAGAATCCTGCCGACCAGGCCAACGCGTGGCTCAAGCAGACGGTGCTGTGCGAGCACGAGCTGCCAGGCACGGCGCGTCACGACCCGCTGGCTTACTTGCAGAATCGCACGGTCGATTGGTTAGATCATCAACTGGCGGCGCGCGAGCTGCTGGCGTTGGATGTGGCCAACACGCACTTGATCGTCGAGCACGAATACCCGCCCGCTCGCATTCAAGATAAGGAGAGGCTGAGGCCGATCCTGCAAGGCTCAATCGCCTTCACGCGCAAGATCGACGAAGCCGCCGCTTGTATGTTCGCGCTTCAGAACGAAGTCCTGCCGGCGCAGGGCATCCCCGTGCAAGGCATCGGGCGCGAAGCCTACCGCTCGTGAAGATGGATTGTGGGTTGCGGATTACTAAACCCTGTTCCTGAGTTTCATTCGTAATTCGCAGCCCGCTGAAGCGGGCTTTCCCGCAGGGCAGATAGGCCAGCGCTTCTAGCGCTGGTTAGCCGTCGTGTTGAGGATACCAGGAGGGCGCTTTAGCGTCCTTCTCGCGCCGGCTTTAGCCATTGGATGATCTGGCTAAAGCCAGTGAGGGTAAGCCCGTTAAAACGGGCTAGCACATTTTCGCCGACGCGATAACCAGCCCTAAAAGGGCTGGCCTAATCGCCCTGCGGGAAAGCCCGCTGAAGCGGGCTGCTTTGCCTCGTGCCTTTTGCTTTGCCTCGTGCCTTTTGCTTTTCCCTTTTCCCTTTCCCTTTTCCCTTTGCCTTTACCTTTTGCCTTTCTTCACACCGTTTCCCACTTGCCCGAATTGGCGGCGCGCTCCATCGCGTCGAGGGCGCGTTGATTGCGCACGCCGTCTTCAAAGTTCGGCGTCGGCACGTTCTGTTCGGCGATGCCTTTCAATAAATCAAGCACCGTGTGCGTGAAGGTGTGCTCGTAACCGATGATGTGGCCGGGCGGCCACCAGCCGGCAATGTAAGGATGCGCGGCGTCGGTCGCAAGCACGGTGCGGAAGCCGCTATTCGGTCCTTCTTCGATATACAGCTCAAGCTCGTTCATACGTTCGAGGTTGAAGACCAGCGACCCCAAGCTGCCATTGATCTCGAAGCGTAAATAATTCTTGCGGCCCGTCGCAAAGCGCGTCGCTTCAATCGTGCCGACCGCGCCGCTCGCAAAGCGCACGAGATTGAGCGACGCGTCATCCACATCAACCGGCGCGCGCTCAGTCGAACCGGGCAGCGGTCGCTCGCTGATGAAGGTCTTGAGCAGGCTCGCGGTTTCTGTAATCTCGCCTACTAAAAAGCGTGACAGGTCGAGCACGTGCGAAGCGATGTCGCCGAGCGCGCCTGAACCGGCCTCGGACTTCTGCAAGCGCCAGACGCGCGGGAACTCAGGATCAACGATCCAGTCTTGCAGGTAAGTCCCGCGAAAGTGGCGAATCTCGCCGATGCTCCCCTTGTCGATCAACTGCCTGGCCAACTGCACGGCGGGCGCGCGGCGATAGTTGTGACAGAGCATGTGAATCACGCCGTTGCGATTGACGGCATCGAGCATCTCTTCGGCCTCCGAGAGCGTATTGGCGAGCGGCTTTTCGCAGAAGACCGCCTTCCTGGCTTCGGCGGCGGCAATGGCAATGGGGCGGTGCGAATCGCCGGGCGTGCAGATGTCGATCACATCAATGTCCGGGCGCGCGACGACATCCTCCCAGCGCGTCGCCGCCTCTTCCCAGCCCAGCTTATCGGCAGCCTGCTTGACTGCCGACTCGTCGCGCCCGCAGACGACTTTCAACACAGGCTCGTAAGGCGCGTCGAAGAACCGCGCCACCTGTCGCCAGGCGTTGCTGTGCGCCTTGCCCATGAATTTGTAGCCGATCATAGCGATGTTGAGTTTCTTTGTCATAGCGCCCGCAAATTAACTTTCTCGCGCCGCCACTGTCAAGCGCCGCGCTGATCGGCGAAGCGGAGAATAGTATTGAAGCAGGCTTTGCAAGTAAGTATAGTCATCAACGCGAGCCGGGCCGCTCCGCAGGCTCCTGCGGAAAAGGCTCCCGGCCAATCGCGCTCACCCCCGACAACCCGACCCGCTTGAGGAGAGACTATGGCCGAAATCAAAGGGGTGTTATTGAATGCGTGGGTGGAACTGTTGAAGAGGCGCTATAGCGAACAGGCGGTCGCCGAGGCGTTCGCCGAAGTCAGCCGCAAAGACCCTTCGCTGCGGTCGGCGTTTTTTCTGCCGACCAACTGGTATCCCTACAGCGCACTCGATGGCTTGCGCCGGGTGACGCGCCAGCTTGCGACGCCGACCGCGCCGACGCTGTCGGTCGAAGTGGGCCGCTTTATGGCCGAGTACGTCTTCACCGGCGTCTATCGAACGCTGCTCGTCAAAGACCCGGTTAAGCAACTCGAAAAATTCCCTTCGATCAAAGAGTTTTTTTTTCACGACACCTACGATCTTGAGATCGAGCGCACCGGCGACGCGCGTTGCGTGGTGCGCTACCGCTACGAGTCGGGCATACAGCCGACGCGGGCCATCTGCGAGAGCCTCGGCGGATTTTGGAGCAAGGCGCTCGAACTGGCCGGCGCGGCCAATACACGCTTCGCGCACCCGAACTGCGTTGTCACAGGCGGTCGCTGCTGCGAGTTCGCGCTGGAGTGGCAGAAGGATTAGAGGCCAGGGGCTAGAGACTCGCGGTTAGCGGTGAGAAACAGAGTGAGAATCGCTCCGTTAGGAGCGCAATGTTTATAGAGCGTGTCTGAGAAGCCCTGAAGGGGCGGGATTCAATAGCCCGGCACAACGCGCCGGGTATACACAGCGACAATTCCACGAGCCCTGAAAGGGCGCACTAGGTGATCGGTTATTGCGCCCTTTCAGGGCTTGGCGGTTAGCCCCGCCGCTCTCCCAGGGCGATGCCCTGGGCTGTCGAATCGCGCCTTTTCAGGGCTTTTCAGACACGCTCTATAGATATGGCTGAAAGATGTGACGAAGCTCCGTTAGGAGCGCAATGTTGACATCGCGCTCCTACGGAGCTTGTGTTCTTTCACACACCAGTAACTATAAACAGGTCGTCCCTACGGGACTGCTACTTGCCGCTAACCTCTAGCCTTTAGCCTCTGCCATCACCGCTTGACTTTTCGGCGGCGGCAGTTAAAAGTTAGTCCTGCAATCGCGCAATCCCAAACAAGTGGCTTGAGCACATAATCGCGGGCGCGCGTAGCGTTCGCACATCGAACTTTGGGGAGATTTCCAAATGGCTGACTCAAACGATAAGCTGTCACGCAGAGACGCGCTCAAAGGACTGACGGTCGGCGCGGGCGTCATCGCTTCGCTGCCGGTGCTCGGTTCGACCGTTGCGGCGCAGGATCATCAGCATATGCACACGGCGACGCAGACGGCGGCCAGCGCCAAGCCGCAGCCGCTCAAGTTCTTCACGCCGGAAGAGAATCGCACCCTCATCGAAATGGCCGAGCGCATCATCCCGGCGGACGACGCATCGCCGGGCGCGAAAGCGGCGCGCGTCAACGAATACATCGACCTGATCGTCAGCGAGTCGCCCGACACCGTCAAACATACCTGGCGCGAGGGACTGGCCGCCGTCAACAAGATGAGCGGCGACAAGTTCAGCAAGCCCTTCGCCGATGCCAGCGTCGATCAGCAGGTCGAGCTGTTGAAAGCCATCAGCAAGAACGAACGCAACCCGCAGACGGTCGAAGAGAAATTCTTCCGCACCATCAAGAACGCAACCATCGACGGCTACTACACGACGGAGATCGGCATCAAGCAAGAGCTCAAGTACAAAGGCAACTCGTATCTGAAAGAGTTCGTCGGCTGCACACACCCTGAACATCAGAGCTAATCGCGCGCTATGACCAGAAAACTTTTTGCCGCACTCGGCGTCGCGCTCGCCATCATCTTTGCGCAGGCCGGCGCAGGCGTGGTTGCGCGCGACCACACGGCCAGCGTCGCCCGCGCCAAACACAAAGTGCTTTACCTTACACACTCTGCCGGGTTCAAGCACGACGTGCTGCCGGTCTCTGAAGAGATTATGAAAGAGATGGGCGAGCGCTCTGGCGCGTTCGAGGTGACTGCGACCAAAGACTGCTCAATGATCAGCCGCGACTCGCTCAAGCAATATGATGCGGTCGTCTTTTACACAACCGGCGAGTTGCCTCTGAGTGACGAACAGAAGGCGGCCTTTCTTGATTTCATCAAATCGGGCAAAGGCTTTGTCGGCATTCACAGCGCCACCGACACGTTTTACAAGTGGCCCGAATATGGCGAATTGATCGGCGGCTATTTCGACCAGCACCCCTGGCATCAGGACGTTACCGTCAACGTCGAAGACAACACCCACCCGGCGACCAGACACCTCGGCAAGTCGTTTCAGGTCAAAGACGAGATTTATCAGTTCAAAGACTTTTCGCGGTCGCGCGTTCACGTGCTGTTGAGCCTCGACCCGAATTCGGTCGATCTGACGAAGCCGGCGGTGCACCGCACGGACAAAGACTTCGCGCTGGCGTGGTGGCGCAACTATGGCAAGGGGCGCGTATTTTACACGGCGCTCGGCCACCGCGAAGAGGTCTGGCGCGATGCGCGATTCCAGCAATTGATGATCGGCGCGCTGAAGTGGGCGATGGGCGGAAAGTAGCTTACCTCACTACTTCCTCTTGTACCTTCTTTGATGATCGGCGGCGCGCGAGCAGCAAAGCGCCGAGCATCATCAGACTAATCACTGAAATAATCCTTCCGATGCGGCGCGGCATCGTATCTTCAAAGCGCAAGCTCAACTGGTGCTCGCCCGGCGCGAGATCGAGTTGGATGTGACCTGTCTCGTCCGGCGCGACGCTCACCGCGTTGCCGTCAACACGCGCTACCCATCCCGGAAAATAGAGCGTGCGGAAACGCAGCGTTGCCGCGCTGCCAACATTCGCGGCGTACTGTTGATGGATACCTTCGCCGTCGCTCACATCGACTTCGGCCTGTCCGTTAATCACAGTGACCGGCGGCAGCGTCTCTTCCTCGTGCAGTTGCTTGTCCCACCACACGGGCCGGTACTCTGGCACTTCCCGACGCGGGCGGCTCGCGTCAAAGAACGTAGGCTCTGTGGGCGTGCGCGCAATCATCAGGAAGCTCGTCGCTAACGTCAACACGAGAGCGACGCCCAACAGCAACGCCGGAACAACGCGCTGGCGATTGAACGGCAGCGAATGGCGAAGCGTCAGCGCAACGAGCATACATCCGCCCACCGTCGCCACAACCAGCCAGCGAAATGGGAACTGTAAGTAAGATAACTGCGGCACGACTCGCCAGATTAATGACGAAAGCCGCGTCGCCATCAACAGGCTGAACGCCGTCACCGCCAGCAACGCGACTAATAATTGTTGTCGCTTTGCCATATCCAGCAACCGATCAAGCAAGACGCGACGCCGCACGAGCAGAACGACTGCGCTAACGATCAGCAGCAACAGAAAGCCGGCGAACGCCTGTTCAACTTTTATCAGGTAAAGAAAAGGCGCGAGCTTGGCCGGTTCATTACTCGGATAGAGCGACGCATCGGGCATAAACATAGTTGTCTTGAGCGCCACACCAAGATGATTCAGCAGAAAGAAGCGACGGTAGTCGAACATCAACAAGCTGCCGATGTTGACATAGCCGCGCTCGCTGACTACCGGCGCGAGATAAACGGCGGCCACGCCCGCACCGACCAACAGACCGACGGCAACCTTTGCCAGTGATTTCAAATCGCGCGTCAACACCAATACGAAGACCGGCAGCGCGAGCGACAACGCGAACGACAGCGGCAAGTGAGTCAGCAGAAGCAATCCGTAGCCGACCGCGAGCGTTGCCACGGCGCGCCAACTCCGCTCAACCACCACGCGATAGACGCCTTCAAGCACCAGCGGAATCCAGGCGAACGACCAGAATTCGGCCATCGCTGCGCCTTGATAAAAGTCGAACAGATGATAAGGCGCGGCCATATACAATAGCGCGGCAAACAGCGCCGCCCGCCAATCCAACAGCTTGCGCGCGAGGCTATACATTGTTAACCCTGAGATCAGCAGGCCGAGCCAGCAAGCCAGCGACATAGCCGTCAGGGTGTTGCTGGTGACGAGGCCGAACGCAGCGGTCACGAAGAGCGCGAGCGGCGGATAGTAAAGCAAGGCCGGGCTGCCTTGCCCGTTGTTGGCTGAGCCGAGCCAGCGCGGATAGAAGACGCCCGGCTCGGCCAGGGCTTCCTGAAATTGCCTAGCCCAGCGGAAATGCAGATCGGCGTCATTGCCGGCGGGAAGGCCGCGAATGAGGGCCGGCAGCATCAAGAGCGTCGCCGCGAGCGCAATCATCAACGCCGCCACCAAAGCCGGGTGCGCGGTTCGCTTGTCGTTGTCGTTCGGGCTGATCATCTTCACGCAATGGAAGCCGAAGCGCGTGCGCCGCGACGTTGACGCAGCGTCTCTGTAATCCATATGCCAATCAACAAAGTCAGCGCAATGCCTGAGACGAGCTTGCCAGCGCGGCGCGGCGGCGTGTCCTCGAAAGCCAACGTCAAGTAATGCGCGCCGGGGCCGACCGTCAGTTGAATGTTGCCCTCATCGCTCGGCTCGATTGATATCGGCTGACCATCCACACTCGCTGCCCAGCCCGGAAAGTAGAGCGTTCGCAGGTTCAACGTCGCTTCGCTCATCGCCGTGATGGCGTAGCTCTGCCGCATCCCTTCAGCATCAATCACATCAACACTGGCGTTGCCTTGACGGACGAGGACCGGCGATGAGGCGAACTCATCAGGCTTTGACGTGTCGATGTGCTTTTGCTTGCTCCACCACACGGGGCGGTATTCGGGCACTTCGATTTCAGAAAGCCCGGCTTCGAGTTGAGTGCGGTCGTAAGAGGCGCGCGTCATCGCTAGCAGACTCATACGCAGCCCGAAACCCATCGCTACGACAAAGGCGATAACCAGCGCCGCGCCCGTTTTATTCAATGGGAACAGCGCCGCGAGGGCGACAATCATCAGCAAAAAAGTCGTGGCGGTCGCAATCACCAGCCAGCGAAACGGGAACTGTAGATAAGCAAGCTGCGGCACGACTTTCCACACGAATGACGAGAGTCGCGTCGTCATCAGCAAGCTCAACACGGCAATGATGGAGATGGCGATGAGTTGCCGCTTTGCCGCAACAGAGGGCGCAGACCGGCGCAGAATGAAGATCACGATCAGGCTCAAGGCCAACAGCACAGGCAATGAAAGCGCCACGAGCGTCGTTCCTTCGACGACGACAAAGCGCCGCTCGTCTACACCGGGAAAGAGCGGCGCGCGAAGGGCGCTGCCGAGATGCTCGAACAGGAAGTAATTCACATAACGAATTCGCAACGTGCGGTCGGCGCGCACATAGCCGCGCTCGACGAGCACGGGCAGCAGGTAGACTGCGCTCAACGCCGCACCGAGCAAAAAGCCTGCGGCCACTCTGGCTAACGCTCTGAGTTGGCGAGTCAACGCGAGAGCAAAGACAGGCAATAGCATTGTCAGCGCGAAGGCGAGCGGCAGATGCGTCAACAGCAACGCGGCGTAGCTGGCGCTTAGATAGATGAGGGCTCGCCAATTCTTTTGCGCGATGACGTGACAAGTGGCGTCAAGAATCAGCGGCAGCCACGCGAAGGTCCAGTACTCGGACAACGCCGACCGTTGGTATAGATCAAAGGCGGCATACGGCGCAGCCATATAAAGCACGGCGGCAACGAGCGCCCATCGCGGCGACACTAGCCGGCGGCTGAAGATGACCATTGCCAAACCGGCCAGCGCGGTTGCGAGCCAGCACGACAACGACAATGCGCGTAGCGTATCGCCAATCAAGAAGTCGAACGCGGCGGTGACGAAGAAAGGCAGCGGCGGGTAATAAAGCATCGTCGGGCTGCCCGCGCCATTGTTAACCAGGCCGAGCCATCGCGGATAGAGCGACACGCCTTCGCCGAGCGCCGCCTTGAACTCTGCCGCCCAGCGATAATGAACGTATGCATCTTCGCCGTTCGGAAAGCCGCGAATGATGATGGGCAAAAAGATCAACGTCGCGCCGGCGCAGATGACGATGGCGGCTATCAAATTCGTCCGGTTGAAATGGTCACGGAGCGTTGTCTTGCGCGAGTGGCTCAGGGCTGGCGAGGCGACAGGCGAGTCTGACGAAACCGCGTCGGGCATTGCGCGTCATTCTGCTCGGCTTTGCGGCTCGGTGTCAAGCAAGGCATTGGCAGGAAGAAGATATGAAACCACAGATGAACACGGATGAACACAGATTGAACGAGCGGAGAGTGCTTGCCACCTTTTATCTATGTTTATCTGTGTTCATCTGTGGTCGCTTCTTTCCCCTATGGCGCTCACCGAGTTGTTGCGGGCCGTATGGGCATCCTGTATAGTTTTTCCCTGAGCATTTATCCAACGGGACGCATTATCCATGAACATCGGCACGGCCAAGAAGAAGTTGCAGCTCGCCGTCATTCTCTGTTTTCTTGCCACGCTCGGCGCGTCGTTCACGCTGCTCGCGCAAGCGCAAAGCGCGCAGCCATCGCCCATCACTGACTGGCAGCCAAACCACGCGGCCAACGGCTGGCGCTTTGTCGGTTCGCAAGCCTGCGCTGAATGTCACACCGCCAAAGTCAAAACGCAGACCAATACGCATATGGGCCGCGCGCTCTTTGCGCCGGAGAAGGCCGACCTACTGCGCAATTACCCGAAGCTGGCCTTTCACCAGGAGAAATACAATTACCTGCTGACGCGCGACGGCAACCGTTCGATGTACACCGTGAGCGATGGCGTCAATACGCTCAGCGTGCCGATCTTTTATGTCTTCGGCGATGCCGATATGGGGCAGACTTACGTGCTGCACTATAAGGATAAGTTCTACGAAGGCCGCGTCAGTTTTTACGCCGACATTAAGGGACTCGACATCACGATGGGTCACGTGCCGACCGCGCCGGCATCACTGGTCGAAGCGATGGGGCGCGAGATGAAGATGGACGAAACGCGCGCCTGCTTCGGCTGCCACAGCACCAACGCGCTCAACGGCGTCAACCTGCAATTCGATCAACTGACCGAAGGCGTCACCTGCGAAGCCTGTCACGGGCCGGGCGAAAAACACGTCGCCGCGATGCAGGCCGGCGACCTCGACAAGAAGCAGATTTTCAATCCGAAGAAACTGTCTACCGACGAGCTGTCGAACTTCTGCGGGACCTGTCATCGCACCTGGGATCAAGTGGCATTGATGGGGATTCGCGGCGTGATGAACGTGCGCTTTCAGCCGTACCGCTTGACCAACAGCAAGTGTTACGATGCCGACGATCCGCGCATAAGCTGTGTGGCCTGTCACGACCCGCACGAGCCGCGCAAACGCGGCGCGGCGGCCTTCGATGCGAAGTGCGCGGCCTGCCATAACGCCGCCAGCAACGTTGCGCCAGCGGCTTTTAAAGAGGCGAGCAAGCGCGTCGCCAAACTCTGCCCGGTCGGCAAAGCGAACTGTACATCGTGCCATATGCCGAAGATCGAAATCCCCGGCTCGCACTTCAAGTTCAGCGATCACCACATCCGCATCGCCCGCCCCGGCGATCCATATCCGAATTAAAAAACAGATTCACCGCAGAGGCGCAGAGAACGCAAAGGGGGCGCAGAGAATAACACACCTCTGCGCCGTCTCTGTGTTCTCTGCGCCTCTGCGGTGAATCCGCTTTCGTTGCGCGTCACAGCGATTGCAAGAAGGCGATCAACTGTGCGCGCTTCGCCTTCTTCAGCGTGTTGTAACGGGCGACGACCTCGCGCGCCTCGCCGGCGTGACGGCGTATCGCGTCATCAAAAGTATACGTAGCCGCGTCGTGCATCAGCCGCGAGCGCACGTGAATGCCCCACAGCGGCGGCGTGCGCAGCTTGTTGGCCGTCGAAGGGCCGCCCGCCTGAACGATGCCATCGCCCGTGCCTACATCGTGCAACAGAAAATCGCTGAACGGGTGAATAGTCTTGCCGCCCAGAGCCTGAGGGACAGTGAACGTGCCGCCGTTAATCACCGTGCCGACGGGCGCAGTAATGATCGCCGGCACGTGACAGATAGCGCAGCCGATCTGATTGAACAGGTCCGCGCCGGCTCGCGCGTCGGAGGTCGCGGCGAGCGCTTCGTTACGCGGCGGAACCTGGGTTGCCCGCATAAAGCGCGCGAACGCGTCTATGTCATTATCCGTGTCTTCAGGGTCGGCCACGCCATCGTAAGCCGCCACCGAGCGACCCAGTGAAGTGTTCTCGCGCGGCAGCAGGCGATTAGTAATGCCGATCTCATTCAAGTAAGCGTCGGCGGAAAACGACAGCAGACTGGCGTGCTGATTCTTCCAGCCGAAGCGGCCCACGCGCATCTGGCCGGGCGCTTCGAGCATCGGCACGCGAATCACCTGGCCGGCGATCACGCCGTTCGAGTCGCGCGCCTGGCTTGCGGCCAGCCCGATCAGCGTCGCGTCATCGATGCACTCGACATAGCCGTCGCCGAGCGTACTGAGCGACGAGCGAAACGTGCGCACATCTTCTTCGCTCGACACGCGCTCCTGCAACGAGTAATGAATGGCGCGGTCGTTAATCAGCGAACCGCCCGGCGCTTCAAAGAAGACGCCCGACGCGTCACGGTGGCCGGCGCGCATCACCGTCACCTGGCTGCTGCTGCCGGTCACAGGGTTCTGGTGGCACTCGGCGCACGACTGCGCGTTGTAGACCGGGCCAAGCCCTTTAGCAATATCGTCGCGCTCCTCAAACTTTTCGCGGTCGGCGTCGAACGTCGCTTGATCCACCATACCATTGCTCTCGTTGGTGAAGCCGGCGAGCGCTTCAGCGGCGACTTGATCTTGCACAGCCTGTGACCGCACGGCGGGCCATACCAGCATCGCAACGAACAACACGAACACACAACGCTTCAAGGATGTCATTTCGGGCCTCCTCCAGTGAGTGGGAGCGCGGCGAGCAAAGCCGCAACGCTCCGGCTTCATAATGAGTGGGTGATGAATAGTTGGGGCGCTTCGCGTTCGTTGCGGCGGCAAGGATAGTTTCCGCCGGCAAGGCCGACCGGCAATGATAGGCGGTCATTCACGAATAACGCAACCAATCAAAGCGGGTCAGCGATGCGGGCGCGAGTCTTTGCCGCCGCAGGGCACAACCGCGACAGGCTAAGGCCGGCGCGGCGGCGGCGGCGGCGGCGGCGGCGGCGCGGCGACGATTTGATAATCCGCCGGAACCGCAAAGAGCGATGCATCGACAGCGGCGTTACGTTGAATCTCTGTGAAACGTCGCGTGTGCCGATGGCCATCTGATACCACCGTCTCGATTAGCAGCGGCAGCTTCAACTCTTCGGCCACCCACGTCTGTGTAGTCTCAGCCACATTATGGCTCTCGCCGTCGGGCAGCGGCGGCAAGGGCCGCGTGATCTCCCAGCCGTGCGCCGTCAGCCCTTCAATCTGCCGCGTGCCTAGATCGGTACGTTGCGGCGGCGGGCCATCGGGTCGCGGTGGCGGCGGCGGCGGCATTAAACGATCAGGCGCTGTCCCGTTAGCTCCCGGAGGCGGCGGCGGTGGCGGCGGCATCATTCCGTCACCGGGGCCGCGCTCACGCGGGCCGCCCGACGGCATCGGCATCTTGTGCGCGACGCGCTGCTCGGTGTCGAGCACGTAACGCGCGCGCGCCACCGGATCATTGATGATGATGTGGCCGCCTACCTCAAGACGCGTGCGGCCCTGACTGTCGCGGTAGAACTGGCCGCTCTCAGTCGTCGCCGCTTCATTCGGATTTGTGTTTTCGATTACGATTTTCGCGCGCAGCGGCTCGACACTCGACGGGCCTTGCTGTGCCGACGTGATAACGAATGGCGCGACAAGCATCAGCGCCACGCCCACCCATAAGACTCCCTTTCTCATCTCATCCCTCACTTTCTGATGATGGCTCATCCAGTCGCTAGTCTCGGTCAAGCGGCGCGGCTGAACGCCTATCGCCGCTCTCGTTTTGACTAACGCGATTATAAGCAAAAAGCGGCGGCAGCGGTGTAAAGCTCTGGTAAAGAACCGGGCGCTTTGTAAAGATCAGGTAAAGTCTGAAGCGGGATTCTTCGCGCGAGGCGCGGCTGCGCTATAATCGGCGCTGTGTGGCCCTTGAGAATCAAAGCGAAATGGCTGCCGCTCGGCCTGCTGGCGCTGGCGTCGTTGCTGGTCGCTGCCGCTTTGCTGCAATACCGCTGGATCAATCGAGCCGCCGAAGCCGACCTGTTGGAGCATCGCCAGTCGCTCAACAGCGCCCTGGCCGGCGTTAAAAGCGAGTTCAACGCCGCTGTTCAGGAATTGCTGCCGATGTTCCGCCCCAGTCCCGATGTGCCTGAAGGCGTTAATCTCCAATCTCATCTTTTGCGACTTACCTTACAATGGCAAACAGGAGCCAATCGCCCATCGTTGCTCGGCGCGGTCTACCTGGGCGAGACAGTGAATGGCGAATCAACCTTCAGCCGCCTTGATGGGCACGATAGAAAGCCCGATAGCAAATTCGCGCCGCAGGCGTGGCCTGACGAACTGACCTTTTATCGTGAAGTGCTCGACAAGCGATTGCGTATGCCCGAAGGCGGGCTGCCTTTCTTTCCGCGCGGCGTCGCCTTCGAGTTGCTCGGCACGCGCCCCTTGTTGATCTTTCCGCTGGTTGAGCGGGGCGGCAGGCCGGAAGATTTTCGGCAAGGTCCGCCGCCACCGCCACCGCCACCGCCTCGCGCCGAGCGGCCACGACCGCCACCGCCGCCCGCTGATGAGCCGCTGCGCTCGCCGCGCCGGTTGCGCGAGGTGATGGTTCCCGCGCCCGCCGACCAGCCGCCGGATTCGCCGCAGTTGCGCGGCTGGTGCTTTCTCGAATTGGATGTTGAGTATCTAAAATCACAATTGCTCCCCGGCCTGATCGAGCGGCTCTTTGGCGCGGCAGACGCGAGCAATTATCTACTGGCCGTCGTCGGTGGCGATGGGCCTGAAATGATCTATCAATCGGACGCTGCGTTGACGATCAACGCGCTAGCGCAGGTCGATGCCAGCACAGTGGTTCTTGGCCAGGAGACGATGCCGCCGATGGGGTCGCCGCCCGAACGTTTGCCCGCCAATCGACCGCGCCCGCCGCGCAACGGCGACCCGCCCCGACGTAAGGACGCGGCAGCGCGGCCCGACGAGAACCCGCCGCCCGACCGCGTAGCAGATTCAGCAGGGCGCGCGGCGAATGAGTTTCGCGCTGACGCGTCGCTGAGCGATTCGTGGCGATTGCTTGCACGTCACCGCGCCGGCTCGCTCGAAGCGCAGGCCGCGCAAACGCGGCGGCGCAATCTGTGGCTGAACTTCGTCATCTTCATTCTTCTGGCCGGGAGCATTGTGTTGCTGGCGCTGGCGGCGCAACGAGCGCGGCGGCTCGCCCGCCAGCAGATGGAGTTTGTGGCCAACATCACACACGAATTACGCACGCCGCTGAGCGTCATTCATTCGGCAAGTTACAATCTGGCCAGCGGCGTTGTCACCGAACCGCGCCGCGTGCAGGATTACGGCGCGATGATTCAGAGCGAAACCCGGCGGCTATCGGCACAGGTCGAGCAAGCGTTGAGCTTCGCCGGCATCGAGGCGAAAGGTAAGATTTACGACTTTCGCCCGCATCGCCTGAGCGATCTGGTCGAACGCGCGATGCAGGATTGCGCGCCGGCTTTTGCGGAAGCCGGCTGGCAGGTCGAATACGAAAAGGATGAACCGCCGCCGACCGTGATGGCCGATGCAACGGCCATCGAGAGCGCGGTTAAGAACCTCCTGCAAAACGCGCTGAAGTACGCCGATGCCGGCAAGCGATTGCGCGTCACGGTTCGCGCTTCGCGCAACGGTAAGCGCAACGAAGCGCAGATCAACGTCAGCGATCACGGGCCGGGGATTGACGCGAAAGATTTGCCGCACCTGTTCAAGCCGTTCTATCGCAGCGCCGGCGTGCAGGCATCGGCAACGCCCGGCGCGGGGCTGGGATTAAACATCGCGCAAAAACACGCGCAGGCGCATCGTGGTCGCATCACAGTCACGTCGAACGGCGGGGCGAGGTTCACCATTCACCTGCCGGCAGTGGACGAACCTGTCGGCGATAACGGTCAGATCAAGCACAGCGCATAGCAGGTGAACGATGGCATATCGCGTATTGATCATCGAAGACGAGCCGGGGCTGGTGCTGACGCTCACAGATTTGTTGGCCAGCGAAGGCTACGAGGTCGAGAGCGCGACGGACGGAGTGAGCGGGTTACAATTGGCGATGGAAGGCGCGTTTGATTTGATCCTGCTCGACGTGATGCTGCCGGGCAAGAACGGCTTCGACGTATGCCGCGACCTGCGCGCCCGCGACGTGACGACGCCGGTGATGATGTTGACGGCGCGCGGGCAGGTGATCGATAAAGTGCTCGGCCTCAAACTGGGCGCGGACGATTACCTGACAAAGCCTTTCGAGCCGATGGAGTTGTTGGCGAGGATGGAAGCGATGCTGCGGCGGCAGACGACGCTTGCGGAAACGAAGGCCGCCGAGGCGTTTCGCTTCGGCGCGGTCGAGGTCGATTTTCGCAGCACCGAAGTGAAGCGCGCGGGCCGCGTTGTCGAGATGTCTGCGCGGGAATTTGAATTACTCCGCTTCTTCATCGAGCATCGCGGCGCGACTGTCTCGCGTGAACAGTTGCAGCGCGAAGTCTGGGGCTACGGCGCGGAGATACTGACGCGCACAGTGGACGTTCACGTCGGGCTGCTCAGGCAAAAGCTCGAACCCGACGCTCGCAATCCGCGCCACTTTTTGACTGTGCGTGGCTTCGGCTACAAATTCGTGGAGAAGAGTAAGTGAATCGGTAGATGAATTGAGAAAACAGTGGAGTGCAAGCCGAATCAGATGAATGCCATTCCGCAGCCCGCTTGAGCGGGCTTGCCCGCAGGGCAGATAGGCCAGCCCTTTTAGGGCTGGTTAAGGCCGCCGAATCGAATCTCCGAAGGGCGCTTTAGCGTCCTTCTCGCGTCGGCTTTAGCCATATGGTTTAATGGCTAAAGCCGATTGAGGTAAGCCCGTTAAAACGGGCTATTGCGTCTCTTTGCCGCCCCGCCACCAGCCGTAAACGGCTGGCCTAATTGCCCTGCGGGCAAGCCCGCTCAAGCGGGCTGCGGGATCAATATCGATTTCGCGCTTGCCACTTATTTCATTCACATTCGCCGCTTATTTCATTCGCATTCGCCGCTTATTTCGCGTTAGTTGCGCCGAGTCCTTTGCCTTCGGTAATCGTGACGTAACGATCCACCGGCACGTCGGTGAAGCGTTCGACTTTGCCGCTCGGCGCGGGCCATTTGATTTCGAGCCAGTCGAGCTTCGTCGCCTTGCCGATCCCTAAGAGGTCGCGCGGGTCGTGCGACGACAGGTAACTGCCGCCGCCGGTCTTCAAGCGACTGCGCTTCACGCCGCCCGCTGACCACGTCATCATTGCGCCAATTGCGTCGCGGTTGCACGTCGCGCCTTGCAGCCGCACGCCAACCCAGTGGTTATCATTCTTCACGTTATTGCGCAGCAGGAGCGGCGGCTTGCCGTTGTTGAACACGACGACATCGAGTCGGCCATCGTTGTTGTAATCGCCGATGGCCAGTCCCCGCGCCGGAAAGTCTTTCTTGAAGACGGGGCCGGACTCGGCGCTGACGTTCACGAGCCGGTTGCCGTCGTGATGAAACAACAACAGCGGCTCGGCGTACTTCACCTGGCCGGAATACTGCTCGATCATATCGTCGGGATGGCCATTGGCTAAGAACAGATCAAGCTTGCCGTCGTTGTCGTAATCAAAAAACTTCAAACCCCAGCCGCTCAACAACCGCGTCGCCTCGGCGATGCCATTCGGGCGCGCTACATCGCTGAACGTTTCGTCCTTGTTGTTCCTGTAGAGCGAGAACATCTCTTGGTCTACGTTGGCGACGAACAGGTCTTGCCAGCCGTCATCGTCAAAGTCCGCCGCGTCCACGCCCATCCCCGAACGCGGCGCGCCGTTGGCGCTGAAGCCGACTTCAGAGGCAAGCCCGGCCTCTTCCCACTTGCCTTTGCCGCGATTGATGAACAGGAAGTTCTGCACCGTATCGTTAGCGACGAACAGGTCCATCAAGCCATCGTTGTTCACGTCGGTTGCGACAACGCCGAGCGCTTTGCCCATCGCCTTCTCGATGTCTGTGCCTTTGCCGGTTTCGGTGAACGTGCCGTCGCCGTTGTTGTGAAAGAGCAGGCTCGACGATGGATTGAAGATGCGCGGGATGCAGTAGTAGTGGCGGCCCATTTTGTTATCGCCGCAGAAGATGTGTTTGTTCAATCCGTACTGCACAAAGCTACACAGGAAGAGGTCGAGCCGCCCATCGTTGTCGTAATCGAACCAGACGGCGCTGGTCGTCCAGCCCGGCGCAGCAACGCCGGCTTTATTCGTCACGTCGGTAAACGTGCCGTTCTGGTTGTTGTGATAAAGAATACATTTGCCGTAAGCGGTGACGATCATATCGGGCCAGCCGTCGCTGTCGTAATCGCCCGCCGCCACGCCCATACCGAACGTGCCGCCCGCAACGCCCGCCTTCTCGGTCACGTCGGTGAACGTGCCATCGTGGTTGTTGTGGTAGAGCGCGTTGCGTATGGGCTTGGCGGGCTTAAAGAAATCGCACGGGCCATAGTTGACGAAGTAGATGTCCATCCAGCCGTCGTTGTCGTAATCGATAAACGCGCCGCCCGGCCCCAGCGTCTCCGGCAGGTAACGCTGTTCGCTCATCGCGTTGTCGTGCGTCCAGGTGATGCCGCTCGCCGACGCCGCGATCTCTTCAAAGGCCGGCAACGCAGCAGTGCCCTGCGCTGAAGCGCGCGGGATGGCGCTGAGCGGCAGAGCGCACAGGCTCAATAACAGGAGCCGCCTCATTAGCGTGAGCGACAGACGGTCGGCGTGTCGGTGTTTTATCTTAGTCATACAACGTTGGGTCAGTGATGGCCAGCTTGCTAATCCAGAGGGTGAACGTGTGCCGACGCGGGGCAATCGGCTTTATCGCAACGGCGGTTGTTTGTCCGCAGGCTTGTTGTCAACGCCGCCGATTGATTGCGTCCCTTCGCGCTGCTCGCGCATCTGTTTGTCGAGTTGCAAGAACAACTCGCGCTCGCGCCGCGCGTCTTCGCGTCGCCCGGCTTTGGCATAAGCGCGGGCCAGCGCGAAACGCATCTCAGGGCTGTCGGGCGCTTGCCTGACGCCGGTCTCTAATTCTTTGATGGCTTCCTGAACCTTGCCCACTTCCAGCAACACGCGGCCCAGCGCGTTGTGGGTGACGAAGAAATCGGGCGCGCGCTCGACGGCCTTCTGCGCGAACGGCAAGGCTTGCTCGTAATCGTTGCGCTTGATGTATTCAAAAGCGACCTGCAACATCGCCGGCACGTTGTCGGGCTTGATCTGCAATTCGCGGCGGAACGATTCGAGCGCGGCATCGGGCGTATCTATCAACTGAAAGACGCCGTAAGCGTAGTTGGCGTTCGGCGCGTCCGGGTAACGCGACAGCAATTCTTTGAAAGCGCGGTCGGCCTCTTGCGGATGTCGCGCCGCTTGATGCCAGCCGGCGCGACCGGCCAGCAGAACCAGCTCGCGTTTATCAGGCGGCAGCTCGGATGGCAGCAACGGCATACGCAGGACGTTGATGCCGAACGCTTCGATCACGGTCAGGCTCTCGTTGCCTTCGCGCGCAAACGGGCGCATCTCTTCAAAGGCCATCTCGAACTGGCCATTGCGATTCAGCAGCAGCGAGCCGTGATAGCGCGCCACGTTGATGAAGGCTTTGTTGTCGCCAACGCCGAGCTGCTTGCCATAAAGCAGGTCAGCAAGCGCCTCTTTATAGTTGCGTAACTGAAACTCGCACAACCCGAGCAGCGTCCACGCCAGGCCGTTCTCGCGCTTGAGGCTGAGCAGAATCTTCAACGCCTCGCTCGCCTCTGTGTAGCGGTCGCGGTCATAGAAGATCGAGCCGAGATACCACCAGCCTTCCATCCATTTCGGGTTCAGTTGCAGCGCCTGATTGTAAAGTCGTATGGCGTCTTCGAGGCGGCCCGCTTCGCGCGCCTCGTCGGCTTGCCCGGATAACTTATCGAACGCGGCCTTCTGCTGCGTGGTCGGCGCGGCTTGCGGCACGGGCCGTTTCTTTTGCGCCGGCGTGCGGCGCTGCGCCAAAGCCGGCGCGGCGAGGCCGACCAGAAGAATGAATATCAGCGTTGTGCGTGCAACCGTCGCTGCCATGATGAATACCTTCACTGCTGCGGAGGGGCGTCCGGTTTTTTGACCGGCGCGTCGGGCTGCTCGCCGCGATAAGCCGGCCCTAAGCCGTCTTTCGCGCCCGGCGCTTTCTCTTGCCGCTCGGCATTGAGCTTGAGAATGATGGCGCGCTCGCGGTCGCCGTCCTCTTTGCGCTTGAGCCGGTAATAGACCGTCGCCAGCTTGACGTGCGCTTCGACAAAATCGGGAGCCTGCTTGACGATCTCTTCGAGCAGGCGCTGCGCCTCGACCGTCTTGCCGAGCGCGGTATAGATCGTGGCAATGTAATAACTGACGTTCAGCTCGCGGGGCCGCACGCTCAATGCCTTCTCCATATACTTGAGCGCCTCGGCGTACTTCTGATCTTCGTTCAACAGCATGCCGATGTAGAGGTTGGCCCGGAAATCATTCGGGTTAATCTCCAACTCGGCCTGTAACGACTTCATCGCCGCGTCGCGGTTGCCGCTGCTGAGCAAGGCTTGCCCGTAAAGCGAATGCGCCGTCGGCAACTTTGGGTTGAGAGCGATGGCGCGCTCGAACTCTTTGACCGCGCCCGGATAATCGTGAATCATCAACTGCGCTGAACCCATCATCAGGCGGGCTTCGGCGGACTCGCCATTGCGCAGTATGCGGTCAATCAACACCTGCCCTTTCTCGGTCTGCTTCTCTTGTATGTAAGCCGTGCCGAGAATGTAAGCGACCGTCAGGTCAGCAGACGTGTCGGTCGCAAGCGGCGCAAGCAGTTCGATGACTTTATTGGTTTCGCCCATCTGCAAATGACAATCGGCCAACAGCAGCAGCGCGTTCTTATTCGAGGGGTCGGCGGCGCGAATTTTGGTGAATTCGGCGGCGGCTTCGGAGTAGAGCGCGGCCTTGTAATAAGCGAGCGCCAGGTTGAAATGTATCTGAGGGTTGCCGGGCTTGAGCGTCAACGCCTGCCGGTACTGCTCGATGGCTTCTTCGTAGCGGCCCAGCCGCGCGTAAGCCGCGCCGAGGTTCGAGCGCGCCTCGATGACGTTCGGGTACAAGACGAGAAAGGCTTTGTATTCGCGGATGGCGTTTTCGATGTCGCCGGCTTGATGCAGGCGCACGGCGTTGGCATACAACCGCTCGGCGTCGTTCGACTGCGCGGCGGCGACTGTAGCGACGCACAGCAGGAGAAGGCCCGCAAGAATGTATGATTTGATTGTCTGCTTGCTCATAGTGCGAGACCTGCATTCACTATTCGATGAAGGCACAAAAAATATACCGTGCTTCAAAGAGCGCGGGCAAGCCATAAAGACGCCGCGATAATGACATCGACTGCCCTGATGAATTAGAATAACGGAGTCGCTTTCAGGCTTATTGCATCCGGCAATTAATTGTCTCCAGCGCATCAAAAAACAAGTGAGGTATCGTTGATGAAGTCTCGCATCGCTCTGCTGCTCGTGGCTGCCGTTCTTTCTTGTGTCATCTCGCCCGCGCAACTGCGCGCGCAGTCGCCGCAGGATAAACAGAATAAAGATGAGAACGTCGTGCTGCGCGCCAACGAAGTCGTCCTCGACGTTGTCGTGCGCGATAAGAAGGGCCACTCGGTCAAAGACCTGAAACCATCGGACTTTGAAGTTTATGAAGACGGCGTACGCCAGGAGGTTGCCTCGTTCCGGCTGGTCTCGCGCGAATCGGCGACTGAAACCAAAACCGGCGCGAAGCCAACGCCAACTGCGCCCGCGCCGCCTCCGGCGACGCCGCGCGAGCCGTTTTCAAACATCAGCTTGGTGGCGATGGCTTTCGATCACCTGTCGGCCAATGGCCGCAACCTCGCCCAGAAAGCGGCGTTGAGCTTCATCAACGAAAGCCTGCAACCGGACGATCAAGTCTCTGTCTGCGTCATCGATCAGTCCTTGCGCGTCGTGCAGCAGTATACCAACGATTCGCAGCTTCTCAGGCAAGCCGTTGACCGCGCCACCGGTCTGGCCGTCTCTGGTATCGAAACGAAATCCGCCGAGCGCCGCACGCTGGAAGAGCGCGGCGCTAATCTCACGGAGGCGTCGGCCAGCGCCATCGGTAATATGGCGACCGGGCCGGGCAGCAACGGCAGCGCGGCGGGCAGTTCGGCTGGCGCGGCGGCGGCGGACGCGGCGCTGGCGACTATGCAGGCGCGCGAGCTACAAACCTTCGAGTCGCTGGAGCGCCAACAGACGGGACAATCGCAGATCAACAGTTTGCTTGCAATCATCAACTCGATGCAGGGCGTGCCGGGCCGCAAAGCCGTCGTGTTCTTTTCCGAAGGACTCGCGCTGCCGCCCGATGTTAAGGTCCGCTTCGCTGCGGTCATCCATGCCGCGACCCGCGCCAACGTCAGCGTCTACACGGTCGAGGCCGGCGGCTTGCGCACTGAAAGCGGCAATGCCGAGGCGGCGCGCGAGATCAAGGCGATGGGCGAAGCCCGCGCGCGGCAGCAGGCCAGCGGGCGCGAAGACCGTTCGGGCCGTCCGATGACGATGACTTTAGAGCGCGGCGAAGACCTGCTCAAGCTCAACCCGCAGAGCGGGCTGGGCGAGCTGGCCGCCAGCACCGGCGGTTTTATGATCGCCGACACCAACGACCTGGCCGCGGGCCTGCGCCGCATCGACGAAGACCTGCGCTTGCATTACGAAATGACGTACGTGTCGAAGAATCCCACCCTCGATGGCCGCTTCCGGCAGATCAGCGTCAAGATAGGGCGCGGCGGGCTGGAGCCGCAGACTCGCAAAGGTTACTTCGCCCTGCCACCGACAGGCTCATCACCCGTGCTCGAATATGAATCGCCGGCCATCGCGGCTATGTATCACGCAACGCGGGCCGACGCTTTCCCGCTGCACTCGCGCGCCTTCAACTTTCCAGAGACGCAGCGCACGGGACTGACGACTTTGCTCGCCGAAGCGCCGGCCAACGTCTTCACCTACACGCCGAGCGCCGATAAGAAAACCTTCACGAGCGATTACACGATTGTCGCGCTCATCCGCAACGAGGCGCGGCAGGTCGTCGCCAAGCTGAGTAAGCACTACACGCTCAATGGGCCAATCGAGCAGATGGAGGCGGCAAAGCGCGGCGACATCCTCTTCTACAAAGAGGAGCGTCTGCTGCCGGGCCACTACGAAGTAGACCTTGCGGCATATGACGCGCCGAGCGGCAAGGTGAGCGTGCGCAGCGACTCGTTCGACGTGCCGCCCGCCGACGATTCGGGGTTGCGTTTGAGCAGCCTGATTATTCTGAAGCGCGCTGATCGCCTCTCGCCGGAAGAGCAGAAGCAGGCCAACCCGTTCCACTATGGCGAGCTGTTGATCTATCCGAACCTCGGCGAGCCGCTGGGCAAGGCGGCGATGAAGCAGCTTCCCTTCTTCTTCAACATCTACCTGCCGGCGGGAAAAAAGGCTGCGCCGCGTATGACCATTGAAGTATTGAAAGCCGGTCAACACCTGGCCAACATCAAAGCGCAGTTGCCCGCGCCCGACCCCTCCGGCCTCATTCAATTCGCCAGCGCCATCCCGCTCGACAGCTTCGCGCCGGGCGCTTATGAATTGAAAGTCAACGTGAGCGACGGGGCGGCGACCGCGACCCGCAGCACGGCCTTCACGGTCGCGCCTTAATCTCCTGTGCGCTCTAAAGGCGGGATGGTCAGTTCTTCGCGGTGAGTTGTTGCAGGAGGGCGCGAGCCTGCGCGGCCATCTCGCCGGGCGGCGCGGTCTTCAGGAAGAGCGTGAACTCGCGCGCCGCCTCTTCGCGCCGCCCGGTCTTCAAGTAGACGTGGGCGAAATAGTAATGCGCGTTTGAATAACGCTCGCCGCCCAGCAACAACGCCTTCACCAATTCTCTCTCCGCCACGATCAGGTCGTTCAACTCAAGCGTGACGATTCCCCAGAACAGGTGCGCCGCCGCGCTTGAACTGTCGAGCGACACGGCCCGGCTCAACTCGTCGGCGGCCTCCGTCAGATGACGTTGCTCGTAAAGCACGATGCCGAAATTCAATCGCGCGTCGAAGTATTTCGGGTTCTTGTCGAGGATGACCTTGAACTGCTCGGCGGCCTCCGGCAAGCGTCGGCGCTTCAGGTACTGCACGCCGAGCCGGTTGCGCGCTCTGATGTAGTCGGGATAGAGGGCGAGGGCTTTATTGAGTTGAACGATGGCCGCGTCTACATCGCCCTTGTCAATCAGCTTGTCGGCCTGCTCCAAGGCATGGCGGGCCGAGGCCGGAACCATCCGCTCGTCTTCGGCCACCGACACGACCCTTTCGCGCGTCGCTACGGCTGGCGTGCCGAGCTTGCTCTTCAGCGACAGCACGATGTACATCGGCTCGCCGGGCTTGAGCCTGATCAGTTGCGAAAGGGGTTCGTACTGCGCTTCGTCGGCGGTGACTAGCAGAGTATAGGTGCCTGAGGGCAGATCATCGAAATGAAATTCGCCGTTCTTGTCCGAGTAGAGCGTCGTCAGCGGCGCTTGCGGCGTGTTCAGGACGATCTTTAGGTGCGCGGCGCTGGTCATCCCTGAAGGCAGCATCACGCGCCCGCTGATCGACGCGTTGTTCGCGTCCCGGCCCGGCAGCCGGGTATTCGATGGCAAGTCTTGAGCGGCGGCGGCTGCCGCCAGCGCGATCAAGATCGCCAGAGCATAAGGCAAGGTGATTCGTCTATTCATCCGCCGCCCCTCCTGTGCGTCACACCATTGGTCAGAGCTTCACGATGGCTTGTCCGTCCGTTGTCTACATTGTAGCCGCGCCGCGTCATTATTCAATCCGGCGCGCGGCCTCGGCGTAGAAAAAAAGCGGCGCGGGAAGCATCACACTCCCCGCGCCGCCGGTTAAACGATCAACCGAGTGCCTGGTCTTAGAAGTAATACTTCAAGGCCAGCTCGATGATGCGGTGGCCGTGCTTGTTGGTCACGCGGCCAAAGTTGTTGATCGTGTCTTGAGTGAAGCTGAACCCGCCGGTCGGGTCGCAGATGTTGTCGGACGTGCCGCCTGTACCGTTCGGCACGCCATTGCGATGGACATTACAGACCGTATCCAACCGGACGTTGACATCGCTGTTCGAGAAGTCGCCCTGGATGTAACGCGGGTACGCCTGGTTGAAGATGTTGAAGAACCCGGCGCGGAACTGAACCTTCTGGCGCTCACTGATATTGAAGTTCTTGAAGAACGACATATCGTGATTCCAGTGATGCGGCGACCGGAGGTAGAACGGCGAGACGTACGGGCCGCTGCCGCCGAAGCCGGGAATCTGGACGGAGTTGATGTCCATGAACCGCTCGCCCAGGCTGAGGCCGCCCGTCACCTGCGGGCTGCGCAACAGGATCGGCGCAATCGCGCCGGTCGTCGGGCCGGAGCTGCTGAAGGCGTCCGAACCAACCGCCGCCGCGGCAATGCCGGCGGCAGAGATGTCGCCGGAGAAGCGCAGCTTGATCGGCACACCGCTGGAGAAGGTCGTAATGCCCGACATCTGCCAGCCGTTGAGCAAGCCTCTGGTGAACCAGTTGTTAAGCCCACCGCGTGCGCCGTCCGGCACCAGATAGTTGTAGGTCATATTGAACACGTGCGTGCGGTCGTAGGGCAGGACACCCCAGTTGCGGTTGCGCGTGTCAATCGGGTCAAGAACGTCGCCCGTCTCGTTCGTCGCATTCGTACCCAGCGCCTTCGAGAAGGTGTAGTTGGCGAAGTACTGGAAGCGACTACTCGTCTGGTGGCTCATCGTCACCTGCAACGAGTGATAGCTCGACGTTGCGTTGTATTGATAGAGCTGAATGCTGCTGTAAGCCGGGAAGGGCCGGAACTGCGACAGCACTGAGGCCTGACCGGCGACCGCGACGCGCTCGACCGGGTTAGCCAGGTTGGCGTTGCCGACTCTGCCGCTCAACAGCGTGCCGAGCGGGACGTAGTTGCTCTCGATCTTGTTCGGCAGGTGTCGGCCTTCCGTGCCGACGTAGGCGACTTCGAGGACGTTCGATCCAGCGAAGCGATGCGCCACCGATAAGCTCATATTGGCGATACGCGGAATCTGGATCGAATTGACATCCGCCGACTGTATGCCGATGGTGCCAACCGACGTGAAGGGATTGATCTGCGGCAACTGGCCGTAGCCCAGGTTGAACGCGTACGCGTCAAAGGTCGCCGAAAAGGCGTTCGGCGGCTGTTGCAGCGAGTAGTACTGATAGTTACCCTGCACGCGGTTGTAGAACAAGCCAGCGCCGCCGCGAATCACCGTGTCGCCCTTGCCGTTGATGTCCCAGGCAAAGTTCAGACGCGGCGCAAACTGCGGGGCCGGGTTATCCGTCACTCCTAGAGGAATCTGGCCATTCTTGGCTTGCAGAATCCCGTTCGGCTTGGCCGGATCGCCATTGACCAGCACGCCTTGACCACGAACATAGGCGTTCGGGTCGAAGAGCACGCCGAGGCCGTTGACCTCGCGGTTGGTCGGATAGAAGGCGACGCGCAGGCCGTACTCCAGCGTGAAGTTCGGGCGCACCTTCCAACCATCCTGCGCATAGAACTCATAGTTCCAGAGGCGGAAGTTGCCGGTCGGCACATCGGTCGAAGCGACCAGTTGCGCCGGCCTGCCGGTCAGAATGTCGGCAAAGACGTTGCCGGTCGAACGATTGCCCCACGGGGCATAGATAAAGCGCCCTTCCTGCTCCAACTGGAAGTTCTGAATCTTGTTGGCGCGTTCGACGAGGCCGCCGAACTTCAGGGTGTGGGTTCCATAAATCTTCGACAGGTTGTCAACGAACGAAAGGCTCGAATTGTGCGCGAACAGCGGCAATCCGCCCGGCTCCCAGAAGTCACCGGAGGTCTGGCCCGACCAGCTCGTGATCAACGCGACCGGCGCGTAATCGCTGTTGCGGCCAAACGGCGTCTTGTACTGCGGAATGCCCAACGCGTCGAGCGACACCTTGCTGGGGTCTGCGTAATCGTTATCGAGTTTCAGCTTGCTGATAGCGAAAACGAACTCGTTGGTCATCGTCGGGTTGATGACCGTCGTCAGGTTGCTGGCGACCGAGCGGCCCAGGTTCGTGCCCAAAACGTGCGAAGGCAGCTCGTAGGCCGACGGGTTCCACCACAGACCGCGCGAGTAGTCGTTGTTTTCAAACTCACGCGCCCAGCGCACAAACAGCTTGGTGTTATCCGAGATGTTGTAGTCAACGCGCAGGTTCTGCTGGTTGCGGTTGATCGGTTGCAGGCCGGTCGCAACATAGTTGTTGCGGCAGCCCGTCGGGCAGGTGAAATTCGGCAGCGGGTAAAGGTTGATCAGCGCCTGACCGATAGGATCGATCTGGCTGGCGAAGTTGCCGCCGTTGGCCAAGCCCGGTGCGCCGGCGCGGAAGATGCCGCGTCGCTCTTCGGCGGTCGGAACGACGTCGAAGCGCGCGCCCGGATCAACTTGCTGCCGCTGAATCTCAAGGCCGTAGAAGAAGAACAGCTTGTCGCGGTTGCGATTGAACTTCGTCCACGGCAGCAGGATCGGGCCGCCGACGTTGCCGCCCGGATAGCGGTAGCTCTCCGCCGGCTTGGCGACGCCGTTGATCGAGTTGGAGCGGTCGTTGGCGTTCAACGCCGCGTCACGGACATAGGTGTAGAGCGTGCCGTGAAAATCGTGACTGCCGCCTTTGGTGGTGGTCGAAATTTGCACGCCGCTCGATCCATGCTCGGCAGCGTAGTTGCTGCTCTGCACTTTGACTTCCTGCACCATATCGACATTGGCGGTGATGATGGTGCCGTTGTTGGAACCAACGTCAATGACGCGCGCGCCGTCGATGCTAACGTTGTTGTTCTCGCCGCGCAGGCCGTTGACGTTATACTGGTTGTTGCTGTTAGCGCCGCTGTTGAAGCCGACCGCTTGCTGGCCGGGCGCATCAGGGAAGGGCGCAACAACGCCGGGCAGGATGCGCAGCAGCTCAAGCGCGCTGCGGCTGATCACCGACAGGTTGTCGATCTGCTTGGCAGTGATCGTATTCTCTTTCGCGCCGGTCTCCGTCTGGATCGGCTCGACGCCGCCGACAACGTTGACGATTTCGCCCTGAGTACCGACCTCTAGGGTAAAGTCAACGCCGCGCGTGTCGCTTGGCGCGATCACGACGCTCGTCTGCTGCGTCGTCTTGAAGCCCTGACCTTCCACACGGATAGTGTAGCGGTCAGGGGATACTGCCGTAAAAACGTACCCCCCGTCATCATTGGTCGTTATCTTACGCTCGGCTTTTGTGGACTCGTTGTAGAGCGTCACGGTCGCGCCAGACACCACCGCACCTTGCGGGTCCTTAACGGTGCCGCGGATGGTCGCGTTGGTTGACGTCTGGGCGAGTGCCGATTGCGCGCTGGCCAAGGCCAGGCAGATGACCATGCTGATGAAGAGGAGGGTCGGACGGATAAGCCTTCGCTTATGCTCTAGCTTCATTCTTGGTAACCTCCCTATCTTCGTTCATGCGTGAGCGGATTGATTCTTTTTAGGAACCTGCAAAGCGGGAGTTAGAATAGGTCTCTCCCGCCGTTTTTGTCAACACAATGCCCGAACCCTTTAATGCGGCTCAAGCCCTTAACGGAGAATGCCGAATAAATTTGTGATGAACTAGTACTTGAGAATAAATGCTATTGCGCTCAATGCCGCATCATTATATGCGCGCAGACGCTTGTGCTGGGAGTTAATAGGGGTATAATACCGCGTAGCTGCCGAAATACAGCCGGTTTAAGAGAGCGGGACCGGGCTGTTACATACACCGTTTAACTTAATAAGCACATGAATTTAAGCAACGACGAAAAACTGGCGCAGCTTGAACGCATCTTGCAGAGCCAGATCATGCACGGGTCGGAGAGTTTGCGCGCCTTCTTGCGCTTCGTCGTCCAGAAGGCGCTTGACCAGCAGGAAGACCAGCTCAAAGAGTACACGATTGCCACCGAGGTCTTTGGTCGCGGTGAACAGTACAGCCCGCGCACCGACTCGGTCGTGCGCGTGCAAGCCAGCCGCCTGCGTAGCAAGTTGCAGGAATATTATTTCACCGAAGGCAAGTGCGACAGCGTTCTGATCGAGTTGCCGAAGGGCCACTACACGCCGTCATTCTCTTACTTCCAACAACAGGGCAATGGCGCGCCCGTCGCGCTGCCCGAACTCAAGGACGAGCCGGTTAAAGAAGACAGCCTCGCGCCCATCAGCGCCGTCAGTGCGCCTGCGACGCGACCAGCTCAGGAGATGCTTCGCCGCGTCGGTGTGCCGGTGCTGATCTTCGTGCTGCTGGCGGCGGTTGCGCTGCTCGCGTTTGATAATGTCAGCCGCCGCTCGCAGGCTAACGACGGTAGTGGCGCGAAGATCATCAACGAATGGGGCACGATCTGGAGGCCGTTTCTGAACGGCGAATCGCCGACCTTGCTGGTCTTGAGCAATCCGCCGGTCTACCGCTTCACCAACCCTGCGGACCCTGAGGCCATTACGCGCCGCGCGCTGACGCTGCCGCCTGAACAGACGAGCGCGCTGACCGAAGCGCTGGGCGACAAGTTCATCGTCAAGAACAACCCCGCGCCGCGCATCGCGTTGTGCGTGGACGAGTACACCGGCATGGGCGAAGCCATCGGCTTGTATCAGGTCACGGCGCTGTTCGGCTCGGGGGGTCGCAACGTGCTGTTGAAACAGAGCCGCACCGTGAGCGCCGAAGACCTCAAGAGCCACAACGTCATCACGCTCGGCAGTGTCTGGACCAACGAGTGGTCGGGCAAGCTGCCGATCAACGAAGACTTCATGCATACGGGCAGCGCGACGATCATTAACCACAACCCGCAGCCGGGCGAAGAGCGCGAGTACCGGCCCGCCTTTGACGTTGCGGGCAAGCTCGTCGAGGATTACGCGCTGATTACGCTGAAGCCGAACATTTCGGACAAGAACACGGTGATGGTACTGGCTGGCATCCACAGCGAAGGCACACAGGCGGCGGCGGAGTTTGCGACGACCAAAGAGTACATCAAGATGCTCGACGAACGCCTGCGCCAGATCGGCGGCGCGTCCGGCCCGCCGCAGTACTATCAAGCCCTGTTGAAAGTCGCGGTTGACAACGGCATCCCGACCAAGATGTCGCTGCTGGCCGTTCACAGCCTGCAACCCGCCAGCAATTAGATTGAATGATGCGGCCAGCGCGAACGCGCGTCTTGACGTGTGTGCTGGTGAGTGGATTAAGCAGCGCGCGTTCGGCTCAGGCTCAAGTCGTCGGGCGCGCGCCGGGCCGCAGTTTCAATGCCGCTTGCCGAGCCGATGCCGAACATCAAACCTTCCATCGCGCCCATAATCAACTGCGTCGTCTGCCCGAAGTGAACTTCGCCGAAGACCGGCGCGAGAGCGTCGAGCCGCATCTGCGAATCGGCGAACAATCGCGCGACGATCTCAAGGCTGCCGCTGAAGAGATTGCCGCCGATGACGATCAGCAAGACGCCTGCGCAAAGGCCGCCAAGGCCCGCGCCGATGACGCGCTGCCAGGCACGCGCCGCGCGCCACAGCGAATGCGCTACGACGACGCCGAGCGATACGCCAACGCCGATCACCGCGCCTTCCATCGCGCCGGTGATGCCGATGGGCCGCTTGCCGAATAACGCGTTGACCATATCAACGCCGAGCAGGTAAGCGCTGCCGCCAATCATCGCGCCGCCCGCCGCGCCACCGAGCACAGACCACCAGCGGCTATGACGGTAAGCGACGCGCGCCGCAGAGATCATTCCAGCGCTGACGCCAAGCCCGCCCGCCGCGCCAATGAATGAGCCGAGCGCCGCCAGCGCCACTAACGATTCCATCGCTTCGATCACCGGCACGTGACGTGTCGCCGATAGGCCCATGCTCAACAACAGCCCGCCGATCAAGCCTGAGAGCAAGCCGCCAATCGTGCCGCCGATTGTCTGCCTGATGATCTCCGCGCCGCCGCGCCGCAAGCGTACCCACATCAAGCCGCCGACAACCAGGAGGCTGACGGCCAGCGGCAGGCGCGTCAGCTCCACCATTCGCTTCTCGACATCGCGGATCATCGCCAGGCTGATGGCGCGACGCACGAGGCCGGCGTTTTCGCCCGCGACATCTTTAGCGAGCAACGCCGCCGCTTCCAGTCCGAGCCAGTCGGCCAGCGCAATGCTCGCCGCCTTGCGCACCATCAGGTCTTCATCCCAGAGCGCCATCTTGCGCAGCGATTCGCGCATCTCGTCTGTCTTCAAGATAGCGGCGGCCTCGATGGCGCGCTTGCGAATCTCCGCATCGGCGTTGCGGCTGGCGTCGGCGATAACGCACGGCGCGGCATCCGAAGCGGCGACTAACCAGACCGGCATCGAAAGCCCGCGCGCAAGCAGGCTGGTCAATAAAAGATCAGCCTCCGCGCCCGTCAGGTTGAGTTGTTTGCCGAACGGCAGGAGCAAGTCGAGCGCGTCGGTGTCCACCAGCAATCCGTGCGCGGAGTAATTCTCCATCGCCCGTTCAATGACGGCGCGCGCCTGCTTCAAAGCGATCTCGTCCGCTGTGAGCCAGCGCGACACTTCCGGCGTCAGAAAGTCGTGCGCCAACTCGATCCACGCTTCGCCGTCCTGGCTGCGGCGGCGCACGACGCGCGCGGCGACCAGTTCTTCGAGCAACAGCTCGGCGGTCGGCGGCTGGCTGCCGACGCGCGCCGCCAGTTCCGCCGCGCGCAAAACAAGGCGATGGCCGTCGGTCGAAATCAATGCCGTCAAGATCGCCTTGACGGTTTGCAGGTCGGCGGCGTTGAAGCGGCGCAACACGCGCTCTAAATAGCTGGCCAGTATTTGCGACGCGCCGCCGAGCCGATTGTACAAAGCCAGCGTCAATTCGCAGGTCGCTTCGCGCGCGTCATACAAGCTGTCGCAGACGATCTGCAATTGCGGCGGATCAACCGAGCCGTGATCGTTCAGGTCATCGAGCAGTCGCGCCACCAGCCCGTCATCATAATGACAGCCGACAGCCAGCGCCGGTGCGGTGATGGCGACGGCGGCCTGCTCGCGGCTCAATCGCTTGAGGCGATATTCGTGATGAAAGATTTCGGGGATGGCCGCTTTCAACTGGCTCATCTCGGCGAGCAAATCTTCGCGCAGCGCGAAGACGAGGCGGAACGGCAAGTCTTCACGAGCAAACAACTCGCGCATCGCTTCAAGGAATCGGGCGCGCGTCTCTTCGCCCAACAGCGTGAAGAACTCTTCAAACTGATCGAGGAAGAAGATGACCAAGTGATTCGGCCAACGTTCGTCAGCGCGGCGAATCAACTCGGCGAGCGGCGCGTCACTCGCTTCATCGACCGAGGTGAGCGCCGCCATCATTTGATGTAGCGGGTCTGTGAAGCTGCGAATGACGAAGACGTGATGGCCGGCGGCTTTCAGTCGCGGCATCAGGCCGGCGCGCAGCAGCGAGCTTTTGCCGACGCCCGACCGCCCGTGCAGAATGAACGAGCGGCGCGCGACAATCTGCGACGCGACGGTTTCTACTTCAGCCTCTCTGCCGAAGAAGAGTTGCGTGTCGCGCTCTGTGTAGTAATCGAGAAACTTGTATGGCCGCGCCGCGCCGCGTGCCGTTTGCGCGCGTTGATTCGCCGCGCCGGCTGTTGCGTTCTCTTGAAGGAGGCCGGCGGTGCTTAGCAAGTTGATCGCTTGCGACTCGTGACCGGGCGGCGCGTCATCGGGCGCGCTCATGGTGACTTCGCCGATGAAGACATAACCGTGCTTGGGCACGGTCTTGATGTAACGCGGGTTGGCCGCGTCGTCGCCGAGTTGTTTGCGAATGTCCTTGATGCATTGCGTCAGCGCGGCATCAGTGACGAAGACGCCTGACCATATCTCCGCAAAGATGGTCGCCTTCTCGACCAGTTGACCGTAGCGACTGACCAGCAGCAACAGCACGTCGAAGTATTTCGAGTTGAGCGCAACCGGATGACCCTCGCGCAGCAGGCGGCGGTTGCCGGCGTCGAGGCAGAACTCGCCGAAGCGATAGACCATCACTTGAGATTGCGCCTGGCTCATCATCCGTCTGATTGTCTCTCAATCCTTCGAGTCTCGTCTACAGCCGTAGCGTCTCAGATGCAGGAAAGGCGGCAAAGGCTGGCGCGGCATTGATGAATTACTAAGCCGCAATCACGCCGCGCCATCACTTCTCACAACTTTCTCACCGGCGGCTCATTTCTTCGGCGCGACTTGGGCCTATTCTTTAGTTGCCTCCGTCCAACTGCCGCGCGCCGGACTGACAATGAACCGGAAAAAGATTCTATCCAGCCTCGCCGCACTCGTGATCATCGCCGTCGTGTTGCTGGCGATTGTCGCGCTGCTCAACCGGCGTCCGCAAATCGTCGGCTTGAACCAGGAGATTCAGTACGACGACTTTGCCTTTGCGGCGCTGGGGGCGCGGCAAGCGGCCAGCGCCGGCAATGCGCCAGAGGCGGCGCGCGCGCAGGGCGTCTACGAGATCGTCACAATGAAAGTCGTCAATCACGCGCGGCGCGTGGATTTCACGTTCGATAAAACGACTGTCGTTCTGGTGGACGAGCAGGGCAACGAGTATCACTGGTCTGCCGACGCGCAGCGCGCCTTTGACGCAACGCGCGCACACAATGAGCTATGCGCCGAGCCGATACCAGCGGGCGCGTCGTGTGTCACCGATGTTGTTTTTGATGTGCCGGCAGCGGCGCGCATCGCGCAGGTTCGCATCTCAGGCGGCGCGGTGGGTGACGTGCTCGACACCATCTTTTCCGGCAAGCGGCGTATCGCGCTGCCGCCGCAATGACGGGTTGCAGTAAAGCGACGCGCCGACTTTTCTGAAACCGGGGCGCGATGAACGCAGTCTTAAATGGTTTGCAATCGAGAGAGCAAGGGGAGGAGATCATATGGCAATGCGACGAATTGACCTGGCGAAGACCGGCACTAAGCTGGATGACGCGCTTCTCGGTGAACTCGACCCGGCGCGGCTGCCGGCGCACGTCGCCATCATTATGGATGGCAATGGGCGCTGGGCGAAGCAGCGTCACCTGCCGCGCATCGCCGGCCACCGTGCAGGGGCCGACGCCGTGCGCCGCTCGGTCGAAACTGCCGCGCGGCTTGGCCTTCAATGCTTGACGCTTTACGCCTTTTCGACCGAGAACTGGAAGCGCCCGCGCCTCGAAGTGCGCGCCTTGATGGACCTGTTGATGGAGTTCCTGCGCAAAGAGCTACAGACGCTGCGCGACAACAACATCCGCTTTCGCCTGATCGGGCGCAGCGACGGCCTGCACATCTCTGTGCTTGAGCAGATACGCCGCGCCGAGCTGGCGACAATGCAGAACACCGGCTTGCAGTTGAACATCGCCATCAACTATGGCGGGCGCACAGAGCTGGTTGATGCCTGCCGCCTCATCGCCGAAGAAGTCGCCGCCGGTCGCTTGCGGCCCGACGAGATCAACGAACAGGTCATCGAATCGAAGCTCTACACGCGCAGCCTGCCCGACCCCGATTTGCTCATTCGCACGAGCGGCGAGACGCGCATCAGCAACTTCCTGCTCTGGCAGATTGCCTATTCCGAAATCTTCATCACGCCGACGCTGTGGCCCGACTTCGACGAGCGCGCGTTCCTGACGGCCTTGATCGAATATCAGAAGCGCGACCGGCGTTACGGCGGCGTGACGGAAACGAAGCCGGCGCTGACGCTCGAATGGGACGCCGCCAGGCAAGCCGCCTCGGCGGGCGATTAGTGAAGAGTAGATCAGCTTCTGAGCGGCGCTTTCATACATCTACCATCACTCGGCTTGTCGTATTGACAGAGGCTGCGGGCGCGCATCATCATCGTTGCCGCGCTCGCTGATTTTGTGTTGAGCAGGAGGGAAGATGATCTCGCCGCGCCGCTCGTCTGTCGCCATTCTCGTCGTGCTGCTTCTCGTCGGTCAACTCGCGCTCGCGCTGCCGCAATCCCAATCCAGAACGCGCCGCAAGAGTCGCGCGACGCCGCGCAAGACCACACCGGCGGCGGCTGACTCTTCTTCGCCGCAGAACCCGCGCGGCTTGAGCGTGCAGCAGATTCGCAGCGGCGTATCGCTCGACGGGCGCGGCAAGCTCTGGGCCGTCGTCATTGGTGTGTCGAATTACAAAAACTTATCGGCAGACGCGCAACTGAAATTCCCGCACCGCGACGCCGAAGCGTTCGCCGCCTTTCTGCGCAGCCCGCAAGGCGGCGGCTTCCCTTCCTCGCAGATCAAAGTCTTGCTCAATCAAGACGCGACGCTCGCCGCCGTGCGCACGGCGCTCGGCACATGGTTGGCGCGTTCCGCCGAGCCTGATGATCTGGTCTATGTCTTCTTCGCCGGTCACGGCGTCGTCGAAGGCGAACGCGACGGCTACTTGCTGGCGTATGATTCCGACCCGCAGAACCTTTACGCCACGGCGCTCTCTGTAGACGAATTGAACAAGGTAATCAGCCAGCGGCTGCGCGCGCGGCTGACCGTATTATTCACTGATGCGTGTCACGCCGGGCGGCTCGGCTTCGCGTCGCGCGGCGTCGAAGATAAGGTGCTGGTCAATCGCTTTCTCGATGAAGTCGGCAAGACCGGGCAGGGCGTCTTTCGCTTGCTCGCCTCGCGCCCGGACGAGCTGAGTTATGAAGACAAGCGTTGGGGCGGCGGGCACGGCGTCTTCACCAACTTCCTGCTTGAAGGTTTAAGCGGGCGTGCGGATCGTGATCGTGATGGCGTCGTGCGCGCCGGCGAATTGCTCGACTATCTTTCCGAAGTCGTGCCGAGCGAAACCAAAGCGCTGCAACACCCGCGCGCCGCCGGCAACATCGAAACCCGCCTGCCGCTCGCTGTTCTTTCGATTGCAAAAACAAATAGGGCATCAAACATCGCTATCGAATCAGCAACCGCTTCGATTGAAGTGCGCGGCGTGCCCGGCACCGAGGTCTATTGCAATAACGCTTATCGCGGCAGGGTTCGCCCGAACGGCCTGCTCGTCATCGAAGGCCTGAGCGCGGGCCAGCAAGAATTATCATTCGACTCGCCCGGCGCAGAGACGTTCGCGCAGACGGTTTCAATCACGGGCGCGCGAACGGTGCTCGACCTGCACGCGGCTTTGCCGGCCAGCGCGGGCAAGCCCTCTTCGCCGCTCATCGCGCAAATCCGCCAGGAGCTGTCGCGCGCCAACGTGCTTGAAAACGGCGGCGCGTGGGACATCTATAAACGAATGATCGCCGACGCGCCGACCGAGCCGCAGCGTCAAAGCGTCGAGATCGCTCTGAGCACCGTGCTCGAAGAGATCGGCCAACAGGCCATCAATGACTACGTCCGCGCGCCTGAAGAGATCACCACACTGCGGCGTGATATCTTTCCGCGCAGCGCCAAGGCGTTCAACTGCCTGCTCAAGCTGCGCCCGGATGATACAGTCGTCGAATCGAAAAAGTTGTTCTGTGATGGCCGCGTGTTGATCGATAATGGGAAGACGAAAGAAGCGATTCCCGTGTTGCAGCGCGCCGCCGCCTTAGACCCGAAAGCGGCTTATGCCTTCAATGCGCTCGGCGTCGCGTACCGGCAGGAGAAGGAGAGCGCGAAGGCGATTATCGTCTTCACGCAAGCGGCGCAGCTCGCGCCGAGCTGGGCGCTGCCGCGCTTTCAACTCGGCGCGCAGTATTACAATCAGAAAGAGTTTGAGCGCGCCGCCACCGAGTTCAAGGCAGCCGTTGCGCTCGCGCCCAAAGATGCGATCACGCGATTGATGCTGGTGCGCGCCTACCGCGAGCGCGGCGATTACGCGCAGGCCGAACGCGAGGCGCAGGAGCTTTTGCAACTCAACGCGAGCTATGCGCCGGGTTACGTCGAGCTTGGCCTGATTCACGAAGCGGGCCGCGCTTACGACAAAGCCGCCGCCGCCTTCGAGAATTATTTGCGACTGATGCCGAACGATCCCGACCGCGCCGTCGTCGAGCAACGCATCAACCAAAACCGAAAACTGGCGGAGAAGAAGAAGTGACTCTGTCACTTCGTCGCCGCGTCGCCGCGTCCCTCTTCCTCGGCGGGCCGTTTTCTTGACAATGCCGAAGACGCTCCCCTACTATCTTTCATTCTGACGTGGCGCGGATTTCTGACATGGGAGTGCGGCGTTGAATATTCTACTGGCGGCATCGGAAGTCGTGCCGTACGCGAAGACCGGCGGGTTGGCAGACGTGGCGGGCGCGCTTCCCAAAGCGCTCGCGCGGCTCGGCCATAGCGTCCGCGTCGTTATGCCGCGCTATCAGATAGACAAGATCACCGCGCACACCGAAACCCTGCCGCTCACGCTCACTATCCCATTCAATTTTCAGAACCGCGAGACGGCTGTCTATGTTGACCGCAGCGGCGAGGTCCCTGTCTATTTCATCGACGCGCCCGAATACTTTTCGCGCGGCAGGCTCTACGGCGAGCCGGACGACGCCGAACGCTTCGCCTTCTTCAGCCGCGCCATCGTCGAATTCGCCAAGGCGCACAGCGAGCCGTTCGACATCATTCATCTGAACGACTGGATGACCGGCTTGGTGGCGACATATCTGAAAACGACCTATGCCAATGAGCCGGCCTTTCAACGCACGCGCACGCTCTTCACGATTCACAATCTCGCTTTTCACGGCTACTTCGACACGTATGATCTGGGGCGGCTCGGGCTGCCCGACTGGCTGAATCGTTCAGAAGGCGGACTTGAGTTTCACGGCACGGGCAGCGCATTGAAAGCGGGCCTCGTTTTCTCTGACGGCATTTCGACCGTCAGCCCGCGTTACGCGCAAGAGATTCAGACGCCGGAATACGGCTATCAATTCGACGGCCTGCTGCGCGCGCGCCGCGACGATCTCGCCGGCATTCTCAACGGCGTCGATTACGACGAATGGAATCCCGAACACGATCACTATCTGACGGCGCACTACTCAGTCAATGACCTTAGCGGCAAACGCGAATGCAAACGCGATCTGCTGCGCGCGTTCGACCTGCCCGAAGAATTAGACCGCCCGTTGATCGGCTGCATCTCGCGGCTGTCGGATCAAAAGGGCTTTGACCTTATCATTGATATAGCGTGGCAGATGCTGGAGCGCGGGGTCTTCTTCGTGCTGCTTGGATCGGGCGCGGAATTTTACGAGCGCCGCTTTCAAGCCTTACGCGAGGCCCGCCCGCAGCAGGTCGGCGTCTATCTCGGCTACTCCAACGAGATGGCGCACAAGATCGAAGCCGGCGCGGACATCTTCCTGATGCCGTCGAAGTTCGAGCCGTGCGGCTTGAATCAGATGTATTCGCTGCGCTACGGCACACCGCCCATCGTGCGCGCGGTCGGCGGGCTTGACGATACGATTGAGAATTTTGATCGCGGCTCGCGGCGCGGCAACGGCTTCAAATTTTATGATTACGACTCGGCGCGGCTGCTCGAAAAAGTTTACGAAGCGCTGCTGGTCTACACCGACCAGGAGCTATGGCAGACGCTGATGCGCAATGGCATGAACGCTGACCATTCGTGGCAGCGGGCGGCGCAGCAATACGTTCAAGTTTATGAGTGGCTGGCGCAACGCGGCGCGTCGGCTACAGTATAATAGATAGGGATCGGGGGTCAGGGGCCAGGGGTCGGATACAATCCAGACCGGCCTCCGGCCTTCGCTCCCGGAACCAAACTATCGGAGGAAGGCAAATGCAAGAAGTAACCGATCAGAGTTTTGAACAAGACGTTTTGAAGGCGGAAGTGCCGGTGCTCGTAGACTTCTGGGCCGAATGGTGCGCCCCCTGCAAGATGCTCTCGCCAACTGTCGAGAAGGTCGCCAGCGAGTACGAAGGCAAGGCTAAAGTCGTCAAGCTGAACATCGACGATAACAATCAGGTCGCGCAGCGTTACGGCATCAAAGGCATCCCGACGCTGATTCTGTTTAAGAACGGCTCGGAGGCCGACCGCACCGTCGGCATGACCAGCAAAGATAACATTGCGAGAATGCTTGACCGCGTTCTCGCCTGATCGCGGCGAGAACTTATCCGAACCGCTCAATCACACCCGATCACAGGCGCACGGCGGTCAGTCCTAACCGTGCGCCTGTAATTCTGTCCGCTCACGCCTCAGACCCGGCACGTCACACCAAAACGGCTTCTATGGCCGGTTTCAAGGTCGGACTGGGCAGCGGACGGGAGAGAGTTTGATTTATGAAAAACATCGTTGTGATCGGCGCTCAGTGGGGCGACGAAGGCAAAGGCAAAGTCGTTGACATTCTCGCGCCGCATTTCCAGATCGTCGCCCGTTACCAGGGCGGCCATAACGCCGGTCACACCGTGCGTATCGGCGAGCGCAAATTCGTCCTCCACTTGATTCCTTCGGGCATCCTGCACGATGACTGCGTCTGCGTCATCGGCAATGGTGTCGTCGTCCACCCCGAAGCCTTCAACGCTGAGGTGCAGGAACTGCGCGAGATGGGCGTCGAGTGCGATGGCCGTTTGTTCATCTCGACGCGCGCTCACTTGATCTTGCCTTATCACTGCGCGCTCGACCGGGCCCGCGAAGCGCGTCTCGGCGTGCAGGGCGTCGGCACGACGATGCGCGGCATCGGCCCTGCTTACGAGAGCAAAGCGGCGCGCACAGGGATACGCGCGGGCGATCTGTTTCACCTCGATTTTGTGCGCGAGAAGATCAAGGCCAACGTCGAGGACGCTAACCGCGAACTGGTCGCGCTCGGCGACAAGCCGCTCGATGTCGAAGCGACGATGGACGAGTTTCTAGGCGAAGCGTTGAAGCTGCAACCGTTCGTGCGCGACACGGCAGTGATGGTCAATCAAGGCATACGCGAAGGCCGCGCCGTGTTGCTCGAAGGCGCGCAGGGCACGATGCTCGACGTGGATCACGGCACTTATCCGTTCGTCACTTCGTCGAACGCGACGGCGGGCGGCGCAGCGACCGGCGTAGGCGTGCCGCCGCGAGCCGTGACGGGCGCGCTTGGCATCGCCAAAGCTTACACCACGCGCGTCGGCGGCGGCCCGTTTCCTACGGAGTTGTTTGACGAAGCCGGCGAGTACCTGCGCCAGCGCGGCAACGAATACGGCGCGTCAACGGGTCGCCCGCGCCGCACCGGCTGGTTCGACGCCGTTGTCGTTCGTTACGCGGTGATGTTGAACGGGCTGGATGCGATTGCGCTGACGAAGCTCGACGTGCTCGACGAGTTCGACGAGATCACGGTCTGCACGGCGTACCGCTATCGCGGCGAGGTGATCGAAGACATTCCTTACGGCGCGCACGCGCTGGCCGAATGCGAACCCGTTTACGAAACGCTGCCCGGCTGGAAGAGCGACACAAGCGGCATCACCGACTATGACAACCTGCCCGAAAAAGCGAAGGCTTACGTGCGGCGATTGGAAGAGTTGGTCGGCGCGCCGATGGCGATGATCTCGACCGGCCCTGAGCGCAACGAAACGATCATCCGCGATGGCCTCGCCGTCAGTGAGTGGATGAAGTGATGGCTGAAGTGAGGGCGCGGCTTCAATCGCCGATGTAGAGCGAGTAGGCCATCTTGGCCATCGTCCACAAACGGCCCCAGTTGACGCGGCCCGTGCGCGCGTCGCGCAAAGATTCAAGCGCCATCTGTCGCAGGTGAGACGATTCGCGGCGGAACAGAAACTCTTTAACGTAGGGCCGCGCCACATCAAAGAAGTTGAACTCAGGATTCATCACCATAGCGACGCCTTCGAGCGTCATAATCGCGCGAATCAAATAAGTGAACCGCGCCGGCGTCGTGATCGGGTGTTCATAAACGACCGGCGCAAGGTCATACGTCAAATCGCGGAAGCGCACTTCGCCGAGCTTCAGATTCAACTTGCGCTCGAAGACTTCGGCTACAATCTTACCAATCGCCTGCACGTCGGCTTCGGGCGCGAGGAATCCAAGCCCCATCAAATCATCAACGATTGCCCGCACATCGTGGTTATAAAGATGAAAGAAGGCATCGATCATTTGCCGCTGTAACTCGACAGAGACGCGCCCGACCATACCGAAATCGAAGAAAGCCAGCCGCCCATCACTCATCACGCGCAGGTTGCCGGGGTGCGGGTCGGCGTGAAAGAAACCGTCTTCGAGCAGTTGCTTGAAGTAGGCGCGGTAGATCAATTCGTTTAATCGGCGCGGGCTGTGACCGGCGGCGCGCAGCTCGTCCAGATCCGTGACCTTGATGCCGGTGATGAACTCCATCACGATGACGCGGCTGGTCGAATACTCGGCGAAGATGCGCGGCACGTAGATGCCCGGCCACTCGCGGAAGTTGCGGCGGAACTGCTCGGCGCTCTCGGCCTCGCGGCAATAATCCATCTCTTCGTGAATGACGCGGTCGAACTCGTCAATCGCGCCGAGCCACTCTGCGCCGGGCAGCAGATTCGGGTGGCGGTCGAGCCAGCGGCCAATCGAGCGCAGCAGATCGAGGTCGAAGCGAATCTGCTCGTCGAGCAGCGGGCGTTGAACTTTGACCGCGACATCTTCGCCGGTCAGCAAGCGCCCGCGATAGACCTGCGCGAGACTGGCCGAGGCGACGGGCGGCTCATTCAATTCCGCAAACACTTGTTCGATGGGCTGACCAAGCTCGGCTTCAAGAATCATTCGCGCATCGCGGTCGGCGAATGGCGGCACGCGATCTTGCAGCTCGCTCAGCTCTTTCAAGTAATCGAGCGGCAGCAGGTCGGCGCGCGTCGCCAGCATCTGCCCCATCTTGATGAAAGTCGGGCCGAGCTTGATGAAGCGCCCGCGCAGTCGTATGGCCTGACGGCGCAGCCGCTCTTCGCGCTTTCGCGCTTTGCCGAACCAGCCTTTCGCCTCAAGCGCAACGTCGAGGGCAAACGTCAGCAGCGTCCACAGCACGTAGACGGCGCGGCCCCAACGTTTGATTCGGTGTGGCTTCATTCCTCTTCATTTTAGCGGCTCTTGACGATTCCCTCAAACCTTAGGTTATACTGTCCCGGTGAGCGTTTTGCGCGGTTTACAGTGTTAAGAAAAGGCAATAGTTATAAGACGAGCGAAACATCGGGATTAGAATTTTTAATTTCGCACGTTTTGAGCGTTTTCGTATAATCTGCTGAGACCGTGGCAAGCGGAAATAACGTACAAGGCACTTGGTGGTTGAACAGCGGCAGACGGAGGGCGGAATGATGACTGAAGAGATGGACAATGAATTTGACGAATCTTATGCGGACGCCGATCTGAAGGACGAATTGGACGCCGAATCCGAATCAACTGACAAAGACACGGCTAGCGATCTTGATCATGCAGACTTACTGAAGATGTATCTGCGCGAAGCGAGCCGCGCGCCGATGCTCAATGCCGCAGGCGAAATTGCCGCCGCCAAGCGCATTGAGCGGGCGCGCAACCGGCTGGCCAAGATGATCTCGCGCTCGCCATTGATTGTTGAGTATTGTTTGCACCTGCATGAAGCATTGCGGCGCGGTGACGAGACCGCGAGCGATCACATTGAATTCGTCGCCGGGTATGACCCGAACAAGCCGGCGATGCTCGGCAAGGTCGCCGACAAAGCCCTCGCTGAGATCGAAGCGGCCTATCTGAATCTCACTTCGACAAAACCGAAAACAACAAAGAAGACGACCGCAAAGCGATCAACTCGCGCGGCCAAAAAGTTCGCGCGCAGCGCGGCGGCGCGGCGGCGCGTAGAGTTGTCGCGGGCCGTCCGCGCTTTCGTCTTCACGCCGGCGACCGAGCGCCGCTTGATTGCGATCATTCAAGAAGGCGCTGAAGCGGCGCGCGTCTTTGCTGATCCAAAGAGGAAGGCGAAGGCCACAGTCACAGCGACAACGACTTTCGCAGACGACTTCGACATTGCGACGGTTACGGCGAAGCTCATCACGAGCGGCATCGTGTCGGCGACGGATATGATGCGGCTGTTGCGCCAGGTCAACGCCGCCTTCGATAGATTGAGCTACGCCAAGCAGAGTATGACCGAAGCCAACCTGCGACTGGTCATCTCGGTCGCGCGACAGTTCGCGCGGCGCGGCCTGCCTTTCCTTGACTTGATTCAGGAAGGCAACGTTGGCTTGATGCGCGCGGTCGAGAAGTTCGATTGGCGGCGCGGCTTCCGCTTCTCGACATATGCGATGTGGTGGATTCGCCAATCAATGGCGCGGGCGCTCGATACACAGAGCCGCATCGTGCGCTTGCCGGCATCAGAGCTGACACTGATTAACAAAGTGGCGCGGGCATCGCGCTCGATCAGCGGTGAGATTTCGGGCGCGGCGACTAGCGAGTTGATCGCCGAACGACTCGACGTAGAGGCCGAGCGCATCAGCGAAGCGATGGGCTTCGCGCAGCAAACGGTGACGCTCGACGCGCCAGCCAATGACAACGGTGAGACGGCGGTCAATTTCATCGACACGGGCGACGCGGGCAATCCGTTCACGGCGGCGCTCAACTGGTCGCGGCGCACGGCGATTCAGCGGGCGCTCGCGCAACTGACGCCGCGCGAGGCGAAGATACTGCGGATGCATTACGGACTGGACACTGACACCGAGCCGCGCACGCTCGAAGAGATCGGCGTTGATCTGGCCGTGACCCGCGAGCGCGTGCGCCAGATCGAAGCCGGCGCGTTCGCCAAGCTGCGCGAGATGGAAGCCGGCGATATGCTGCGCGAGTTTCTTGCGATAGCGTAATCAACCGACGAGGCAAAAGCTCGGAGGGCAAAACTCAGTCCCCGAAACGACGAGTGACCGAAGGCCGCTGAATGAATCAACATCAGCGGCCTTCGGTCACTCGCTTTATTTTTGGATGAGATCGAGCAGGTCGTTGAGAGAGCCGGCGTAGATGGATTCGGGGAAGCGCGTGCGCACGGCGGCGTCAGTCAAAGCCGCGCCGCCCAGCACGACTTTGGTGTGCTGGCGTTCGGCGGCGCGGCGCAATTCTTCGTAATCGCGCCGCGCCCGTTCAATATTGTCGGCCATCGTGATTGAGATGCAGATCAGTTGCGGCCTGAAGCGATCAACCGCTTCGGCAAATGAAAAGAGCGGCGTCGGCGAACTGAAATAGATGACTCGCCAGCCATTGCTTTCGAGCAGGTCACGCACCAGCATCGCCGCCAGTTGATGCAACTCGCCTTCAGCGCAGCCGACCAGGGCGAGCCGTTCCGCTTCTGCTTTCTTTTCGACGCCGGACTGTAGCAGGGCGAGCGCTTCGATAGTTGCCAGCGTGGCCAGATGTTCGTCGAGCACGCTGATCTTGCCGGTGCGCCACATCTCGCCGACTTCACGCATCGCCGGCAGGATGATTTCTTCAGCGATGGTCGCCAACGATATGCCGTACTCGCGTGACCGGCTGAACAGCATCGCAACGAAAGCAAACTGGCCGGCGAGCGCCGCGTGACGGAAACGCTCGGTGAGCGCCGGGTAATCCGCCGTCTCAAGCAGATGCTTGAACTCGCAAGGTGATTCGCTGCGGCCAACAGCGGCCTGCCCTTTCACAATGCCGCAGCGGCTTTGAAACTCGACGACATCATCAAGCTCGAATTTGCGATGGCCGCCGACGGTCTTGCGACAAGGGAGCGCACCCGCGTCCGCCCACCGCTTGACGGTAGACTCGCTCACATCCCACATCTCGGCCAGCTCTTTGGTTGAATAGGACTGCTTCATAACTTCTTTGGGGATACTTGAAGAATAACCACCTGAAACAGGAAAGGCAAAACCTGACGCGGCGCTTTTATGCGCCTTCTATGATGACTTGCGCCATAGCAAGGTCGCGCGAGTGAGTGAGCGAGAGGTGAGCGCGACTCGCGCCCAGTTCCTTCAAGCGTTCAAGGGCGCGGCCACTGAACTGCAATGACGGCACGCCGGCTGGCGAGCGCAGGACTTCGATATCGTGCCAGCCAACGCCGTCGCCCCAGCCCGTGCCGAGGGCTTTCATCGCCGCTTCCTTGGCCGCGAATCGCGCCGCGTAGCTCTCCATCTTTGCGGCGCGGCTTTCACAGTAAGCGATCTCGGCGGCGGTGAAGACGCGGTCGCGGAAACGCGGGCCGCGCCGCGCGAAGACTGCTTCGATCCGCGCGATCTCGACCATATCAATGCCGGTGGCAACAATCATCATCAGGATAAGCGCGCTACACATCAATCTCCATCAAGTCCTGCGCCAACAGCGTCTCAGGAAAAACGGCGCGGGCTTCTTCGTGCAACGGCGCGACATCCGCATAGCGCGTGCTGAAGTGCGTGATCAACAAGCGGCGGGCTTCAGCATCGCGGGCGATCTGTGCGGCTTGCGCGGCGGTCGAGTGGCCGTAGTCGCGCGCTTCGTAGGCCATATCGTCGGTGTAGGTCGCTTCGTGAATGATCAAGTCAACGCCGCGCGCCAGCTCGACGGTTCCCGCAAACGGGCGCGTGTCGGTGCAGTAGGCGATGGCTTTGCCCGGTCGCGGCGGGCCGACCACTTCACTTGAATGAATGATGCGCCCATCGCTGAGCTGCACGTCTTCGCCTAACTGTAGCTTTCGATACAATGGCCCTTCAGGGATGCCGAGCGCGCGCGCCCGCTCAAGGTCGAAGCGACCGGGCCGGTCGCGCTCTTCGAGCCGGTAGCCGAGCGTGAAGATGCGATGATCGAGCGGGCGCGCGGCGACGAAATAATCGCTGGCTTCGTAGACGGGAGTCACCGCTTTCATCGCCGCGAACTCGCGCACTTCGAGCGGGTAGTTGACGTAAAGAATCTTCAGCCGCGCCAGCGTGTCGAGGTATTCGCGGATGCCGACCGGCCCGACCAGTATCAGCCCGCGCACGCGGCGGTCCAGCCCCATCGTCGAGAGCAGCCCCGACAGCCCGTTGAAATGATCGCCGTGCAAGTGCGTGATAAAGATCGCCACGAGCCTGCTCGGATTGAGCCGCGCGCGGGCGATCTGCGTCTGCGTGCCTTCACCGCAATCGAACAGCAGCCACTCGCCGTCGCGCACTACCGCCGTCGCGCTGACGTTGCGACGCAGAGTCGGCTTGCCTGAACTGGTTCCCAGCGGTATGACCTTCATTCGTTTTTACAATAGCACAAGGTGCAGGCAGCGGCGAACGCAGGCTTTTGTTGTCATCCACCGGGCGATACGTTACACTGGGTCGTGCTTACCCCTGTTTTTGCGAGTGCAGTCAGCGCGCAAGGCAGGGGTTTTATGCTTTGCGGACGCGGTAGACACGAGGCGCGGCAGATCACCGCACGGCCTCACGATTGACTTTCATCCGGGCAGCATAACCGGGTCTCGCAAGACCGAAGCGCCGCCAGTCCCCCTTAGCCGGGGGCGCTTTAGACGAGCAGGATCGGGAATCGGTTCGAGCCGAATGGTTAGCCTATGACGGCCAACATATCGAAGCGACGCGAGCGCACGCCTCGCCAAAGCGAGCCGGCAAGCGCCGACGTAACCATACAGATTGACGAGCGCGACGGGCAGCACGTCCTCGTCGTCAAAGAAATATCTTCACCGGATCAATCAACTGCCGCTCAGCAGGTCATCGCCTTGAGCGGCTCGCTGCGCGACGAAACTCTGCGCTCGCTCGCCGCTGTCGAAGCGAGTTCAGCGTCGGCGGCTGAACCGTTCCCGCCGCCACGCTTCGCCAACCAATCGGAAGCCGAGTTGGCGCGCATACTGACCTTCTATCACATCGAGTGGCAGTACGAGCCGCGCGCCTTCGCCATCGAGTGGAACGACGCGGGCGAGGCGACCAGCTTTTTCACGCCGGACTTCTACCTCCCGCAGCACGACCTTTATATTGAGCTGACTACGTTGCGCCAACCGCTCGTCACGCGCAAGAACCGCAAAATTCGCCGCCTGCGCGAACTCTACCCTGAGATCAATTTCAAGGTGCTTTACGCGGCGGATTATCGCAAGCTGATCGAGAAATTCGCCGGCAGCGGCGCGTGGCAGATGAACGGCAATGGCAGCTTGTGACGGCGCGAGTCAGGAGCGAGTCGATGGGTGAATTGAGATGGCGTCAGGCGAGGCGATGACGGAATCGAAGATGCGACAGATTTCAGGCAAAAAAATAGCGATCCCGAGTGATCCTGTAATCCGTCTCCTGGCCCCCAGTGTTATGCGGGATGTTCTTGCGAACCTCCCCTGCCAAAAATCCGAAGACTCTCAGCGTGCGAAACCCTTGCGGGCCTCGATCATCACTCTGAAGTTTCGCCTTCATACCGTCACCCCTTGCGGGGTTTCAGCAATTCAGTGAGCCTGAAGACTTCAAACAAAACCTCTCGGGATCGAACCTGGCTGTTGCCAACCAAGCTCGCTGATAGTAGCACACATATTTTCCGTGTCAACTAAAAAAGTGCATCGCATTGAAAGAAATTTTTCATGAAAAGCTTTCTCACTAATGAAACTCTTTCGGAACAACCGCTGATTACACAGGATCGGCTCCAGGAGCGGGTTTCAGCGCTCGGCCAGGAAATCTCTGCCGCGTATAGCGACCGCGATCTTATGCTCGTTACCATCCTCAGAGGCGCGTTCGTTTTCGCCGCCGACCTGCTGCGCGCTATCACGATTCCGGCAACGATTGACTTCATAGCGATCTCGTCTTACGCCGGCCAGGCAGGCGTCGTGCGCATCACCAAAGACCTCGAAGCGAGCATTGCCGGTCGCCACGTCCTGATGGTCGAAGACATTATCGACACGGGCCTGACAGCCAACTACCTGTTCCAGAATCTCAAGCGGCGCAACCCGGCGAGCCTGGCGCTCTGCACGTTGCTCGACCGCTCCGCGCGCCGCATCATTGATCTGCCGATTGCCTATCGCGGCTTTGTCATCCCCGATCTTTTCGTCGTCGGCTACGGCCTCGATTACCAGCAACGCTACCGCAACCTGCCGCACATCGCGGCGCTGCGCTTCGATCAGGAGGCAGGAAGCAGGAGGCAGGAAGCAGGAGGCAGTTGATAGTTGTGAGTTGCCAGTGACCAGTTAGTCCCGTAGGGACGACCTATTTATAGATATGGCTGAAGGATGTGACGAAGCTCCGTCAGGAGCGTGATGTCAACATTGCGCTCCTGACGGAGCTTGTTTGATCTATCGCATCGTGAACTATAAACATTGCGCTCCTAACGGAGCTTAGACCTACACAACTGACTGCTTCATGCTTCTGCTTCCTGCCTCCTGCTTCTGCTTTCTGCCTCCTGTTTCCTGCTTCCTCATCCTTGAGCCTGAGTCATTCATCGAGTAGATAACAGGAGTGGGTTTTGAAGGCGAGCCAGATTTCTTTACCGCAATGCAGGTCCAACTCCTTAACCGCTTCGCGCGTCAGGCTGGCTCGCCACAGGACGCCGCTCGTCACGCTGGCCAGTGACCGCCCGCCTTTGTCTTCAATCGCCACAATGCGCCCACGCAGGCGGTTGCGCGCCGACGTGCCGTGCGGCTCGTCAAGCGCCAGTAGAATGTCGCCCGAAGGCACGGCGACGCGGACTTGCTCGCCCACGGCTTCGCGCCCGAACGGCACATCGATCTGACACACGCCGCCCGCGTCGGTGATCTCGACAGTCATGGTGCCGCCCGCTTCGTGACGAGCGACGATGCGTCCGGGGAAGAGGTTCTCGACGCCGGTCAAGCGAGCGACGCTGGCGCGGGCCGGCACGCTGAAGACTTCAAGCGGTTCACCTTCGGCGACGATGCGACCGCGCTCGAAAACAATCACCCGCTCGCCGAGCGTCATTGCCTCTTCGCGGCTGTGCGTCACGTAAATAATCGGCAAGCGCAGCTCGCGGTTGAGCGCCTTGAGATCGCTGATGATGGCGAGCTTGGTCGTTTCGTCAATGGCTGACAGCGGCTCATCGAGCAACAGGATGCGCGGGCCAGAGGCGAGCGCCCGCGCGAAGGCAACGCGCTGCGCTTCGCCGCCGGAAATCTGGCGCGGCTGGCGCTCGGCGGTGTGGGCGACGTGAAAGGCGCGCAGCAGTTCCATCGCGCGCTCGCGCCGCCCGCCGCCCGCCATCCCGAATTCGACATTCTCGCGCGCCGAGAGGTGGGGAAAGAGCGCAAGGTTTTGAAAGACGTAACCGACGCCGCGCCGGCGTATCGGCAAGTCAATGGCACGCTCAGAATCAAACAGCACAGTGTCGCCAACCGTGATGCGCCCGGCGTCGGGACGCAGGATGCCGGCGACGGATTTCAGCGTCGTCGTCTTCCCCGAACCCGACGCGCCAAACAGAATCGTCACGCCCGGACGAGCCACGAACTCGATATTGAGCAGGAAACCATTCGCCTCGCCCGCGTTCGCTTCAGACGCGGCGGCGCGGACGGCCCCGTTCAGCTTGCGGCGATGGCTCAAGCTCTTATTGATGTTGACCGACAACGTCATAGAAACGATGAACGATGAATGATGAATGATGAATCAGGAACAGCGAGCGACTGGTCGAGGGTCATTCGCAGTTCATCATTCATCATTCCGCATTCATCATTTATTTGTCGCTTGTCACTAATTTATTCGTGGCGTAAACAAACGCCAGGGCGATGGCTGAAAGGATCAGCACGAGCGCCAGCGCATAATCGTCGCGGCCCGCCTGCGTGGCGTCGTAGATGGCAATCGCGGCGGTCTGCGTGCGGCCCGGAATGTTGCCCGCGACCATCAGCGTCGCGCCGAAATCGCCGAGCGAGCGCGCGAAGGCCAGCATCGCCGCCGCCAATATGCCGCGCGACGCAAGCGGCAAGGTCACGCGCCAGAAGACACGCCACTCGGATTGGCCGAGTGTGCGCGCCGCGTCTTCGAGATCGCCGTCCACCGCCGCAATCGCCGCGCGCGTAGTCTTGACTACTAAAGGCAATGCGCCGCTGGCGGCAGCGATGACCGCGCCGCGCCAGGTGAAGACCAGCGGCGCGCCGGTCAATGATTCAATCGCCCGCCCGAGAAAGCTCGAACGGCCAAGCGCGACCAGCAGGTAATAACCGAGCACCGTCGGCGGCAACACCAGCGGCAGCGTGACGAACGCATCGAGCAATTCGCGCCCGAAAAATCGCCGCCGCGCCAACAGCCAGCCGAGCGCTACGCCGATCACGACCACCATCGCGGTCGCCGCCAATGCAACTCGTAATGAAAGCGACAATGGGAACCAATCAATCGCGGCCATTGGATGATGAACATAGCACAAGACGAAGATAAGCGGGAGCAGGATCGAAGCATCTCCGGGACAAAGCGTCCGGCGAAAAGAGGCCGGCGAGAGGTAGGACATTGATGAGTCTCACCGCCCCCCGTCTTCAGGATTTAGCTCCAGCGGCCTTGGCGCGGCTTTTTACAGGCTTTTCTTCCTTCACCAACTTCAGATCACTTAAACGCAACGCCAACTTCGGCAGTTGTTTGATAATTTCGTCGCTTTTTAACAAGCCCGAACTCAGCGCATTGCGCCCCACCGACAGCAGACTTCGCCGTGGCCCTTTCTTCGTCCAGTTGAATTGCGCTTGCTCATCTTGCTTCACCACACTCGCTCCTGCCGCCATTCGCAAGGCATAAGCCACCATCGCCGCCGCCCATAGCACACTCAGTTGCACATCGCTACGCAAGCCAATCTGCTTTAACCCCCAACCAAAGCGACTTCCTTTCGTATCTCTGAAACCACTCTCAATCCCCATGCGTCTGACATACAGACTCGCCACCTGATTGGCCGTCAGATCCAAGCGATCCGTGGCCAGAAACCAGGCCGCCTTGTGCCCACGGCCACGATAGACCACTAGCCGTACGGTCGCCTGGTTCTTCGCGTCTTTGCCCAAGAGGCCTTCTCCAAAATCCACCAGCCCGCCTTCTTTAATGGCATAATCGCGCAGCAAGCCGCTGTAGTGCTGGCTGGCAAAATAGGTGTTGTGACAGACCCGCGTGATGAAGCGCAGGTTGTCGTGATGGAATGCTTTGATCAGGCTGATGCGTGCAAAACCGCGATCATTAATGCAGGTAATTTGCTGACCCTGGCGCTTGAGCCGACTCAACAGCAAGAAGAAAGCGTGCTCAGCTTGATTCTGCGAGCGCAGCATCTTTTGGATATGGTAAGCGACGGCAAAGAAGGGCAGACAGCGTCCGGCGTGGGCCAGCGCCGCCATCAAGACTTGCCGACCATCTTTCCACATCGTCCAATCAACGAGTACGAAGCAGTCTTTGATCTGCGCCGTGTAATGATCCCAGAGCCATTGCCAGACCGAGTCCAGATTCATGGTTTTGCGATGGAGGAACTTCTCGATCTTGCGATAGGCTTGGCGACGAGCCAAGCGGCGGATGCGAGCGAGATGATCGACGGCATTGGCGGAGTGGAAGCGCTCGTGATAGAGGAAAGCCGAGACCAAGGCGGCAAAGCAAGTGCGGCCTCCGACGCGCCAATCAGTTGTCATGAGGCGGATGAGGAAGTATAAATCGAACCAAGACATGAAGAATGTCCTCCTGAGAGACGAGATCTGACAGTCAAGCTCTCAGGAGTTTTTATTTGATCGGCTCTCGGTTGGCAATCTCGTTTGCAGGGGGGGCGGTGAGGCGTTCAATACTATTGCGCGGGGTCGGCATCCGACCTAAAATGAATTCGCCCTGCCCCTGTATAAATGTCCCGGTTCAGCAGTCACGCGGTTACGGTTCTCTGTAGCCCGTCACGTCAGGTCTTGGGGTGCAAGGACAACTCGGCGCAAAACTCATCACCGATCTCATCCGTGAAATCGCCCAGAAGCAAGAGAGCGGTTTGTTGCGCCTGACGCGCGGCAAGACGATCAAAGCCATCTTCTTCGAGAGCGGCGAGCCGAAGTTTGCCATCAGCAATCTGACCGGCGAACAACTCGATCACCTGCTCGTCAAGCAATCCCTTGTCAGCGCCGAACAGATCGAAGCGGCTAAAGGGCGCGCCGGCAAAGTGCCGCGCCTGGCCGGCGCACTCGTCGAGATGGGCGTGCTCAGCGCCGAAGCGATGCGCCGGGCTGTGCGCGAACAGGTGATGGAGATCATCCTCTCGCTGTTCGAGTGGACGCAGGGCGATTACCAGTTCGACGAGCGCATACGCGCCGCGCACGATTACACGCTCGATATGAGCGCCGCCGATGTCTTGCTGGAAGGGGCGCGGCGGATGGCGAGGAATCAGCAACTGGCTGAAGCCATCGCGCCGCTCGACGCCGTGCTGATGCGCGCACGGGCCAACGGTCGGGCGATTGATTCCGGCATCTTGATGCCGGTCGAAAGCTATATCCTGTCGCGCATCGAGGGGCCGACTGCCGTGAGCGATGTTGGCATGTTGAGCGGGCTTGCGGACATAGACGCGCATCGCGCTGTGGTGTCGCTGGTGGCCGCGGGCTTGCTGAAGTTGGTCGGCGACGACCGCGATGTGACCAGCGAGGCGACGCCGGAACTGGACGAGAGCGCCGACCGCCTGCGCGAAGAAGTGGATCGTAAATTACATTTCTTTTCGCAGGCCGACTTCTATGATGTGCTCGGCATCAGTCGCAACGCTTCGACCGCCGAGATCAAAGCGGCTTACTACCAGCTCGCCAAAAAGTTTCACCCCGACCGCCACCGGCAACCGGGCTACTCGGACCTGAAGCCCAAACTCGACGCGCTGTTCGCGCTGATTACGCAAGCCTATCAGACCTTGAGCGAGGCCGCGCAGCGAGCCGTCTACGACGCGCGCTTGAAGAAACCGGCGGCGGCCTTTCAGACGACGCCGCTGAAGCCGCCGCCGTCATTCATCGCCGACCCCTCGCCTGAGCCGAAGCCCGCGCCGCGCGCTGCGCCGGTCGCCGCGCCATCGTCTGTCCCGCCGCGCCCGCTACCTTCTGAGCCGCCACGCCCGCGCGCCGAAGCGAAAGCGGCGAGCGCCCCGGTCAATCACGCGTCTGCGCCTGAGCCGACCGGCGCATCGCTACCTCAGACGCCGAGCGGCCCGCTACCCGCGCCGCCTGCTGGAGCCGGGGCTGACCCGAAGAATTCGGGCACGAACCCGGCGCAACTGGCCGAGCATTATTTTAATCAAGGCAGGGCGCGTTACGAACGTAAGGAATATCACGCGGCGGTCCACTTGCTGCGCGAGGCCATCAAGTTCGACGACAGCAAGTCGGCCTATCATTTTCATCTCGGCATGGCTCTGCTGCGCAATCCGCGCACGCGCCGCGAGGCCGATGAACATTTGCAGCGCGCCGCCGAGCTTGAGCCTTACAACTCGCAGATACGCCTCAAGCTGGGCAACCTCTACAAAGAAGTCGGCCTGCCAAAGAAAGCTGAAGCCTTCTTCCGCGCCGCCCTGCAAATCGACCCCGACAGCCGCAAGGCCCGCAAAGAACTCAACAGCCCGGCCACCAAGAAAGCGCACGATGTCAGCATCTGGAAGCAAGACTTCGGTTCGATTGCCAAGAAGCTGTTCAAGAAATAGTGGTCAGTGGTCAGTGGCGAGTGGCCAGTGGCCAGTTGATCGTTGACAGTTGTGAGTTGATAGTTCCCAAGCTCCGTCAGGAGCGCAATGTTTATAGAGCGTGTCTGAAAAGCCCTGAAGGGGCGGGATTCAATAGCCCAGCCCAACGGGCTGGGTACACTCAGCGTCAATTCCGCAAGCCCTGAAAGGGCGCAATAACCGATCACCTAGTGCGCCCTTTCAGGGCTTGGCGGTTGGCCCTGCCGCTCACCCAGGGCGATGCCCTGGGCTGTCGAATCGCGCCCCTTCAGGGCTTCTCAGACAAGCTCTATAGTTACCGATGCAATAGAAGAAGCAAGCTCCGTGAGGAGCGCAATGTTTATAGTTCACGATGCCATAGATCAAACAAGCTCCGTAGGAGCGCAATGTTTATAGTTACCGATGCTAATGACGATACAAGCTCCGTCAGGAGCGTGATGTCAACATTGCGCCCCTACGGGGCTTCGTCGTTTCCTTCAGCAATAACTATAAACAGGTCGTCCCTACGGGACTAACCACTAATCACTGGCCACTGGCCACTGACCACCAACCACTGGCCACTGATAACTAACCACTGATCACTGGCCACTGATCACTAACCACTAACCACTGATTACTGGCCACTGGCCACTGACTCCTGACTCCTGACTCCTGACTCCTCTTGTTTACAATCTATCAATGATGGTAGCGATGCGGCGGATGCCGCCGACCATCAGCACCGCGATAGGTGGGTAGAGGAACGCGCCGACCAGTGTGCTGGTCGGGAAGCTCGCTGCGTAACCGGGCAACAGCTTGCTGACGACATAGCCGAGTCCGAGCGATACGAAGTAGCCGCAGACCAGAAAGCAGAGCGCGGCCCGGCGGCTGATCGACTTGTCGGTCGGCGTCTCTTTTTCGCTGAAGACCGACGTCATATGCGGCGGGATGTGGTAGGTGTAGCGCGCCAGCACGATGGAGATGTTCTTAACCAGATAGACCAGCCCGTAAATGGCCAGCGCGATGATGCTGACGCGGCCCAAAAAGTTGACCCTGCCGATGAAGGTCGTCTTGGCGGCCATCACATAAAACGTAGACAGGAACAGCGGCACGACGATCAGCACGGCGTGGGCGCGCTGTTCGGCCTCCTGGCGCTCGCGCGCCATCCACTCGTCAATGATGCGGTCGAAGTGGCGCTGCTTGGCGGTGACTTCCGCCTGCCGCGAGGCGTAGAACGTGCGCTCGGAATCCGAGTACATGCCTTGATCATACATCCAGCGCCGCTGCGGGTCGCTCAACACCTGATAGGCATCATTGATCTTGACGAAGCGCGCTTGCGCGTCGGGCGACTGCGACACGTCCGGGTGAAAGCGCCGCGCCAGCCGGCGATAGGCCGATTTGATTTCGTTGGGAGTGGCCCGGTTGGTGAGTCCGAGAATGCCGTAGAGGTCTTCCATACGGTTTGCTGCTCGCTCTGAGAAAGTGGGCGCTCGAAGCTGTGGGCCTATGGCGAAGCTCGTTCGGCAAACATCCGATGCTTCGTTGACAAGTGATTGGTGGATTCCGAGAGCTTCAAGCGAGGCGATTGTCCGGCGCTGACGAATCGCTGGCCCTGTAAGCATTCTACTCGCGCCGCCAACGCGACTCAAGAGCGCTTTTCGAGACGCGTCAGCCCTTCATTCCCATTCGGCGGTGGGTCGCGGCGGTGTTGATGTGACAGATGGCGGCGGCGAGGGCGTCGCTGGCGTCGAGCGGGTTGGGCGCTTCCTTCAATCCGAGAAGCAGCCGCACCATCTCTTGTACCTGATGCTTCTCGGCGCGGCCATAGCCGACGAGTGCGGACTTGATTTCGAGCGGCGAGTATTCGGCGACTTCAAGGCCGGCGCGGGCGGCGACTACTAAAATTGCGCCGCGCACGTGGCCGAGCTTCAACGCGCTCTTGACGTTGACGGCGTAGAAAGTCTCTTCGACGGAGCAGACGCGCGGGCGCAAACGCTCAATGACCTCTTCGAGTTTTTGGGTGATGATGAGCAGCCGTTCGGCAAAGGTGAAACGGGCGGGCGCGCGTATGCCGGCATACTCGACCAGCGTGAGGCGGCGGCCATCGCTTTCGACGACGCCATAGCCGGTCGTCTCCGAGCCGGGATCAACGCCGAGCACGCGAGTCGGGCCGGAGAATATCACATCGGCCCGGCGCGCGCCGGTCGTTGGCTTACCGGATTCGTCGCTCAACCGGCGGCCTCCATCTCTTCGGCGGGGATGTCGAAGTTCGCCGCGACAGAAGCGACATCGTCGTGATCTTCGAGCGCTTCGACCAATCGCATCACGGCTTGCGCGGTCGCTCCCGTAACCGTGACGGAATTGGTCGGGCGCATCACGATCTCAGCCGAGAGCGGTTCAATGCCGGCGGCTTTGATGGCGTCAAGCACGGTGTTGAAGTCTTCGGGCGAAGTGATGACTTCCCACGACTCGCCGTCGCCGCTGACATCTTCAGCGCCGGCTTCGAGCGCCAGCTCCATCAGCTTCTCTTCGTCGGCAGCCGCGCCGTCAATGATGATCGCGCCCTTCTTCTGGAACATCCAGCCGACCGAGCCGGTTTCGCCGAGGTTGCCGCCATTCTTGTTGAACATGTGACGAATCTCGGCGACCGTGCGCGTGCGGTTGTCGGTCTGCGCTTCGACGAAGATGGCGACGCCGCCCGGCCCGTAGCCTTCGTAGGTGAGTTCTTCGATGGCCGCGCCGGCGATTTCGCCCGTGCCGCGTTTGACGGCGTTCATCATCGTGTCTTTCGGCATGTTCAACGCCTTGGCGTCGTCCATCGCCTTGCGCAGGCGCGCATTGCCCGCCGGGTCGCCGCCGCCGCGCGCCGCCACCGTCAGTTCCTTAATGAGCCGCGAGAACGCCTTGCCGCGCTTGGCGTCAATCGCGCCCTTCTTGTGTTTAATTGAATGCCACTTGGAATGTCCTGACATAGTTAGAGCCTTTCTGCATCTTCAATGCGTTTATGAAATGTGCATTGTGCCTGTCATCACGACCCATTGGCAAATATCTTAGTGCAATGAGCGGCAAGGATAAATCGCCTTTTGCTAAACTCAAGCCTTTTCAGCAGAGTTGGATGTCATTCAAGCAAAGTCTAAACGCCTCATTGTGTCTGAGTGAATGTAATGTGGTGGGGTAGAGATTGCAAGGAGTTCTGCTTTACGGTGCGACGCGTTTGGTCTGCGGCGATCAAGCACCTCGCAGCCCTGCGCCTACTCACCTTGAGGCCCGAACACGGGCACAAGATGTCGCTCATGACAGCTTCGCAAGCTGCTCTATCAGGGCGCGCAAGGTCGTCCTGGCATTACTCGAGACAAAACTCGATTTAACAATGTCGCAGGCGCGTTCAGCCAACTCAGCATCGCTCCAGGGTGCGCGCAGATAGTAGGCGATCACAAGGGCGGCGGTTTTCTCGGAGTTTTTCATCGCCGAGTAATTGCGAACAAACTCAGCAAACTCGTCAGCCTGAATGCTGCAATGGGGCTTTCTGGCATCGCACGATACCAGGCGCTGCGCGATTATTAATGGCGCGTCATACTTGGCCGCCGAATTCTTGCTGTAGCGCCAGAGAGTAAATAACCAATTCAGTACATCCGGCTCTCGAACCGGGTCCCAAACACTAGAAAGACTGAGGCGGTACAAAGCCAGTTCGCCGACGAAGCTCTCAGATAGAGATTCGCTGCCAACCAGCGACAACAGTGCCGCGCCAATGCGCCTCAAAACCTCGACAGAGGCTTCAGGCAACGCGTCATATGGTGCGAGCCTTTGGCATAATTCGATCACCCCGGCTGCCCCCTCGCACCGGGAGGACAACTCCCGGCTGGCCAAAAATTCTAGAAAACGGCTGGCCGCGCGGAGGCACCCTGCCGCGTCGTCCGTCTCTGCCGTTTGCCACCACATGGCGTATTGTAAGGCAGTCGCCGGATGTTGCAGGTTCGCCGTGCAGTTTAGCAGGGTATTCTTGGCCTCTTCTCGCAACAGCGCGCCGTATTTTCCTTTAACCAGGGTCGCGGTGAAGGGCGTTTCGCTAAGAACTGTTCCCAGCCGCACTATCTCCCGCATCGCTAGGCGGATGGTTCCGGGCCGGGCCGCCACCTCATCAGCTAAACAATAACCGAGGGTGAGAAGCAGGGATTTTTTATTACGCTTCCAGGCATTTTCGTCATTCTCATCCAACTGACTGACCTGCTCCGTCAGATGTTGGATCAGCGCTTCAGTAGCTTTGCCTCCAAGTGCAGCCGCCAGCGGAATGATCTCCTGCCACTTTTCCTCTGCGAAGTGTGGTTCGAGCACGGTAACCAGCGTGTCGCTATCGTTGCGCCCCAGATGCCAGCCTTCGACTATCGCCCGCGCAGTCAGGAACTCTTGGAAGGTGAGGTGGCGGAACTCGAAGAACTCGACTAGCCGTCCATCTTCCACGTCGAGGCCAGTCATCATCAGGAGGCTGCTGCGGTCCTCCACCCGGTTGATGAAGCCTTCGACATTGCCCCGAACAAAGCCCAACTCGGTCGGCAGCGCCTCACGCGCTTCCTGTAACAGCTTTGCCAATCGCGGGCGGCTAACCTTTTGCACGCCACCCAGCATCATCGCCGAGGCGACGTAGCAGAGTTGCGGCAAGGCTTCTGCTTCAGGGATCGGCTCGTGTCCCTCCGTGTTCCAGGTCATCAGCAAAACTTCGACGGCCTTGCCATACAAGATGGCGCGTCGCGTCGGAAGTGAACCGACCCACCGCTTAACTAGCAAGAGGGTGGTCAACAGCAGTGGGTTGATGGCGAGGCTTTGGATGCGATCATTCGCGGTGATCGTGTCGGCAAGGTGTTCAGCGTCGGCACGCACCTTCTCCGTGTTGCCGACGACCTCACGGTGCCAGGAAACGGTTAGCCGCCGGACGTCATCCGCATCGAAGGGGGAGAGCGTTGCCTGTATGCAGATCGCCGCCAGATGCGCAGCCACGTGACGGAAGCCCGCTTCGCGTGAGGTGGCGACGAGCGCCGTGTCCGGATACGCCTGGATTGCGGTCCGCAGCGTACAAACGAAGGCGGCGCGGTCACCGGGGTCAGAGATTTCATCAAGCCCGTCCACGAGCAAGAGGACGCGCCCTTCCAGCAGCGCCCGGTCAACGCATGCCCGGAACGTCGCCGCGTGCTGGCGCACAGGCTCTCTTTGCGAGAGCGCTTCGATCAACTCGGCGAATGAGCCGCGCGCCAGATCACGCAGCTCGCGGCAGCGGAAGAACAGCGGCAGCCAGTCACGCTCCGGCAAGTCATCCATGACCTGCCGCCGCCTTGACGGATCGGCGTAGGCGATGGCGAGGCGCTTGAGCAGCGTTGATTTGCCGCCGCCGGGCGGCGCCAGGACCGCTAGGCGACTGTGCTCAATCAGAACTGCGCCGACCTGCTGCCGCCTTATTTGTTGAACATCGTCGGCAATATCTTCGGCGGCGCGTGTGCGTGAGTGTGTGTCAATCGGCTGCCGCTTTGGTTGCTCGTTGACGTCGAGATGTAGCGGGACGAACAGGTGTTCGAGTCGGAGCCTGCGCGAGCCGACATCGCCATCGGCGGGCAGGCCGTCGAGTTGAATGTACCCGCACTCTTCGGCGAGGTAACGTTCATATGCCTTGAGCGCTTGCTCGACCTGCTGCTTATCATCTGCGGGCTGTGGCAGCGCGGGATTGAGGCAGATCAGTCGGTGCAGCGGGCCGCCGCATTGGTGGTCAGCCGCAATGATCTCATCGGCGACGGCGCGGGCCAGCGGTGTGCCGTCCGCGTGAATCAAGATGAAATGCGTTCGCTCTTTGCCTTGCGTGTAGTAAATCGCCCAGACCCAGCCGCGCTCATGGGCGAGTAGTTCGACTTCGGCATCCAGAACTAGGCCACCCTGCGCCGAACAATAGCGACCTGCCATTTCCGTAGCGCGCTCTTTGCTGATCAGGATTCGGCCACTCACCAACTCGTCAACAACCTGCGGGCCGGTGAGAAGCGTGACCCTTGGCCGCCGCCGCTTCTCCTCCTGCAAGATGGCGGTCTGTTTGAACCCGGCGAGCGAGATGAAATAGCCCGTCACCGGCAACCCACCTCGTTCCGCGCTGAGCACGCCGACGAACTTGTTCAGGTCTTCGCCGCCGATGGTGTCGGCGGTGGCTTTGCACTCGGCGATGGCGCGTCGCGGTTCGAGACGATGGACCGCATCAAGGTCAAGCTCGCGGCCCGACTTGTGCACGTTGAGGCGGGGCTGTTCATAACCGAGCGCGACGAACAGGTCGGCCATCAGTCTGCCGAAGAGATCACCGCGCCGGTTATTATCTTTCTCAAGAATGCGAATAGGGGTCGTGTCGGCCATGCGGTGAGAATAACACTTCTGCCTAATGGGCGCGAGATTGATAGCCGGCCTGAGGAACTAAGCCGCAAGTGCCCGTCGGATGCGCTCGGCGGAGACATTGTGGACGCGTATGAGCTTGTCGCGCGACGACTGGCCGCTGACGATCTCGACCGCCGAGGGGCTGACGCCGACCAGTTTAGCGATCAAGCGGCGGCACGCTTCGTTCGCACGGCCCTCAACCGGCGGCGCGGTGATGCGCAGCTTGATTGCGTCATTGTGTTCGCCGGCCACCTCGTCACGCGAAGCGCGCGGCTGCACGCGCACGCGAAACGTCACCGCGCCATCCTTTTCCTGTAAGTCAATCGTGCCCATTCACCTGCCGATATTAGCGACCATCTCGGCGATCACCGGCGTCAGGAATTGTATGAGAAACATGGCGATCAGCGGCGACAGGTCGAACATGCCTAACACGAAGAAGCGGCGCAGCGGTTTAATCAGCGGCTCGGTGATGCGAAAGAGAAAGCGGAAGAAGTTGTTGTGATAGCCGACGCCGAGGAAGGGCAAAAAGAATCTGAGGAAGATGGCGACGACATAAAACAATCCCGCCAGTTTAATCAGCTCGCCTGCCATCACCCACGACACCGTTTTGTTGTCTTGAATGTTGTGGGCCATCGCGCTCAAGATCAGACCGAGTTGCCAGATCAGGCTCGACAGCGACAGGCCGAGCGTCAGGATGAGTATGCCGACCAGCAGCGGGAACAGGTCATAGCGCAACACCGGCCCGCCGAATTGCGAGCGCAGCGGGCGCACCATCGGCTCGGTGATGCGCGTCAGGTGATAGGGAATTTTGGCGAAAGGGTTGACGTTCATCCATTTCAGGATGGACCTCAGAAAAAAGAGCGCGGCAAAGATCACCGTCGCGGTCGAGATAATCATCGACAACCAGTAAAAGACGAGCACCAATGAATTCAATCTCTATGCACTCCTGCTCACAGTTTAGTTCGCGCCCCGAAGATCGCCGTGCCGACGCGCACCATCGTTGCGCCTTCTGCGATAGCAACGTGAAAGTCGTGGCTCATCCCCATAGATAATTCGGCGAGCCGTCGCTCCAAGGGGCGCTGGCGGTTCAATTCGTCGCGGAGTTCACGCAGGCGGCGAAAGAAAGGCCGCGCCTGCTCGGCGTCTTCAAACAGCGGCGGCAGCGTCATCAATCCCTTAAGAGAAAGACGTTCGGCGGCATCAACGGCTGCGATGATGGCGGCAATCTCCGCTTCATCCGCGCCGGTCTTGGTCGCTTCGTGGCCGAGATCAACCTGCACCAGCACGTCAAGCCGTCGCCCTTCTTCGCCGCAGATGCGGTCGAGCCGTTCGGCCAGCTCGACGCTATCGACCGTGTGAATGACATCAAAGGTTTGGACGGCGAGCCGCGCTTTGTTTGATTGCAAGTGACCAATCAAGTGCCAGCGCAGCCCGTCGGCTTTGACTCTACCGACTTTGCTCGCCGCTTCCTGCACGCGATTCTCGCCGAGGTCAAGCGCGCCCGCGTCAACGGCTTGCTGAACGGTCGCCGCATCGAATGTCTTCGAGACGGCGATGAGCTTCACCTCGTTGGGCCGGCGACCGGCGCGCGTCGCCGCTTCGGCAATCGCCGCGCGCACGCGCTCCAGATTCTCTTTAATGCCTTCAGCCATTGCAAAACGATGTTATCAACGATGCGCGAACGGCGACAAGCAATCCCGACGCGGCGACACGGCGACACCGGGACGCGGGGAAAAGGAACGATTCGTCTTTACGTCTTTCCCTCGCCGCGTCGCCGCGTCTCCACGTCTCCGCGTCGCTCTTCGCCGCGTCGCCGCGTCGCCCCATAGCCGCCGCCGCCGGGCGTCTCGATCCGTATGCGGTCGCCGGCGCTGGCGTGAACGGATTGTTTGCTGCCGAGTTCGTGCGCGCCTTCGGCATTGATTAAGACAGCGCGACCGGCGCGGCCCGCCTCGCCGCCACGCAAGCCATAAGGCCGGGTCTTGCGCCTATCGGAAAGCAAGGTCACTTGTGCGTCCGTCAATAGCTCAAGCTCGCGCACGACGCCGTCGCCGCCGCGATGCCGACCCGCGCCGCCCGACCCGCGCCGGATCGCGTAACGTCGCACGCGCATCGGGTAAGCGTACTCCATCGCTTCGGCGGGCGTGTTGAGCGAATTCGTCATATGCGTGTGAACGCCGTCAATGCCGTCGGCCTCGGGTCGCGCGCCCATCCCTCCGGCCACGGTTTCATAATAAGCGAACTGGCGGCCCGTGCGTTGATCTGTGCCGCCGATGGTTAGATTATTCATCGTGCCCTGGCTCGCCGCCGGAACCGCCGCGCCAGTCTCGGCCAGCGCCAGCAACACCGTATCAACGATGCGCTGCGACGTTTCGACATTGCCGCCGGCGACCGGCGCGGGCAGTCGCGCGTTGACCACCGTGCCTGTGGGCGCAATGACGGTGATGGGCTCGATGATGCCCCAGCTCGCCGGCACGTCGCCCGGAATCAAACAGCGGAAGACGTAATAGACCGCCGAAACAGTGATGGCTTCGACGGCGTTGATGGGGCCGCGAACCTGCGGCGCGCTGCCCGTAAAGTCAACCGTCGCGCGCTCGCCATCAATAGTAATCTTCACCGCAATTCGCACGGGCGCGTCACTGAAGCCGTCATCGTCGAGAAAGTCCTCGGCGCTGTAAACGCCATCGGGCAAGTCGCGTATGCGGCGGCGCATCAACTCGGCGGTGTAGCGTATGAGGTGGCGCGCGTACTCGTCCGCCTCTTTGAAGCCGTAGCGACCGACGATCTCAAGCAGCCGCGTCTCGCCCGTGCGAATCGCGCCGAGTTGCGCCGTCAAATCGCCTTCGCGCTCTTCCGGCAGCCGCACGTTGGCCGCGATCAATCGCATCACGTCTTGATTGATCGCGCCGCCGATCATCAGCTTGACCGGCGGGATGCGCAAGCCTTCCTGATAAATTTCGTCAGCGCGGCCCATCGAGCCGGGCGTCGCGCCGCCGATGTCGGCGTGGTGCGCGCGATTCGCCACGTAGAACAGGGGCCGGGGGCCGGGGTGCGGGGGCCGGTTTTCTCGCTCACTGCGCTTGTGCCTTTTTACGGTTATGGTATTGGCTGTGTCTTCTCCCTGGCCCCTAACCCCTGGCCCCCGGCCCCCGTCGAAGACCGCGGCCACCATTGTCACGTCCGGCAGGTGCGTGCCGCCCGCGTAAGGGTCGTTGAGCACGGCGATGTCGCCCGGTCCAAGCTGCAATGTATCCAGAGCCGCGCGCACAGACATCGGCATCGAGCCGAGATGCACAGGCATATGATCGCCTTGCGCGATGAGCACGCCGTCGCCGTTAAAGACGGCGCACGAGTAATCGCGCCGCTCTTTGATGTTCGGCGAGAAGGCCGCGCGGCGCAACGATACGCCCATCTCTTCGGCGACGGATGAGTAGAGGGACTTGAAGATTTCGAGCTGAACCGGGTCGGCTTTCATAGCAAGGGGAGTTTAGCATAGGGCGCTGCTTTACAGGCATGCGGGGGCGGGCTATCTTTGAGACGGAATCGTTCTGCGTTAATCCGAACATCAAACATGACAGCGTCACCTTTAAGAGTCGGCCTTCACACTTCGATAGCCGGCGGCTTGCCGAAGGCGGTCGAGTCGGCGGCTGCGAAAGGCTGTGACGGCTTTCAAATCTTCGCGCGCAACCCGCGCGGCTGGATGGCGCGCGAGCTTGAGTGCGACGAAGTGCGCGCCTTTCGTGAAGCGAGAGAACGCGCCAACCTGTGGCCGCTGGCGATTCATTCGGTTTATCTCATCAACCTGGCATCGCAAGACCCGGTCGGGCTGGAGCGCTCGCGCCGCGCCTTTCGTGAAGAGATCGAGCGCGGCCTGCGACTCGGCGCAGATTATCTGGTCGTGCATCCGGGCAATCCGGTCAGCGCGCCCGCCGAGGTCGGCATCCTCACCGCCGTCGAATCCATCCGCGAAGCCACGCGCGATTTGAATCTGCGAGGCGCATCAATGGACGCGAGTGGCGTGGGTCAGCCGAAGGGGCTGACGATCTTGATAGAGAACACCGCCGGGCAAGGCTCGTCTATCGGCTGTCACTTCGATCATCTCGCCGATATGTTAGCGATGCTCGACGGCTTGCCGGTCGGTGTCTGTTTAGACACGGCGCACACGCTGGCGGCTGGCTATGACATAGCGACCGCCAAGGGGTTGAAAGCGACTGTGCGGTTGATCGAGCGGTCAATTGGGTTCGAGCGCATACGGCTGATTCATTGCAACGACTCGAAAGCGCCGTGCGGTGCGCGCGTTGATCGTCATCAGCATATTGGCGAAGGCCACATCGGCGCGGAAGGCTTTCGCCGCCTGACCCACACCTTGAAGTTCCGCCGCATCCCTTTTATCTTAGAGACGCCGGTAGACGGCGAGCGCGACGATGTTTGGAACCTCAACCGCCTGCGCGAGCTTGCGAATGAGAGCAGCGATGATTGAGCCGCAAATCAAATTGGAGAACCTGCCCGAGTTGTAGTGATTAGCTGTCGCTCTAAACCAGAAATCACCAACTTGGTACACTCAATGGTGTAAGAACGCTGATAAACAGAGCCTATTCTCGATGTCGAGTGTACCAACCTTCTGCATTCTGGCTTAGTCCAGCCCGCTTCAGCGAACCGGTACCGTCTCAGCCCGCTTCAGCGGGCTTACCCGCAGGGCGATTAGGCCAGCCCTTCAGGGCTGGTTCGCTGGCCGAACGAAACACCGTAGCCCGTTTTAACGGGCTTACCTCATTCGGCTTTAGCCGGACGATTCAGGGCTAAAGCCGATGAGAGAAGGACGCTAAAGCGCCCTCCCGGCTTTTCAGCGCGTCATTAACCAGCGCTAGAAGGGCTGGCCTATCTGCCCTGCGGGCAACCGGCCTGAAGGCCGCTAAGAAAGCCCTGGCCATTTTCCGGTTGCTCATATTGATGATGCGGTTTTATCATACGAGTTATGAACGTTTCCCGGTTGGCACAGGTGAAGAGTAGCGCCCTCGGACTTACGTCGCCCCTCCGCTAGAGGGGCTGCCGCTCGTTTGTTGCTCACCCGTTATTCAATCAGCTTTTCCAGAGACTACGAGTTTGGACGGATACGAACGATGAAAGAGAAATACTTTCCGCAAGAGATCGAACAAAAATGGCAGCAGCGCTGGGCCGACGACAAGACCTTTGAAGTCCACGAAGACCCGCAGCGCGAGAAGTTCTACTGCCTGGAGATGCTCGCCTACACGTCAGGCCGCGCGCACATCGGCCACGTCAGCAATTACTCAATCGGCGACGCGCTGGCGTGGTACAAACGTATGCGCGGCTTCAATGTGCTGCACCCGTTCGGCTGGGACGCCTTCGGTCAGCCCGCCGAGACGGCTGCCATCAAAGACGGCACCGACCCTGAAACCTTCACGCGCGCGGCCATCGCCACGATGAAGGGTCAGCTTCAGCGTATGGGCATCAGCTACGACTGGTCGCGCGAGATCGCTACGTGTGATCCCGAATACTACAAGTGGAACCAGTGGTTCTTCATTCGTATGTTCGAGCGCGGCATGCTCTACCGCAAGATGTCGCCGGTGAACTGGTGTCCGAAGGAAGATATCTCGCTGTCGAACGAACAGGCGTCGGGCGGCCAGTGCTGGCGCTGCGGCACGCCGGTCATTCAGAAAGAGCTGATGCAATGGTTCGCGCGCATCACCGATTACGCCGACCAGTTGCTCGACGGACTGGATCAACTCGAAGGCAAGTGGCCTGACCGTGTCGTCACCATGCAGCGCAACTGGATTGGCCGGTCGCGCGGCGCACACGTGCGTTTCGAGATTGCCGACACCGTAGACACCGTGACGATCTTCACGACGCGCATCGACACGATCTTCGGCGCGAACGCCATCATTCTCGCGCCTGAGCACCCGTTGCTGGCGAAGATCGTCGATGGCAAGCCGCAGCGCGACGAGGTGCTCCAGTTCGCCGAAGAGTTGAAGCGCGAAAAGCGCAGCGGCTTGCAGGTCGAAGAACTCGAAAAGAAGGGCATCTTCACCGGCGGCTATGCGGTCAATCCGTTCAACCGCGAGCGGCTGCCGATCTGGATCGCCAACTTCGTGCTGATGGAGTACGGAACGGGCGCGATTATGGCCGTGCCCTCAGGCGACGAGCGCGACTTCGAGTTCTCGCGCAAGTACAACATCTCGTTCCGTCAGATCAAGCTGACGGCGGACGGGCGCGAGATTCCGCCCGACGAGATGAGCGAAGCCGACGAGGCGTGGACGATCACGGTCAACAGCGGCCAGTGGAGCGGCCTTGCATCGCAAGAGGCGAATCGCTTGATGACCGAATACGCTGAAGCCAACGGCTTCGGCAAAGGTGCGATTACTTACAAACTGCGCGACTGGGGCATCTCGCGGCAGCGTTACTGGGGAACGCCCGTGCCGATGATTCACTGCCCGACGTGCGGCATCGTGCCTGTGCCGGATGAGCAGTTGCCGGTCGTCTTGCCGAAGGGCGTGAACCTCGCGGTACAGGGCGGCTCGCCGCTCGACCACGTGCCTGAATACGTCAACGTCTCGTGTCCCAAGTGTGGCGGCGCAGCCCGGCGCGACACCGACACGATGGACACGTTTGTCGATTCCAACTGGTACTATCATCGCTATTGCGACCCTCATAACGACGCGCAGCCGTTCGACCCCAAGAAGGTGGCTTACTGGCTGCCGGTGGATCAGTACATCGGCGGCATCGAGCATGCGGTGATGCATTTGATCTACACGCGTTACTGGAACAAGGTGATGCGCGACTTCGGCCTGGTGAATTTCGATGAGCCGGTTACGCGCTTGCTGACGCAGGGCATGATCGTCAAAGAATCTTATCGCTGCCCTGAACACGAGTGGCTCTTCCCGGAAGAAGTCACCGAAGACAAGACGTGCAAGTTCTGCGGCAGGCCGGTCCAGGTCGGGCGACTCGAAAAGATGTCGAAGTCGAAGAAGAACGCGGTCGATCCCATTGAGATGATCAACATTCACGGCGCGGACGCGTTGCGTTTGTTCGTACTGTTCGCCGGGCCGCCGGAGAAAGACAAGGAGTGGTCGGATGGGGGCTTCGACGGCGCGTCGCGCTACCTGCAACGCGTGTGGCGCATCGCTCACAAGTGGCAGAGCCGCGTCGTCAACGCACAGGAGGCCGTGTCGAGCAGCGACGCCGATGCGCTTGCCGACTTGAATGATTATCAACGGCAACTGCGCCGCCGCGTACACCAGATCGTTCGCGCCATCACTGAGAACTTCGAGGAGCGTCTGCACCTGAACACGTGCATCTCGTCATTGATGGAGTTGACCAACGCGATCTACGCATTCGATCAAGCGGTGGAGAAAAGCAACGGGCCAGCGGGGCGGGATTATGAGGTCGCGCGCGAAGCCTTCGAGTCATTGATTCGCATGCTCGCGCCGTTCGCGCCGCATATGTCCGAAGAGTTGTGGGAGAGCTTCGGTCACGCCGACAGCCTGGCTCACGCGACGTGGCCGCAGTTCGACACGGAGCTGGCGCGCGAAGAAGAGATCGAAGTCGCCGTGCAGGTCAACGGCAAGCTGCGCAGCCGCGTCTTCACCAGCGCCGAAGCGAGCGATGACGACTTGCGCGAGGCCGCGCTCACGGACGAAAAAGTGCTGGCCGCGACAGCCGGGAAAGATGTTGTTAAAGTCATCGTCATCCCACGCAAGCTCGTCAACATCGTCGTCAAGTAAGTGGGTCAAGTGAGCGGGCGCGGCATGAATAGGCCGGCGCAGACAGGTGAATCGCTCGCCGTCTGCGCCGGCCTATTTACTAACGCTTGCGTTGATCGCTGCGGCGAACGCTCTCGATGTCAAAGTCTTTAAGCCGACTGCGGTCGGCATGCCGCTCTTCGACTTCGCTCGCGCCGCTGGCTCGACGCAACAGGGCGAGGGCGCGATCCTTGACCGGCTTGATCTCTTTGCGCCCGTCTTCCCATTGAATCTCGATGGCCGCCGATTCGCCGGAGCCGAGCACGCGCGTCACCTCGCCGTAGATCATACCGGCCCCGCCGGCGTAGCTGATCTCATCGCCGACGCGGAAATTCGTCACACGAGCTTTATTCATTTTTCCGCTCCTCTACTGCGTCGCGGCGGGCGCGGCTTCTGCGCTTGCATACGCGCCGCGCCGCACTGCGGACAGACCCACTTGCGCTGCTTATGGTAGCTGCGTTTCTGTTCCGTCATCTTCACCTTGCACCGCGTACAAGTCATCTCAGGATACAGGATACAGGATACAGGATTCAGTTTAGCCGTCGAAGGCGATAGGCTGTCGCTGAATCGGATTGCTTGCGAGCGGCGCAGCAACCCTGAATCCTGAATCCTGTATCCTGTATCCTGTCCTACGTGGCGTTGGCTTCCATCACTGCCGCCATCTCGGTGGCGTTGGTCCAGTCCTCATCAAAGACGCGTTCGATGCGGCGCGCCATCGCCGGGTCTTCGACGATGATGCCGACCTCGCGGCGGCGGTCCATACTGACCTTGCGCAGGTTCTGGCTGCCGACGAAGAAAAACGTCCCGTCAACGACGACGCACTTGGCGTGCAGCTTGAAGCGCGCCAGCTTCTTGACGTGAAAGTTTGTTACCACCTCGTCATAGAACGCGTCGCGGCTGATGACGCGCACGTCGATGCCGCGCGACGCTTTGCGCAGCAAGATGCCCATGACCTGCTGATCTTCGACCTTGGCGTCCATAATGCGGATCGAGTGCTTGGCTGACTTCAGCAGCTCGACCAGCTTCTCGCGGCTGTTGTATGGGCTGATGACCAGCGGCAGCGCCTTCGGCTTGAACTCTGTGCCGTGCCAGTCGGCGTCGAACAATCGGTTGAGTTCCTGCGCGATCTCCGGGTCTTTGATCAACAGGCCGAAGTCGCGCGCGTAATGCAGATTCTTTTGCGTCGGGTTGAAGGTCAGGATGAGCGACTGCTGCTCATCAATCATCATGATTTTGTAATGATAGCGCTTGAGCTTCTCGCGGCGCGGTCGCGTCTGCCGCACTTCGAGGCCGAGCTTGGCCAGGTCGTCGACCAGTTTTTTGTTGCGCTTCTTCCAGCCTTTGGCTGATGGCGCGATCAGCGCGCGTACGTGGACGCCGCGCTGCACGGCGTAGCTCATGGCATCGCGGACGATGGGGTCGTCCATCCGAAAGATCGTCAGCTTGATGCTGTGAGTGGCCGAGTCAATGGCATCCACGATAGGAAAGAAGCTATCGCCGGGCTGGATGATGAGCGACAGGTTGTTGACGTGCTGGTATGCTTCCATCGTAGAAATGAATCGGACAACCGTTTAGGGCCTCTGCATCCACCGCCGCACGGCGCGTTCGTTATCGCAGCGCGCCACCGACTTAAGCAATAACATAGTGAAGCGGCAAAGGCAAAGACGACGCGGCGACACGGCGACACGGCGACGCGGCGAGGGAAGGGCACAGTGATGAATTCGTTCCTTTTCTCCGCTTCGCCGCGTCTTTGCTTTATACGTTTTGCCTTCACTATAATCTCAGGCGAGAAAACGCTATGGAAAACACGATAACATCTGTGGATGTGGACACCCTGCTGGCGCGCATCGCGGCGCGCGAACGATTGACGCTTGATGAATGGCGCGTGGTTGAAGAGACGGCCCCGACCGAGGAGCTTGGCCGGCTGGCCGACCAGTTGCGCAAGACGCTGCACCCTGACGACGTAGTGAGCTACGTCGTTGATCGTAATGTGAACTACTCGAACGTCTGCGTGTCGGTCTGTTCGTTCTGCGCCTTCTATCGCAAGCCCGGCTCGTCGGAAGGCTACGTCCACAACTACGAAGAGATATTCCGCAAGGTCGAAGAGATGATCGCGCTCGGCGGCAGCGGCGTGCTGATGCAGGGCGGATTGCACCCCGACCTGCCGCTCGATTACTACACCGGCATGCTGCGCGAGTTGAAGACGCGATACGGCATTCACCTGCACTGTTTTTCGCCGCCTGAAATAGACCATCTTGGCAAGATCACCGGCCTCGGCGTCGAAGGCGTGCTGAAGGAATTGCGCGCCGCCGGTCTCGATTCAATACCGGGCGGCGGCGGCGAGATACTCGTAGACGAGATACGTCGCAAGCGCCGCACGCATTGCAACTCTGAAGAGTGGCTTAACGTGATGGATGTCGCACACGGCCTGGGCATCCCGACGACGGCGACGATGATGTTCGGTATGGGCGAAGTCCGCGACCATCGCTTGCAGCATCTCGAAAAGCTGCGCGCCTTGCAGGACCGCAACCCCGGCTTCGTCTCGTTCATCCCGTGGACGTTGCAGCCCGACAACACGCCCATCGGCAAACGCTTTCCTGACCGCATCGAGCCGGACGAGTACTTGCGCTGGTTGGCCATTAGCCGTCTCTATCTTGATAACGTCCCGAACCTGCAGGTCTCGTGGCTGACGCAAGGCATGGACGTTGGCCGCACAGGATTGCATTACGGCGCGAACGATCTCGGCAGCACGATGATCGAAGAGAACGTCATTAGCCTGGCCGGCGCGAACCACAAGGCGACCGAGATCATGCTGCGCGAAGTCATCATCAGCGAAGGCTTCACGCCCATGAAGCGCCGCGCCGATTACGTGCGCGTTGAATCGGTCGCTTAAGGTGGAGATGGGATAGTTGCGCCGCGTAGTGGCAGGCTGAACTTAGCCATGTGTTTTGCCGCATAGCGGCGGTTGAATTTAGCCAGTCGTTGTTGTGCCGCGTAGCGGCGGCATGAACTTAGCCAGGCGTTTCAACTTGGAACTGTTGCGTTGCGTAGCGACGGCATGAATTTAGCTGTTGCGCCGCGTAGCGGCGGCATGAATTTAGCCAGGCGTTTCAACGCCTGGAAGATGGCGTAACCGTGATCGCGTCGCGTAGCGACGGTTGAATCAGCGGGCATTCAGGCGTCGCTGACGCGACGCGGTCGTGTGCTGCGTCATCTATGCAGGCACTGAAGTACCTGCCTAAACTCAACCGCCGCTACGCGGCAGTTATCCGCCGCTACACGGCAGTTCCTAAACTCAACCGCCGCTACACGGCAGTTCCTAAACTCAACCGCCGCTACGCGGCAGTTATAGAAACGCTTCATTCATCAGGCCCGGTAATCATCATGAGCAAAGAAGAAAGCGAACCCGCATCATTGCCTCAACTCGGCGATATGAGCGCCGAAGAGTTCCGCCGCTATGGGCATCAGTTGATTGACTGGGTGGCCGATTACCTGTCGCACCCCGAACGTTACCCGGTGTTGTCGCAGAACCAGCCGGGCGATGTGAAAAGCGCACTGCCCAGTGCGCCGCCCGTCACCGGCGAAAGTTTTGATGACGTGCTCCGCGACCTCGACCGCATCATCGTTCCGGGGATGACGCATTGGAATCACCCGGCTTTCTTCGCTTACTTCTCGATCAGCGGCAGCGCGCCGGGCATACTCGGCGAATTGCTGGCCGCCGCCTTTAACGTCAATGCGATGTTGTGGCGCACGTCGCCGGCGGCGACCGAGCTTGAAGAGGTGACGCTCGATTGGCTGCGGCAGATGATCGGCTTGCCTGACACGTTTAGCGGGGTGCTCTACGACACGGCTTCGATTTCGAGCCTCTGCGCCATCGCCGCCGCGCGCGAAGCTGCGCCGGCAGGACGGCTGCGACTCTACGCTTCGGAGCACGCGCACTCTTCAATAGAGAAATCGGCCATCACGCTCGGCTTGGGGCGCGGCGCGACGCGCGCCATCCCCAGCGACGATGAGTTCCGCATGAACGTCGGAGCGCTTGAGGCCGCCATCCATGAAGACCGCACCAATGGGTGGCAGCCGTTCTGCGCGGTGGCAACCGTAGGCACGACTTCGACGACGAGCATCGATCCTGTGCCGCAGATTGCCGACCTCTGCGAGCGCGAAAAGCTGTGGCTGCACGTAGACGCGGCCTACGGCGGCTCGGCGGCGGTGTTGCCGGAGATGAAGTGGATACTGGCGGGCGCAGAGCGCGCCGATTCGCTGGTGATGAATCCGCACAAGTGGTTGTTTGTGCCGGTTGATCTCAGCGTCTTGTATTGCCGGCGGATGGAGGTGTTGAAAGCGGCCTTCAGTTTAGTCCCGGAATACCTGCGCACCAGCGAAGAGACGGTGCGCAATTATATGGATTATGGCCCGCAGCTTGGCCGTCGTTTTCGCGCGTTGAAGCTGTGGTTCGTGCTGCGTTACTTCGGCGTCGAAGGCATCGCGGCTCGCCTGCGTCACCACATCGAGCTGGCCGGCGAGCTTGCCGCCTGGGTAGACGAGAGCGGCGACTTCGAGCGGCTCGCGCCCGCGCCGTTCAGCACCGTCTGCTTCCGAGCTTATCCGCGAGACTTGCGCGCAAGAGTCGGCGCTGAGATTTCAGAAGCAGACATCGATGCTTATCTCGATCAACTCAACGAGCGGATGATGGAAGAGGTGAATCGTCGCGGCAAGGTCTTTCTGTCGCACACGAAGCTGAAAGGCAAATTCACGCTGCGCCTGGCCATCGGCAACATCCGCACGACGCGCGAGCACATCCGCCTGGCCTGGGATGAACTGAACGCTGCGCTCGAAAAGCTTGACGCCGAATTGCGGCCCGCGCGATTGAGAAACTGAATAGTTAAAGTCACAGAGGCACAGAGACGCAGAGTAAATAAGTAAAAAGCTCTGCGTCTCTGTGCCTCTGTGACTTAATTCGCAAATCACTGCGCGAAGCTGATCGAATCGATCTCGTTCCAGCGCACTTCGACGCGCGTCGCCGTCCCAAGCTTCACCGTCACCATCTCGCCGCTCAGCGCGAACTCTTTACAGCGCAGTTCGCTGCCGCCTTTGAGCCGTATGCTGATCGAATCAGACGCGCTTGCGGAGGATTGAATCGCCGCCGTATCTTCGGGAGCGATGACGGCATAGCTACTGTCGGTCATCGCCAGGCGCAGTTTGCCGGTCGTATCATCGCGCGTCAGTTGCCGCCCGCGCACCGAGCTGCCGTTCTTCAACGAGATTACGAAACCTGATTGAGCCGAATCCTGCGCGGCGATTGTCGTAGCCATCAACAACGTCGCCGCGAGCGTCCACACCACCAATCTCTTTTTCATTTGTCGCGCTTCTTTTCGTATACCGATTTGAGTTTCTCAAGATAGTCACTGCGGTCAACGGCATAGTACACGGCGGCGGGGCCTGAATCAACTATCTGCTGAATCGCCAGCTCGAAGTCTTCGTAAGCGTCATCGCCTTGAATCCCGCGCGCCTCGAAGTAGCCGATGCGGCGCAGACGCTTCATAAATTCCTGAAAGGTCAGCCGCCCCTCGAACGTCAGCCCGCCGTGCAGGTGCGAACGCGACAGCAGGTGTTGAATCATCAACACGTCGCCATAAAGCGTCGGCGCGACGTAGAACCAGCCGTTCTCGACCTGCCACTCGCCTTCCACCTGACGCGACAATTGAACGCGCCGGACGCCGCTTTCAAGAATCTCGTCCCACTTGTTCGACGGCGCGGCGCGCTTGATGGTTTCAATCGCCACCTGCAACAGCCAGGCGTCGCTTTCAAAGTCGGTGGCGCGCTTCAAGCGGTCGAGCCACTCAGAAAAAATCTGCATCTGCGTGCGCTCAGGTTGCCAGAGCGTGAATCGATCCGCCGCTTTCTTGAGCGACGCCCACAGCTTCTTGCGCTCCTTTTCAAACGACGGGTGCGCGTCGATGCGATAAGCGGTGAAGGTGGCGAACCATCGCTTCGCGCCGTTGCAGTAAGGGCAATGCGTCAGCGCGCCGCCGTCAAAGAAGTGAGGCCGCGCCGTTGACGCGCCGGTAAAATCGCTCTCTTCGGGCGCGTGCTTGCGTAGCTCTGTGTAAGCCGTGCGCGGCGCGAGTTGCAACTGTTTAGTGAAGAAGTCGAAGGCGCACTTGAGGCAGATGGTCAGACGGGTTTCCGAAACAGCCGAAGCCGGAATTACATCGAAGCTGATCTCGGATGCTTTCATAGGCAGTGGCCGGTGGCCAGTAGGCAGGGAGCAGTAGGCAGTAGGCAGTCAGTCCCGTAGGAACGCGATGTTTATAGTTATGACTGACGGAAAGGACGAAGCCCCGTAGGGGCGCGATGGTTACATCACGCTCCTAAGGGGCTTGCATCATCTATTGCATCGTTGACTATAAACATTGCGCTCCTGACGGAGCTTGGGGAACTATCAACTATCAACTGACCACTGGTACCAACTATCAACTGACCACTGGCCACTGGTATCAACTATCAACTGACCACTGGCCACTGACTACTGGCCACTGACCACTATGCGAATGGGGATGGTGGGAATCGAACCCACACGAGAGTTAATCTCAAAGGTTTTTGAGACCTTCGCGTCTGCCTGTTCCGCCACATCCCCGGCGTGTCAAAAAGCGTGGGCGCTTGGCCTTAGCCTTGCGCTCGGTTTAAGCGGAGAATCATTCTAGCTTTCGCCTGCGACGCGCGTCAACCGCGCTCACCTTAGAAAAAATGAAACCACAGGTGAACACGGATGAACACAGATAAGGAGGAGCGTGATGGTCGCTATCGTTTTATCTGTGTTTATCTGTGTTCATCTGTGGTTCCTTCTTCCGCTGATTAGCCGGCAGCGCGGCGCGAAATCTTGCTATGGCGCGCGCCGTACATGAAGTAGATCAGCAGGCCAATGACCAGCCAGATCGCCAGCCGTATCCAGGTGTCGGCGGGCAGGAAGGCCATCATCGCTATCGAGAAGAGCGCGCCGAGCGTGCCGGTGATATAAACGGCGGGCGTCTTGAACGGGCGCTCGACGTTCGGCTGCGTCTTGCGTAAGACCATCACGCCGATGCAGACAATCGTGAACGCGAAGAGCGTGCCGATGCTCACCAGCTCGCCGACGATGCCGATGGGCAGGACGGCGGCGGCGAGCATCACGACCAGGCCGGTAATGATCGTCGTGATGTAAGGCGTGCGATATTTCGGATGTACCTTCGACACGAACGGCGGCAGCAATCCATCGTTGGCCATCGAGTAGAAGATGCGCGGCTGCGCCAGCAGCATCACTAGGATGACCGAACTGAGGCCGGCAATCGCGCCGAGCTTGACCAGCGGCGACAGCCACCTCATGCCGAGCGCGTCAATGCCGACGGCGATGGGGTCAGCCACGTTCAGCTTGTCGTAAGGCACTACGCCGGTCAGCACGAACGACACCAGTATATAAAGCACCGTGCAGATGACCAGCGAACCCATAATGCCGATGGGCATATCTTTCTGCGGGTTCTTCGCCTCCTGCGCGGCGCACGACACGGCGTCGAAGCCGATGTAGGCGAAGAAGACGACTGAAGCGGCGCGGGCGATGCCCGACCACCCGAAGTTGCCGAACTCGCCGGTGGGGTTCGGCGGAATCATGCTGCCGGTCGGGTTCGCCGCCGTCACCCAGTTGCGTGTTGAGACATAACCGATGCCGGCGATAATGAAGATCAGCACGATGGCTATCTTAATGACGACGATGGCGCTGTTGACGTTGGCCGATTCCTGTACGCCGATGACCAGCAGGACGGTGACGGCGGCGATGATTAGCATCGCTGGGATGTTGATGATCGCGCCGGTCGATGTCCACTGGTGCGACACCGGATCAAAGGCCAGCGGCGACGACGAAAGCTTCGCCGGTATGTGTATGCCGATGTCATTCAAGAAGCTGACGACGTAACCCGACCAGCCGATGGCCACGGTCGTCGCGCCGAGCGAATATTCGAGGATCAAGTCCCAGCCGATCACCCAGGCGATGAATTCGCCCATCGTCGCGTAGGCGTAGGTGTAGGCGCTGCCGGCAATCGGCACGGTCGAAGCCATCTCGGCGTAACACAGGCCGGCAAACGCGCAGGCGATGCCGCCCAGAATGAACGAGAGCATAATCGCCGGGCCGGCGTAGTGAGCCGCCGCCGAGCCGGTCAGCACGAAGATGCCCGCGCCGATAATCGCGCCGATGCCAAGCGTCATCAGGTTCAACGCGCTCAAGGAGCGCTTCAGCCCGTGCTCATTGTCTGACGCTTCGGCCTTGAGCTGGGCGATGGATTTCGTGGCGAAAAGAGGTGATGCCATTCGTTGCCTCCGGTTGCAGATTAGTAAGGATGACTACCGACGGCTTGCCGTCTGCTGGTTGCCTGAGCGAGAACGGGGAAGCCATCGTATTGGCCCGACGGATCATCCGTCAAGCCTGCTTCACGCGCCTAAGCCTTAGTCCGATTCGCGCGCCGCGACCGCCGATTTGCGCCAGAGAAAATAGACCGGCACGCCTGTGGCGATGATGACCAGGCCCGGCCACGTCGTCGCGGTTTGATAGATGAACAGCACAACGAGAATCACCGACGCGCCGATGATGTAGAGCGCAGGGATCACCGGGTAGCCGAACGCTTTGTAAGGCCGCTCGGCATCGGGCCGCTTGACGCGCAGCACGAACAATCCGGCAATCGTGAGAATGTAAAAGATCAGCGCCGCCGAGATCACATAATCGAGCAGGTTGCCGTAAAGATTGCCATAGGTCACTGCATGCGTCGTCGCGTCTTCTGTGACCGTGCGCGGCAGGATGAGCAGCGCCGCCCAGATGCCTTGAATGACCAGTCCCCACGCCGGCACGCGGTTCTTGTTCAGCTCGCCTGCCGACTTAAAGAACAGCCCGTCGCGCGACATCGCCCAGTAAGCCCGCGCGCCCGCCAAAATCAGCCCGTTGTTGCAGCCGAAGGTCGAGATCATAATGGCGATGGCCATAATCGTCGCGCCCGCGCCGGGGAAGATCACGTCGGCGGTCGCTGAAGCGACGCGGTTTGAAGTGACGGTCTGGATCGTTTCAATTGGCAGCGTCATCAGGTAAGCGACGTTAGCCAGCAGGTAAAGACCGATCACCAGAAACGTGCCGAAGGCCAGCGACAATGGGATGTTGCGCTTCGGGTTTTTGACTTCGCCGGCGGTGAAGGTGATGTTGTTCCAGGCGTCCGCCGAAAACAGCGATTGCGTTTGCGCCACGCAGATGCCGACGAAGAGGCCGAAAGCGATGGCTGCCGTGAGATGACCCGGCCCCACATCCGTCAACGTGCCGCGCACCGTCCACAGGTCGCCGAAGTTGGCGTGCGCCGCGTGCGATCCGATGCCGACGACGATGCCAAGCACGATCAGGGCAAGCAGCGCGCCGGTCTTGGCGACAGTGAAGACGTTCTGCACGAGCTTGCCGAGCTTCAGCCCTCGCGTGTTCATCCACGTCAGCAGGGCGATCAACAGAATGCCGACCAGTTGCGCCGTCGATAACGAGAAGGCGTAAGCGCCGAGGCGCACCGGCGCGATCAAGTAGCGGCTCTCGGAACTCCACGGCACGAGGATGCCGAAGTAGCGCGCGAAGCCGACGGCGACCGCCGCAATCGTGCCGGTTTGAATGACCAGAAAGAGCGTCCAGCCGTAAAGGAATCCCCAGAACGGCGACAGCGCTTCGCGCAGGTAGACGTACTGGCCGCCGGCCTTCGGCATCATCGCCGCCAACTCGCCATAGCTGAGCGCCGCCATCAAGGTCAACAGCCCGGTGACGACCCACACCACCAGCAGCCAGCCGGGCGAGCCGACCTGCTGCGCGATGATCGACGAGACAATAAAAATGCCGGAACCAATCATGGAACCGGCGACAATCATCGTCGAATCGAGCAGTCCGAGACCGCGAATGAATCCGGTAGACTTGTCCTCAACAGAGACGGCCATATCCGCCATGCATGCTCCTCCGCCTGGGCTGAATCTTAATTAAGCAGCTTGTTGAACTGAAAAACGTTGCGCGACCGCGACCCCGCCTTGCTCGTCATTCATACTATCTTCAGAGCGTGACAAGTGACAAGTGACAAGTGACAAGACGAAGTGATGCCGCATGCCTGCGCTGCTTCAATGGGCGCAGCTTCTAGTCACTTGTCACTTCTGAAAGACCATCAGCAGATAGCCGATGCTCAATATGGCCATCAGGCCCGCAACCGCCATCGCCGTCGCCGCTTTGCCGGCGTAAGCCGGGGCCGCGCCGCTCGCACGCGCCTTGAGCGCCCGACGAATGATGATCGGGCAGAGCACCAGCGCGTTGAGCGCCAACGGCACGATCAGAAAGAATGATTGTTCGAGCCACGGCGCGAGTCGGAAGACATTGGCGATGGGCGCTCCAGCGTTTGCGCCTATCGCCGTCAGCCACGGCTCAGCCTTGCTCAGCGATTCCATCGCGCCAGCATTCGCCGCCGGGTCTTGAATGGCCGCCATCCACTTGTGCGCCACCAGCCACACGTCGAAGGCTCGCATAAAGACGAGCAGCGCCGTGCCGATCAGGAGCAGCCACATGCCTGTGTAGACCGTGTGCGCCAGGTGCTCGGCTTTGCTCTCGGTTGTGTGCGCGCCGGTCAACAGGCTGCGCATCGAGCCATAGCCGACATAAATCACAAACCCGAAATTGAGCCAAGCCGCGAACCGCAGCCACGAAGTCGGCGGCAGGTAATAGATCAGGTAGAGACACGAGATGATGCCAAAGACAGGAAAGACCAGTCCGCCCGGCGCGCGGAAGGGGCGCGGGCGATTCGGCTCTTTGACGCGCAAGACGATGATGCCGGCGCAGACCAGTATGAAGGCGAACAACGTGCCGATGTTCGTCAAGTCTACGACTTCATCGATGCTGGCGAAGGCCGCGAAGAACGCCACGAAGATGCCCGTGAGAATCGTTGACACATGCGGCGTGCGATATTTCGGATGAACTTTGCGGAACAGCCCCGGCAGCAGCCCGTCGCGCGCCATCGAAAGAAAGATGCGCGGCTGGCCAAGTTGAAAGACCAGCAGCACGGCGGTCGTCGCGACCACTGAGCCGAAGGCGACGATGCCGATAACCAAATTAGAGTTCGCATTCGCGTAACGAAGCGCCAGCGTCAACGGCTCAGCCAGTTCGTCTTTCGATTTTCCTTGCAGAACATCAAAGGGAATCATGCCGGTGAAGACGGCGGCGACGGCAATGTAGAGCACCGTGCAAATGATCAGCGAAGCGATGATGCCGATGGGTAAATTCTTTTGCGGGTTCTCGGTCTCTTCGGCGACGGTAGAGACGGCGTCAAAGCCGATGAAGGCGAAAAAGATGATCGACGCGCCGGCGCTGACGCCGCCCCAGCCGTTGGGCGCGAACGGCGTCCAGTTCGTAGGCTTCACCCACATAAAGCCGATGACGATGAAGAAGAACAGCACCAGTATCTTGATGCCGACCATAATGGCGTTGAAGCGCGCGCTCTCGCGGATGCCCCAGACCAGCACGACCGTAATCAACGCTACAATTAGCACAGCGAACAGGTTGAAAACGATGGGCTTGCCGAACAGGTGCGGCGCGTTGGCGATCACCTCCGGCGTCGCCGTGCGGTAGTTGTTAGCCAGCCAGTCGGGGATGTGTACCCCGAAGCCTTCGATGAAGGTCTTGAAGTACTGCGACCAGCCGATGGCAACGGCGATATTGCCGACGGCGTATTCAATGATTAAGTCCCAGCCGATGATCCAGGCGACGACTTCGCCGAGCGTTGCGTAAGAGTAGGTGTAAGCCGAGCCGCTGATCGGCACCATCGCCGCGAACTCGGCGTAACAGAGCGCCGTGAAGGCGCAAGCGATGGCCGTGATGACGAACGACACCATCAACGCCGGCCCCGCGCCGAAACGTATGCCGGCTTCGCCCGCCGCCGCCGTGCCGACGGTCGTGAAGATGCCCGCGCCGATAATCGCGCCGACGCCGAACAGCGTCAGTTGCACGGGACCGAGCGCGCGATTGAGCTGATGCTCCGGCTCGTCGGCGTTGGCCAGAATCGCGTCGAGCGATTTGACGCGGAATAATCCGCCGAACGTTAGCAGCGAAGTGCCGTTCGCTTTATCGGCTGACTCTCTTTCCATGCGAAAGTAATCCCCCATCCGTCGCGGCATGAACCGATGCGTCGCGGCGGGCGCAGCCCGGCCTATCGATAACTGAATAACGACGCTGGCAGACGAATTACAGATTTGATGAAGCGCGCCGATTATCAACTTTCGGGCGAAGCCGTGTCAAGGAAAGAGACGCGGGGACACGGCTTCGCGGCGACGCGTCGCTCCGCGTCGCTCTTCCGCAATCCGCGCCGGTCGTGTATATTCGCTCTTTTGCGCAAGCCGCGAGTTTGCGAATAGAATGATTCATCTCGCACTTTAACAGAGGAGTTGACATGGAAGGGAAGGGAGTGACGCTCTGGTTCACAGGGCTTTCGGGCGCTGGCAAAACGACGCTGGCGCGCATCGTTGAGAACGAGCTGCGCAATCGCGGCCACAAGGTCGAAGTTCTCGACGGCGACGTGGTGCGCACGAACCTGTCGAAAGGTCTGGGCTTCTCGAAAGAAGACCGCGACACCAACATCCGCCGCATCGGCTTCGTCTGCAACCTCCTAACGCGCAACGAAGTCATCGCCATCGCCGCGGCCATCTCGCCTTACCGCGACATCCGCGACGAAGTGCGCCGCGACATCGGCGCGTTCGTCGAAGTCTTCGTCAAGTGCCCGATTGACGTGCTCGCCGAGCGCGACGTGAAGGGCCTTTACAAGAAGGCGCTGGCCGGCGAGATCAAGAACTTCACCGGCATTGACGACCCCTACGAAGAACCGCTCGCGCCCGAAGTCGTCGTCGAGACCGACCGCGAGACGCCTGAGCAGAGCGCCGCGCGCATCATCGCCAAGCTCGAAGACCTGCAATACGTCGCTGCCGTCGCCGCGCCCGACGCCTACACCGACGGGGACGACGAAGAAGTCCGCCGCCGCCTCGAAGCGCTCGGCTACATTTAATCAGGGGCCGGGTGTCAGGGGCCGGGGGCCGGTTTAGGAAACCATTCCGAACCGCTACCCCGACCCCTGACCCCCGACCCCCGACCCCTGCTTATGGGTTTATTCGACCGATTCAAAGCGAAAGAGAAGAGCCGGCGGGCCGTGCTCATTGGGCTTGATGGCACGCCCTACACGCTGGTCGAGCGATTCATTCAAGACGGCACGATGCCCAATATGGCAAAGCTGCGGGCCAGGGGGTCGCTGCTGCAAATGGACACGTCGATCCCGGATATATCGTCGGTCGCCTGGACCTCGTTTATGACCGGCGCGAATCCGGGCCGCCACGGCATCTATGGCTTCCTCGACGTGCAGCCGAACAGCTACAAGATTTATTTCCCCAGTTCGCGCCACATCAAAAGCGACACACTGTGGGCCGTAGCTAACCGCGCAGGCCGTCGCGCCATCGTCATCAACGTGCCTTCGACTTATCCGGCCCAGCCGCTCGACGGCATTCTCATCGCCGGGTTTGTTGCGATTGATATTAATAAAGCGACTTATCCGGCCTCGCTCGTGCCGCGCTTGCAGGCGATGGATTACCGCATCGACGTTGACGCGCGCAAAGTGCAACAGTCGCACGACGCCTTGATGGAAGACGTGCTGGTGACGCTCGACCGCCGTGTTCGGCTCTTGCTTGAACTGTACGACAAAGAGCCTTGGGACCTGTTCGTCGGCGTCGTCACCGAGACCGACCGCTTGCAGCATTTCTTTATGGATGCCATCGAAGACGCCGGGCACAAGTACCACTCGGCCTTCCGCGATTTTTATCAACGCATCGATACGTTCATTGGTCAGATGGCCGAGCGGCTCAAGGACGAGACGATGCTGATTATGAGCGATCACGGCTTCACGCCCATCAAGCAGCAGGTCTACCTGAACCGCTGGCTGGTTGATAACGGTTATTTGAAGTTGAAAGAGAACGCGCGCTCGATTGAAGACATCACCGATGGCTCGCGCGCCTTTGCGATGGACCCCGGACGCATCTACATCAACGTCAAAGGCAAGTACCCGAACGGCACAGTCGAAGCGGGCGACGCCGCGCGCGTTGCCGCCGAGATCAAGCAAGGCTTGTCGGAGATCAGCGACAACGGCGCACGGATCGTCAAGCGCGTCTACGAGCGCGACGAGCTGTTCAGCGGGCCGGTCGTCCACCTCGCGCCCGACCTGTGCGTGCAGTCGGTTTATGGATATGACCTGAAGGGAGCGGTCAACAAGGCGCAGTTGATGGACCGCGAAATCTTCACGGGGATGCACACGCAGGACGATTCGACTCTTTTCATCAACTCTCCAACGAGCGCCTTGCGTTCGGATAAACCTCACATCATCGACGTTGCGCCGACGCTGCTCGATGCGCTGGGACTCGATGTGCCGGCGACGATGGATGGCCGCTCGATGTTCCGTTAAGCTGAAACGGTGGAGGTGGGACACTATGAAATCTCTTGATGACAAAATACGGGAATTGCCGCCGGAGTTACAGCAAGAGGTCGAGCGCTTTATAGAATCACTTTCCGGCAGGCCGAAATCTATGGACGCGATTCAACCGCGTCTGGACTGGCGAGGGGCTTTGCAAGAGTTAAGCGCAGAGTATTCGTCGGTGGATTTGCAACACAAATCGCTTGATTGGTGGAACGAGTGATGTACTTATTGGACACCAATATTCTACTTGAGTTGTTGTTGAATCAGAAGAAAGCCCATCATGTTGAACGGCTATTGCTGAACATTCCTGCGCAGAGCCTCTACCTGACTGAATTCTCCCTATATTCCATCGGTATTATTCTACTTCGGCAAAAGAAGCATGCCGCTTATATATCGATGATCGACGACCTGATAGACAAGGCCGGTGTGAACGTACTGCGTCTCTTACCTGGTGATTTGCGTGAAGTTGCCGGTTACGCACAGAGCTTTAACTTGGACTTCGATGATGCATACCAGTACGCAGTAGCAGAACGGTATGACTTGATCCTTGTGAGCTTTGATAAGGATTTTGATCACACAGGCAAAGTGAGAAAAGAACCTGCTGAAATTGTACCCTGAACCTTACATTTTGAATTCCTGAATGAAGACCGTAATCATAGGACTGGACGGGGCGACGTTTGACATCATCCGCCCGCTCGCGGCGGCGGGTCGTTTGCCCGTGCTCGCGCGATTGATGCGCGAAGGCGCGAGCGCGCCGCTGCGTTCAACCATCCTGCCGAACAGCTTTCCCGGCTGGGCCAGTTGCACGACCGGAACCAGCGAAGGTATGCACGGCGTCTTTGCGCCTTTCATCAAGAACGCCGGCAGCTACAGCGTGCGCGCGATGAGCGGGCTTGACATTATGACGCGCCACGTCTGGGACTTGCTCGGCGAGCAGGATGGCCGCTCGATTGTCATCAATGTGCCGACGGCTTACCCGCCCGAACCGCTGAATGGCTTGATGGTCACAGGGATGCTGACGCCCGGTTTGCAATCCGAATTCACCTATCCTTCAATGCTCAAAGCCGACCTGCTCGGCGCTGTCCCCGATTACGTCATCGAGCCGCAACGCATCCCCGACAAGCACGCCCGCGCCGCCGAGTTCCGCCGCGCTATCGAAGCCCACGAACGCGCCCTCGACTACTTGATGGGCCGTGGTGAGTGGGACTTTTTGATGATCGTCTTTTCGGTGCTCGACCGCGCCCAGCACGATTACTGGGCCGATATGGACCCGGCACACCCGCGCCACGATCCGCAGACGCCCGCCGAGTTTCGTAACTTCATTCACGAAATCTATGAGCGCCTCGACCGCGCGGTGGGGCGTGTGATTGAACGATTGCCGGCTGACGTGCGCGTGTTGGTCGTTTCCGATCACGGCTTCTGCTCGGAGCTTTATGAAGTGCGCGTCAACGAGGCGCTGGCCGCCGCCGGGCTGCTCGTCTTCAAGTCGCCCGCGACTCGTCGTCAGCGCGCCCGAGGCCGAGCGTTGAAAGAAAAGATCACGCGTCGGTTGTTGCCTCGCTCATTCAATGGCAACGTGCTCGATAAGAAAGTGCAGTACGGCAGCGCCTTCCTCGGCGAGATTGATTTCACGCGCACGCGGGCGTACTTCGCTCAGGACAAGGGCGTGTGGGTGAACCTCGCGGGCCGCGAAGCCGAAGGGCACGTCCGCGAAAACGAATACGATGCGGTCATAGATGAAGCGCGGCGCGTGCTGGAAAGCATAACCGACAATAGCGATGACCTGCCGGTCTTCGAGCGTGTGATGCGGCGCGACGCGGCATTCAACGGCTTATGGTCTGAACGCCTGCCTGATCTGGTGATGATTCCGCGCCGCGACGAATACGTTTATAACGAGCGGCCCGGCTATGGTCACGTCATCGTGCCCGCCGATTCGACGACAGGCACACACGCGCGCGACGGCATCTTCATCGCGTGGGGGCGCGGTATTGAATCAAATGTAGCATTCGCCACACAGCCGAACCTGCGCGATGTCGGGCCGACGGCGCTTGCCTCGCTCGGCTGTCCGCTGACGGTTGATATGGATGGCCGCGCGCTGGTCGAGGTCTTCAGCGCAGCGACAGAGTCACAGCGCGCCGGCAGCTCGTACAAAGACGCCGAACATCGGGCGGCGGCGAGCGGGTCGGTTTACAAGGCCGGCGAAGAAGCCGAACTGCGCGAGCGATTGCGCGCCTTGGGATATATCGAATAACGATATGAAGATTCTAGTCATCGGCCTTGACGCCGCGACGATGGAGTTGATCGAGCCGTGGGCCGATGCCGGCCATCTGCCGGCGCTCGCCCGCTTAATGAATGAAGGCGCGAGCGGGCGGCTCGTTTCGACGCCGAATATGCACAGCGCATCGGCGTGGACTTCGATACTGACCGGCTTGAATCCGGGCCGCCACGGGCTGTTCGTTTTTTCGGATCGCAACTTCGCCACGGGCCGGCAAGAGTTCTTCAAAGGCGGCGACCGCGCGGGCCGCACCATTGGCGATTACCTGGCCGAGCACAACCTGACCAGCGGCTTTCTAAACGTCCCGATGACTTACCCTGCCCACTGTGCGCCAGGCGGCTTTATGATAAGCGGCCTTGACGCGCCGGCCTTGAACGAGTCGGCGTTTTGTCCTGCCGCCTTGCGCGATGATGTGTTCAACCGCTTCCCCGATTACGCATTCACGCCTCTAGGGCTTGGCGATTTGATGAAAGCCGGACGCATCAACGAAGCCATCGAAGCGTGGCTACGCTTGACCGAAACGCAGACTTCAGTGGCCGAGTATCTGATCGAAGCCCACCCGACCGATTTCTTTATGACCGTCTTCACCGCGAGCGACTGGGCGGGGCACAATCTCTGGAAATACACGGACGCTGCGGCGCAAGACGAAAAGTCGGATTCATTACATTTGCGCGATACGATGCGCCGTGTGTATGAATCGCTCGACGCGGCGGTGGCGCGATTGCTTGCACACGCCGACGAGCAGACGCAGGTCTATGTCATCAGCGATCACGGAATGGGCCGTCACAGCGGCGCATCGTATCACCTGGCCGTGTGGCTCGAAGCGCGCGGCTTTATGGCTCGTCACGAATCAGCGCCGCCGCGCGCGACATTGATGAGCACGGGCCGCCGCGTGGCGAAAAACCTGCTGCCTGTGTCAGTCAAAGAGAAGATCAAATCACGTCTGGGCGCAGAGCGCGTCAAGGCGTTACAGGTCGCCGAGAAGGATGCGTTTTATGATTCGATTGACTGGCCGCGCAGTCGCGCTTACACAGAGCCGGGCCGTCACGTCATCAACATCAACCTCGCGGGCCGCAATCCGCAGGGCGTTGTCGAAGACCGCGACTATGATCGCGTCTGCGCAGAGATCAGCGACGCGCTTAACGAATGGCGAGACGCGCGCGGCACGCCTGTCATTGAACGCGTCGCGCGCCGCGATGAAGTCTACAGCGGGCCGTTCGTCGAGCGCGCCAGCGACCTTTATGTTTACTGGAATCCGCAAGCCGCGTTTGATGAGCCGCCGCGCGAAGTGCGCTCACGCGGGTTCTGGTGGAGCGGCGATCATCGCCTAGACGGCATCGTGATTGCGCGCGGGCCGGGACTTGCGGCGGGCGCGCAACTGGACGGCGCAATCGTTTACGACTTGCTGCCGACGTGGATGTACGGCGCGGGCCTGCCGGTTCCCGATCAACTTGATGGCCGAGTCATCACGCCTGCCTTCAGCGAAGCCTTCGCCGCTGTGAACCCTCTGCGTGTGGCCGACGCCGCGCGCGATGCGGCGGGCGAGCGCGGCGCGTTGAGCGACGCCGAAGAAGAGATGATCGAAGAGAAGCTGCGCTCGCTCGGCTACCTGTAGGGCAACGATGAAAGCGGAAACCGAAATCGAGCAGCACGAAGGCGCGGCCACATCGGCGCGAGTCAGTGATCCGCCCGGTCGCTCGCTTTTATCTGCGCGCTGGTCCCAACACGCAACGCATATTGCGCTGCTCGTCTTGCTGCTGGTCGGAATGTTCTGGCGCGTCTTTCTGTTCGGCGAGACGCTGATTGACGTAGCAACGTTGAACAACCAGTTGCCGTGGGGCTACGAGGCGGGGCCGAGTGATTATCCTTACAATCGCCGTGACCTCACCGATATGTACGTGACGCGCGATTACTTCGTCGTCTCGGCGTACCGTGACGGCGAGATGCCATTGTGGAATCCTTACACGATGGCGGGTCATCCAATCTATGCCGATGGCGTGACGCGCACGTTGTCGCCGTTCCTGCTCTTCTACAAATTCTTTGACGTGCCGCTCGGCTATTCGCTGGCCCGCATTGTTGAGCTGATGCTGGCCGCGATTTTCATGTACATCTTTCTCATCAGCATCGGCGTGACGGCGCGCGGTGCGCTGATTGGCGCGCTGGTCTTCGAGTTGTCGGCGCACGCGATGCTGCACTTGACCGGACTGGGCTGGTTCGGCGGTTTGATGTGGCTGCCGCTGATTATGCTATTTGTAGATCGCGCCGCGCGACGACAGCAGTTCGTGCCAGCGACGCTGGCGGGTGTGATGTTCGCGGCGCAATTCTTCTGCGGCTACCTGCCGAATCAAATCTATTACGCCGGCGCAATTATTCTTTATTACCTGATCGCCGCGCACCTCTTGTATAGCAAGCTGCCGAACCCTGCGCGCATTCGCGCATTGGGAAAGACGCTACTGCTTGCCGCGACGACACTCGTCGTAGGGCTTACGCTCGCGGCGTCGCAATGGCTGCCGATGCTTGAGCTGCTGCGTTACTCGAACCGCAAGATCGTCGGCGCGGAGATGGGCTACATCTACCTGCCGCCGTGGTACGCGCTGACGCTCGTTTTCCCGAACCTCTTCGGCGCGGCGTACGACACGCGCCCGCTGACATTGTTCACGGCGCTCGGCGTCTCGCACGATCATATCCTTTATCTCGGCATCGCCGCGCTCGCGCCGTTGGCCTTCGCGTTGTTTTATTGGAAGCGGTCGAAGCACGACGCGGAGACGCGGCGACACGGCGACGCGGGGAAAGAAGAGGGGTTCACCTCTGTGGCTTTCTCTCGCCGCGTCGCCGCGTCGCCGCGTCTCCGCGTCTCCCTGTTCGGCTTGCTCGCGGCGATCTCGCTCGTCGTAATGATGACAACGCCGCTTTACGTGGCGGTGACGCGCTACATTCCGGTGTTGCAGGTGATTCGCGTCGCCGTGCGCGCCGGCGTGATCTTTCATTTCGCCACCGCCGCGCTGGTGGCAATAGGCGCTGACTTGTTGATGAAGGCCGATAATGATCTGCTCGGCGCGTTCGCTCGATTAGTGCGGCGGTTCTTTTATGCGGCTGCTGGCTTTGTAGTGATCGCCACAATTGCGGCTTTGGTCTTGAAGGCGACCGGCTTTGCGTCTGATGAGGTGAGGCGCGGCTGGCAATCGTATCTGCGCCGGTCGGCTGCCGTGCTCATACCGCAATTCCTGCCGCCGGACTCAGGGATCATCGTGCCGCTGGTGATGCTCGCCGCCATCGCCGCGCTATTCTGGCTGGCCAGCCGCGCGCGACTGAGCAAGACGGCGCTGCTTGTCACGCTAGCCGTCTTGCTGGTCGGCGATCTGTTCTGGTTGAGCGGGCAATTCAATCGCACATTCGAGCGGTCGCGCGTCTATGCGCCGACAGAGATTACCAATCTCTTGCGCGACCTGCCGCCGGGCCGCGTGCTGGTTGTGCCTGCCGGTTTGGAATCGAACCGCCGCGTGTCATCAAACGAAGACAAGATCATCGCGCCGCCGAACACGTTGCTGCCGTACCAGATTCCGACCGTCGCCGGCAAGAATCAACAATTCCCCCGTTGGTATCGAGACTACGCCGCGCTCATCGAGCCGCAGACGAACCTGAGCCACGTCGTCTTTGATGAATCGCGCTCGCGCTTTTTTGATCTGCTCAATGTGCGCTACGTGATGACGCACGCGGAGACGCCGCTCGTCGGTTATGAGCGGCTGGCGACGGCTGAAGGCGTCGCGGTCTACGAGAACAAGAATGCGTTGCCGCGCGCCTTCTTCGTCGAGCGAGCCGTCGCCGCCGCGAGCCACGCCGACGCGCTTTCCACGTTGCGCGACGAGTCGTTTGATGCGCGCCGCGAAGTTGTAATTGAAGACACTAACGGCAAGCTCACGGACGCCGCGCCTTCATCATCTGATAGACAGAGCGCCAACGCCGCTACGATCATCGAAGACCAGCGCAATCGCGTCGTCATCGAAACCGTGAACACAAGTGCGGCGTGGCTGGTCTTGAGTGATAACTATTATCCGGGCTGGCGCGCGACGATTGACGACAACACCACCGATATCGTTCAAGCCAACGCGACAATGCGCGCCGTCAAAGTTCCAGCCGGTCGCCATATGGTATCATTTGTCTTCTCGCCGCGCGTCTTCACGGCTTCACTCGTCGTGAGCCTCATCGCGGCGGCGTTGCTCGGTGTTGTGTTGACGTTTGCCGCAATAAGACGCCGGACAGATTCCGCACAGGTGGATGGGATGGCATAACCGCAGAGGACGCAGAGGACGCAAAGGCATTGGCTATTTTTCTCTGCGTCCTTTGCGTCCTCTGCGGTTAATGAAATAAGTCACGAGGTAATCGTCACGATCTACGGCAAGATCAAAAAGACGGTCAAGCACACGCTGATCTTCGGCATCGGCAGCGTCGTCAACAGCGCTTTCGGACTGGTGCTGGTTCCGCTCTACACGCGCTACCTGCGCGCTGCTGAGTTCGGCGTGTTGTCGCTGCTGACGATCACGCTGACGCTCATTACCATCGTCCTCAAGTTCGGACTCAACCACGCCTTCTTCCGCCACTACTACGACACCGAAGACCCGGCGCACCGACGCCGCATCGTCGGCTCAACGCTCGCTTTCCTGCTCGCCTCGTCCCTCGTTTCGACGGCGCTGCTCTACTTCGTCGCGCCGCAGGTGTCGTGGCTGGTCTTTTCGGGCGACGCGTCGCACGCGGGCTTGTTGCGGCTGATCTTCTTCATCAGCTTCTTTGAAATCATCTCGGTCATACCCGATGCGATCCTGCGAGCGAATTTCAAATCGGCGCACTATTCGGCGCTCAACATCACGGCATTCGCGGTGCAACTGGCGGTCATCTGCTATCTGGTGATCGGCGTTGATGCCAGCGTTGAAAACGTGCTGCGTGGTCGCCTGATCGGCTCAGCGTTCGAGGCCGCGATCTTTTTCTTCGTCGTGCGCCGAGACTTGAGTCTCAACTTCTCTTCGTCCGAGCTGCGCGGCATGCTGGCGTTCGGCACGCCGCTGATCTTCAACCAGATCGCCATGACGTTGTTCATGATGATCGATAGGTTCTTTCTCGAACGCTTCGCCAAGGCGCGCGACGTTGGCGTCTATGCCATCGCCAATACGCTGGTGTCGGTCGTCTCTGTGCTGGCGACCGTGCCGTTCAGCCAGGTGTGGACGGTGATGCGCTTTTCGGTGATGAACGAAGAAGGCGCGGAAGAGTATTACTCGCGCGTGCTCACCTACATCACCTTCGTGAGTATGTTCCTGTCGCTCGGCGTAGCGGCGATTGCCGGCGACGGGCTGCTCAGGTTTGCGCGCTCGGATTACTGGCCCGCTGCCGGCATCATTCCGCTGCTGGCGCTGGCGATGGTATTTGACAGCGCCGCACGCGTGCTCAACATCGGCATCACGCTGAAGAAGCGCACGATCTACGCGCCGATCACCATAGCCGTCGCGCTGGCGTTCAACGTCGCGCTGAACTTCGCGCTGATTCCGCGCTATGGCAGTTGGGGCGCGGCGCTGTCAACGCTGTTGTCGTACGTCGTCTTTTGCGGGCTGCGCTACTGGGCGTCGAATCGTTTTTATAAAGTGGATTACGAATGGGGCCGCGTCTTCACTATGGGCCTTACGGGAGCATTGATTCTGGCGGCCTTCTACGCGATTGATTACCTGCGCGGCGACCTCGGCGCGATGTCGTATGACGACCCGCAGCGGCGGCGATTGATCTATGTGTCGGTGGCCATAAAAGTCGCGCTGGCGCTCTGCTTCCCGCTCGTGTTGCTTGCGCTCGGCTTTTACGATGAGCGTGAGCGGCGCAGGCTGTCGCGCATCTGGTCGCAATCGGTCAGCGCGATTCGCATGCGTAAGCTTGCAGTCGAATCGCCGGCCACTGCCGACGAGTTGCCGATAAGCTCGGAAAAGAGCTTCGATGCCGGCGATTGAGCAAGTGGATGCCGTGCGATGGATGGCTTAATTATTTGCCCTGATGAGTCCGCAGCCCGCTTCAGCGGGCTTTCCCGCAGGGCGAGTAGGCCAGCCGTTCACGGCTGGTATAAAACGCCGGTGAAGATGCGATAGCCCGTTTCAACGGGCTTACTCGACCGGCTTCAGCCTTAACCGAATTGGCTAAAGCCGGGGCGAGAAGGACGCTGAAGCGCCCTTTCTGTGTTGCCAATGCGGCAGCTAACCAGCGCTAGAAGCGCTGGCCTATCTGCCCTGTGGGAAAGCCCGCTTCAGCGGGCTGCGGATTATACCAGGGGATTTTATCAACGGGTGGGATGGGAAGGTGGCGCATCAGCGGTTGAGAATTGCGCGACGATCAGCTAAATTTTTCAGTCTTTTGTTATGAGCAAAAAAGTTCTCTTCATTGGTCTGGATGGCTCGACGTTTGACCTGCTCGATCCATTAATGCAAAAGGGATTGATGCCGCGCCTTCAGGCGTTCATCAACGAAGGCGTGCGCGGCTGGCTCGAAACAACCATTCCGCCCATCACGCCGACCGCGTGGGTGTCGTGGATGACCGGCAAGAATCCCGGTAAGCACGGCGTCTTTGAATTCCTGCTGCGGCGCAAAGGCTCGAACGCGCTGCCCGATCAGCCCGTCAGCGCGCGCGCCCGCGACGGCCTGCCGTTCTGGGACGTGCTCGGCCAGATGGGCAAGCGCGCCATCGTCACCAACATGCCGTGCACCTATCCGCCGACGATGGTCAACGGCTTGATGATCTCGGACTTTTTAACGCCGCGCGGTCGCCGCGATTTCACTTATCCTGAATCTCTGCTCGAAGAAGTCGAGTCGCGCTTCGGCCCTTACCAGCTCTACATCACCGAAGTCTACGCGCGCGGCAAAGTGGACAACATCCTCAATCAACTCTTTGACGAGCTGGAGTACAAAACCAAAGTCAATCGCTACTTGATGGACAATTATGACTGGGACGTGTTCGCCACGCACTACTGGGGAACTGATCGTTTCCAGCATGAGCTGTGGCACTTGCTCGACGAGTCGCACCCATTCTTCGACCGCAAAGAGCACGACGCCTACATCAACCGCATACACGATTACTGGCGCGCGGTCGATGCGACGCTCGGCGAGCTGTTCGACGCCGCCGGTTCTGACACGACCGTTTATATAGGTTCGGATCACGGCTTCGGGCCGATCAAGAAATTTTTGTGCTTCAACGTGTGGTTGCTTGAAGAAGGCTTGCTGGTGCTGAAGCGCGATGCGATGACACGGTTCAAGCGTGCGCTGTTCAAGCTCGGACTGACGCCCGATCTCGCGTACCGCTCGGCGATGAAGATGGGCCTGGCGCACTTGCGGCTGTCGGTCGGCGTGTCGAATCGCTCGTCGCTGATGAAGCTGGCCAACGCCTTGATGCTGTCGCTTGAAGACGTTGACTGGTCGCGCACGGTCGCTTTTTCAAAAGGCAACTACGGCCAGATATTCATCAACGTGAAAGGGCGCGAGGCCCACGGCATTGTCGAGCCGGGCGCTGAATACGAGCGGGTGTTGAACGAAGTCAGCAACAAACTGCGCGGCTTGACTGATCCCGAAACCCGCCAGCCGTTGATCGGCCCCATCTGGCGGCGCGAAGACCTCTACACCGGACCGCACATCGACGAATCGCCCGACCTTCAGTTCTTGCCGGCGGATATGTCTAACAAACCGCTCGGCACACTCGACCTCACCTCAAACAAGTTCATCACGCCGGTCTATGGCAATTCGGGCGACCACCGAATGCACGGCATCTTTCTGGGGCGCGGGCCGGAACTGCGGCGCGGCGCGCGAGTCGAAGGCGCGCGCATCATCGATTACGCGCCGACCATTCTGCATTCGTTCGGTGTCGAAGTTCCCGCCGATATGGACGGGCGCGTGCTCGAAGACGCCTTCACCGACGACTATATGCAGCACAATCCTGTGCGTTTGACCGATGCGGCGTTCGCTGAAGCCGAGAAAGCCGGCGCGATGACCGACGAAGAGAGCGATGAAATACGCGAACGGCTACGCGGATGGGGCTATTTAGGTTAAACTAGAAGTTAAGATAGGAAGCATCAACCAAAAAGAGACTGTCAGCGTCTGGCAGGCGCAGGCAGCGGATGTTTGTGAAAAAAAAAGAAAAGGGGATCAGACAAACTATGGCAAAAAGTGGCTATAAGGGGATTAGCCGAATTGATCAAGAATCTCGTAACACATTCGGCTGGTACGTCAGAGTCATGTTCAACGGCAAGCAAGTTTCAAAATTCTTTAGTGACAAAGTGCATGGCAACCGCAAGAAGGCGCTCGACGCAGCCGTGAAGTACCGCGACGAGGCCGAGAAGAAACTGGGTCGCCCGCGCACAGACCGCCAGGTGATCGCCCGCCAGACGCGCAACTCGTCGGGCATCGTCGGCGTACAGCTCCGCACCAAAGTTCAGCGCACCAAGGACGGCGAGCGCGTCGTCAACAAGTATTACGTTGTCACCTGGAACCCGGAGCCGGGCCGCGTGAAAACAATCTTCGTTCCGGTCGAGAAGTACGGCGAGCGCGGCGCGCTGCTGAAAGCGTGCTCGATTCGCCGTGAAAAAGAGAAGCAGATGTACGGAACCGTTTTGCAGACGAATTGGCAAGCCAGTCTGTCAAAGATCGTTTCCTGATACGAACGAACACGTCGCCTCAATTCGTTTGACTCGCACGCAGACCCTTGTCGTCTCTGCGCGCCGGTGATATTGATGATGAATCGAACCAGTCATGCCCTTTGACTCGATTTCGGCAGTGCTGCCGGCGTATGACGAAGAAGAGAACATCGAGAAGGCGACGCGAGACATGGCCGCCGTGCTCGCGTCGCTCGCCTTGCATGACTGGGAAGTGATCGTCGTTGATGATGGCTCGCGTGATCGCACTGGCGAAATCTGCGACCGGCTTGCTGCCGAAGACTCGCAGCACATCCGCGTCATTCATCATCAGCCGAATCGCGGCTATGCCGAAGCCTTGAAGACCGGCTTCACCAGTGCGCGCCATCAGTTGATCTTTTACACAGACTCGGACAATCAATTCGACGTTAAAGAGATGAAGCGTTTGTTGCCGCTCATCGAAGACGCCGACATTGTCTGCGGCTTTCGCATCTACCGCTTCGACCCGCTGACGCGATTGATTCTGAGCTGGGGATTCAACCTGCTGGTGCGGATTATGTTTCGTATCAAGGTGCGCGACATTGATTGCGCGTTCAAGCTCTTTCGCCGCGAAGTCTTCGACAAGGTGACGATTGAATCGAAGAAGTTTTTCGTTGACGCCGAAGTATTGGCGAAGGCGAGGTACTATGGCTTTCGCCTGGTCGAGATCGGCGTGCGTCATTACCCGCGCCCGGCGGGCCGCTCGACCGTGCGGGCGAGCCACATCTTTTCGACCCTGCGCGAGCTGGCGCACATCTGGCGCAACATCTACCTGCGACCGCGCCCGAAGTCATAACCGCTCGATCACTTCTTAACAACCGATGCCGCGACGCCGACCCGAAGATGAATCAACGACGCGCCCCGCGCCGCGTGGCGTCAATTGGCGCGGACTGGCGCAGTTGATTATCGGAGTGGGCGCGCTCGCGCTGGTGATTGCTAAATCCGACATCAATAGTCTCAAAGAAGTGATGCGCTCGACGCGCGTCGCCTACCTGCCGCTCGCGGTGGCGGCGTCGTTCGCGGTGACGTGGCTGATGGCGTCGCGGTGGCGAGCGATTCTCGCCGTGCGCGGCCACCGATTCAAGACCGCGCGATTGTTTGCCATCTATCTGGTCGGCATCTTCTTCATGAACTTCATTCCGGGCGGCGGCGTCAGCGGCGATGTGGCGCGCTTGATCTACGTTGACCGCGAAGTGCGCGACAAAGCCTTCGTCCTTTCCACGCTGGTCTACGAACGGCTGGTCGGCGGCTTTGTGATCTTGCTGCTTGGCCTGATCAGCAGCGTCGCCAGTCACAGCTACGCGCAGACGGATCGCGTCGTCGCAAGCGAGATCATACTCGGCCTCGCCTTCCTGGCCGCCGCGATGTTGATGAGCGAAGCGGTGTCATCACGGCTGGCGCGTCTTTGTCGAACGAGTGGCGCACGCTTCAAGCTGGCGCGCTTTGGCGAAGCGGCGGCGCGCACGCTCGAAGCGATCTCTGAATTGCGCCACGATCACGCGATGGTGTGGCGCACGCTGCTGCTATCGGTGCTGGTGCGCGTGGTCTGGAGCTTCGGCTGTTACATCGTCGCGCTGGCGCTCAACCTGCCGCTCAGCTTTGTGATGATCTTCGCGTTTATGTCGCTGGTGGATTTGATCCGTATGCTGCCCATCTCTATCGGTGGCCTCGGCGTGCGCGAATGGCTGCTGATCGCGCTGTTTGCCGGCGTCGGCCTGAAGCCCGAACAGGCGTTGGCTTTTGCGCTGCTGGCTTTCGCGCCGATCTACTGCAACGCCATCGCCGGCGGCCTCATTTACATTTCGATGGCGCGGCTCAAGCGGGCCGATGCGCCGCTCGCCAGTCTTGATTTGCAGCCCGGCGATTCTCATAAGCTGGCCACAGAGTCACAAAGACACTGAGAACTTTTTAGAAAAGTCAGAAGGCGCTCTGCGCCTCTGTGACTCTGTGGCCAATTCAGTAGGCGTAGAAGGATGTATCGCAACCGTCGCATCGCCGTTGTGATGCCGATTCACAACGAAGAAGACCGCGTTCATCACGCCATCGCGCGCGTGCCGTCATTCGTGGACTTCATCCTTGCGATTGACGACGCCAGCACGGACGGCACGGCGGCGCAGTTGCGACAGATCGATGATGCGAGATTGATAAGGCTTCGTCACGCGACAAATCGCGGCGTCGGCGCAGCAACGAAGACCGGCTATGGGCGCGCGCTTCAGACCGCTGCCGACTTGATTGCGGTGATGGACGGCGATGGTCAGATGGATGGGCGTGACTTGCCGGCGCTGCTCGACGCGGCCATCAAAGGAGCCGATTACGTCAAAGGCAATCGCTTTCTACGCCGTGAATCGTTAAACGCTATGCCGCTCACACGACTGGTCGGCAACCGCGTCTTCAGTCTGCTGACGCGCCGCGCTTCGCGTTACCGCGAGAGCCTCGACGCGCAATGCGGCTACACCGTGATCCGCCGCGCCGCGCTGATGGAGCTGCCGCTCGACGCGCTCTATGATCGTTACGGCTTTCCTAACGAAATGTGGTTTGCGGCGCGGCGGGCGCGGCTGCGCGTGGCCAGCGTGCCCGTGCGCAGCATTTACGAGACGGAAGTGTCGGGCATCAACCCGCTGACGGTCGTGCCGATGATTAGCCTGTTGATTGCGCGCAACTGGTGGCGCGACCGAAAGGCGCATCCATCCAGCGCACATCGCCAGCCTATCTTTGAAGTGATGAAACCTACCCGGTGAAGCAAGAAGCCAAACAGAGACTGCTGATTCTGACCAGCTCGTTTCCCAGCGGGCCGGATGATGAAACGTGCGGCTACGTCCGCCAGTTCGCGCGCTGTATGTCATCGGAGTTTGATGTAACGGTGCTCGCCCTGGCCGACCGTCGCGCGGAATCGGAAAGTGGTGAACTTTACAATCTGGTTCGCGCCTCGTCGCTCTTGCCGGCGCGTTATAATCCTCTGCAAGCGAGCGCCGACTTGAATGACTTGCGCGAATCAAGCGTGCTTGTGAAGCTGGCCGCTGCCTTTGCGCTGATAGGTTTCTTCGTTAAAGCGCTGAAGCTGGCGCGGCAGGCCAACGTGATCTGTTCGCACTGGCTGTTGCCGTCGGGATTGATCGGCGCATTGCTCTCAAAGCTGCTCGGCACGCCACACGTCGCGGTCGAGCATTCCGGCGCGTTGCACCTGTTGATGAATGCGCGCGGCGGCAACGCGACAACTCGATTCATCGTTGCCAACAGTCAACGTGTCGCGGTCGTCAGCCGAGACTTGCAGCGCAAGCTCATCGCGCTATGCCCCGAAGCTGGCCGTAAGTGCTCAGTCATCCCGATGGGCGTAACGATCAACGAGACTGCATCACCCGAGCCAACAAACATCAACAAACATACGGGTGAAGATGCCGCGCCTTCTATTCTCTTCATCGGTCGGCTGATTTCGATCAAAGGCGTTGACGTGCTGCTTGAAGCGATGCGCGAATGCGAAGGCGCGCGGCTCATCATCACTGGCGATGGCCCCGCGCGAGGCGCGCTCGAACAATTGGCTTTGCGGTTCGCGGTCAACGCGCAGTTTATTGGACAGGTCAATGCCGTGACGCGCGATGCGCTGCTCGCTTCATCAAGTGTGGTGGTGATCCCGTCACGCGCGCTCATCGACGGGCGCAGCGAAGGCGTGCCGGTCGTCTGTCTCGAAGCGATGGCGGCGGGCTGCGCGGTCATCGCTTCGCGCACGGGTGGGCTGGCGGAAATCATCCGCGACCATCACAATGGACTCTTGTTCGAGCCTGAAGACGCCGCTGCGCTCGCCGAAAAATTGCGGCGAGTGTTGAACGATGCGCCGCTGCGTGAACGCCTCAGACAGAACGCGAAGCGCACGGCGAGCGCGTACGCGTGGCCGCGCGTGGCGGCAAGCTTTACACGACTAATTAACGACGCGCTGAACAATGAGCGACGCTTCAATCATCCACTGAACGATAATGCGACCAACGACCACTCCCGCGCCGACAGAGAGCGCGCCGCCTGCTGACATCGCCCGCGTCGCCGGGCGCGGCACGATCTTCATCAGCGCGGCAAAGCTATGGTTCATCCTAAGCGGCCTCGCCCTTTACTTGATTCTGACGCGATTGATGACTCCTGAGATGGTCGGCCTCTATCAAGTCGTCATCGGTATGGTTTCGGTTATCAATGCCGTCGTTGTCACCGGCACGTCACAGACGGTTTCCAAATACATCTCGCAGGACGAGAGCCGCGCCGATTCAGTCAAAGCGAAAGCCTTGAAGATGCAGGCGGCGGTCGGCGGCGCGCTCACGCTTGGGTTCGTCCTGCTCGCGCCGCTAATCGCCAGCTATCTCAACGACACAAGGCTGACCAACTACCTGCGGCTGGCGGCGCTCATCACGCTGTCTTATTCGTTCTATTCGGTCTTCACGGGTTATTTCAACGGCCAGAAAAAATTCTTCACGCAAGCCGCCCTCGACGCGACTTATTCGACGCTCAAGTTGATATGTATCGTGCTGCTGGTCTGGGCAGGCTTCGGCGTTGCGGGTGGCGTCGCCGGGTTCGCGCTGGCGGCGGCAATCGTGCTCACCCTGTCGGCTTTCGTCGCGGGACACGGCAAGCGAACAGGCGATGTGCGAATCAAGGAGTTGTTCGCCTTTCAATCTTACCTGCTGGCCTTCACGCTGGTGCTGAACCTGTTGCAGAAGGTTGACCTGATACTGGTCAAAGCCCTGTCGTCACCGGACGCTGCCATTGCCAGCGCCAATGCGGGATTTTATGGAGCCGCCATCAATCTGGCCAATATCACTTATCAAGTCATCATCTCGGTGACGTTCGTCGTCTTCCCGCTGGTGTCACAAGCGGCGTTTGCCGACGATCATCGGCGCACGCAGACTTACATCGCCAACACGGTGCGTTACACGTTGATGATTATGGCGCTGCTTGCGACGTTGTTTTCGGCTAATGCCGCGAGCGTCCTGCGCATCGTTTATCCCGATTCGTATCAGGCGGGGAGCGGCGCGCTCGCCTTCGTCGCCTTCGGCATGCTCGCCTTCGGAATGATCTACGTGCTGACGACGATTATCACGGCGAGCGGTCGCCCGACGGTTTCGCTGATGATCGGAGTGGTAACGTTGCTGGTGAGCGCGGCGTTGAATGCGCTGCTGATCCCGCGACTGGGATTGACGGGCGCGGGGCTGGCGACAACGATGGCGATGTTTGTCGGGGCGGGCATCGGCGGCGCTTACCTGCTAACGAAGTTCGGCGCGTTGATCCCGCCGCTGTCGCTCGCACGCATCACCGCGTGTTCAGCCGCCGTCTACGCGCTGTCGCTCACCTACGCGCCGGCCTCGAAAGTTCTGGTCATCGCAAAACTCGCCGCGCTCGGACTGCTTTATATCGCCGGCCTGATCGTGAGCCGCGAAGTCGGGCGCGACGAGCTGCGCCTGATCGAACGCGTCGTGCAGAAGTGATGAAGCGATGAGTGGCTAACGCTGATGGAGGAGCGAGATAAGAACCTTGCTGCGCGGCCTCCGCTGCAACGCCTTGTTAGACGCCCCTACAAGCACAGTCAGATTCTATTCTCATATAAGTCTGCTATCGAAAAACACAAGCCATAGTCATCCCAAACTAACTCGCCGTATGCAAGCTCGAAATTTGCGAACTTCTTTGGGTCAAGATAGGCTCGAATCAGTGGATTGTGAGACCGCTGTAGGAAAGGCTCGAAATCTATAGCTTGCTCCATGCCGTCGCTGAAATAGAGCTTGAGTTTGTAAGCTGATAGTTGCTCTACTCGGAGAATATCAACAACCACACCTTCAGGAAGAATTACTTGATTCTCTGCGTGATCTTCTGTGACTCTATTGGTCGGTGAAGTATGAAGTAATCTATCCATTTCTGAACAATCTCCTCGGCGTAATGTTCGGTCAAGGTTTGAAAGTTCTTCATCTCTGACTGGCTCAACGGCTTTCTTCCCCTGACTGAGCTATATTTGATTTCAATCACTTTTCCGTTTTCAAGCATGAGTGCGGCTTTACTTTCTCTACCCTAGCATTTGCCATGATCATGAATCGGCTCATGCTCATTAGAGTAGAACAGCACAATGATTCCGAAGTACTCATAAAGCTTTGGCATCTCTCCGAAATTTTGCCAGCCAGAGTCTTGCCACAGCAAGCTCAAGTGGAAGGGCGTCTAACGCCTCGCATCAGCGGGACCGCGAACGGTCTCACCAGAACCCATGCGGATTGCGCTACGCGGCCTCCGCTGCAACGGCTTGTTAGATGCGCTGTTGTCGGCGGTATTTGGTTTAACTTTGGAGTCATTCAATCGGTAGCCTCTCCTGGTATGTTCTCAAAACTTCCGGCGTTACTTCATCTGGTGTTACTAACCGATAGTGTTCCTCTTCAGTAATTTTCACACCTTCTGGCGTACTCTCAAACTCGAAGAGCGCAATTAAGTTTCCTTCCATGAATTGAGCGCCAATAGGTCGGCATATTGGGTCAGGGAACTTGCTCGCACATAAAGCGAAGTCTTGCTCTATCTGCACTACGTTGAGCTTGTCGGAGTGTCCTTTAGCTTGAACAGGAAAGATGTAGTGTCTTCCCTTTTTATCAACTCCGATATAAATCTCGTCAGTCTCAACCTGCCCAATGCCAGCGAGAAAAGTACGTAGATGATTTTGCAGCGAGTAACAAGTGATGCCAGTAAAGACGTCGATGAGCCTGTTGTATCTCAACTTCGCCAAAAGGGCTTGCTCATCATCAAGTGAGTACATCGTCACTAAGCCTGGAGTCGCATCAGGAATCTTCGTTTCTGCCTTCATCGCTGCCGGCATAATGTCTTGCTCTGCTGCAAGCACGAAACAATAGCGCGAGCGTCCTGCTGGTCGAATAATCCACTGCCTGCCTTCCGTGGCTTTAGCTCTGATTGACTCTGGAAGTGCTACTCGATAGCGAAAGCTGTAAACGATATCACCGAGATTCTTTGGCAAATTGATGCTTAACTCCTGAGCAACGCTTTCAATCTCCCCTCTCTCGAAACAAGCTTCTGTCGCTCCTTCAGTGTAGTGAGAGAAGAAAATACGCTCGATGATTTGCGCATATCGATTAGCCGCTTTCTTCGCATCCTCGCTCTTAGACATTAAACCCTCTCTCTTACTGAAGTGTTTGATTGGTGCAAGCATCCTAATCTTGGCGTCTGGCAAGTGAAGCACGACAACCTCTTCACGAAGCTGCTCCTTCGTTGCGGTCGCCAGACGCGAGCGAAACAAATCAATATCAACAAGCTCGTAACCGAGCGACTTGGCAATGTCGGCCAGCAAATGACCTGTGCGAATCATCACGCGAAAATAAGAGGCTTGGTCGCCGACCACATAAGCCAAGTATGCGCCCGGTCGTAGCTTTTCTCGCAGTTCAGCAAGATGCCGGGTCATGCCGCCGAAGTATAGCTTCGTTACTTTCGCATAGAGTTTCTCGAAACCGCTCGTCTTGCCGAGCGCGATTCGCCGAGCTTCAATCTCTTCGGCTATACGCTGAATCTCTCTGTGTTCGGTAACCCAATTATCATCTTCATCGCCTTTGTATACGTTGCGAGTATTCGAGCGCATCAAGCCACGCTTCATCGCCTTTAACTCGTCCTTATTGTTGATAAAGCCTAGTAGCACGGATTCAAGGCGAGTCGTGCGTGAATAATCTTTCTCATTCGGGTAAGGCGGGGAAGTGATAACAGCGTCAATTGAGCGCGACTCTATCAACTGCTTTAACTGGCGAGCGTCGGCATGATGCACTATAGCCGATGCGTCGCTGTGGGTCTGAAGCTCGCGCAGATCGTTAGCCATCGCTCGCACAGTTGCCAGCCAAACAGGGACTACGGGCGTATCAAGTTTCTTGATACGGCTGACCCCAACTTCCGGCCCGAAATGAAGATTGCTAATCGAGAAGACAAGAGCTTTGACCAGTGCTAAGAGTTCATGCCTGAGGTATCGCTTGTCCTCTTTCTCTTTGATTACATCGAGTAGGACAAGTGCTTTGTGCAGTGGTCGTGGGCTTATCGAATCTGTCAGCAATAGGTTGAAGCTCTCAGGCGGTAGCGTTCGGTAATTGATTTCATGCTCGTTAATGGAAGTTCTTTCGGTGAAGAGCGTAGGCTTTCCATAATCTTCATTATCAGTTATGCCTTCAGCGTCGAGGCGCTCAATCGCTACGGATGCTAATGAGATCGCGTGCTCAATGAGGTCGTCAGGTGCAGGACTCCAATCAAGCTTGATCTCACTGGCGAAATGAGCTATCGGATTAGCTTCAATGCCAACGCTAGAGATACCGAGTTTCTTACATTCGACTAGCGTTGTGCCTGTGCCACAGAATGGGTCTAAGACAGTATGATCATCGCCTAGCCCAAATCGATGAACGTAATCACGTACTAAATGGGGAGGAAATGAAAGGACAAAACGATACCATTCGTGAGCAGCCGCATCTTCAGCATAAAGCTTATTATTGTATCCTCCCGATATTGCGCGAAGATATGTCATCCTGCCAGCCTTTCACAATCTACGTTATTCTCCAAGTCAACTATTTATGTTTTAGGAACGCCTGAACCGCAAGTAACCAGATAACATCTAACCACATAATGGCTTCACGCAATGACCGGGATGCGTTGAATATCAGGGTCGGTGAAGATGTCGTGCTCGTCGTGGCTGGTCGTCGAAAACTCGGAGACGACCGCGCCTTCGTCGCCGGCTTGAAACCAGTGTAGCGTGTCCGCAGGTATCGTGAACTGCTCGCCCGGCGCGAGCGTGATCTCGTGCCATACGCTATAAGCATGCTCGCGGCCCGGCGGCGGGCTGGCTTTCGCCGCGTCGCGCCGGGTCGGCTCGCCCTCGACGTACAGGTAGACTGTGCCCCAGCGACAGCGAAACGTCTCTTCCTTGCCCGCCTCGCCATTGACGGCAGGGTGGCGGTGTTCGGGGCAGGTCTGGCGCGGAAACAAAATCAGCTCTTTGGCGCATACCCGCGCCGTGTTGACGTAGGTGATGAGTTGCAGCCCGGTTTTCTCTAACTCTCCCAGCCCGAAGTCGGCGACCTCAATCGCCGCCGATTCTTCGGGCGTGATCGAGATGCCGGCTTCAGCCAGCATCTCGCGCGCTCGTGCCCGCGCTGCTTTAACCTGATCGCGTGTGAGCATCCCACCTCTTACTGCGCGCTGATGACGACGTAATTGCGCCCGCTGTAGAGCCGCACGCCGTCGGCGGCTTTCGTCATCATCAGCGGGCGTGGACCCTTCATCCCTTTATCGTTCTGTGTCGCCACCGTCAGCAACTCTTTGCCGCTGATGTCGAGGATGCTCATCTTGCCGTCGGACGAAAAGCCGAACCCGTACGCCCCGACCGCGAGCGACTGGCCGCCGACGCTGACCGGCGAGTCGGTGATGAGAAAGCCTTCATATCGGGACCGCACGTCGCTGGCGTAGCCCGTTGTGTCTACCAGCCCAGCGATGACCAGCCGGTTCGCGCCAATTCGCGCGGCGGCGGCGTTACGCATTTGAGTCGGCCCGCTCTGGCCTTGAAAATAGAAGCTCGTCGGCACGACGCGCGCCAGGTCTTTAGCGGCGAGGATGGCCGGCGCGTCTTGCGCGGCCACGACCGATTGCAGGGCCGACAAGATAAGTAACGAAAATAACACGATTGGTGAACGGCGAAAGGTTGTTGACATAGATTCTCCTTTTTCGGTTTCTCACGTGATGCTTGTGATCTCTTACATTATTTCAAATCGCTGTTGCTGACAAAGGCGACGCGACGGCTATCGGGCGACCACGATGGGACGTTGATCGTTCCTTGTCCGCCGTAGACGTAAGCGATCACCTGCGGCTGGCCGCCGGCAATCGGCATCAGCCGCAAGTAGACGCGCTTATAAAACGGGTGATCGTCGGGCCGCACGTCTTTGCCGAACGACAGGAAGGCGATCCACTTGCCGTCAGGCGAAACGTGCGCAAACCAATTGTTGTACTCGTCGTTAGTCACCTGTTGCGGGTCGCTGCCGTCGGCTTTCATTCGCCACAACTGCATGCTGCCGCTGCGCACCGAGTTGAAGTAGATCGTTTTGCCGTCGGGCGAATACTCTGACCCGTCATCCAGCCCTTTGCTTTTTGTAAGATTGATCTCTTCGCCGCCCGCCGCCGGTATTCGATAAATGTCGAAGTCGCCGTTGCGCTCGGCGGTATAGATCAGGTACTTGCCGTCGGGCGACCAGCCGTGCAGGTACGAATGGCCCTGCGCGGTGACGCGTCGTGGCTTGCCGCCTTGTATCGGCACGGTGTAGACGATGGACTTATTGGCATCCGCTTCGCTGTGATTGCTGATGCCGATCACACGACCGTCGAATGAGAGGACGTGATCATTGTTGTTGTGCGTGGCAAAGTCTGTGTTCAATTCGGTGGGCGCTCCGGTCGCAAGATCAAAGCGATAGAGCCGCCCGTTGCGATTGAAGATCAGCGCCTTGCCATCGCGCGTCCAGTTCGGAGCCTGCATCGAATCCGGCGTGTGATAGATGATGCGCCTGAGGCCGCTTGTGACATCGAGGATTTCCAGATCGCTGCCGATGTAATCGCGGTAAGGCACGAAGCGGTCGCTTGCCGGAATCGTCACGCGCACGTTGGAAAAGACTGCCGTCTCTTCGACATTCTTGTTGTGCGAGCAGACGTAGAGGCCGACCATCACGTCATCGCCGAGCGCCGGATTCTGGGCCTGCTCGGTGACGAACGGCTCGCCGAAACGCGCTACGGACATAATGTACGTGCCGCCTTTGCGCTCCAGTTGAATCACGTCCGCGCCTTGCAGGGTGGACTTAACCTCTTCGGTCGGGCCGCCGGTCGAGCGGCGGAACTGCAACGATGTGAGGCCGTCGCCGTGCACCGACGCGTTCACGTGCGCGGCATTCGATTCTATCCCGGCGCGAATGATCCATCCCATCTTGCGATGCGCCTCGACGCCTTTGCCGACGAAGCGAGCGCGGGCCGTTAGAATGAAATCGCCCTTCAGCCGCTTCCACAGCATGTGGTATTCGTCGTTGTCGCCCCACATATTGGTGCCTGAGCCGGTGACGGTGTATTCCTGCGTCTTCTCGTCGTAGCGGACGCGGCCCGGCTTGATGACTTGCCCGATGTCGTTGTGGCCTTCAAAGACGCCGACGGCTTGCGACTGGCCGAGCGAAGGCGTCGCCGGTGTGATGAATGAAGCGGCGATGATGAAGGCTTGAAGGAGAACGGCGAATCGCTTTTGCATAGCCGTTAAAGTAGAGGCTCTGGGGCGGCGTTGGCAAGGGCAGAGCAGGTGCGCGAAGGATTGACGAGCGCCGAAGCTTCAGCCCCATAGAGGCGAGATATTTATAGAGCGTGTCTGAAAAGCCCTGAAGGGGCGCGATTCAATCGCACGGTATTTCCCAATAATCTCCGAGGCGATGCCTAAGAAGCCCTGAAAGGGCGCGATTCAATAGCCCAGCCCAACGGGCTGGGTACACCCAGCGACCATTCCACAAGCCCTGAAAGGGCGCAATAACCGATCACCTAGTGCGCCCTTTCAGGGCTTGGCGGTTTGCCGCGCCGCTCACCCAAGGCGATGCCTTGGGCTGTCGAATCGCGCCCCTTCAGGGCTTTCTTTGGCTTTTCAGACTCGCTCTATAGAACCGCTTTTCAAGTTGCTTGCGCGTCAACCTTCTCAACGACCCGCGTGGACTCGCGCGATAACTCAATCTTGCATTGGCGCGGCTCCTTGTCGTCACGCAGGCCCTCGAAGATCGGCTGGCGCATAATGTAATCTTTCGTCCACTCCGAAAATTTCACTTCGCAGACCATCGCCGGCTTGAGCCACTGCACAGGCTCGTTGGTGTGCGGCGGCTCGGCAAACGGCGACTGCTTCGCCTTGAGCGGCTGCATGCGCTTGTAGACTTGTTCGAGGCTCTGACGATTGAAGCCGCCGCCGACGTGGCCGACGTAACGCAACTCGCCGCTGGCGTAGAGGCCGACGACCAGCGCGCCGAACAAGGGCCGCGTGCCGCGCGGCTCGGTGTAGCCGGTGATGACTACCTCTTGCCGCAAGACGGTCTTAATCTTCAACCATTCGCTGCTGCGCTCCTGCACGTAGAGGCTGCGCTGATGCTTGGCGATGATGCCTTCAAGCCGCCGCCGCTCGGCTTGCTTGAACGCCTTGATGCCGTCTCTTGTCGTGTGCTCAGAGAGCTTGAGGTGATCGTGATCATTGATCGCCGCCGCCAGTATCGCTTTGCGGGCGCTCAGCTCGCCGCCCGTCAAATCGAAGCCGTCGCAGTAGAGCAGGTCAAAGACGCAATAGACGACCGGATGCGCCTGCATCTCTGCGCGGATGTCGGCCTCGTCTTGCAGGCCGATGCGCGATTGCAGGAATTGAAAGTTGGAGCGGCCCCGCTTATCGAAGGCGACGATCTCGCCGTCAAAGATGGCACGTCGCGCGGTGATGGCCGCTTTGATCTCGGCCAGCTCAGGATAGCGAAAGCCCATCTCTTTTCGATTGCGCGAGACGAACCGCAGCCGGCCCCGGTCGAAGTAACAGAGGGCGCGAACGCCGTCCCACTTCGTCTCGAACAACCAGTCGGGGTCATCGAACGGCTTGTCAACCAGCGTCGCCAGCATCGGCTTAATCACGCGAGGCATCGCCGCACGCCGCGCGCCCGGCGTCGCCGCAATCAGTTGTTCAAGTCTGTTCGACCGCATAGCAGCCCTTTGCGAACCTTTGTCCGTATGCCGAACACGCACACCTTATTCATCGCGCGATCACTGCTAATTCTTCAGGAGTGGCAAACCCCATGCCATAGACGTACGGCAAGGAAGCCATCAATGTAAGGGCGTGTTTAGAAATGAAGAGTAGCGCCGAAGGCGCGGCGAGAAGGTAGCCAGAGGTGAAACCTCTGGTAGAGCGGCAAAAGCATTTGCGCTCTGAAGGAGCGCCAGGTGATCTGGCCGCGTCTTCAACGCGGGGAGATGGATGCCGTCGGATTCCAGAGGTTTCACCTCTGGCTACTCTCTTCCAGAGGTTTCACCTCTGGCTACCTTCTCGCTGCCGCTTCGCGGCCCGACATAACTTTTGAACTCACTTCTTTCGCTTGTCTTTGAGAACGGCTCTGGCGGCGGTCATATCGCCGTCATTGGGCGCGGGATTCAATCCGAGTATGGCGCACATCATGTTATAGACCTGCACGTTCTCGAAGGGCGCGACCACCTGACCTTGCTTGATGGCCGGGCCGTGCGCGATGAAGATCGCTCGCATCGAAGGCAACTGGTTGTCATAGCCGTGACCGCCGCGCAGGCGCGACGGCGTTCCGCGCCGCTGCCACTCGGCGAGGCGCTCTCTGCTGGTGAGCATCCAGCCTTCGTTGGGCAAGACCAGTATCGGCGGGATGCGCGGGCTGTTCGAGTAATGAAAGCGCGCCGGCACGTCCTGCTTGCGATAAACCCTGGCTTGCGGCGGCAGTCCCGCTTTCAACGCGTCGTAGATAGCCGCCTCTTTGCCTGCTTTGGGAAAGATGCCGACGATCTCCGAAGTCCACAGAATCTTTTCCGCCAGTTCCGTATCGAACAGCTTGTCGAGCAGAATGGTGTTGCGATTGTCCTGCACAGCCATGCCGTGATCGGAGACGATAATCAGATTGACCTTCGAGAAAATCTCGCGCGCCTTCAGTCCGGCAATCAATTGGTCAAGGTCGTGGTCTACCTTGAGCACGGCGTTTCTCGCTTCGACCGAGTCGGGGCTGAAGCCGTGCCCGGCGTCATCCACGTCGCTGAAGTAGAGCGAGAGAAACGTTGGCCGCTCACTCACAGGCAGATCGAGCCAGCCGAGCAGCGTATCGACGCGCTCGCGGTTGGTCGTCTTGCCATTGTATGGCTTCCAGTAGGTCGGGCGAACGCCGCCAATCTCGGCCTCGCTGCCGGGGAAGAAGAAAGGCGCGGCACGCTGCCCCTGCTTTTCAGCCGTGATCCAGATCGGCTCGCCCAGCCACCAGCGCCCGTTCTGCACCTCCGGGCGATTGTCCATCGAAAACGTCACCTTCGTTTCGCGGTCGTAGATGTTGTTCTCGACGATGCCGTTGTTCTGCGGGTAAAGCCCTGTGGCGATGGCGTAATGGTTCGGAAAGGTCTTGCTCGGAAACGACGGCGTCATCCAGCGCGCCCGCACGCCTTCGCGTGCCAGCCGCAAGAGCGTCGGCGGCTTGTACCGCTCAAGGTAATCGGCGCGAAAGCCATCGAGCGAGATGAGAATGACGGTCGGCTTCAGGTCGTTAATCGGCCTCGCCTGTTGGGCCGGGGCTGAGAGGTTGACCGTCAGCAATAACAGGGCGAGCGCCGGCAGGCGCGACATTCTTTTGCGCAGGTTTCTTATCATCAGGTTTCTCGACTATGAAAGATGGCTCAACTATAAACGCTCGCGGCGCGGCTGAACAAGGATGAAGCGCGCGGCCCAGAGCGTGTGCTAAGATGGCAATTGAATTGGCGTGGCGACGTGCGCCGTGATTGGCGCATCCAGGTCACGAGGCGTCGGCTATGACGGACAAAGTGAGATTGCTGATGAGCTTTCGCGCGCGGCTGATCCTGCTGCTCGCGTCGTTTCTGTTGCTGACGATTGCGCTCGTCATCCTGCTCGACAACTGGGCCGCCAAGCGCACCAACATCGAGATAGACCGCCAGAACAAGGAGATCACCAGTTCGGTCAATAGCCTAGTCGGCGATTTCGCCCAGGCGATCAATCTCGCGCAGAGCAATCTCGACAAAGAAGATTATCTCTACCAGACGATCAAACCGGGCCAGTTGCCTGAAGCGGTCGAGCATATCCTGGTTGCCGATAACGAAGGCAAGGTGAAAGACAGCACCTTGCCCGAAAAAATCAACCAGTACATCCCCGTGCCGAGCGAAGCAGTCGCCAGAGAGCTTGCTGGTGATCCGGTCGAAGGCGAAGTCGATATTCAAGGCGGGCTGAGCCGTACCTATGACCTGCCGGTCGTGACCACCAAAGGTCTGCACTGGATTGTCATCGTCTTATCGCAAAAAGCGACGATCAACCAGATCAGGCTGGCATCAGAGAAGCTTTCAGACAAGAACCGGGAGCTATCGAATTATCGGTTGGTGGCGACGGCGGGGCTGTTACTGGTTGCCATCGCCATCGTCGTGCTGATTGGATGGCGCTTCACGCGCCCGATTCAGGAACTTGCCAGTGCCGCGCGCCGTGTGGCTGCCGGCAACCTCGACTTTCAAGTGCCGGTCAAGCGCAAAGACGAGGTCGGCCAACTGGCGACGACCTTCAACGAGATGATCGCCGGCCTGGAGTCGAAACGCGTGCTCGAAGAACGCTTAAATCAAGCCGAGCGCGCGGCGGTCATCGGGCGCTTGACGCAATCCGTCGCGCACGAGATACGCAACCCGCTCAATGTCCTCAATCTTTCAATCGATCACGTCAACAAGAAGTATGCGCCCGAAGACGCGGCGCGGCGCGAGAAGTTCACGCAGTTGCTCTCGTCAATGAAAGACGAGATCGAGCGCCTGAAGCATCTCGTCAACGACCTGCTCAATTATGGGCGGCCCGCGCGCTACGCGCTTGAGAACGTCGATATGCGGCAGCTCATCGAAGAGACCTTGTCGTTGCTGCGCCAACAGGCCGACATTCAAGGCGTCGCCGTGACGATTGACGAAGCGAGCGGCCCCGTGAGCGTGCTCGGCGACCGCGAGCGATTGAAATCGTTCGTCTCGAATCTCGCCATCAACGCGCTGCAAGCGATGCCCGCAGGCGGCCACCTGACGGCGCGGGTGGCGCGTAACAATGGACAAGTCGAAGTGAAGATCAGCGACACCGGCATCGGCATCAACGAAGAATCGCTCGGCAAAATCTTCGAGCCGTATTTTTCGACCAAGCAGTCGGGCTTCGGGTTGGGGCTGGCCGTGACTCGCAAGATCATCGAAGAACATCGCGGTCGCATTGCCGTCGAGAGCCAGCTACAGCACGGCACTACGTTTACGGTCACATTGCCGGCGGCGGAAGAAAGTAATGAGTGATGTGTGATGTGTGATGAGTAGAGGGCGGCTGTTCTCACTCATTACTCATCACTCATCACTGTTTGATAGGAGAACAGCGAATGCCAAGAAATAAAATGCTGGTCGTTGACGACGAACGCAACCAGCGGGAAATCTACACGCTCATCCTCGAAGATGACGGCTATCAGGTGACGACGGCGCAGAGCGGCGAGCACGCGCTGAAGCTGGCGCGCGAGCAGGATTTCGATCTCGTGCTGACGGATTACAAGATGACGGGTATGGACGGGATGATGCTGCTCGGCGAGTTGCTGCGCGACGACCCGTCGCGGCTGGTCGTGATGATGACGGCGCACGGCTCGGTCGAATCGGTGAAGGAGGCATTGCGCAGCGGCGCGTATGATTACCTCGAAAAGCCGATTGACCGCGAGCAGTTGTTGAAGGTCGTCGAGAGCGCGCTCAGCCGCTTGAATCATATTGACGACGAGATTATCGGCGCGAGCGAAGAGATGGAGCGCGTCAAGAAGATGATCCTCAAAGTCGCCGTCTCCAGTTCGACCGTGTTGATTCGCGGCGAGTCGGGCGTCGGCAAAGAGCGCGTCGCCCGCGCCATTCATAAAGCCAGCCCGCGCGCCGGCGACATCTTCCAGGCCGTCAACTGCGCCGCCATTAATGAAAACCTGCTGGAGTCGGAACTCTTCGGCCACGAGAAAGGCTCGTTCACCGGCGCGCACACGCAGAAGAAAGGCCAGTTTGAAGTAGCCGACAAGGGCACATTGTTTCTCGACGAGATCGGCGATTTGAACATCAGCATGCAGGCCAAGCTGTTGCGCGCCTTGCAGGAGAAAGAGATTATGCGCGTCGGCGGCACGCGGTCCGTTCGCGTTGACGTGCGGGTGATCGCCGCCACCAACCGCGACCTCGAAGCGATGGTCAAGGATGGCCGCTTCCGCGAAGACCTCTATTATCGTTTGAACATCATCCCGATCACGATCCCGCCGCTAAGGAACCGGCGCTCGGACCTGCCGCCGCTGATTGATCACTTCATCGGCAAGCACAGCAAGGAAGCGCATCGCGTCATTCGCGGGCTGACGCCGTCGGCGCGCAACGTGATGATGAATTACGCCTGGCCCGGCAACGTGCGGCAGGTCGAGTCGGCGATTGAGCGGGCGATCTTGCTGTGCGAAGGCGATACGATTGACGTGGAGGATTTGCCGGTCGAGATTCGCCAGGAGGCGAGCGGCGCGGGCGCTTTCACCTTCAAGCTGCCGCCTGAAGGCATCTCGTTTGATGAAGTCGAAAAGTCGCTGATCACGCAAGCAATGGAGCAGACCAACTGGAACATCACGCGCGCCGCCAAGCTGCTGGGGCTGTCGTTCCGCACGCTGCAATATCGGCTGGAAAAATTCGGACTGAAGCGACCGGGCAAAGAGTCATCGAATGATGGCTAAGGCAAGAAGCGACGCGGGGACGCGGCGAAGGGGCGACGCGGCGAGGGAAACAGAGAGACTGACTACTCTTCTTTCTTCGCGTCGCCCCTTCGCCGCGTCGTGATTTATTTCACCAATGTCAAATGGCTCAAGACGGGTTGGCCGATGCCGGCGTGCGGATCATTCCGGTGACGCAATGGCCGCTCGCCCTTGACGGGCCGGGCGGCGAGGCCGGCGGGCACTTCTTCGATGTGCAGCTCGCGGGCTGGACGCTCCGCGCCACATTCATAACAGACCTGCACCAGCCGACGGTCATCTGTACGATGCGGCGTGCACCAATAATGTTTTCGACTGAGCTTACAAAACAGAGTCATTGTTTAGCCCCTACCCTTGCAGGTTGATTTTCCGGTTTCCGCCTCAAGGGGGCTTAACTAAGGTGCGGACGCTGGCGACACCTCGCCACTTTCCAGCCATGCTCCGATCACTTGTTTAGCCTGAGGGGGAATGCCTAAGAGTCGCAAGTATATGAAAGGGGCGATGTGAAAAGCAAGACTATTTTTCTTAACTCTCGCTTTTTTCTCGCGGTTTTCCTCTTAAACCGGGCGATTTCAGTCGCTCGACGGCGCGCTGGTAGTCTTCAGGCGAATTGATATTTTCAAAAAATAAGCTCGCGCCATCGAGCCGCTCAAGCTCGGCAAAAGCGACAAAGCGCGTCGGGATGCGATCAAAGAGATGGCTCACCTTGCGCTGGCCTGCGGCAATCAACTCTGTTACAGCGGCGAGCGCGGCAATCGAGTAGACCGCGCAGAGCGGCTCGAACCGACCGCTTTCATCGAGCGGCACGACCGCCTGCGCATCACCCGCCACACGCAACAGGTGAGCGAACAATTCTGAAGTTACAAAGGGCAGGTCACAGCCGACCAACACAACGTGCGAATGCCGCGCATTCACAAGCGCCGTGCGGATGGCTTCAAACGGGCCGACACCAAAGTTTGTATCGGCGACTACGGGCAGGTTCAATCGGGTGTACTGCGGGCGGTTGGCGATGATCGTCAGGCGCGCGGTCACGGGCCGCAGCGCCGCGATGACTCGCTCGATCATCGTCACGCCATCGAGTTCGAGCCACGCCTTATCGCGGCCCATACGCGAGCTGTTGCCGCCTGCGGTGATAAACCCGTCGGCCTGCATAGCCGAGAGTATAACAGGGCTAAGCGGATGAGCGGATGCAGATGCGCCCGCGCTCATCGTCTCTCAGAATCGTCGTGTTGATGCCGGAATGGGCGGGTGCTATGATGCTTGCGAGGTTGCATCACCATGCGGCATCCCCGTTTTATTATCTTGATTACTTTAATCGTCATGGGTTCGCCCGTCTGCCAGGCGCAAGGCAAGGACCACAGCGATGATCGGCAAGCCGCCGCCGCCGCGTTTGAAGAAGGGCAGAACGCCCAGCAGCGTGGCGATCATTCGGCGGCGGTGCGCTATTACACCAACGCCATCAACGCCGCGCCATCGCTCTTCCAGCCTTACTATCAACGCGCCACCGCCTTCATCGCAATGGGCCGGGATAAAGAGGCCGAAGCCGACCTGCGCAAAGTTATCGCGATGGAACCCGGTTTCGCCCGCGCCTACCGCGCGCTCGGTCAGGTCTTGCTCGACCGTGATGCGACCGCCGAAGCGAAATCGGCGCTCGCCCGCGCCATCGAGCTTGACCCCAAGATCAGCGGCGCGCGACTGCTCTATGCCAGCGCGTTGATTAAAACCGACGAGCCGGGGAAGGCCATCGAACCCTTGCGCGAAGCCATCGCGCAGGGCGACGTGACGGCGCTCGTCTACGCCTTGCTCGGCCTTGCCGAAGAACGCACGGGAAAAGCCGATGCCGCCTTTACTGATTACTCGACGGCCATCGGAAAGGACGCCACCCTCGCCACCGCGCGCGAAGGGCGCGCCCGCATCCTGGAAGCGCGCGGCGATCTGGCCAGGGCGATTGCCGACTATTCTGTAGCTTATCGCACACAGCCGTCACAGGAGACGGCGCTGCGATTGGCGACGCTTTATCTGCGCACCGACCAGCCGCAGACCGCGTTGCAAATCTATCGCACGCTCCTCACCGAGCGACCGAATGATTACGCGCTGCGCACAGAGGTCGCCCGCTTGATGGCCGAAAACGGCCAGAGCGAGGAGGCGATGAAAGAGATTGCCGGACTCATCAAGCTGCGCCCGAATGATGCGAAGCTGCTGGTGATGGCGGGCGACTTTCTCTTTCAAGAGCAGCCGGCGCAGGCCGCCGATTATTACCGCCGCGCGCTTGAGCTGGATGCGAACAACAACCACGCCCGCATTCAGTTCGGCGCTTCGCTGGTGCGCTCCAAGCAGTTCGACGCGGCGCTGCCGGTGCTCGCCGAAGCGTTGCGGCGCGACGCGAATAATTATGCCGCGCACGCCGGCCTGGCGACGGCGCTCTTCGAGTTGAAGCAGTATCCGCAGGCCGCCGCCGAGTTCGTCTGGTTGATTCGCCAGAAGCCCGACGTGGCGGCGAGCTATTACTTTCTCGGCATTGCCTTCGACAAGCTCGGCGATTGCCCGCAGGCACAGCGCGCTTATCAAGAGTTCGTGCGACGCGCCGATGCGGCGAAGAATAAACTGGAGATAGACAGCACAAACCTGCGGCTCGGTCAGATTGCCCGGCTCGTCAAAGAGGGCAGATGTAAGCCGCTCGCAAAAGGGAAGTGACTATGACCTACAGTGGCGATCCGTGGGCGCGCGCGACACCGGCGACTCGCTTAACGAAGGGGCTGCCGGGCGTCGCGGCCCTGGTGTTGGTCGGCTTCGTGCTGCTCGTCGCGCCGTCGGCGCGTGCGCAGGACGATCCGCCCTTGCCGGTTGACCCGACGCCGCTTGCTGAGTTGATGACCGCGCAGGAGAAGACCTGGCTTGCTGCCGCACACAATCCCAGGCAGACGGTAGAGGTTTATCTGAAGATCGCCGATAGTCGCGTGGATGCGGCGCTCGCGGCGGTGAAAAGTGAAGACACGCCCCGCGCCGAGCGTGAGCTTGATGTGTTTCAAAAGGCGATGGGCGAATGCGTCAAAGCCACAGAGTCGCTCGCCGAGGGCAAGCGCCACGCCGCTAAGAAGATCGAACAGTCGCTCTACAAAGACCTGCGGACGCTGGAATCGGTCGAGCGTCTGTTTCCCGGCGAGCGCGTGCAGTTCGCCGAAGCCGCCATCAAGCGCGCCAAACGCTTCCGCGTGCAGATGCTCAACATCGCTATCGCCAACGGCGAAGTGTTGAAAGACCCCGAAGCCGACAAGCCGCCGCAGAACAACGACCAGACCGAGCGCCGTGATGATCCATCACCGATGCGCTCTGCGTTGCTTGAAGAATATGGCGACCTGTTGGTGCAGCCGGCGCTCTGGCAAGAAGGGATGTTGACGCGTGAAGGCGTGACCGCCGCGGCGCTGCGGCGGTGGGTGCGGCAGATACCGGGCGATTACCTGACCGAAGAGGAAGATGATAAAGTCCGCGAAGCGCAGTCGCCCGATGATCGCATCAAGGTCTTTATGCGCATCGCCGACCGCCGGCTCGCCGCGCTCAACCCGTCGCCGCCGCTGCCTACGGACGAGAAGGCGCGGAAGAAGGCCGAGGAAAAAATCGCCGAAGAGAAGAAGGAGTGGGGCGAATTACCGAAGCTCGACCGCGCCGCTCTGCTGCGCCACTACGCTCGCGCCATTGATGAAAGCATCGCCAAGCTCGAAGACTCGTACGAACGCAATCCGAAGAGCAAGGCGTTGGCGAAAGCGTTAGAGATGCTGCGCGACGCGACCGACCGCCACTTGCAGACGTTGCGCGCCCTGCTCAACGAGGTGAAAGACCCGCACGAAACCGAAGCGCTGCGCCGCGCCATCGAAGAGGCCGAGACGGCTAACGACGGTGCGCGCAAAGGCGTGAAGGCGAGAACGACATAAATTACTTTTGTGAGGCCGGATGGATTCCAGATTCCTGCGAGCAGATGAGCTTGGTGTGAGGCTTGAGATGGTCGGCGGCCTGCCGATCTGGGAGCCGAGTCCCGTCTATAAACACCAGAAAGCCGTTGACCGCATACGTGCCAGCATTCGCCAATCGCCAGCCGGCGCGCAAACGACTTGCGCCTGCATCCACGCCGCCGACGTTTACGTCAGCTTCCCTGACGGCTCGCTGAAACGGCCCGACATTTCGATCTTCTGCCGCGAGCCGCAGGAAGATGAGGAAGCGATTACGCTCGTGCCGGAAGCCGTCATTGAAGTCATCAGCAAAGGGTTTGAGGCCAAAGACCTGGAGATTGGGCGCGAGTTTTATCTCCGACAGGGCGTCAAGGATGTGGTGGTGTTCAATCCCTATACGCTCGAAGTGCTGCACGCCCGCCGCGAGCAATCGCGGATGCAGCAATCAGAGGTTGAGATTGAATTGCTCTGTGGCTGCCGGGTCAGTGTTTGAGTCTTTGACGCTGCCGATGAACAAGCAAACGCGGATGGTGATGAGCCATCCGCGTTGGCTTGTTTGCCCTTGTTCGAGTGACCTCAGTTCTTCGGTCGCGTATAGAGGAAGGCGGGCGAAATCTGTCCGGTCTTTGGAAACTTCACAACGACCTCGACATCTTGTTTGGCCGGCACTCGCTTAGAGAGCTTCTTGTCACGGCTGAAGACCTTGCGGCTCATACCTTGACCCTCGAAATACTTGTCCACGAAGTAGACCTTGCCGAGCTGTACACCGTTGACCCAGATTTCGCTTTCATCATTTCTGAAATTGCGGCCTGTGATCTCAAGGTTCGGCGGGGTGTCATTGTTGTAAATGACGCTGGTGATGATCGGCAGCGGCCACACGTCGAAGTTGCCGCCGCTCACCGCCGTCGCCGAATTGCCCGAGCCGTCATAAACGGTCACGCGCACCTGCGCCTTCAACGTTGACATATCAACCGGCACGACCCAGTCGTACTTTTGATTCTCGCCGCTGCTCGGCGCGCTGATCGACAGGATGCGCGTCCAACTGCTGCCGTTATCCGTCGAAAGCTCGATGAGGCGCTGCACGACGCCGACGTTGTCGGTTTCGCGCCACTGAATGGTCAACGCCTGGCCGCCGCCAATCGTCGTGTTCTTGTTGGGCGCAGTCACCAGCACCGTCGGCGGCACGTTGTCGGGCGGGCCACTGACAATCTGGAAAGGCCCCGGACTCGTCGACGAGACCGGCAGATTGACGCCATCCTGCGCGGTCACGCGAATGCGCGCCACCGTCGTCGGGATCGCCGGCACGCGCCAATCGAACTGCCGCGTGCTGCCGTCAACTGCGCCGATCAAATTGTAAGTTAAACCATCAGCCGAAAACTCGACCCGCTGGCTCTGAAT
>JBJMGV010000035.1:0-54153 GCA_045807725.1 Blastocatellia bacterium | reverse complement strand
TGCGAGGGCTGCTTGACTTCATACTCCTTGCGGTTGAGCGAAGGATTCTTGAGCCACTCCGCGAGCGTCCCTGAACGAACGATGTCACGCGGCTCAAGGTCGGGTTCGTCCTTGTTGATCTCAGACGTGTCGATCAGGTGATGGAACTGCGTGACGGCCAACTCATAACTATCGCCGGTCTTGCGAACCTTAACGTCAGTGGCGAAGGTCGGCGCATCGCTGCCGCGCAGGACGTAAGCGTTGAAGCCCGTGCCCGTGCCGACGCGCCCGACGCGCGTGCGGCCATAACCATAATAGACCGTGAAGACGTTATCGGGATGGCCCGGCTGAATCCACGCCGGCATCGCCAGCGTTCGCCCGTTGACATTCAACTCGATCAGATCGGCTGCGACGTTGCCGCCGCGCCAGCCGAGGTTGTTAGTCGCCACGCCGTTTTCCATCTTGCCGAGGCCGAGCGCGGCGGCGGTCTTCGGGCTGACGTAAACAGCGTTGTCCCAGGTCAGCTTACTGAAGTGCTTGGGCAACTCCTGAAGCCACCCGTTATTGGCGAAGCGGCCATCATAGATTCCGGGGTCTGGCCTAAAGACAACTTCATAATCGCTGGTCTGCGTGCTGGTCGGAGCGGGAAGATTCGCGCCCGCCGCGACCGTCTTCGGCGTGGCGGCGGTGTTTGTGACAACACCATCGTGCAGCCACTTGCGCCAAGCGGCCTCGAATCGTTTCGCATCAACGGCAGGCGGCGGTGGCGCGGCGGTCGTTATCGGCGTCGCGTTGGTGACACCGGCCTGCGCGTTTGACGCGGCGCGGTTCGCGGTCGCTTGCTCAGGTGAAGCGCCGCCTGCACCGGCCTGTCCTGCTGCGCCCGCTCCGCCGGTCTGATTCGATGACGGAGCAGCCGTGCGAGTCGTTAGGATCGGCGGCTCTGCGCCGTTGGCCGCAAAGCGACGCATCCAGTAATCGCGCACGATGTCGAAGCTGCGGCGGTCGGGCTGGCTTGAGAATGCCGCGACGACTTCGTGCGCCGTCTTGCCGTTGTAGAGCGGCGCGATCAGCGGCTGAATGATCGAAGCCGTGCCGTCAAAAGTGCGCGCGTCGCTCCACGCTTCCAGATAATGCGCTTCGTTGACGACCCACTGGCAAAGTTCCGAAGTCTCGTTGCGATGCAGGCTCATGTGAATGCGCAAACGGACTTTATCTTTGCCGCTCTCGTCCCTGGCCAGCAGCTTATCGCGCAAGCCTAAATCGGCGGGAGCCGTGAAGACCGGATTGCCGCCGAGAATCAGCAGCGTGTCCACACGCCCCGCGTCGAGGTCAGCGACGAGGTCTTTGATCGAGGCATTACAGTCAACCGGATTGCCCTCGATGGGGTCGGTGTAGAGCACCGTGCTGCCGACATTGCCGAGCGCCTGATTCATTGCGTGAGCCAGCGCGTGAACGACCGGCGGCTGTGTGTCGCCGGCGACGACGATGGTTGCGCCGCGCTTCGTCTTTAGGTCATTGGCAACAGCGTTGACCCAGTTCTCATACCCTGAAGTCGCTCCACCCGCGCCCGGCGCTCCGAGCTTCGCCGCCAGCGAGCGGGCGATGCTCTCGACTTCGCTAGGCTTCACGGCAAGGCGGTGATCGGCCACCGAGCCTGTCGTCGATAGCGTGCTCTCGGCGATGTAGAGGCGGTTCATATCGCGCTTCTCTTGGTTGAGCCGCCGCCGCTCGGCGTAATCGTGCTGGTAGCGCACAGTGCCCTGCCCGCACGACAGAAAATCAGCGTCGAGCGAAAGAACGATGTCGGCTTTGTCGAAGCGATAAACCGTGTTGGTGTACTGGCCGAAGGCGAGCCGTGAGCCTTCGCGCACACTGTCGCTCGCCGCCGGTTCGTACTGATGCCACTTCGCATTCGGCAGTTCGGCGAGCAAAGACTTGATCTGATAAGTCAGCGTCGGCGAGGTGACGACTTCGCTCAGGATGCGCAGGCCCGCGCCGCCAATTTCGGGCGCGCGCTGTTGCGTCGCCGCCGGCACGACGGCTTGCAAGAAGTCGGCCCACGTCACCGGGTCATCAAAATGCGTGATCGTCTGCGTGCGGTCGGGATCATAAAGGTCAAGCACAGAAGCTTGCGCATAAAGATCGGTCGCGCCGAGACTGGCCGGATGATCCTTGTTGCCTTCGATCTTGGTCGGGCGGCCTTCGTGGCTCTCGGCGAGCAATCCGATACAGCTTCCGGCGAACGGCATCGCGGTGGCGAAGTAAAGCGCGCGGCCAAGCGTGACCTCTTCAGGCTGCTTCGCGTAAGGCGCGAAGTATTCGGTCGGCTGCTTGGTGCAGGCCGTCAGCCCGGCGAGCGCAAGAGACGCGCCCATCAAGCGCATAAAGCGGCGACGGCCTACGGGGTCGTCCCACTCCGTCGCGTTCTCTGGGAACTCGCGGTGCAGTGCTTCATAGAACTCGTCGGAATCGGCCAGCTCTTCGAGACTGCGCCAGTAAGCCTTGCCGGTCTTGCCGCTCAAGCGCGTGCGCAACGTCGCAAGCGAGGCCGTATTATCAGCTTCGGAGGAGGCCAGTGGTTCGTGCGTGTGCGCGGCTTCTTCCGCTTCCGCTTTCAAGCCTTTCAGTTGAACAAGCTCGCTCATTCCTTGATGATCTCCTCAATCAACGTGCGTGAGAGCGTCCTTAACGATGGCAGGTGCTACAGCTCGTCAGGACGTTCGTGTTCTGAAGGTGGTAGACATTCTCGGCCAGTTCTTTGCCCTGGCGCTCTTGATCCTGCCCCGGCTCCCAGCTCATATCAAAGATATGGTCTTTCGGGCGCAGCACTTTTTCGGGCGCGCGGTGACAATCGATGCACCACTGCATCTGTAGCGACTGCACTTGCATCGTCAGAGGCATCTGGTCAATGCGCCCGTGACAGGTCGAGCAGCCGACGCCCTTGTTGACGTGAATCGAGTGGTTGAAGTAAACGAAGTCGGGCAGGTCATGCACCCTCACCCACTTAATGGGCTGGCCGCTGCGAAAGCTCTCGCGCACAGGCTCAAGGTAAGGGCTGGTGGACCAGATTTGCGAATGGCAGTTCATACAGGTCTTGGTCGGCGGGATGCCGGCGGTGGCCGACACCTCGACCGACGTGTGGCAGTAGCGGCAATCGATGCCGTCGTCGCCGGCATGGTGCTTGTGGCTGAACTGCACGGGCTGTTCGCGTGACACGAACGCCTGCGTGTTGTAGCCCGACCGCGACCACGCATCCATAAACCAGAAGATGCCGCCGATGAGGATGACCGCGCCGACGGCGCTGGCCTTCGACACCACGTTCATGCTGCGATGAAAGACTTGGCTCATTATCTATTCAACCCCGCGTTGGAGTCCCATCCGCACACGCCGCTCCGAGGTCAGGCGATTAAGCCGCCGACCGGCGAAAGATTCACAACTGACGACGGGATGGATTGGCCTCGGCAAGCCTGCTGCGCTTGCGCGAGCCTGGCTGAGATTGTTGTCTTCCCACGTACTTGACCACCGTTGCGTGATAACAGCGCGCCTTGTTTGCGACAGTGGATTAAACGTCGTCCACACGCTCACCGGCGCGTATCTCGGTTTTCGCCACAAACGCGACAATCAGCAAACTTCATCTTTGCAACTGGAGAACGGTGAAGCTTGAATTTTGATATATAACCATTCATCGCTTAAAAGGGCAAATCCGATTTGTGGTTTTTCGATATGAAATTTAATAAAAAAATAAATGAAGATATTTAATACCCCTTGTCACCAACATAAGCCCTTGGCTTTCTCCTTCGCGTTGCCAACCCGCAGAGCCATATGTATACTAAAACTTCGTTCGATCTTTGCAGCATCGCGGCCATCAATTGAACGCGAAGCGCATCGTCTGCCGCCATAGTGTAAGTGGTTAACACGTCGCCCTCTCAAGGCGAAAAGTACGGGTTCGAGTCCCGTTGGCGGTATACCATCTCTGAGACCTTATGACCTTCTAACGCTATTGGCTGGCGACTATTTCTTCCCCGCCGAACACACGAATGAAACCAACGAAACGATGTCCAAAGTGTGGCATTGAGAAAGCTCGTGAGGCGTTCAGCAACTGCCGCGCAATGCGTGATGGATTGCAGGTGCAGTGCAAGCCCTGCCGAAAGGTTATTATGAAGGCTTGGCGGGAAAAGAATATTGAGCGTCTGAAGCAATACGACGAAGAATATCGAGAAACACACCGTGAACAGCGGCGCGAGTACAACCGCCAGTGGCGCGAGCAGAATCGAGATTACTGGCGCGGCTATCAGAATCAACGCCTGCGGACTGATTTGAATTATCGGCTGCATAATTACATCAGCGCGGCGCTCCGAAAGGCGCTAAAGAAGAATTGCCGATCCACCTTCGAGCTTCTGGGTTACTCAACGGATGATCTCCGGCAACACCTCGAATTGCTTTTCCAGCCCGGTATGTCCTGGGAGAACTACGGCACGTTGTGGCACATCGATCATGTGATCCCGAAATCGTGGTTCAGCATCGAGACGGACGCAGGCCTAGACGAATATGAATTGAAGGCGTGCTGGTCTTTGCAGAATCTGCAACCGCTCACTGCTGATGAAAACCTGAAGAAGAAAGACCGGCACATCTCTCATCTGCAACTGGGCGAGTTGCGCATCAGCTATGAGCGATTCAGAATGGAGATCGAGCATCGCAAGCAGCAACGGATGCCGTTCGCGCTTTCGCACGGCAGCCCTTCTCATTGATAAAGGCGATTGTCATTCATTTATCTGAAAGGAACTCAACGCATGTTGAAAAGAGAAGACTACATATTGTTCAGCGGCGGCGCGCAGGGCGCGGAAGCCGAGTTCGGCCAGCAAGCCGAGACGTTCGGCATCGAAGAGGTCAACTATACCTTCGAGGGCCACAAGATCGCGCGCACGCGGGGCCTGCATTATCTCAACCACGAAGAGTTGCAGGCCGGCGACGTCAGCCTCGAATACGTCTCGCGGCTGATGAATCGGCGCTACACCGACAGCCCGACGTTTCGCAAAATCCTGCAAAGCATCTGGTATCAGATCAACAAGGGCCAGGAGATTTACGTCATCGGCGAGATTCTCGACGACAAGACCGTCAAGGGCGGGACCGGCTGGGGCGCGGAGTTCGCCAAGCTCTGCAATAAGCCGCTCTACGTCTTCGACCAGAAGCAGGACGCGTGGTTCCACTGGAACGAACGCGAGTGGGTCAAGCTCGAAGGCGAGCAGCTTCCCGTCATCAGCCACGTACACATCACCGGCACAGGCACGCGCCAGCTCGAAGAGAATGGCCGCCGCGCCATCCACGAACTCTTCGCGCGCTCGTTCGGCGAAGGCAAGTAGATTGCTACGCAACGAAGGGACGATCAGGCGGTCGTCCCTTCGTTGTCATATGGCTAACGGCGCGCTCGATTTTCACCAGGGGAAATGAAAGTAGTGGTGGCTGACGAAAAAGGCGGTTGCGCCGCCGATAATCGCCGCGTTGACCAGAAGCGATAGCCATTCACGTCGCGCCGCGCGCAACGCGCCGAGCGCAAGAAGACTCGTTGTAAAGCCCCACGCGTAACAGGTCGGGCTTGCGCCGACTCGCTCAATCCACCAGCCGTTGCCGACGTTGAAGCAAGAGCAATGCGGCGCGAGCGGCACGAAGCTCATCAGCAGAATCAAACTCAAGAGTAACGGTGCGCGCCATCTCCAATAAACCACACAGGCGACGGCCATCACCGGAATCCATATCACTTTAATGAAGGTGCAGAATGGCGTGCAGCCTTCTGCACTGAGTCCTGTGCAATCGAGCGACGAGGCGAGAAAGCCAAGCGGAACCGATAACAATAATAACGCCGTCACAACGCGCGAGGTCGAAGCGCGCTCGCGCAACGGCGGCGATGAACGGGTGACGGCAAGGCCGTTGATGGCCGCAACCGCGAGCGCGACGCCGACCAGCAGCACGAACGGCGCGGCAAGCAAGGCCGGCATCTCTTTAACGAAATCAATACTGAAGCGCCCCAACAGGACGGCGGCGACCGTCCACGCGGCCCACAACAATAACCGTTGAAGTTTGCTTGCGGTCATTCCTATAATCCTATCGCGGCGCGTCCGCCTCACTCCGATGCCCGCAAAGAGTCCCTTCCCTTTTGCGTCTGATGGTCGAATGAGAACGATTGCATGATTCCAACTTACTGTCAGGAATGTGGCCGCGCAAACGCAGCGGCAGCGCGGCGCTGCATCTGGTGCGGCCTGCCGCTCGTCGATAAAGGCACGCCGACCAGATTCGAGCCGACACGCGTTGAAATCGATTACCTCGACGGCATCGAACGATTAGACGAACCGGGTCCGGTGCGCCTGCTCATCAACTCCGCAGGCATCGATGTCAGCGAGCAGATGCCCGGCAGTCGCACGACCCACATCGCGGCCCGCTCTATCATTGACGCCAGCACGGTTGACGCTTCGCTCACCGTCGAGGCCAAGCGTGAACGCACACCGCTGTGGCGCTACTTGATCCTGCCATTCGGCGTGGGCTACTTCTTCAAACGAAAGTCTGCGCCGACCGAAGAGAAGCAATATGATTATGTCTTGCTGATTCGCTATCGCAACGACGGCGAAGCGCGCACGGCGGTCTTTCATCGCCAGGACCGCGCCGGCCTCACCGTGGTCGAAGGGTTGGCGCGCATCATCAATCTGCTCGTGCGCATCACGAAGGAGAAGAGCGAGATGTTGGGCTAACGGGAAGATTGTGCCAGGCAGCGAGCTTTGCGAGTTGATGACTGACGGCCTCAACGACTCTCGATCACCGTGTCTTCCTGTATCTCTACAGCGAAGGATGAATCGACTTCGTTGCGCTGTTCAACACGACGGCGCAATCGCGGCAACATCTCCTGCTCGAAGTAATCGCTGAAGGCGACGATCACCGCCGGGTCGAAATAAGTCCCGGCGCGGCCCGACAGCTCCACAACCGCGCGCTCAGGCTCCCAGCCCTCGTGATAACAACGATCCTCGGTCAAGGCATCGTAGGCATCGGCCACCGCGACGATGCGGCTGCCGAGGGGAATCTCTTCGCCGCTCAGGCCGTGCGGATAGCCCGACCCGTCCCAGCGCTCGTGATGCGCCGCCGCTACGAATGGAATGTCGGCGAGGTCTTCGGGGAAACGCATCTTCGATAACAAGCGAAAGGTGTGCATCGGGTGTTCTTTGACGTGCGCGTACTCTTCGGCGGTCAACTGCGCGGGCTTCAGCAATACGTCGTCGCGCACGCCGATCTTGCCATAATCGTGTAAGAGGCCGGCGTAATAAATCAGCCGGCATTCTGCGGCGCTTAATCCTATCCGCCGCGCGATGCCCATTGCGATTGCGCCGACGCGGGCAGAATGCCCCGCCGTGTTATCGTCGCGCGCGTCGAGCGACGCCGCCAGCGTGCGAATGAAGCTTTCGAGCGAGCGCCGCTGCTCTTCAAGCAGGTAGATGTTTTCGAGCGCCAGCCCCGCGTGATAGGCCACCGCCGTCAAAAAATCCAACGACTCGTCATCGAAGGCGCGCGCCGGCGTTGTGTTATCTACATAACAGACGCCCCAGACCCGCGACTTCGAGCTGATGGGCGCGCACAGGACGGAATGGATCGATTGAAAGCGGACGGAATCGCCCGCCGCGAAGCGTTCGTCGGCGCTGGCGTCGAGACTGAAGACGGCGACGTTATCATCAAAGACGCGGCCCGTAATGCTGCCGCTCGGCGTGAAGGATTCGCCCGCCGCCGCCGCGACATCGAGCCGTCCCTTGTCGTCATCGTACAAGAGCACGGCGCAGCGGTCTGCTCGAAGCGTTCGCTGCGTGAAGCCGGCAGTCTTTTCGGCCAGCTCGCTCGCCGAATGCACGCTCAGCAGGTCGCCCATAAACTCGTAGAGCGCGCGCAGGCTGTTGACCGTCTCGTTCGACAGCGCGCCGGAATCAGGCAGCTTGGCGGTATTTAGAAAGCGCGTGTCTTGCGGCTGAATGATGCGTACCGGCTGCAACCCATCCGAGGCATCGCCGAGCGTGAGGTCCTCCTCGTCGTCCGCATCGCAATGAAAGACGAACTCGACGCCATGCCCTCTGCCGAGCCGCAGGCGGTCGCCATCTTTCAATCGCGCGCGGCGCACCTGGCGATCATTGATAAACGTTCCCGAAGTGCTGCCGAGATCACGCAATTGAAAGGACGCGCCGTCGCATGTGATTTCTACGTGATGGCGCGAGATGTAAGGATTGTCGAGCTTGAGGTCGTTGCCGGCGAGGCGACCGATGTGAAATGGCAGCGAGGCCAGATCAATATGCGCTTCGCCTTTCGAGTCCAAACGCGTCAGGCTTGCTTGCTTCGCCATACTCTCCCCGCGACGATTTCTGAGAGTTCGCGCTAATAGCCGCGCATCTCACACGCGCCCGAACTCACACAGGCGCGGCCAGGTTCCATGAAACACATTCGAGGGGCGTCGGATACAACGTTCTCGGTCGGCAGATCGAATCGCTGCAATCCCGGATGGGGGGATTGTAGCGAATTCCTGGCAGAGGCGTGAGAGTTATTTTGACAACCACAGGCCGGTTGATTGACGACAATTGGTGACGCAATGTTCTGGCTCGTGGTCGCGCTCAACGAATCCTTCGTCGCCCGCTGGTCGCCGAGCATAATGACGATGACGGGCGAGTTGCCCATCCCATTTTGATTTGATGATTGCGCCGTCGCTGGTCGCGTCGCGCCGTCATCGAGCCGGCGCAATACGCTTTCCAACACCCGCCGCGCAATCTCTTCGGTTGAATCCTGCATAACTCTTAAACTCGCTACGTCACGTCTATCGTATCGACGACGCCGATGATGGCCGAATCAATCGCCGCGCCCGCCTTGCCTGTCGCCGCCGTCGAAGCCGACCAGCCTTCGCGCACGACAATAACCGTATCACCGACGCCCGCGTCTACCGAATCGAGCGCCAGCATCTCTTCACCCGCCGGCGTGCCATCCGGATTGATGGGCTGAACGATCAGCAGCCGCCCGCCTTCGTAACGGTGGTCTTTCTGCGTCGAGACGACGTTGCCAATGACTTTGGCTAATAGCACGTGCTTTCACTCTCTGGCCGTAAAGACCGAATCAACGATGCCGATGATCGTGCAATCGGTCGGCACTTCGACCGGCATAAACGGAAACGAGGCTTCTTTGCCGCGACACCAGAAGACGATTTCGCCCGCGCCCGCGCCGACCGAATCAATGGCGATCATCGGCTTGCCGCTATCCTGCAACTGCGCGTTGAGCGGCTGAATCACCATCAGCTTGCGACCTTCGAGGAGGTCGTTCTTTATTGTCGCAACGACGTTGCCGATGACGCGAGCCAGTTGCATATCACAATCCCAGTTCCTGTCGCTTGACGATGCGCACGCTCTTGACGACGACCGGGTCTAAAGGCATCGCGGCGTTCTTGACCGTTGGCGCGCGGCAAATGGTTTCGACTACATTCATGCCTTCGATGACCTTGCCGAAGATCGAATACTGCCCGTCCCACTGCGGGCTCGGCGCGACACAAATGAAGAACTGGCTGGTCGCGCTGTTGGGATCATTTCCCAGTCGCGCCATCGAGACAATGCCGGGGCCGTGCTTGATCGTCTTGCTGAATTCACCGATGACGCGCTTCTGTCCCGGCTGCCCCGTTCCCCAAGTCGAAGGATCGCCGCTGATCGTGTTCGGGTCGCCGCCCTGCACGCCAATCGTTTTGCCCTCGATCTTGATAATGCGGTGAAACTTCGTGCCGTCATAAAACTGATCGCGCGCCAGCTCTTTGAAATTAGCGACATTCTTCGGCGCAATGTCGGGCATAAACTCGATGACGATGCGGCCATAGCTCGTGTCGAGCACCGCAACTTCATTCGGGTCTTCTTTGCGTCCGCAAGCTGACGCGACCAGCACAACACACAACAAGAACGCCCACCACCCCAGTCTGCTTCTCATCAAGCTTCAATTGCTCCCATCAGTTGATACGCGCGGCGACGCAGCAAAGGGGCGACGCGGCGAAAGAGGAACGATAACGCCATCGTCGGCTCCCTCGCCGTGTCGCCGTGTCGCTGCGTCGTCTTCATTGTTCAAGGTATTCTTTCAAGAGCCGATTGACCACCTGCGGATTAGCGCGGCCCCCGCTCGCTTTCATCACCTGGCCGACGAAGAACCCCATCAAGGCGGTCTTGCCGGCGCGATAATTTTCAAGCTGCTGCGGATTGGCCGTGACCACTTCTTCGACCAGCCGGCGCAACTCGCCCTCGTCGGAGACCTGCCCGCCGCCCATCCCTTGCACGACTTCTTCCGCCGCGCGGCCTGTGCGGACCATCTCTGCCAGCGCGTCTTTCGCCATCTTGCCGCTGATCGTGCCGGCGTCGATCAGCTTGATGAGCGCCGCCAGTTTCTCTGCGCTGACCGGCGACGCGGAGATGTCCGCATTCGCATTCTTCAACTCGCGGGCAAGCTCGTTCAGTATCCAGTTAGCCGCCGCCTTCGCATTACCTGAAGCCTTTGCTGCCGCCTCGAAGTAATCGCTCATCGCCCGTGAATCGACCAGCAACGCGGCGTCGTCGAACGACAGTCCATATGCTTCGATGAAGCGACGGCGGCGCGGCTCCGGCAACTCGGGCAGAGCGGCGCGGCAGGCGTTGATCGCCGGCTCGCTGATCGTCAGCGGCGGCAAATCCGGCTCAGGGAAATAGCGGTAATCGTGCGCTTCTTCCTTCGAGCGCATCGAGATGGTCTTCGCTTCGTTCTCGTTCCACAGCCGCGTCTCCTGCACGATGTTCAGGCCGGATTCGAGCGCGGCGATTTGCCGGTTGATCTCGTACTCAATCGCCTTTTGCAAAAAGCGGAACGAGTTAATGTTCTTCAGCTCGACTTTCGTGCCGAACGCTTTAGCGCCCTTCAGCCGCACGCTGACGTTGGCGTCGCAGCGCAGCGAGCCTTCTTCCATATTGCCGTCGCACACATCAACGTAAAGCAGCGTGCGCCGCACGTATTGCATATAATCGTAGGCTTCCCACGACGACCGCAGGTCTGGCTCCGAGACGATCTCGGCCAGCGGCGTGCCGCTGCGGTTGAGGTCAACGTAAGACTTCGTTGCCGACTCGGCCATGCCTTCGTGCAGCGACTTGCCGGCGTCTTCTTCGAGGTGCAGGCGCGTGATGCCGAAACGCTTGACTCGCCATTCAACCGGCTGCCCCTTGTCGTTGCGCTCGGCGGTGGGAATCTCGACCCAGCCGTGCTCGGCGAACGGACGGTCGTACTGCGAAATTTGATAGCCCTTCGGCAAGTCAGGGTAAAAGTAGTTCTTGCGCGCGAAGATCGATTCTCGGTTGATGTTGAGGTTGAGCGCCAGCGATGCTTTCGCGGCCATCTCGACAATCTGCCGGTTCAACACAGGCAGCGCCCCCGGCATCCCCAGGCAGACCGGACAGGTGTTAGCATTCGGCTCGTCGCCGAAACGCGCCGAGCAGCCGCAGAAGATTTTCGACGCCGTCTTCAACTGCGCGTGAATCTCAAGGCCGATGACCGGCTCGTACTTGTCTCTGACTTCTCTCGCAGGCGTCGCCATAGCTCGTCTCAATGCGTGTCGTTCATTCTGCAACTGGAAACTTCATGAACCTGAATGAAGTGAAGGGGAGTATAGCAAATCGGTTCGCGGAATGATAAGCGCGCGGCGGTCATTGCTTGCCGGCGTTGCCATTGGCCAGAGCGTAGCGGTCCAGTTTTTTGCGAGCCAGTTGATTCATCTTTAACTCAGCTTGTGGCGCGGTCTCTTTCATGAGCATGAAGAGGCGGACGATTTCACTGGTGCGGCCAAGCGCGCGGTGCATCTCCCATAACCGCATCGGGCGCGTGACGACGAGATCGACATTCGAGATGACGATCTCGGAAAAGTTGCCGCGCGCCCTGAGCGTCGCGCCGCCCAGCCAGTCGGCGTCCAACTCGATCTCGCGCACGCCAGCCCACGGAATGAACTGGCGCTCGCGGCCTTTGAAGGTCTCGCGTATTCCCTGCCGGCTCACCTCGACCGCCGTGTTGGCGTCGCGTTTGAAGGCAATGAGCATCAGCGCATACGTCAGCCACATTAATAACACGGGAATGAAGGCGAGAATCGGGTAGATGATCTCTTCGAGCACGTCCTCAAGGTCGGATTCGGTGATGATGGCGAGCACGGCTCCCATACCGCCGTAGATGACCGTCAGCAGCAACACGACCTGCCAGTAAGACCGCGTGTAGAAATAGCTGCCCTGTCGTTTGATGGTTACTGCTTCCAAATCCGCTCACCCCGTCGCGCCGCGTTGATCCACTGTTGAAAGGATTATATCAGCAAGCGCGCCGGTTGTAATCAGTCGCTTTGCGCATGCCTGACAGCGGCGCGCAAGTCTGTTATTATTATTGTTTCGCCATAGCGCGAAATGGAGGACATGGTGCAAGCAAGATCGGATATACGCAACATCGCCATCATCGCTCACGTTGACCACGGCAAAACGACGCTGGTTGACGCGATGCTGAAACAGTCGGGGCTGTTCCGCTCGAACGAAGCGACTGTCGAACGCATGATGGACACAATGGATTTAGAACGCGAGCGCGGCATCACCATTATGGCCAAGAACGCCTCGGTTCACTACGGCGACGTGAAGATCAACATCGTTGACACGCCCGGCCACTCGGACTTCGGCGGCGAAGTCGAGCGCGTCTTGAAGATGGTGGACGGCGTGATGCTGCTCGTGGACGCCAGCGAAGGGCCGCTGCCGCAGACCCGTTACGTGCTGTCGAAAGCGCTGGCACAGAAGCTGCCGGCCATCGTCGTCATCAACAAGATCGACCGCCAGGACGCGCGCGCCGAAGAAGTGGTCAGCGAAGTCTTCGACCTGTTCATCGACCTCGACGCGACCGAAGAGCAGGTGGACTTTCCTGTCATCTACGCCATCGCCCGCGACGGCGTCGCCAAGCGCAGTCTCGACGACGACAGCCAGGATTTGCGCCCGCTGTTCGACGAGATTATCAAAACCATTCCGCCGCCGCCCGGGCCGCGCGAAGAGGTCTTGCAGATGCTCGTCGCCAACCTCGACTACAACGACTATGTTGGGCGGCTGGCCATCGGGCGCATGTTTGCGGGCGCGGTCGCGGTCGGCGATCATATCTCCATCTGTAAGCTTGACGGTCGCATCGAGAAGACGCGCGTGTCGAAGCTCTACGCCTTTGAAGGCATGAAGCAATCGCCGATTGAGCGGGCCGAAGCGGGCGAGATTGTCGCGCTCGCCGGCATCGAAGACATCTATATCGGCGAAACTGTCTCCGCCGCCGACGACCCGCGCCCGCTGCCGCGCATCACCGTCGATGAGCCGACCATCTCGATGATGTTCGGCGTCAACGTCTCGCCGTTTTCGGGCCGCGAAGGCAGGTTCGTCACCTCTCGAAAAATCCGCGAACGGCTCGACAAAGAGGCGTTGGCCAACGTCGCCATCCGCGTCGAAGACTCCGGTTCGATGGATACGTTCAAGGTGTCTGGACGCGGCGAGCTGCAACTGGCCATCATCATCGAGATGATGCGCCGCGAAGGTTACGAGCTACAGGTATCGAAGCCCGAAGTCATCACGCGCTCTCAGGATGGCCAGCGGCTCGAACCCATTGAGCTGGCGGTGATCGATTGCCCTGATACGTTCATCGGCATCGTCACCGAAGCGCTGGGCCGCCGTAAAGGGCGAATGATGAAGATGGTCAATCATGGCACGGGCCGCGTGCGTATGGAGTTTGAAGTCCCTTCGCGCGGATTGATCGGCTTTCGCAGTGAATTCCTTACTGACACGAAAGGCACGGGTCTGATCAACACGATCTTCCTGCGCTGGGACGAATGGCAAGGAACGATCTCGCAGCGCATCACCGGCGCGCTGGTCGCGGATCGCTCCGGCATGGCGACGACCTACGCGCTTTTCAACCTGCAAGAGCGCGGCGAGCTGTTCGTCAAGCCGGGCACGGACGTTTACGAAGGCATGGTGATTGGGGAAAACGCGCGCGACGTTGACCTCGACGTGAATGTCGTGAAGGAAAAGAAGCTGACGAATATGCGCGCATCAACCGCCGATGAAGCGATGCGACTGGTGCCGTTCCGCGAGCTGTCGCTTGAGCAGGCGCTCGAATTCATCCGCGAAGATGAACTGGTCGAAGTGACGCCCGCCTCGATACGAATGCGCAAGAAGATTCTCGCCTCGAACCAGCGACCGAAGGGCCGCGCTACTGAATAGCCGCAACCGGGGCGAGGCTTGCGACCTCGCCCCGGCGACTACATCTTAAAATCTTTCAGGAATAGAGAAGGTGCTTGGCCGACGTAGTTGTGACAGCACGATGCGGAATGCCCCCGTCGAGCAGTTGACGTTGGTGATCTGACCCGTGGTGGAGTTGGTCGTCTGCGTCAGTATGGGCGACAGCGTCGCTTCGCCGGTCGCGCCGCTGAAAGCGCCCGTGCCGCCGGTGATAGCGACAACATCCTGCACGGGCAGCCCCGTCGCCCCCGCCGTGCCTGTGCCTGGGCCGAATCCACCTGTTGCCGTCAGCAGATTCTCGAAGTTTAAGCGCGTGCGACCGAGCGTCCCCTGCATCTCAACCGTGCCGTTGAAGCTCGGCAGGTCGAGGCTGATGTTGACGACGGCGATGCCTGTGTTGGTCAGGTTGGTGGCTTGCGAAGCGGCGGACGTGTTGCTGGCGTTGCCCGTGCTGTTGCCGGTTCGCGTGCCCCAGATACGCAGCGTGCCGACCTGATTGCCGCCACTGAAGAACGACTGCTGCTGGGTCGCAGTAATCGAACAACTGGTGGCATTCACCGTGCGGTTGAGATAGACGGGCATCTCAGCGTAGAACGTTCCCTGCGTGCCGGCGGCCAGCGTGCTCAACGGCGACGACGGGATGACTTCAAGGATTGAATTGCTCACGCCCTGCGCCGATGCCGAGGGCGCGGTGGGCTGGAAATAGCAAAGCGCCAGAAACAGGAAGGCGGCGCTCATTAACGCTAGACCGCGCTTGCGTCCAGGACTCGATTTACGATTCGTCATTTTCCATTCTCCTTTTATTCAACAGAAGTGATATGGCTGCAATTCGGGCGCAGCCGTATGCGCAATACACACTCGTCGGCGCGATAGTTAATGGCTTTATAAGAGCTTTGAATTGCTTGGCCCGCTCACACATAGGAGCGAAGTATGGCGGCACACTCGGTGGCAAAGTCTATGCCAGCCATTCATCAAGCTTGAACGCTGTGTTTACAACCAGAAAAGATGCTTTGCGTTGCGAAGGCGCGAAGGCAAGGGAAAGTTTTGCCCGCCGGTCAATCAAACTTGTCGCAGCAGAAACGCAGTTGTTGAAACGCAAGCGGGCGGGCTGTATAGTATCTGCGAGTTCAGGACAGTAGCCTCCCCGTTGCGTGAGCCGTCCACGCGTTGAACGCGCGCCGAGCGGCGATGATGCCCAAATAATGATGGCCCCTCGATTTGAATTCTTTAATCTCATCGGGAGTTGTTTATGAGACGAGCAACTGCGCTGATTCTTTTCATCGCATTATTAGTTAGCATCGCGCCGGCGCAAAACGCGCAGACGCCGAGCGCCGCCGCTTTGAACTTTTACCGCGCGCTGAAGCAGAAGCATTATGTCGAAGGCTTTCGTCATTCGGTCTATCGCGGCGCGGTCGAAGGGCTGTCTGCCGCCGAGTTGCAAGAGCTTGAGCCGGATTTTGCGCGCACGTTCGCGCAGATTCCCGACAAGATCGATGCTCAGGGCGAACAGATCAATGGCGACACGGCGGTCGTCACGCTGAAGTTCGAGGGCAACGAGCAGCCGCAAACAGTCGCGCTGGTGCGCGCGGGCGGCGAATGGCTGGTCGGCGATCAGGCGTCGCTGGCCGAAGTCAAGCAGCAGGGCCGCGCTTATTTTTTCAACGCCCGCATGCTTGCGAACGAAGACGAAGTCGTAGACATTCTTCAGCACATCATCGGCGCAGAGGTCATCTATGGCCGCAAGTATCCGGGCCGCGTTGCGCCGCTCTCGGAGTTGATACGGCTCGGCGGCGTGACCAAAGATTTGGAGACCGGCGTCGCCAACGGCTACCGCTTCACGATGACGTTGAGCGCCGACCAGTCCACCTTCTCTGCGGTCGCCGTGCCGGTGGTCTACGCGAAGACCGGGCGGCTGTCGTTTTACACAGACATCAACGGCATACGCGCGCAGGACTTGAAAGGCCAGCCGGCATCAGTCAACGCGCCGCTCTTTCAGCCGAAGTAATGTTATCGTGCTTGCCGGCGGCTTTCTTCATTACCCTGGAGTCAATATAATCACCTCTTGAGATTGACGAACGGCATCCCGCTTTCAATTCACCGATGAGCACGACGATCAAGACAACGAGCGCGCTGGCCGCTTCAATCAATGGCGCGCAAATCACCGGACGCCAATGGACGGTCGAGTCCGCCTACCAGTTTTGCGAGCAACTGGCGCGCTCGCATTACGAGAACTTCCCCGTCGGCTCGGTGCTCGTGCCGAAGCCTTTGCGTAAGCACTTCTATTCGATCTATGCCTACGCGCGCACAGCGGACGATTTCGCCGACGAAGGCTATGACGAAGCGCACAGCGACGAGGAGCGTTTGGCGCTGCTCGATGAGTGGCTGGGTATGCTGCGCGAATCGGAAGCAGGGCGCGCCACGCATCCGGTCTTCATCGCGCTGGCCGCAACGCGCCGCCAGTTCGATCTGCCGATCAATCTGTTTGAAGACCTGCTGTCGGCCTTTTCGCAAGACGTAGTGATGCGACGTTACCAGTCGTTCGCGCAATTACTTGATTATTGCCGACGCTCGGCCAATCCCATCGGGCGGCTGATTCTGTTGCTGTTCGGCTACCGCGACGATCAATTGCACGCCTGGTCGGACAACATCTGCACGGCCTTGCAACTGGCCAATCACTGGCAGGACGTGCGCGTCGATCTCGCCAAAGATCGCATCTACCTGCCCGCCGAAGACCTCGCGCAATTCGGCCTGACTTACGACGACATCGAGCGGCAGGTCGCAACTGATAGCTTCATCGCGCTGATGAAACACGAAGTCCGCAGGGCGCGCGAGCTGTTCACGCGCGGCAAGCCGCTCTGCCTGACGGTGAGCGGGCGACTGGGCCTGGAGTTGCGCGCCGTCTGGACGGGCGGCTCGCGCATCCTCGAACGCATTGAAGCAACGGGCTACGACGTGTTCGCCGCGAGGCCGGTCATCACATTGTCGGACAAGCTGCGCGTGATGCTCAATGCCGCCAGCAAGAGAAGGTTTCGCCGCCGCCGATGAGTTCAAGCACACCCACGACATTTGCCCGCGTGCTGGCCACGCCGCGCCGCCTGGTCGGCGCTGCCGGCTCGAACTTCTACTATTCGTTTCTCCTGCTGCCAAAGGCCAAGCGCCGCGCCATCACCGATGTTTATCGCTTCGCGCGCCTGCTCGACGACATCGTTGACGAAGACGCGCAGGGCCGCGATCCGTATGCCGAATTACAGACGTGGCGCGATGAGATCGAATTCATCTATCGCGGCACGCCGGCGACAGAATTCGGCGAGCGATTGATGACGTCCGTCGAAGAGTTCGATCTGCCGAAGCAACCGTTCCTCGACCTGATTGACGGAATGGAGATGGATTTGAAGTGGCACAGCTATCAATCGTTCGCCGACCTGCGCGAATACTGTTACCGCGCCGCCTCGACCGTAGGGCTGATCTGCATCGAAATCTTCGGCTATGAGAACGCGAGAACGCGCGAGTACGCAGTCAATCTCGGCCTCGCGTTACAACTGACGAACATTTTGCGCGACCTCAAGGAAGACATGGCGCGCGGTCGCATCTACCTGCCGCTCGAAGACCTCGAACGTTTCGGCTACACGGCAGATGACCTGCGCGCGCATCGCTACAATCAGCCGTTCATCGAGTTGATGAAGTACGAGTACCAGCGCGCACGATCTTACTTTATCAAGGCCGCCGAATCGTTGCCCGCACAGGATCGCGCCTCGATGTTCGCGGCAGAGATTATGGCGGCCATCTACCGCGAGATACTCGAACAGATGCCCGCCGCGCAGTTCGATGTGTTTCGCAACCGGCTGACGGTGCCGAAGAAACGGCGGCTGAAGATCGCGCTGGAAATCTGGTTCAGGAGCAAGCTCAAACGAGGATGAGCGCGAAACCTATTGTGATAATCGGCGGCGGATTTGCCGGGCTTGCGGCGGGCGTCGAACTGAGCGAGCGCGGAGGCGCGGTCGTCGTGCTCGAACGGCGCGGCCATCTCGGCGGGCGCGCTTATTCTTTCACGGACCAGCAGACCGGCGACGTAGTTGATAACGGCCAGCACCTCTTCATGGGTTGTTATCATCACACGATTGCGTTCTTGAAGAAGATCGGCTGTCTCGACCGGCTGGCCTTTCAAGACCGCCCGCGCGTTGACTTTTTGGATCGTGAGCAAGGTTACACATCATTTGATTGCCCGCGCCTGCCCGCGCCGCTGCACGCGGTGGCTGGGCTGTTGCGAATGCGCGGATTGACCATAGGCGACAAGCTGCGCGTCGTCAAAGTCGGGCGCGCGATTCAGAAGAACGGCAAGGCCGGCGACAGCGCGTTGACCGTGAAAGAGTGGCTCGCGGGGCTGGGCCAATCCGAGCGCATACGCGAGCGCTTCTGGTATCCGATGGCCATCGCAACGCTCAACGAAGACCCGCAGATAGCCTCGGCGCGTATGCTCAAGGTCGTCTTGAAAGAAGCCTTCGGCGGAGGCCGCCGCAGTACCAGCATCGGCATCGCTCGCGTTGGCCTCAGCGAACTCTACACCGAAGGCGCGGCGAAGTTTATCGAGTCACGCGGCGGCAAGGTGCGAACCTCGGCAACCGTCGAGCGATTGGTGATCGAAGGCCGCCGCGTCGTCGCGGTCGAGATGAAAGACGGCGAGCGCATCGAAGCCAGCGCCGTCATCAGCGCCGTGCCGCACTCGGCATTCGTGAAGCTGCTGCCCGACGAGTGGCGCGGCGAGTTCGCGGCGATTGCGCGGCTGCGGGCCGCGCCGATTGTCTCGATCAATCTCTGGTTTGATCGCAGCGTCTTCGACCGCCAGTTCGTCGGCTTGATCGGTACGCGCAGCCAGTGGTTGTTCAACAAGAACCTGATCGTCAAACCGGGGGAATCATCGAATCAAATCGCGGTGATTATCAGCGCGGCGCACGACTTTGTTGATTGGACGAAAGAACAACTCATCGAGATGGCGTTGAGTGATTTGCGCGAGCTAGTGCCAGAGAGCCGTGACGCGCAACTGGTTCACAGCCGCATCGTGAAAGAACGCGAAGCGACGCTCTCGCACACAACCGAATCCGACACGCTCAGGCCCGGCCCGCGAACGGCGATTGCGAACTTGATCCTCGCCGGCGGCTGGACGGCGACGGGCTTTCCCGACACCATCGAGAGCGCCGTCCTCAGCGGCCACACCGCCGCCGACATTGCCGCCGCTGCGGCTGGCAACTTTGAAACAATGGAGGGTGGATGAGAAAGCTCAAACTGCAAATGCAAATCACCGTTGATGGCTTTGGTGCAGGGCCGGAGGGCCAGTTGGACTGGATGACCTGGGCGATGGATGAACCGCTCCTCGCCTTCATCAACCACCTCACAGACACGAGCGACACCATCCTGCTCGGCAGAAAAATGACCGAAGGCTTCATCAACTACTGGCAGCAGGTGATTACGCAACCGGATAATCCCGAATATGCGTTCGGCCAGAAAATGGTGAACACTCCAAAGATTGTATTTAGTCAGACAATCGCCACAGTCGAAGGGCAGAACGTCAGGGTTGAAAACAGTCCCCTTGTTGAAGCGGTGAATCAGCTCAAGGGCCAGGAGGGGCGAGACATTATCGTGTATGGCGGGGCAACGTTCGTCTCTTCACTCATTGAGAACAGGTTGATTGACGAATTGAATCTCTTTGTTCATCCTGTCGCAATCGGAAAAGGAATGTCGATATTCGGCTCCAGGGCATCTTTGAAGCTCACGACCTCGACGGCATATGCCTGCGGCGTTGTGGTTAATAGCTACGAGCCTCAGTAGTGCCTTCGCCGTCTGCTTACGTGTCTGCACTGTTCATACGACCTGCGCATTGCTGTCAGCAAACCAACGTTTAGAGGGATAAATGCGAATGCGTTTTCGACGACTGCTCTTGAAAGAACGAATGACAATCTGGCTCGCGGTGTTAGTGCTTTGTTCGCTGACCGCGACGATTTCTCCTCGCGCACAAGCTCAAAGCACGGAGCCGAACCGAGCCTCATTGGTCATTCATGCCGATCAGCCGAAAGGTACGATCAACCGGAACATCTACGGCCAGTTTGCCGAGCACCTGGGCCGCTTGATCTACGGCGGTCTATGGGTGGGCGAAGACTCGCCTATCCCGAATACGCGCGGTCTGCGCAATGATGTCATCGCCGCGCTCAAAGAACTGCACATTCCCGTCCTGCGCTGGCCCGGCGGCTGCTTCGCCGACGAGTACCACTGGCGAGACGGCATAGGTCGGCGCGATCAGCGTCCGCGCCGACCCAACGCGAGCTGGGGCGGCGTTGACGCCAATGCTTTCGGCACACACGAATTCCTCGACCTGTGCGAGATGTTGGGGGCAGACGCTTACATCAACGGCAACCTCGGCAGCGGCACACCGCAGGAGATGATGGAGTGGATCGAATATATGACTTCAGATTCGGACTCCACGCTCGCCCGGCTGCGGCGACAGAACGGGCGCGATAAGCCGTGGAAGGTTCCTTACTTTGCTGTCGGCAATGAGAGCTGGGGCTGCGGCGGCGAGATGCGCCCGGAGTATTACGCCGATGAGTACCGCCGCTATGCCACCTTTGTCAAAAATTATTCCGGCAATCGCATCCAGAAGCTTGCGGTCGGAGCATCGGATCAGAATTACAACTGGACGGAAGTGCTCATGGCGCAGGCGGCCAAGTATATGGATGGCCTGTCGCTGCATTACTACACGCTGCCGACAGGCAACTGGGGCCACAAGGGTTCGGCGACGACGTTCGATGAAAAGGAATGGCACTCGACGCTTGTGCGGACGTTGCACATTGAGGAGTTCATACAGAAGCACAGCGCGATTATGGACAAGTACGATCCACAGAAGCGGGTCGGGCTGATGGTGGACGAGTGGGGCACGTGGTACGACCCGGAGCCGGGCCGCGATATGGGCGCGCTCTACCAGCAAAACACGCTGCGGGACGCGGTAGTCGCGGGCATCAACCTGAACATCTTCAACAATCATTCCGACCGTGTGCGGATGGCTAACATTGCACAGATGGTGAACGTGTTACAGGCGATGGTGCTGACCGACAACGAGAAGATGATCCTGACGCCGACGTATTACGTCTTCAGGATGTACAGGGCGCATCAAGGGGCGACGTTGCTGCCGACCGAGTTGAAAGCGCCTGAGTATAAAGGCGAGCAAGCCAGCGTGCCTTCATTGAACGTCTCGGCCTCGCGTGACCGGGAAGGCAGGTTGCACGTTTCAATAGTCAACCTCGACCCGAATCATTCGGCAGAGATCACCACCAGCGTCGCAGGCTCAAGCGTTAAGAGCGTGACCGGAGAAGTCCTGACGGCCTCGACGATGACGGCGCTAAACACGTTCGACAATCCGAACGGAATCAAGCCAGCGCCATTCACCGGCTACAAGATTCAGGACTCAGAACTGATCCTGAGCATACCGCCGAAATCGGTCGTCGTGTTAGAGCTTCGGTAACGTAATACGTGTTGCTTGACTACTCGTTCAGCAGCTCCTTGATCTTCGCTTCAAACTCGTCTTTTGATTTCGGCAGGCCGATGTGGCGGTAGCGTATGCGGCCCTGCTTGTCGGCGATCAACGTCACCGGCAGTTGTTCGTCGCTGACGTTGAACGCTGCCGCCATCTGTTTGTCGCCGATGCCGACGGTGTAGCTCATGCCGTTCTCTTTCACAAACGGCCCGACCTTTGGCAAGCCTTCTTCGTCAAGCGAGATGCCGACGATCTCAAGGCCGCGCGCTTGATGGTCTTTGATGAACTGGTTGAACATCGGAATCTCTGCTCTGCACGGAATGCACCACGTCGCCCAGAAATTAATCAACGTCACCTTGCCGCGCAACGCGCTGGTGTTGAGCGTGCCGCCTTTCACCAGGCTCACGCTGACAGCGGGCAAGGCGTCGCCCGCGCCGCTCGCCGTCGCGTTCGAGGCCGGCTCTATTTCGACTGGAGCGCCGCTATAAACCGTGGCCAAACCGGACGAGCCGGCGGACGACACTTGCTTCATTCTTCCGAGAAAGAGCGGCGGCTTCTCGAACCCTTCAAGTCGGAACTCTTCGCGCTCGCGGCCCATCCCATCAATGAAGATCACCGTCGGCACGCCGCGTATGCCGAACTTGTCTTTGGCGCGGGCGGCATCCGATCCCGCCGCCGGACTCGTCAGGTCGAGCTTCAACGTGACAAAGCGTTCGGCTTCGCGCTTGACGGTCGCGTCGGTGAAGGTGGTCTGGTCAAGCTCTTTGCACGGGATACACCACGTCGCATAAGCGTCAATGATGACGCCCTTCCCTTCGCGTTGCGCCTGGGTCACTGCCGCTTCGCTGTAAGGCTGCCACTCAATCTCGGCTTCAACTTTCTTCGGTAAGACTAACCACACAGCAATGACCGCCGCGCCGACGCCGAGCGCGCGCAGCACCCACGCGAACTGCGCGGGCCTGGCTTTGCCCGATTCATAGAAGACTAGATAGAGCGCCGAAGCCGCGAAGAAAGTCACGAAGATCAGCGTCGTCCAGCGGCCCATCAGCGGCATCAGGAAGTAGAGCGCCATCCCGATCAACACCAGCCCGAAGACTTTACGCACCGTCACCATCCACACGCCCGAACGCGGCAGCGTTTTCATCGCGCCCGAAAATGTGCCGAGGATCAAGTAAGGCGTGCCGAGGCCGAGCGCCAGCACGAAGAACAACAGGAAGCCATACGCCGCGCTTCCGCGTGCGCCCACTTCGACCAGCAACGCCAGCACGAACGGCCCGATGCACGGCGCGGCGACGATGCCCATCGTCAAGCCCATCATCAACGCGCCGACCAGCCCGCTCGTTGATTGCGTGCTGGTGTTGGCGAAACGGTTCAACGCTTCGGGCATTTTGAACTCATAAAGGCCGAACATCGAGAGCGCCAGCGCCACCATCACGGCGGCTAACACGATCAGCACGATGGGACTCTGCAAGGCCGCGCCGAACAGGCCACCTGATTTAGCCGCGATGACGCCGAGGATTGAATAGGTGATGGCCATACCGATGACGTACATCGAAGCCATCGCAAAGGTGCGGCTCAATCGCGGCTTGCCTTCGCCGCTGCTTTGATTGACGAAGAAGCCGATGGTGATGGGAATGATCGGATAAACGCACGGCGTCAAATTGAGCGCGAGGCCGGCGATGAAGACGCCGATGAGAATCGAGGCGATGCCGCGATCAAAGAAGCTCGAACGCGCATTGCTGCCGCCGCCGAATTGCGTTAGCTCTCCAGGCGCGGGCGGCCTGGCCGCAGGATCGAAGGCGGGCTGCGCGGCGGCCTTTGCGAAGATGTCCGCGTTCGTTTCTTTCACTGCCTGTGCAGCGGCGACGACATTGATGGGAATGTCTACGGCGATGTCGCTGGCCGGCGCGAGACATACTTTGTCGTTGCAGGCTTGCGCGGTGTAGGTCGCGTGAATCGTCAGCGGCCCCGGCTTGATCGCAGCGTCAGCGACGGCATCAGCGGTGACATAGATCGCGCCGTCGTGAACGGCGTACACGTCAGCGCCCAGCGATTCGAGTTTCTGATACTTGGGCGCGGGGTAGGTCGGCTCGCTGATCTTGATGCCGGCGACGGGTTGAAACTTGACTTCGGTGGCGATGAGAAACGATTCAGACGGAACGTGGCCTTGAATGTGATAGCCCGGCGCGATGTCGAGCGCAACAGCGATTTTGAATTTATCGCCGGGTCGTATGCCGTTGGTCGAAGCATAACCCTGCGCCTTGACCACACCGGCGCTGCCTTTCGCGCCCGCCGCACTGCTGTCGGCTTGCGCCAACGCGATGAGTGACGCCAGCAGAACCAACCCGACTGCCAATCCAGCCCGTTTGAAGAATTCGTTTTTCATCGTTATCCAGTTTTCTCTCAGAGCATGTTAAGAAATGCGTGATGCCGTGAAGCGGCACAAAGAAGGTAGCCAGAGGTGAAGCCTCTGGAAGAAGGTAGCCAGAGGTGAAACCTCTGGAACCAACGGCATCAGTCTTCCCGCGTTGGAGACGCGGCCAGATGTTCTGGCGCTCCTTCAGAGCGCGACTACGGCTGACTGCATCCCAGACGTTGCACGTCTTCTGTCCAGACGTTGCACGTCTGGCTACCTTCTCACCGCGCCTTCAGCGCAAATAGTGATTCAAACCACGCTTTAATGGCCGTGCCTGGAGGTTTGCGCCATATCCGGCGTCACCTCGTTAATGCCAATGATCGTGCCGCCGTTCGCCGCGACAAACGCCTCGGCATCGCTGCGTTTATCGAATGCGAAGAAGTCAGGCCCCATCGGCCCTTCTGCACGGCTGCCATAGACGAGCGCCGCCCGCCGCCCATCGACCGCCTGCTTCGTCTGTTGATCTTTGAATGAAACGCTGGTGATGTTGGCGAGGTCTTGCTGAACAGGAGCCGCTTTGAATTTTGCGGGCGCAGTGTAAAACGCCAGCAGGTCGCCCGGCGATTCAAACATCAGCTTGGTGCCGTCATTGAAGTAAATCTCGGCGGTTGTCTCATCCGCCGCGCTCACCTTCATTCCACACACCGGGCAGTAGCCGGTCGCCGCCTCTGCCTTCACTATCGCGCGGCGGTTCGGCCCGCAAGCAGAGAGGCAAATAGCAAAGAGGAGAAGCGACGCGGCGACACGGCGACGCGGCGACACAGCGACGCGGACGTTCATCCACAAAGTTGATAGCTTAATCAAGCGCCACATAAGTTCTGTTCTCTCTTCTCCGCGTCGCCGTGTCGCCGCTCTACTCGACCGACTGAATCCAGCCGCCGCCGATGACCGCGTCGCCGTCAAAGAAGACTGCCGCCTGGCCCGGCGTGATCGCGGCCTGCGCTTCGTCAAAGGTCACGCGCACGCGGCCTTCGCCGAGCGGCGTAATCAAGGCCGGTGCTTCCATCGCGCGATAGCGTACGCGGACGGCAGCGCGCACCGTTTCTGTCGGCGGCGCAATTGTAATCCAGTTCACGCCGTTAGCAACGAACGACCGCTGATAAAGTTCTTCACGCTTGCCGACGACCAGTTGATTGCGCGGCACGTCGATCTTGACAACGTATAGCGGCTCCGGCGAGCTGATACGCAAGCCGCGCCGCTGGCCGACGGTGTAACGATGAAGGCCGGCGTGCTCGCCAACGACGCGGCCTTCAGCGGTCGTAATCTCACCAGCCGCGAGCGCGCCTTCATTCGCGGCTTTCTTCATCTCGTGCTTCGCGTACTTCTCAACAAAGGCCGCGTAGTTGCCGTCGGGCACGAAGCAAATCTCCTGGCTTTCGGGCTTCTCTGCCGTCTCAAGGCCGATTGAGCGAGCGACCTCGCGCACCTCGGCCTTGGTCATATCGCCGAGCGGAAAGACGGCGTGCGCCAGTTGCTTCTGCGTCATCTCGAATAGAAAGTAAGTCTGATCTTTCGACAGGTCGCGGCCCTTCAACAACTGGTATCGCCCGCTCTGCTCGTCATACCGAACGCGCGCGTAATGGCCGGTAGCGACGTGATCTGCGCCGACCTCTTTGGCCGTGCTGACCAGCTTGGCGAACTTCAGCTTGGTGTTGCACGACACGCACGGAATGGGCGTGCGGCCCGCGAGATAATCTTCAACAAACGGGCGCACGACGCCGCGCTCGAACTCGTCTTCGAGGTTGAGCACGTAGAACGGAAAGCCCAGATCATTCGCAACCGAGCGCGCATCGTACACGTCGTCGAGCGAGCAGCAACGGCTCGGCTGCGGCTCGTCGTCGGGCGCAAGCCGGCGGCGCTGATTCCACAACTGCATCGTGAAGCCGACGAGATCGTGGCCTTGATGCTTCAGGATTGCGGCGGCTACCGAGCTATCGACGCCGCCGCTCATTGCTACTGCGATGGTTGCCATAAGACTTCATGCTTTGCCCGCGCGGTTAGCGGATGCTATCATCCTCATTCACAGGGCGCACACTCAGGGGCGCGGGCCGCTTCTAAAGTTTGAAATTATACACGAGCCGTTGCACGAGAGCCAATTTCGCTGTCTCCAACGAACCGACGATGATCACCAATCACAAGACCGTTGAGCAATCCATCGAAAAGTATACGCTGGCGCGCGAGCCATATTACCTGGCCGTCGCCGATGAGATCGACTTATTTGAAGCGGCCTATAAAGCCAAGCTGCCGGTGATGCTGAAAGGTCCGACCGGCTGCGGCAAGACGCGCTTCATCGAATATATGGCGTGGCGGCTCAACCGCCCGCTGGTCACTGTCGCCTGCCACGAAGACTTGTCTTCGACCGATCTGGTCGGGCGCTTCCTGCTCGAAGGCGACGAGACGGTCTGGCACGATGGGCCGCTGACGACGGCAGTGAAGGCCGGCGCGATCTGCTATCTCGACGAAGTCGTTGAAGCGCGCAAGGACACCATCGTTCTGATCCACCCGCTGACGGACGACCGCCGCATCCTGCCTGTCGAAAAGCGCGGCACGATCCTGCAAGCGACTGATGATTTCCTGCTCGTCGTTTCCTACAACCCCGGCTATCAAAGCGTGCTGAAAGATTTGAAGCAATCGACGCGGCAGCGCTTCGTGTCATTGGAATTCGATTACCCGCCGGCGCAACTCGAAGCGGCGATCTTGATGCATGAGGGCGGCGTTGACGAAGAGATGGCGCGCGATCTGGTCTTGATCGGCGGGAAGGTGCGCAACCTCAAAGGTCACGGATTAGAAGAAGGCGTCTCGACGCGCCTGCTGGTCTACGCCGCGCAACTGATATCGAGCGGCATCGCTCCGCACATCGCCTGCGAAGTCGCCATCATCAGCCCGATCACCGACGACCGCGAGCTGCAACGCTCAATGCGCGAGATTGTCACAACGGTTATTTAATCTGTCGCAAAAATCGAATCGAGGATTGCGCGGCGGGCTGCCGCTTCGCGCCACTCACGCGCGGCGCATCTGGCAAGTTGTTTGTGAATCTCCGTGCGCTTTTCAAGGTCAGGCACGTTGACGCTGGCGGCGGCCAGCACATCAGGTTGCAGGCGCGGACGAGTGCCGCCGCCGCCCACAGGCAGTAAGGCAAGAAACATTGCCGAACGCAGGTAAGCCCACCAGAAATAGATCAGCCCATCGCGCGGCACAAGCTGAACAAACTCGGACTTCACGGCGAAGCTGAGCGGCGATGTGCGACCGAGCCAGTCGGCGCGCGGCGTCACGATGATGTTGCCGAGATAAGCGCGCATCGTTCCCATCAACAACTGTTGCTCGCCAACCACGCAATGCTTAGCCGCTGGTTGAACGGCGCTCTCTTCGAGCGTGAATGTCAGGTGATCGCCCCGGCTGATGTCGCTGTATTCAATGGCGCGGAAGGATGAAGACGGCGCGGCGCTCAGTCGCCGCAAGCCGCGCACTTCGACGTAATCACCGAGTTTGCCGCCTTGTTCAGCGTAGCGGTAACGGTGCGGGTCCCACACCGCCGGCTGGCGTTCACGGTCTTCGATGATGCGGATAAAGGTCGCGCCTTGTTTGCTCATCGACTGCACCGATTCAGGCCGAGCGCGTCGGCAACATCGGTGCGGATGATGATCTCAGCCAGCGCGTTGGCATCGTCTTTCATTCGCCGGTTGAGTTGAACTCCCACTGTCGCCGCGCTGGCAAAGATAGTCTTGCTGCGTAGAGATGAATCGCGGGATGCGGGTTTATCGAGTATGAGAATGTCTGCGCGCGTCGTTGTATTAGCCGCCATATGAAAGATGCCTTCGGGCAGCGCGATGACGCCGCGCAGTCGCCATCTCTCTTCGACGGCAGCGCGCAGCTTTTGAAATTCGGCATTGACGATCAGCGAATGCGGCAGCAGGCAGACGAGCCGCCCGCCCGGTCGCAGGAGCGCGTGACAGACATCGAGAAAGACAGCATCGCTGGTGTGATAGCCGAGTTTGAAAAGCGGGCTGGTCGCGCCGACCGTCTCCAGCGGCAACGAAAACGGCGGGTTCGCTAAAATGTAATCTACTTTACCGCGCCAGGTCTTCAGCGACGGGCCGAACTCGTAGAGATTCGCCTCGCTCAACGTTCGCCGGTGATGAGCGGGCGCGGCCAGCGCGAGGGTGATCTCTGTCAGGTCAACCAGCGACGATTCAATATCATTACCGACCAGATGACAGCTCGTCTCGCCCCACAGCACTGAGGCGGCGACGAGAAAGCTGCCGCCACCGCAGGTCGGGTCCATCACCACCGCCCTATCAACTCGTGGCAGCAAACAGGCCATCGCCATAGCCACCTGTGGCGGCGTAAAGAACTTGCCTGAGCCTTCGCGGAAACGGCGTCCGATGAAATGCTGATAGGCATCAGCCAGTCGCCCGCCGGTCGGGTCACAGGCGACCAGCGCGTCCATCGCAGCCTTGAGCGTGGCGTCTTGTCGAGTGATTGAATCAGCGCGTTGCGCGTGGTCGCGCAGCCGCGCAAACAACCGGCGGGGCGCGTCGTTTAACGCTCTCAGATAACGCGCCGCGAGCACGTGAAAGGCCGCTTCGCCTTCGATGCCGTGGCGGCGGAGCAGGCGTTCGAGGTGTTGAAAATCGTTCGCGGCGGGCGGCCTTGCCATCAGAATGCGTGTGTTATCGCGGGCTTCCGACGAGTCGCCGAGGCGCGCGATAGACCCTCTTGAAATCGTTAGCCGTGTGTGGCACTGTGTTATTGCTCTTTCGCCCCGACATTGCGGCAGCGTTGGTATTGCTGATTGTTGGGCAAAGGTGTGGTCATACGACGATGAACAAAGGGCTGCAAGCATGGATCAGAGTGCGAGGAGCGCCGGACGATCCCGAATCGTTCGACCTCGCCACCTGGAACGGAATCGTCTGGCAGATTCCGCGCACCAACTCGCTCGGCGATACAATCTATATTCAAATTCCTGACTATATCGTGATCGAAACGATGCCGGCGACGACCAACCCGCACGACCTTTACCGCAAACTCAAAGAGGGGCGCGAGCCGTAAGGCAATACCCAACCGCTAACGCTCGGCGCGTCCCTTCACCGGGTTGCTCAACTCGCCTACCCTTGCGAGCTTGATCTCAATCTGATCGCCGTCCTTCAAGTAAATTGGCGGGTCCATAAAGACGCCGACGCCCGACGGCGTGCCGGTGCTGATGATGTCGCCGGGCCGCAAGGTCAAGTCCTGCGAGATGAACTCGACCAGTTGCGGTATCTTGAAGATCAGGTCGCTAGTATTGGATTGCTGCCGCAACTCGCCATTGACCCGCAGTTCGATGTCGAGCGCGTGCGGGTCGCCTAGTTCATCTTGTGTGACAAGCCACGGCCCGCACGGCGCGAAGGTATCGAGTCCCTTGGCGCGTGCCCACTGCTTTTCACGCGCTTGCAGGTCGCGCGCCGTCACGTCATTCATAATCGTGTAACCGGCGATGTACTCGTTAGCGTAGTCGGCGCTAACATTCTTCGCTTCCCTGCCGATGATGAAAGCCAGCTCGGCTTCGTAATCGGCCTTGTCGCTGGCGTGCGGCAGTTGGATCGGCGCGTGCGGCGCGGTCAGCGCGGTGACGTTCTTAGAGAAGACGAGCGGCGTCTCCGGCGGCTTGATGTTCTGCTCCGCCGCGTGCGCCGCATAGTTCAAACCGACCGCGAGAATCTTGCCCGGCCTGAGCACCGGCGGGTTGAGCGCGACGGATTGAAGAGGCAGCAGCCAGCCCGCCTCTCTGCACTCGTCGGCGTACGCGGCGTCGCTTTCGATGCGCGCGACGATGGGCCGCAGTCGCTCAATGCCTAGATTGAACAGATCGAGCGCGTCTTCGAGATTCGCATTCGGCTCAAGCGGCTGGCGCTGGATTGTCGTGCTATCGGCACTCGCGTACGCGCTCACATCGAGCACTTCATCACCGACGACGATGCCGGCGTGGTTCGCTTCGCCGACCTTCAGGGATAAGAGTTTCATCAAGCCTCCGTGACGGTTGATCGCTCAGCGCAAGCCGTTGGCTCGCGCTACAAGAAAGCGATAATGACGAAGGGCGTCAGGGTCGTCAAGTGGGTCAGGTTGCCGATCCCTTCGACCATCGCTTATGCTGTGACGGCAAATTTCTGTTGGAGAGAATGATGATCGTACCGTTCAACGAAATCCGCCATTTGATTCCCGGCTACATTTTCAACGAATTCGGCCAACTGACCGGCAATTACGTTCACGCCGACCGCATCATCTGCGAGAAGATTGATGGCCGCGTCAAAGTCTGGCTCGATCAGGATTCCTTTGATGCCAAAGACCCGGAGCGGCTGATCTGCGATTACTCGGAAGCCGATCTGCGCGGCTGGTAGACGATGGAACGGCGGCTCGCATTCATTGGCTTTGGCAATGTGGCGCGAGCCTTTGCGCGCATTGTCGGCGCGCGCCGCGAACGGCTGGCACACGACTATGATTTAACCTTGCGAACGACGGCCATTGCGACAGCGCGGCACGGCTGCGTGCTTTCAAGCGGCATTGATCTTGATGAAGCTGTCGCTTGTGTCGAGCGCGGCGAGTCATTAACAACGCTCGATGGAGTCATCGCCGCGCCTGACGCGTTCAGCATCATCGCTCATTGCAACGCTGATATTCTGTTTGAAACGTCGCCGCTCGATCCGCTTGCCGGCGAGCCGGCGACTTCACACATTCGCCAGGCACTTGCGCGCTCGCTGCACGTCATCACCGCTAACAAAGGACCGCTGGCGTTCGCCTATCAAGAATTGAGCGCGCTCGCCTCTGAACAACGCGCGCAATTCCGTTTTGAAGGAACGGTGATGGACGGCGCGCCGGTCTTCAACCTCGTCGAATCATGCCTGCCCGCCGCCGACGTGCTCGGCTTTGCCGGCCTGCTCAACAGCACGACCAACATTATACTCAGCGGGATGGAAGCCGGCGTGACGTTCGAGGATGCGCTGGCCGACGCGCAGCGGCGCGGCATCGCCGAGGCCAACGCTGATTTCGACATCGATGGCTGGGACGCGGCGGTCAAAGCTGTCGCGCTGGCCAATGTCTTGATGCGGGCCGACGCGCGTCCGGCTGACGTAACGCGGCGTGGCATACGCGGCATCACGGTTGACGAATTGCGCGCGGCATCAATCGAAGGCCGCGCTATGCGATTAGTCGCGCGCGGCGAGCGCATCGCCGAAGGCGTCCGGCTCACAGTCGCGCCCGAATCCGTGCGGCTCGCGTCGCCACTTGGCGCGGCACGCGGCGCATCAAACGCGCTAACGCTGAAGACCGACCTGATGGGCGAGTTGACTATTATCGAGACAGACCCCGGCGTCGAGCAGACCGCTTATGCGCTGTTGAGCGATATGCTTCGCATCACGGAACATAGTCAGGAGGCAGGAAGCAGGAAGCAGTGGCCAGTTGATAGTTGAAAGTTGATAGTTGTCAGTGACCAGTGAGTCCCGTAGGGACGTAATGTTTATAGTAATCGCTGAAAGAAGGGACGAAGCCCCATAGAGGCGCGATGTCAACATCCCGCTCCTGACGGAGCTTGCTTCATCTATTGCATCGTGAGCTATAAACATCGCGCTCCTACGGAGCTTGATAATAAATCGGCGTGATAACTATAAAACATCACGCTCCTGACGGAGCTTAGACCTACGCGACCGACTGCCTCCTGCCTCCTGCCTTCCTTCTCCTCTTAAACTTTTCGGAACTTTACGGTTACTCGAACGTGTGTAGAAACGGTATAATCATGGAGGATTATCCCAAAGAGGAAACGCAGACTGAATGGCAACAGTCATCCATCAGGCGCAAGCGATAGGATTCAGCGGCAGTCAATCGGTCGAGGCGGCCAGCGATCATGAATTGCTGGAAGCCATCCGTGACGGCGACGAGACGGCCTTTCAAGAGATCGTCCGCCGTTACCGCAATCCCATCACCAACTTCATCTATCGGATGATAGACGATTACGAGCGAAGCGTGGAACTTGCGCAAGAAACCTTCATCAGAATCTTCACGAGCGCGTCGCGCTATCAGGCGAACTACAGCTTCTCGACTTATATCTACCGCATCGCCTCGAACCTCGCCATCAGCGAGCTTCGTCGCCGCAAACGCCGGCGCGTCGTCTCATTGTTCTCACCGTTCACGAACGATGACGGCGAGGCCATCGAGATGGACCCGCCCGACGAGAATCCGTTGCAGGACGAGACGATGATTCGCGACGAACGGCGCAAAGCGGTCGCCCGCGCCATCTCGTCGCTGCCGGAAAAGTATCGCGCCGCCATCGTCCTGCGCGATGTCGAAGGGCTGAGCTATGACCGCATCGCCGAAGTGCTGAAGCTTTCGGAAGGAACCGTGAAGTCGCGCATCAATCGCGCGCGCAATCTGCTGAAGGAAAAACTGAGCGCGTACATCTAAGGGATTCCTGTGTTGGAGAAAATCATGAAGGTCTGTAACGAAATTCAGCGGCGGATAGACGAGGCCGACGACATTGAGTCGTACAATCTCGACGTTGCGCGACACACCGAAGCATGCGACGCGTGCCGCCGCTTTGCCCGCGAGCGCGCCGCGCTGAGAGAGATAATCAGATCAACCGCGCGCGTCAATGCGCCGATCAATTTCGACGCGATGCTGCACGCACGGCTCGCCGAAGTGAAAGGGCGAAAGGGACTGGCCTGGCTCAACGCGGCATTTTATCTGCGCGCCGGAGCGGCCACAGCGGCTCTGGCTGTCACGGTCTTCGTCGCTCAACATATGGGATTGTTTGCGCCTACGGTAACTGAACCCACCGGCGCAGAAACAACGGCTGAAACCATTAAGCCAACAGAGAAGGGCCAGCCGGCGACGGCGCAAGATTCCAAAGTGCCCGCCGTACCTGGAGGCTCCGCCGTCACTGCTGGCAATACACCGCGTCACATCGTTGTCATTTCGGCGAGCACAAATATGGTTAGTCGGTCACGCGCGATGACTGCGGGCGTCAGGCGCGGCGCGGGCGTGCCGTTGATGGCTCCTGTAGACGCGGCGTTCGTAGACAGCGGCGCGATCTTGATTCCCGGCAGAAACGGTCAGCGCGATGTCGCCGTTCCGACCGTAAGCGTCGGCGCTCAACCGTTGATTTATGGCAACGCGGGTCGGCAACCGCAGGCCGCGCGTCCCGTCACCGTTTCATTCTGAGCGGCGGCCTATTATTCAAGCTTTGGCCGTCGCGCTTCTGCGTGTAGTTCATGAGTAGATTCCTCGCATCTCTTTTCATCTGTCTTTGCGCCGTTAGTGGTCAGGCGCAGAGCCAACTCCGGCCTTCAACCGCGCCGCCTAACCCGTGGACGGTGTCGGTCGTTCATACCGTAGACTTCGCCAATCTCGTCGAGTGGATGAAGCGGCAGGGCAATGATCGTTTAGCCGTTCCCGCATCGCCGCCGGCTTTCGTTTATAACTTCGCCACAGGCATGGTGATTGACGACCAGGGGCACATCGTGACGCGGCTGGTCAACCTGACACCGCTCGACAAAGACCCTGTTATCACCGTGACTGACGCTGATGGTGCTGCGCATCGCGCCAGGCTGGTTGGCGTGGACGGCGCAACCGGCTTTGCCGTGCTCGAAGTCTCATCACTCAAGCGCGGCACGCCGAGCGTCGCACAGGCCAGTGATCTTAGCGACGGCAAGCGCGTGCAGATTTTCAGCACCGATGTTTATCAGCAAGTGCAGACGACGCCCGAAGGGACGCGCGTTGTCTATTCGCCTGGGATCACCGTTGCTCAAGGCAGCATCGGGCCGAGCAGCATTTACGCGAAGGCGCGCGGCGCGCTGACGATCTATTCCGGCGGCTTCCTGTCGCGCAATGACAGCAGCATCGTCCTTACGCCGGAGAATCAGGTGGTCGGCATCGCACAGTACGCCGGCTTCGGGCGCGCTTATCTGTTCCCGCTGTCATTCATCCGTGACACTGTCGCGCGGCGCGTGGTGGAAAAGAAAGGCTTCGTGCCCGCCGGCTGGCTCGGCGCGCGCGGCGATAGCATCTCGCAATTGAGCGACGCCGAGTTCGCGCCGCTTGGTCTGCCGAGTCGCGCTGGCGTCGTTCTACGTAACGTCGCGCCCGACAGCGCGGCGGCGGCCTGCGGCATGCAGTCCGGCGATGTTATTCTCGGCGTCGATGGCTTCACCATCGCAGGAGTCGCTGACCTCATCGCCTTATTGACGATGTCGCCGGAAGGACGCAAAGTAACGATCCGCGCTTCGCGCAACCACGAGCAAAGGGAATGCACTGCCGCGCTCGGCGCGCGGCCTGAGAGCGAGTGGGGCGTGTCGTTCAACCTCTCCGAGCAGCAGTTGGAGCCGCCCGATGTGCAGCGCGCTCAACTCGAAAAACGGTTTGAAGAACTCAAGCAGCGCCACCTGGAGTTTCAGGCGATCAAGCCGCCGACACGCAAATCCGCAGAGGCGTTGCGCGAGTTGGACTTTGAGATTCGTAGCGTCCTTGAGGCGCTGCGCGCGGTTGAAATGGCCAACCCGCCGCCGCCGCCGGTCAGTCACGATGTCACGGATGAGATTCGCGGGTTTGTTGTCAGCGATATGAACACGCAGCTCGCCGGTTTCTTTAAGGTCAAAGGCGGCGTTCTGGTCAAGCGCGTCGCGCCCGACAGCGCGGCGGCGCGCACAGGATTGAAAGCCGGCGATGTAATCGTCAGCGCCCAGGATCAGGAGATGACCAGCGTCGAACAACTCGTCAAGCTGCTCAACACCAAGAACAGCAAGCTGACCCTGAAGGTCATCCGCAATAATCAACCCGTCACCATCCTCTTCGTTAGCAACTGAAAAGCAATGATGAACGATGAATGATGAATGATGAATTGAGGCAGGGGATTGTTTATAAAGCGTGTCTGAAAAGCCCTGAATGGGCGCGATTCGATAGCCCAGGGCATCGCCCTGGGAGAGTAGATGCGGTGCAAATCGGTAAGCCCTGAAAGGGCGTAATTCAATAGCCCGGCGCAACGCGCCGGGTACACAAAGCGACCATTCGGCAAGCCCTGAAAGGGCGCAATAGGTGATCGGTTATTGCGCCCTTTCAGGGCTTGCCGGTTAGCCCCGCCGCTCTCCCAGGGCGATGCCCTGGGCTATTGAATCCCGCCCTTTCAGGGCTTCTCAGACACGCTCTATAGATCATCTATAGGTAATCCAGATTCCTTTTCCTCTTCAGTTCATCATTCCGCACTCATCATTGCCCTTGCTGTCTGCCGCCGCGATGTGATACTTACCGAGTCTTCAATGACTGGCCCTTTCAATCGAAGACACGCGCTGCTCATAGCCATCCTCTGCCTCGCGGCGATTCCCTACGTCACGCGTCTCGGCGCATCTTCGTTGTGGGATTCTAACGAAGCCTTTTACACCGAAACGCCGCGCGAGATGATCGAGTCGGGCGATCTTGTGAATCCCAGCTTCAACTACCAGCCGCGATTTAATAAGCCGCCGCTCAGTTATTGGATCGTCGCAGCATTCTATAAAGCATTCGGGGTGTCGGCGACTGCCGAACGACTGGCCATAGCGATGCTGGCGCTGGCGATGATTGCCGTCGCCTTCACGCTCGGACGCTTGCTCTATTCGACAGAGGCGGGTCTCTACGCCGCCATTGCGCTGGCCATCGCGCCGCGATACCTGATGTTCTCGCGGCGCATAATGATCGACGTAGCGATGGCGATGTTGATGGCGGCGACGCTGGCGTTCTTCGCCCTCGCCGAATCACGCCCCGCCGAGCGGAAGCGATATTTAATTTTAATGTACGTGGCGGCGGGGCTGGGCGTGATGACGAAAGGGCCGGTGGCGATTGCGCTGCCTGCGATGGCCTTCGTGATTTACCTTACCATTCATCGAGAGATGCGCCGGTTGCGCGAGATGATGCTGCCGCTCGGCGCGTTAATCATCGCCGCTATCGTCTCGCCGTGGTATCTGGCTATCTACGAAGGGCACGGCTGGCAATACATCTCGACTTTCATCTTAAAAGACAATCTGTCGCGTTACACGCAGCCGGTGTGGGGGCCGCGACGCGGATTCTTCTTTTACGTGCCGGTCGTCATCGGCGATATGTTTCCATGGTCGCTCTTCTTCATCGGCGTGCTGTTGATGAGCGCGCGTCAGTGGTGGAAAGCCGCGAAGCGACTCTCGCGGAATCCGGCATCCGTCGAGCAAGGCGGCTCGCTCAACCTGCGGCTGCAACGCCTCTGTTTGATCTGGGTGGCGGTCATCGTCGTCTTCTTCTCGCTCTCGCAGAACAAAGAAGACCTTTACATTCTGCCGATCTATTCGGCGGTCGCGGCGGTGGTCGGCGCGTTTTTGGCGCGGGCCGTGAGCAAGGACAACGCCGACCTTGATTCGCAATGGACGCGATGGACGGCAGCGACGCTGGGACTTCTGCTGGCGGCGACAGGGGCCGGCGTGCTTTACCTCTTCGCGCATTCGTCAGCCGATTACCAGTTCGAGGGCGCGCGCCTCTCAGGCATTATCGCCATCGTCGGCGGCCTGGCGGTTTTAATCGTCGCCTTGCGCCGACGACAGCGGCTTGCGCTGCTCGGGTCGGCGCTGACGCTAATCGCCTTCAACGGGGTCTGCGTGTGGCGCGTGCTGCCTGACTTCGAGCGATTCAAGCCCGTGCTGCCGATGTGCGAGCGCATCGCCAGTGAAGCGCCCGCCGACGCAATGGTCGGCTACTACCGCTACGCCGCGCCGAGCATGACGTTCTACCTGCGCCGCCAGGTCTTCGCCTACTACGAGCCGGAAGAGTTGTTGGCCGCATTCGCGTCGGGCCGCGAGGTCTATTGCCTGTTGCTGGCCGAAGATTACGAAAGTCTCAAGCCGCAGTTGCCGCAGGCCAGCGTTCTTGCCAGCCGTCCGGTCTTTCAAGTAAAGTTGAAGTTTATATTGGACAAGCGAGAGCCTCCCCAGGTGTTGCTGATCACGAATAAAGGCGGTGCGACATTCGCGCAATGAAGAAAACGCTGTTCACGCTATTGAAGGTTGCCGTCAGTCTCGGCATCCTGGCCTACATTTTTTTCCGCGTCGTTGATATCGATCTCCTGTGGGCCGAGTTGAAGACTGCGAACCCGCTCTATTTCGTCGCCGCCATCCTGGTCTATTTTGTGGTGCAGGGATTGAGCGCCTGGCGCTGGTACGTGTTGCTCAAGCCGCAGGGCCTCGACGTGCCGTTCTCGCGCATACTGGCTTACTACTTTCTCGGCATGTACTTCAACTTCTTCCTGCCATCGGCCATCGGCGGCGACGTGGTCAAGGTCTATTACCTGAACAAAGAGACGAAACAATTAAGCGCCTCGACAACCTCGGTCTTCTTCGACCGCGACATCGGCATGGGCGGGCTGGTGTTGATCGCGCTGGTGACGGCGTGCCTTGCCGACCCGGCCCGCATGAAGATCAACGGCGTGCCGCTGGTCCCCATCTTCGCGTTGATTGGGGTCGGCTTTCTGCTGGCGAATCTGGCCATCTTTTACCGGCCCAGCTACAACCTGCTGCACCGCGTCCTGACGCTGTTCAGGATGAAGAAGGTGGATGATAAAGTCGAGCGGCTTTTCACCTCCGTGAACGTCTATCGCAAGCGCTGGGGCTTGATCACCGCCACGATGATGATGTCGCTTGGCGTGCAGGTCGGCTGCGCGGTTGTGAACCTGCTGGCGGCCAAAGCCATCGGCTTAGACAAAGCGGGGCTGGCCGATTATATGGTCTTCATTCCGGCCATCGGATTGATCAGCATGATTCCCATATCGGTTGGCGGCACGGGCATACGCGAGGGCGCTTACATCTGGATGTTCTCTTCGATTGGAGTGCCGGACCATCAGGCGCTGGCGCTTTCGATCCTGTGGCTCGGCGTGATTGCGATCACCAGCCTGCCCGGCGGCATCGTCTACGTCGCGCGCGGCTCAAATAAGGCCGATCACATCCCTGCCGATGTCGAAGCGCTTGAGGCCGAAGCGAACGAGTCCACGCCGAGCAGCGATAACCCCAACGCCACATTTGCCTCGTTACCGGAACAACCGGAGGAGAGTCCTTCGACCGTATAAACTTTGCAGTAGATAACGCAACAACTGAGCGGGCGCTGCGTTTACTCACTATCAGGCAGTTATGAGAATTCACACGAGATTAATCGCACCGATCATTTCATTATCCCTTGTTCTCTGCGCGCTGGCGACGACGGCCTTTGCCCAGGATGAGCCGCCTCCGAAGTCGAAACAATCATCCGTGTTGACGCCCCAGCGACAGAAGGAGTTGATGCGCAACGTCAAGCCGTTGCCGACCGGAACCAACTTCACCATCGAAGCCATCGCCGGGCCTTTCGTGCAATACACGGTTCTTCTGACCGACGCAGAGAATCGCACACTTTCGGGGAACTTCACTCGCGCGCAGATCGACATCTTTGAGGCCCTGCTGGTCGCTGCCAAACAGTTTGCCCTCACCGAAGAAGAGGTCGGCACCAAGAGTCAGCCGAAAGTGACACGCTTCATGGATAAGAACGAGAAGGGATTCATGATCGACGTGCAGAAGGCTGGCCAGTTCAGCCGCTTCTTTGTGACGCTCCACAGCCTTTTTGGAAAGATGACGATTGACGCGGGCACGGTTGTGCGAGGGAAGATAAACGGCGAGCAAGAGCCGCCCGAACCCCTTGTCAACAAGATCATTCTGCGCGTGCAGGAGGCCAAGAACGCCACTCCGACGCCGACGCAGATTCAGCAGTGACGCAAGGCGCTGTCAGCGTCGTGTGGAAGGCGATAACGAATCCCCACTAACCTTGCCTGCTCAGCTTGTAAGGAATCGAATGGCTGGATTCAGTGACTAAGCCGCCGTCCGGCTGCGACCTATCAACTCCTCAACCGTCAGCAGGAAGCGATCAAAGTCGAAAGGCTTTTCGGCGGCGGCATTCGCGCCGGCGTTGACCGCTTCGCGGGCGACCTGTGCGCCAAAAGCAGTGACGACGAGCACCGGCACTTTATCGAGGGTCAGGTCTTTGCGAACACGCTGAACAAACTCGATGCCGTTCATATTCGGCATATGAATGTCGGTGATAATCAAGTCAGGGTTCTGCTGGAGCGCCGCCTCTAACCCGGCTTCGCCATCATTAGCCGATATCACGTCGTAGCCGCTCATCCGCAGCAGCTTGGCGAGAATGTCGCGTGAATCACGATTGTCTTCGATGACCAGTATCTTTCCCAACGCCACGTTTATGGACATACCCGTTATCCCATAGCCACTCACAGCGTCCATTAGAGTCATTCTACTCCCAGTCGGCGGCAAACTGCACACACTTTATTAGCTGCAACGAAGATGCAAGAATTGGGCGAGCGCCCACTGTCGCCACTGAAAGAACGCGGCCTGTGTGCGAGCGGGCTGAACACACATTGACCAATCCAGCGTGATTGAAACAATCTTGCTTGAGGATATGCGCGCCTGTGACTTCCGGGCCTAAAGTCGAGAGCCTTAAATGAAGAAGGGAGGGGATTGCTCCCCTCCCTCTCACAATCGTTAAGCTCCGCCACGTCTTTTCTCAATAAGAGTATTCAATATGCGACCGTGCGAGCTGTGGACGCTTGTGAGTGTTCGAGATAAAAATCCGAACTCGGCGATATGAATATCAACCGTTGTGCCAGAGTCTCCCGCAGGCCGCATCTTTTTGACAAGCACTGCGCTAACTTGCTCGTTCACAGGCTTAAAAAGTTCGAGGCCGCACCACAAGCGACTCTGCACAGTGACATTGACCTCACGAACATTTCCAGAGAGTCACATAGATAGCACAGTCGTGAGACAGATTTGCCGACCGCGTTAGTCTGAGGCAAGAGCGCCAATAGATCATCGTAAACGCTCAAGGTCAGGAACCCAGAAGCCATACTGTTGATCGCCATATGACCGCTCGACGTGTGTAAGGCCAAGATTGATCAAGCTGTCGGCGCTGTGTCCGAGATAAGTGAAATGCGGCAGGTCGTTGGGCACTGTGCGAAACCAGCCGAAGCGCCCAAGCGCCTCTTCGACTTCGGCATCTTGATATTCGGCCACATCAAAGGCCAGCAGCGACAGGTGCTGCGATGCGCCTGGCGCGGCTACGGAATAAAGGATCGAGCGATCAAAGAAGGTCCCGAAGTAAACCCGCTCGTTGTCTTCGATGTCGAGCACGACGGCGACCTGATCTTTAGGCGCGAGACGACGAATCTGCTCAACTCGTTCAGGCGCAAGGCGTCCTTCGCTCTGCCAGTGATCGAGGCCGCGCGTGACATTGCGGTTCCAGAGGTTGACCGTGTCTTGATAAGACCGCCCGCCCGAATCTGCCGCGCGTGCCGTGATCTGCCCTTCGCGGTCATTCATCTCCGAGGCGGCGCGGATCAGCGCGTCCATCGCTTCAGCTTGCAGCGCGACTTCATAATCGCCGAGTCGGGCGCGGCTCACAGCCAGTTGCGCCTGGAAGGCTTCAACCTCCGCCGCATCGGCGAAGATGATGGTCGGCGGCGGCGCGGCGGTCGTCACGAAGAACGCGCCATACTCGGCGAACAACCGCCGCTCGACTGGCGACGTGAATCGCCCGGCCATCTCTCTTAACAAGGCAGTCATCGATTATCTCTTCCCTTCCCGCCACGAGGCTTGTTAGTGGAAGGCATCCCGACCTCACCGCGCCGCCGATTCGGCATCATCGCTCATGACTCATCGATACGCCGGTGCGTGAAGCGGCGGGCGTCGGGTCCAGAGTAGTCAGTCACAGTCTGCCCCGCGCCAACCAGCTTATACTTGTAGGTCACGAGTCCTTCCAAGCCGACGGGGCCGCGCGGGTGCATCTTCGCCGTGCTGATGCCGACCTCCGCGCCGAAGCCATAACGGAAGCCATCGGCAAACCGCGTCGAAGCGTTCCAGTAAACGCCCGCCGCATCGACTTCGGCAAAGAAGCGCTCGAAGGCCGCCGCGTCTTTGGTGATGATCGCTTCGGTGTGGCGCGAGCCGTAGGTGTTGATGTGCGCGACGGCCTCATCCAGCGAATCGACTATCTTGATCGAAAGCACAAGGTCGCAGTACTCGGTGCGCCAATCCGCCTCTGTGGCGGCAGCAATGGTGACATCTTCGAGAATGGCGCGACTGCGTTCGTCAGCCCGCACCTCGACGCCTTCAGACTTAAGCATAGCGACGACGGCGGGCAGGAATTCGCGCGCCACGTCGCGGTGAATCAGCAACGACTCGACCGCGTTGCAAGCCGCCGGGTAACTCAGCTTGGCATCCTTGACGATGGCAGCGGCTTTCTCAAGGTCGGCGGCGCGATCAACGTAGATGTGGCAAAGGCCGTCGGCGTGGCCGAGCACGGGAATCTGGGTATTCTCTTGCACGAACCGCACCAGCGCATTCGAGCCGCGCGGAATAATCAGGTCAACGAAGCCTTCGGCCTTAAGCATCTCGCTGACATCTTCGCGCCGTTCGAGCAGCGCCATCGCATCAGCCGGCCATTCGGCATTGGCAGCGGCGGCCTGGATGATCTCGAACAACTTTTGATTCGAGTGTTCGGCCTCGCGCCCGCCTTTGAGTAGCACGGCGTTGCCGCTCTTGAAACAGAGCGCGGTGATTTGCGCCAAGGCGTCAGGGCGCGACTCGAAGATCACGCCGACCACGCCAATCGGACAGTTGACGCGATAGAGGCGCAAGTCATCATCCAGCTCCATCGCATACGTAATTCTGCCGACCGGGTCTTCGAGCGCAATAACCTGACGAATGCCGGCCACCATATCGCGCAGCTTGGCATCGTCGAGTTTCAAGCGACGATAAAGCGCCTTGGCCATCTCGCCGCTTTCAACAAGCGGGCGCGCAGCGTCGAGGTCGCGGCGGTTGGCGGCGAAGATTTCAGCCGCGTGTGATTCAATCGCGCCGGCGATCCGCGCGAGGACGTGATTCTTTTCTGCCGCCGTCATACGCGATAGCCGCGCCGATGCGGCCTTGGCTTTCTGTGCTGCTTCAATCACTGGGGTCATCTGTTTATGTCTTCGCAATTCTTCTGCGCCTTGCTCTCGCTATTCCAGGAAGGCGATGTTGTCGCGCGTGATGAGCGCGTCGTAGTTGCGGTTTGCGATCAGTTCGTCAATGCGCGCCGAATGCTGGCCGCTGATGCGACGCGCTTCGTCGCTCGAATAGTTGACGATGCCGCGCGCGAACTCCTGCTCGCCATCATCGAGAATGCTGACGACATCGCCGCGCTCGAATGTGCCGCGCACATCGGTAACGCCGGCGGCAAGCAAGCTCGCCTTGCCTTCGATCAGGGCGCGACGCGCACCCGCATTGACCACCAGCGCCGCTTTGACGGTCGTCGCAAAAGCGATCCAGCGACGCTTGCCGGGCAGCCCCGACTGCGGCAGAAAGAGCGTGCCGACTTCTTCGCCGGCGAAGATGCGCGGGATGATGTTGGGCAGCTTGCCGCCGGCGATCACCGTCGCGCAGCCCGACCGCGCGGCGATGCGCGCGGCTTCGATCTTGGTGCGAATGCCGCCGCGCCCGACCTTCGACGACACGTTAGCGCCGCGCGCAAGGTCGTCAATCTCAGGTGTAATGTCGGCTACTAACGAGATCAGCCGCGCATCTTTGCTGGTCGGCTCGGCAGTATAGAGTCCATCAACGTCTGTGAGGATGACCAGCAAGTCGGCTTCGATCTTGCTCGCCACCAGCGCCGACAACTTATCATTGTCGCCGAAGTTGACGCGAACGTGCGGCGACGCTTCATTCGATTCCAGCTCGGCGGTCGCCACCGTGTCGTTCTCGTTGATGATGGGCAGCACGCCAAGCTCAAGCAGCTTGCCGAGCGTGCCGCGCAGGCTCAGGTAACGCTGCCGGTTCGAGAAGTCTTCTTCAGTCAACAACACTTGCGCCGCCGTCACACCCAAACGCTCGAAGCCATCCGAGTAGAGCGCCATCAGCCGCCCTTGCCCGACCGCCGCACACGCCTGTTTGAGCGGCAGCAGTTGCGGCTTGCGCGTCACGTTGAGCCGCTGCGCGCCCAGCCCGATTGCACCCGACGAGACGAGCAGGAGTTCGCGGCCCGCGCGCTTGAGATCGGCAAGCGCTTCGATGAACGCGTAGAAGCGGCTCAACGCTGGCTCGCCGTCTTCACGCATCAACACCGCTGTGCCCAGCTTGATGACAACGCGCCGCGCTTCGTTGATGAGGTGGTGGCGTTCTGATGCTGGTTTCATACGTTGGTTGCGGGTCGGCTTGATCGGTGGAATTTGAAAGCGGATCGCTTCAGAGTGATTCGTTGCCGGTCGTCTCTTTCGCCATCGGCGGTTTGGATTCTTCGCCTCGCTCCAGCTTGCCGCCCTGCCTGCGCGGCGTGTAGTAACGCTTGAGCCAACTGCTCAAGCCGTCAAGCCCCGGCAGCAATACGCGCTCGGTGATGTTGGCCTGATCGAGCTTGTCGCGCACTTCCCATTTCGCTTCCGCCGGGATGATGATCTTGCGGCAAAGTTCGGGATGTTGATTGAGCCAATCGTCGAGCGCAGCGGTCGGCGACGACATCAGCGAAAAGAGCGCGAACTGATTAACGATGCGATCATCAAGCGATGGCGGCTCGAAGAAGACGACGAACGGATCATCGGCGAGGCGGTCGAACTCTGCCGGCGTCCTGGCGATGCTGTTGAGCATCTCGACCGTGATGGTGTACGACCCTTCTTCGCGCAAGACCTGTTTCAGTTTCTTAGGGATCAGTTCGTTGGCCTTGGCAAAGTCAACGCTCCAGATGACGCCGTCGGTGTCGAAGTCTTCGAGCCGCGCGGTGGCAAAATGCATAGCGACATACGGCGAGTACGTCCAGTCGATCAAGCGTGTCGGCAAGCCGTGATGCTGGCTGAGCGCCATCCAATCCCATATCGAATCGGGGACCGAGTCGCGCCGCGCGTACTTGCGAAAGTTGCGCAGCAGGTGGCCCTCTAACTTCTCCGTCGGGCCGCCGAGCCGGATCAAGCCGCTCTTGAGCGCGTAATCGGCATCCGACAATCCGCGAAACGCGACATTGGGCCGGAAGCGCGCAATGCCGGCCTCCCACGAGCCTTCGTAAACCCGCTCGGTCAGCTCTCGCCAGTCGCTTATGCGTATCTCCTGCACCATACGCCCTTCAACGCAGCAGGATCGAATTCTTGGTGACGATGTCTTCGTAACGGTCGCAGTCGCCGGTAGCGCACATCTTGATCAGGTCGTCGATCTTCTGAAGCAACTGCGTGCTGAAGTGGTTCGGCTCGGCCTGCGGGTGCGGCGGCGCGTAGTAATTAAAGTAACTTCGGATGATGACGCTGTGATCGTCGATGGGCAGCGACTTGAGGTTCTCGACCCACTTGTCGAAGGTGCCCTGGCGCTGCAAATAAAACTCGACGTTCGAGACGTAGAAGGCCGACACGCGATCTTTGTTCTCGCGCAGGTAAGCGCCGATGGTCTTGACCGCCTGCGGCCCCGACAGGTCGCCCGTGACCGGCACGATCAGATCGTCGGCTTCCATCTTCTTGAGGAATTGATAGTCGTCTTCCGAGTTGAAGTAGTTGTTCTGCTGGCCCGTCAGGTCATGCTCAAGCAACAGCTCGCGGTAAGTCGGATAGATCGAGCGCGGCGGGCGGTGATAACTGGAATAGCGTATATCGAGGCCCGACGTGAAGAAGGCGCGGTGAATCTTGTTGATCGTATCGATATCCTGCTGCGACAGTTGAAAGCCGAACTTCTGAACGTCATTGCGAATCTCTTTCGAGGTCTTCTCGAATAGCTTGGTGTCCGCCGGCGTCGCGTCGAGATAATCGACGATCTCTTTGAGCGACTTCTGCTCCCACCCTTTTGTCTTCGGGAACGGCTTGCCCATAAAAAGGCAGAGGTATTCGATGCGATTGCGAGCGCGAGCAAATAGCGCTTTGAACAGGAGGTGTTGCAGCAGGTTGTCGCGGCGTATGTCGATGATGATCGCCATTCGCGGGCGGATGCGCGCGATGTAAGTAAAATTCTGATCCGGCCCAACGCCGAGATAGACGCCGCCGCTGACGCCAATCTCGCGCATCTTAATCAGCACGTGCTGGTAAGAAGTCTCATTCGAGATGAGGTTGTCGGAATCGAAGTAGCCGCCCGACTCCGACAGCCGCGCTGAAAGCGCCACGAACGCCTTGTGGTCCTTGGCATCGACGCTGGCCGGGCCGCTGACGAGCAGACTGCTTAACACGAACGCGAGAATGAGACGATAAAAAAGCATTCTTCCTGGTTTCATATTCAACACTCTCTGGCAGACTGAAGCGCCTGCGCGTTTGTCCTTAAACGAACGGTTGCAAATCCTAATGCTTTTGTGCGCTGGAGGCGCACGGAAGAAGGTAGCCAGACGTGCAACGTCTGGATTGTCGCATTTGATGGCCGCGCTCTGAAGGAGCGCCAGAACATCTTCCCGCGTCTTCAACGCGGGGAATCGATGATGCCGTATTCCAGAGGTTTCACCTCTGGCTACCTTCTCGCTGCCGCTCGCGCGGCTTCGCCCTTGTTCAAACGCATGCTTAACCGCTAATCCCTCTTAATACCGCGCCGTCCCACTACGGCTTCGCCTCCGGCGAGCGAGCCGAGAGGCGGCGGTAATATTCCTCGATCAACTTGCGGTAACGGTCGGGCGCATCGCCATCGCTCAGCGCGCCTGCGCCGTTGTTGCCGAGCTTGGCCTGCAAGCGGCGCGCAAGCTCAATCTCAATCTGGCGCAGCGGCTCGATCACCTCGTTCTTGAGCAGCGCCATTTGCGACGGATCATTGAACGCGTTGGGGTTAACCTTACGAAGCTGATCAACGACGCGGTTGAGGTCGCGCGCCAAGTCTTGATTGTGACCAAGCGCGCGGCGCAAGTCTTCGGCGTCCTTCAGCCGCTCGCGCAACTCGCTGGCGGTCTGTCGGTCGCCGCCGGCGTGCGGCGGGCCGCCACCTGCCGCCGTCATCGGGTCTTGTGATGAAGCAGACTCGCTCGGCTCACTGCCCTGCCCGCCCTGCGAACCTTGCTGGTTGCCTTGCTGGCCGCGCTGGCCGCCCTGTTGTCCCTGGCCACCCTGTTGTCCCTGACCGCCTTGCTGCCCTTGCTGCCCTTGCTGGCCTTGCTGACCTTGTTGACCTTGTTGGCCCTCGCTGCCTTGTTCGCCTTGCTGACCCTGTTGGCCTTGTTGCTGGCCTTGTTGCTGACCCTGCTGTTGGCCCTGCTGTTGACCTTGCTGGCCCTGCTGGCCGCGCTGATTGCCGCGCGCCTGCGAGCCGCGCTGCCCCGGTTGACGGCTTGACTGGCCCTGACGTTGCCCGGCCTGCGATTGTCGCTGCCCCTGTCCTTGTTGCTGGCCGTTAGCCTGCGACTGCTGTCCCTGTTGATTCCCCTGCTGATTGCCTTGCTGACTCGATTGTTGTCCTTGCTGGTTTGATTGCTGCCCGGCCTGTTGACCTTGCTGCGACTGATCGCCATTCTGCGATTCCATTCGCCGCCGCAGCGATTCGAGGTTATCAGCAAGCTCGCGCGCGCGGTTCAACGCCTCCTCTAAGCTATCACCCTGTGCGCGCTTGGACGCGCCGCCTTCGGCAGCCTGAATGTTTTTCAAGACATCTTCGATGTTGCCGCGAATGATGCGCTCACGGTCGCGGGCCTGATCCATAAAGCCGTTCTCGATCAACTGGCCGTTGGCGCGAATGCGGTCGGGGATGCGGTTGTTGCGAATCCCATTTGCCGCTTCGCGCAGCTTATCGCTCGCCTGTTGCTTGTCCTGTCCGAGATTGCGCGCTGTCTGATCGAGGTCGCGTTCGAGGCCAGCCACCTTGTCGGCGAGCGCCTGCTTGCTCTCATTAAGCTGGGCCTTCTTCTGCTCGTTGCCCGCGCCTTGCCCGTTGCGCGCCATCTCGTCCACGTTGCGGCTGATCTCGTCCTGCTTGCGCAAAGCCTCTTCGGCCTGCTGGCGTAATTGTTGAACGCTGCGCTGGCCGCTCGCGCTCTGCGACGATTGCAGCATACGCCGCGCCTGCTCCATCCGTTCAAGCGCGCGCATACCCTGCGCCTGCGCTTCCATCTGGCGCTGCTCGCCGTTGCCTTGCTGCGAAGAAGCCTGTGATTGTGCGGCCTGCGAGCGCCGCATCTCGTCGGCGGATTGCTGAAGCTGTCGCGCCGCCTCTTCGAGCTTCGGGTCGCGGCGGTCACGCGACAACCGCTCAAGCTCGCGGGCCAGCCGCTGCGCTTCGTCAATCATCTCTTGCTGCTGGCGCTGCGCGCCGCCGCCGCCGCCACCGCCTTGCTGCTGCATCCGCATCTTCTGTTCGAGCTGTTGCTGCTGCCGCTTGGCCAGCTCAGCCAGCCGCCGCGCGATTTCATCCTGCTGCTCGCCCTGCTGTTGTTGCTGCTGGCGCTGCACGGTCTCGTACTGATTCTTCATCTTGTCGAGTTGCAGCTCGAACATATCGGCCATGTCCTGTTCCTGCTGTTGCTGGCCGCTGCCCTGCGACTCGCCGCGCGCGATTTGAATCTCGCGGAAGATGGCTTCGGCCCTGAGCAGTTGTTGCAGAGAACGCTGCTCAGGCGGCAGCGCGTCCTTCGGCTTCTGACCGCGAAGCTGCGGGATCGCGTCGCCCATCTCTTTTGTAGCCTGCGTCACGTATTCAACCAGCTTGGCGTACTGCGGCTGCGAGTTCAGTTGGTCGCCGAGCCGCCGACGTATGCGCTCGATCAATGCCTCGGCGTCGGTCTTCAATTTTTCCTGGCTGAGCGTCACCGCGCCGACATTCTCGTCCTTCTCCTGCGGCGTGTAGTTGCTCAGCTCGCGCTGCACGCGGAACGTCGCGGCGATGATCTCGCGCTGCCGCCGCGTCAAGGCATTGGAATCCTGCTCGCCCTGGCCGCCGCCGCTGCCCTGTTGTTGCGCCTGTCGGAACTCGCGGTCGAACGGGCGCACTTCGAGAAAGTAAATGTCGCTGGTGGAAGCCTGCCCGCCGTCCGCGCCATTGTCGCGCGCCTTGGCGTAGTAAGAGATAAAATCGCCCGGCTGCAAGCCGAACTCTTCGAGGAAGAAGGTGTGCGCACCGCTCAAGGTCTTGGGCGTGTCGGTCTTGAGGTCTTGCAGGGCGACGTGTTTCTCTTCGCCGCCGTTCACCGAATAGTAAAGCTCAATCGAGGTGACGCCGAAGTCGTCTTCGGCGCGTACCTGCGAGAAGACTTCTTGAATGTTCGTCACCTTCATATCACGCCCCGGCTTATCAATCATCACCGTCGGCGGGTGGTCTTCGAGCACAGTGATGTCGAACTCGTTCGAGCCGTTGTAACGCTCGCCGTCCTGGCTCATCAACTCGATGCGATAGGTGCCGTTCGCCTTGACTGTAAGGTTGCCTACAAACTGATCGTCGCCTTCCGGCGTCATCTCAATCTTAGTGCCGTCGCTCAAGATGATGCGCGCCGCCTTCGCCCCGGCGCTCAGCTTAGCCGTGACCTGCACGACCGTGCCTTTCAGCGCGGCGACCTCGCCGGTGTTCTCTATGCGCTTGGCCGGCATTCGCGTGTAGGCCGGGAAGTTCAAGACGAGATCGATCTGTTTGACGAATGGCAGGTCGGCAACCGTGAGTTGAAACTCTTCGGAGCGGATGCCGCCGGCTTCGACGTAGTAACCGATGGAATCTTGAATGTTGAAGATGACGAACTGAAACTCGTTCGGGTTGCGTGCAGGCTCCATCACGTGCGCTTCCCAAACGTCGCCGCCGTTGCGCCGAATGAAGACCTGTGCGCTGCTGACATCAAAGCCTGTGATCGTCGCTTTGATCTTTTGATCCGAGCCGCGCGGCGCGCGCGCCGTGCCCGGCGTGACGGTGATGGTCTTCGCGTTGGCCGCGACCACATCGCCAATCGAATAGAGCGAGGCCATCCCGGAAGCGAGCGGCGACGGGCCGAAGAAAAGCGAGCCGATCATCATGAGTAAGATCACAGCCGACCCCGCGCCGTAGAGATAAGCCGAGCGCGGATCAATCACGGCGTCGAGCCGAACGTGTGAGCAACGCGCCGCCGTGTCTTCGATCAACCGCGTGACAATGGCGGGCGAGGCCGTGCCGGGATTCTCCGAGCATTCGACAACGGTCGAGAGGCGATCCGAGAGCGCGCACCTCTCTTCGATGAGCCGGGCAATCTGCCGGTCAGGAATCCGCGCGCGCAGCGGGCGCAGGATGAAGATCAGCGCCGAAGCCACGGTCAACGCGAGCGGCAGCAATCGCAAAAGGAGCAACACGCCGGGCCGATAATAAACCCGTCCCGCCAGCAGCGCCGCCAGCAGCAGCGCCGCCGCGAAGATGGCCATCGTGATGGCCAGCCCGCGCAGGGCCAGCCGCGCACGGATGCGCGAACGAACCTGAGCGATTAAATCATTGAGGCTCTTTTCGTGTGAACTCATCGCGCTGTGCTCCTCTCGCTGATGCAGTCAGTATAATCCACGAAAGCCACGAAGGCCACGAAGCTTATCTTCCTCCGGGCGTTCCTTCGCGGCCCTGGTGGATTACCCCACCAGCCTGGCAATGCGTAGGCGACGCGCCAGCGCCGCCTCGGCGACAAACAGAGCTAGAGAGAGTATGAGTAATGGCAACCACAATCGCTGTCGCGCTTCGGTCTCTTCCGCGGTCAGGCGCGGCGACTGCACGGCCTGCACATCGCGGTCGCTCGCATCACGGGCGAGGCCGGCGACGAAATCGTTCAGGTTCAGCTTAGCAAAATCGGATTCCGTCGTTTCCAGATTCACCGCGCGATATTCGGTGCGGTCACGATAACGGAACTTATAAAAGCCCACCTCCGCCGCATCGAAGGCCAGCTCGCCGGTCGGGTTCTGGCGCGCATCACCCAGCCGGCCTCCCGCCGGATTATCAATCGCCGGCAGCGAGCCGTCCGCGTCGGGCGGCGCGGCGATCACCTGCCCTATCGTAAAAGCCGCAGGCGTTTCGCGCCCGCCCAGGTATTCGAGCATCTGCCTGGCCAGCGGCAGAAACATCGGCGTCAGCGGCAAATCATTCCAGGCCGTGTCGAGCGTCGTTGTAATCAACAATACTTTGCCGCGCCCGGTCAGTCCTTCGATGATGACCGGCGTGCCGTCATCGAGCGCAGCAATCGTCGTCGCGCCTTCACCAGCCTCCGCGCGATGGTAGCCATACACGCGCGTCGAGGCCAACCGCCCGCCGCGTTGGAACGGCGCGAAGATCGGATGGTCGCTCTTCAACTGGCTCATCAATGCGTAGGCGCGCGATTGCACGGTTTCGCCGACTTGTGCCGGCGCAAGCCCCGTGAAGGCGCGGTTGAATTCACCGGCTTCCGTGTGGCGGCCCGCCGCGAGAATGACGCCGCCGCCGCGTTCGGCGAAGGCTTTGATGGCCGAAGCGAGCGACGCGCTGATGCCGCCCGCGTCATTGACGATGATGACGCGATACGATTCAAGCTCGGCGGGACTGGTTGTGCCGACGGTCTTGGTCGTCACGGCGTATTGATTATTCTCGCCGGCCATAAGCGACTGCTGCAAAAAGAAGCTCTCGCTGCGCCCGCGCGTCGCCGTGTCGATCACCAGCACCTTGCCTTGATCTTCGCGGCGGATGGTGAAGAAGGATTTGTCGTCAAGCGTAAAGGCATCGCCGCTAATCTCGATAGAAGCGCGGTTCGCGCCTTCGGGCACGTTGAAGCCGCTGAACTCGACGACGCCCTGCTCATTCGCATCGAGCTTCAACTGACGCCGCTCGACCGTCAAATCGTTGAGCTTGAAATCGACCGTCGCGTTACTGACCGGCTGCGCGCCGAAGTTACCGATGCGGGCGACGAGCTTGCCGGCGTACTTCTGCTGATAGACGACCGGCTCGGCTTTGACATCGAGCACGGCAAGATTAGAGGGCGCAGCATCGGACACGTCGATGGGTTCAAGCTTGATGTCGGCAGGCAGCTTGACCGGCGCGGCGTTGCGATTCCAGCCCGCGTCTTGAAAGTCCGAAATCAGGTGAATGCGCTTTGTGCCGCCCGCGTCTTTGAGCAGAGAGACGGCGGCTTGCACGGCTTGCAAATAATCGGTCGCGCCGAGTCCGGGCTGCATCTGCGCGATGGCGGCGAGCGCTTCATCGCGCGCGGCCTTCATCGGCATCAGCACGTCGTAGCTGCGCGCAAACTGCACGACGGCGAACTGCTCGCCTGAAGGCGCGTCGTTGATGATGTTGCGCGCCGCCTGCCGCGCGCGGTCAAAGACTTCGCCGTAACGCATGCTGTACGACGCATCGATGAGTATCACGCTGCTTGATTGGCTGCTTGCCGCCGACGCTTTGCTCGCGCCGGTGAAATAAGGCCGCGCGAAGGCAAGCGCCAATAACAACAGCGCGGCGCAACGCAGGGCGAGCAGCAACAGGTTGCGCAGCCGGCGCTGGCGTATCGACTTCTGTTCGATGCGGCGCAAAAACATCAGCGAGGGAAACTGCATCCGCACGGCGCGGGTGCGCCGCACCAGATGCACGAGCACAGGCAGCCCCGCCGCTAATGCTCCAAGTAAAAAAATGGGATTCAGAAATGCCATTGTTTATACATCTTCAGGCGCGTTCTCCCAGCCATAAGCTTCTTTCGCTAACTTCGGTCCGAGCCATTCAACTGCAAAGCGCATCTTCAATTCATGTTCTGACGCTTGTGGATACCGCGCTTTAAGGTCCTTTTTTATTTCTTCACGTCGAGCTTCTGTCAATTCCAATATACGATGAACCTTCTGAGCTTGAGTCATCGCCCGCGCTTCTTCAATCAACGCGCTCTTGGCCTTATTCTCCTCTGGCGTGAGTTCCACTCGCTTTCTCATTCGACTCCCTTTCTCTGAATCACCCGAACTGCGAGCGGCGCGCGAGGTACGAGAACAACGCGTTGTCGAGCGGCTCCGACGTTTTCAGCAATTCGTAATCAATGCGATTGCGCGCCGCGCCTTCTTTCAGCGCGTCGATGTGCAGTCGTATCGCCCGGCGGTATTCGTCGCGCAGCACCTCCGGCAAGACGTGCAACTGCTCCTCGTTCTCGGCGTCTTCCAGCACCAGCGGTTCACTGAAGTCGAACTCGACCTCTTGCCGGTCCATCACGTGAAAGACGATGACCTCGTTGCCTTTGAACCTGAGGTGTTCAAGCGCCTCCATCAACCGCGCCGGCTCGTCGTAGAGGTCGCTGATCAACACGATGATGCCGCGCCGCGTCAGCAACTCGGCGAGCCGGTGCAGTTGTTCCGTCAGCCGCGTGCCGCGACCCGGAAGGATGCGCTCAATGACGCCGAGCACCGTGCGCAGGTGGCCCGTGCGCGAGCCGGGCGGCACGTATTCAATCGTTTCCTGGTCGAATGTATGCAAACCTACAGAGTCGTGCTGGCGCACGCCCAGGTAAGCCAGCGATGAAGCGAGATACTGCGCGTATTGCAGCTTGCCCACTTCTCCGCTGGCGTAATTCATCGAGGCGCTGGCATCGATCAATAAATGAATCTGCGTGTTGGTGTCACTCTGATACTTCTTGATGTAGAGCCGGTCGGTGCGCGCAAGCAGCTTCCAGTCGAGGTGGCGCAGATCGTCGCCGGGCATATACTGCCGATGCTCGGCGAAGTCTGTAGAGAAACCCAGATAAGGCGAACGGTGCAAGCCGGAGATGAAGCCTTCGACCACCGAGCGCGCGACCAGTTCAAGCGAGTTGATGCGCGCCAGCACTTCAGGGGCGAGGAATCGCGCGCCGGTTTGTGGCGACATGTTTTGCATCTGGGACAACCTGCTCGCCGCTCACACGGGTGTCAGCGGTTGAAATTGAAAGTGATTGAGCCGATGACTTTCACCGGCACTTTTTCACACCGGCGCTTTTTCAATCAGCTATTAAGACTACAGTCCTGACTTCGGCTCCGGCACGGTTTCGATCAATCGACGGATCACGTCGTCGGGCCTGACGCGCTCGCTCTCGGCGTGGAAGTTCAGCAGGATGCGATGGCGCAAGATCGGGTAAGCCAAGGCGCGCACATCTTCGACGCTGACGTTATAGCGGCCCATCATAATGGCGCGCGCTTTGCCGCCGAGAATCAAGAACTGCGAAGCGCGCAAGCTTGCGCCCCACGTCACCCAGCGGCGCACGAAGTCGGGCGCAGTCGCGCCAACGGGCCGGCTCGCGCCGACCAACCTTACGGCGTAGCGGGTCACGGCTTCCGAAGCCGGCACGCGCCGCACCAGCTTTTGAAAAGCCAGAATGTCTTCGCCCGACACGTTGCGCTCGAAGTTCAAGTCCACCACAGAGGTCGTGCGGTTGACGACTTCGACCTCATCGTCTTCGCTCAGGTAGCCGATCTGTATGTTGAACATGAAGCGGTCCAACTGCGCTTCGGGCAGCGGGTAGGTTCCTTCCATCTCAATCGGGTTCTGCGTCGCCAGCACATAAAACGGCTTGGGCAGCGCGTAGGTCTGCCCCTGAATCGTCACCGTGCCTTCCTGCATCGCTTCGAGCAGCGCGGCCTGCGTCTTGGGCGGCGTGCGGTTGATTTCGTCGGCGAGGATGATGTTGGCGAACAGCGGCCCGCGAATGAACTGCAAGGCGCGGTGGCCGGTGGCGCGGTCTTCTTCGATGATGTCCGTGCCGGTGATGTCGGAAGGCATTAAGTCGGGCGTGAATTGTATGCGCTTGAACGACAGGTCGAGCACGTTGGCAATCGTGCGGATCAGCAACGTCTTGGCCAGTCCGGGAACGCCTGTGACCAGCGCGTGGCCGCCGACAAACAGCGACATCAACGCCTGATCAACGACTTCGTCCTGCGCAACGATGACCTTGCGCACTTCGTAGAGGATTTGGTCGCGCGCCGCGATCAGCCGTTCGAGCAGCGCGTCTTCTCGAATCATCTCTTGCGTGTCTAGTGCCATTCTACCTCAGTGTTGGGAGCCGGGGGCCGGGGGTCAGGGGCCGGGAGA
>JBJMGV010000034.1:0-23617 GCA_045807725.1 Blastocatellia bacterium | reverse complement strand
TGGCGACAGAATCGAGAGTGTGGCCACGATGGAGTTCGAGTAAGGCAGTTGCGCGACGAAAACACCGAGAGGATTGCTGCCCTTTCGAAAGTAGAGTTGTCAAATAGCGATGATCTGATTCTGTGAGTTTTACATGGGCTTTTTGCATGCAGTCACTATACAGGCAAAAAGTTCAAAAACTTAATTTCCAATGTAGTAAACCGCCGCGCGCTTGAGTTACTATCGCCTTAGCGGATGCTTTGGGCTGAGTCCCACAATCCTGACCCGACGATGTCTGACCGGCCTGGTGAATCGATCAGACCACCATCGTTCTGATCGGAGGTAAGAGCATGTTGATCGAAGCAGGACAGCGCTACCAATGCCTTGATGAAAACTGCAAGTGTGAAGTGACCATCGACAAGCTGCCAACCAACCTGGGCGCACTTGCCAGCTTCGGATTCGGCGAAGAATTGGACGCCGCGCAAAATCCGAAATGCAACTTCTGCAACAGCGATATGCAGCGGCTGGAGTCGTAGCTATCATCGGTCCGCAGCGATACGACGATTCACTTATCGAGCGAGAACAACCTGTAGAGTGGAGGCGCAGCGGCTTCGCGCGCGCAGTTGCAATATATTAGGCCAGCGTCTGCTTCGATTCATTGCGAAAGCCCGGTTATTTGCCCACGCATGTTCATCTAGCGGCGCGAAAGCACGGGCCGGGTATTGGCACGGTCATTGCTCTTTAGAATAGTCGGGCGCTTTAGAAGAGAGGGAGGGGACAACGATGCTTTGGACAATCTTTGTTATCTTGTTAGTGCTATGGCTGCTGGGCCTGATCGGCGGTATTGGCGGTGGATTGATTCACCTGCTTTTGGTGATTGCTGCCGTAGTCCTGGTCATTAACCTGCTGAGCGGACGCCGCACGGTGGTCTAGCCAGCGTATCGGCAATGTGGCGGAGGATGCTCTATACAGGCGACGTATTGCGCGTAAGATTCAATAACAGTAACAACAGTCCAGAGCATCCTTCCGCTTTTATATGGCACCCTTCGCGGTGCCTTTTTTCATGCCAGCGCCGCGCTCGCCGGTGAAGTCGCGGCGCGTTGCCTTTTTCAACTTCAGTAGATTAAGCTTGCATATTAAGCTCCGGTAACGAGCCATTCCCTATAGCAATGGTTAGTCGAGCACCTTTGATCGAAAGGCACACAAAGAATTCATGTCTCAAACTCCGCAGAAGAATCAGGTGATCTATTCGATGGTCGGCGTCGGCAAGTTCTACGACAAGAAGCCGGTTATCAAGGACATCTACCTCTCTTACTTTTATGGCGCGAAGATTGGCGTGCTCGGCTTGAACGGCGCGGGCAAGAGCACCGTGCTGCGCATCATTGCCGGCGTTGATAAAGAGTACGTCGGCGAGACGCACATCTCGCCCGGCTACACGGTCGGCTACCTCGAACAAGAGCCGCAACTTGATAACACGAAGACCGTGCGCGAGATCGTCGAAGAAGGCGTGCAGGAAACGGTTGACCTGCTCAAGCAGTTTGACGAGATCAACGCGCGCTTCGCCGAGCCGATGGATGACGACGAGATGAACGCGCTGCTCGAACGGCAGGGCGAAGTGCAGGAGAAGCTCGACGCGACGGGCGCGTGGGATTTGGACGCCCGGCTTGAGATGGCGATGGACGCGCTGCGTTGCCCGCCGGGCGACACGTCCATCAGCGTGCTGTCGGGCGGCGAGCGCCGCCGCGTCGCGCTGTGCCGTTTGTTGCTCAAGCAGCCCGACATTCTCCTGCTCGACGAGCCGACCAATCACCTCGACGCCGAATCTGTCGGCTGGCTCGAACAGCACTTGCAGAAGTACGCCGGCACGGTGATAGCCGTCACGCACGACCGCTACTTTCTCGACAACGTCGTCGGCTGGATTCTCGAACTCGATCAGGGGCGCGGCATCCCTTGGGAAGGCAACTACTCGTCGTGGCTTGAGCAGAAACAGGAACGCTTGCGCCGCGAAGAGAAGGCCGAGAGCCAGCGGCAAAAGACGCTCGAACGCGAGTTGGAATGGATTCGCATGGCTCCGCGCGCACGCCACGCCAAGTCGAAAGCGCGCATCAACGCGTACGAATCACTACTCGCGCAGGAGAGCGAAGCGCGTGGTCGTGAGCTTGAGATTTACATCCCGCCCGGCCCGCGCCTCGGCGACATCGTCATCGAAGCCAACAAGGTGACGAAGGCATATGGTGATAACATTCTTGTTGAAGATATGACGTTCGCCTTACCGCCCGGCGGCATCGTCGGCGTCATCGGCCCGAACGGCGCGGGCAAGACGACGCTCTTTCGCATGATCACGGGCCAGGAGCATTCCGACAGCGGCGCGATTCGCATCGGCGAAACCGTCAAGCTAGGCTACGTCGATCAGAGCCGCGACGCGCTTGAGGCGAACAAGACGATCTGGGAAGAGATTTCCAATGGACAGGATATGATTGAGCTGGGCAAGCGGCAGGTGAACTCGCGCGCGTACGTGGCGCGGTTCAACTTCTCCGGCACGGATCAGCAGAAGAAGGTCGGCGGGCTTTCGGGCGGCGAGCGCAACCGCGTTCACCTGGCGAAGATGTTGAAGTCGGGCGCGAACGTGTTGCTGCTGGACGAGCCGACCAACGACCTCGACGTGAACACGATGCGCGCGCTCGAAGAGGCGTTAGAGAACTTCGCCGGCTGCGCCGTCGTCATCAGCCACGACCGCTGGTTTCTAGATCGCATCGCCACCCACATCCTCGCCTTTGAAGGCGACAGCCGCGTGACCTTTTTCGATGGCAACTACACCGAGTACGAAGCCGACCGCCACGCGCGACTCGGCGCGGCTGCCGATCAGCCGCACCGCATCAAGTACCGTCACCTGACGAGATAAGGACGCTATGAAAAAACTGCTTGTGCTCGCTTTAATCGCTATGACCGCATGCACCATGGACAATGCCAATCGCACAAACAATGCGAGCGGCGACGACGCGTTCAAGAAAACGCTCAACGCCTACGTAGTCGAATTCCTGCGGCGCAATCCAACTGTGAATACGTATCTGGGCGGCGCAGGGCTTGACCCCTCGCTCAAGGACGTAGACGGCGCGCTGCGCGATTATTCTGCCACCGCGCTTGCCGACGAAGACCGCTGGCTCAGCGACGCGCAGAAGGCTATCGAAAGCACGGATGCCAACGGGCTAACGCCGAACGCGCGCATCGACCGCGACGTGGCGCTGGCGCAGATACGTTTTCAACTGCATCAGCATCAGGCGCGGCGTTATCAGGAACGCGCCCTCGACACGTTTGTCGGCGAGCCGTTCCGCGCGCTCGACTGGCAACTGCAAGGCATGGCGCAGACCGGCGATAAGACCTATGGTACGGCGGACGAGTGGAGCTTAGTCGTCAAGCGCGTCTCGGCTATTCCGAAATTCTTAGCCAACGCGCAGGAGCAGTTGCTCGCCGGCGTCAAAGCGAACAACGCGCCCGACCGCCGCATGCTTCAACGCGACGGCTTGAACACGTCGCAGGCGAACGCAAAATACTTCGGCGAGACGCTGCCGAAGATGGCCGACGAGCGCGTCAGCGGCCCGCAGCGCGATCAACTGCTCGGCCAGTTGCGCGACGCCGCGAAACAGGCTTCAGAAGCCTATTTGAAGATGCGCGACTTCGTTGCTCAAACCTACTTCGACGATGCGGCGGCGGGCAAGGTCAAGCCGCCGTTTGCTGCCGATCATTTTGCGATGGGCGAAGAGGAGTACAACTGGGCGCTCAAGAATAATTTCAAGATTGATAAGACCGCCGCGCAGCTCTATGACGAAGCGATGCCGATTGTCGAGCAGACCAGGCAGCAGATGATCGACCTGGCGCGCGAGATCGGCAAGCAACATAACTGGGCGCTGCCTGATGATGGCGGGCAGGCCGTGCGCTACGTCTTCGATCAATTGGGTCAGGATTATCCGAAGTCGGATGCAGAGATGGTGGACTGGTATCGGCAGGCGGCCTTCCGGCTGGTCGATTACGCGCGCAAGACCGGCATCTTTGACGTGCCGGCGGATTATAAGCTCGAAGTCACAGAGACGCCGCCGCCCTTGCAGGCTTCGATTGACGGCGCGGCTTATTACCCCGCGCCGCCGTTCAAGAATAGCGGCGTCGGGCGCTTCTACGTCACGACGACCGGCAACGACCCGGCGGCGTTGAAAGAGAACAACCGCGCCGCGCTGGCCGACCTGTCGGCGCACGAAGGCTTCCCCGGCCACGACTGGTACTACAAAGTGCTGACGCAGTACCGCGAGCAGATTTCTCCCGTGCGCTGGCTGACGCCGGGCGCGGTCGAAGATTCGTCTTCGATGTGGGAAGACTCGATGCCGAGCGAAGGCTGGGGATTATACGCCGAAGCCTTGATGGCCGAGCCGCAGACGGGAGCGCCCAGCGGTTTCTACACGCCGGAAGAACGGCTCTACCAGTTGCAGGGCAAGCTCTACCGCGACCTGCGCGTGCGCGTCGATACGGGCATTCACACGGGCCGCATGAGTTACGACGACGCGGTGACGTTGTTTTCAGAGGTGGTCAATTTCCTGACCGGCTCGTGTACGGATGCAGCGGCAAAGACGAATGACGCCAAGCGCGCCAGTTGCGACAGCGCCGAGCGCGCTATCTTCCGTTACTCGAAGTGGCCGACGCAGGCGATCACCTATCGGCTGGGCAAAGACCAAATCTACGCGTTGCGCGAAGAGGCGGCGAAGCGGCTGGGCGACAAGTTCTCACCAAAGATGTTTCACATCGCTTACATCAAGCAGGGGACCATCCCGGCAAATTATTTCCGCGAGCAGTTGATGAACGATTTGCAGCAGGGGAAATAAGAGACTGGCCACAGAGACACAGAGACACGAAGGAGAGTTATAAGAAGATAGTTGATTGTCTCTGTGTCTTTGTGTCTCTGTGGCTAAACGCTCTCGGCGCGGCGGGACGGCGGGCGCGCAGGCTTGCGCTCGGTGTAACGCGGCAGATATTGGTTGACGATGCGATAGAGCAACAGCACGGCGAGCGCGGCGGCAAACAGCAATGGCTCGCGCGTGTCGGCCTTCACCAGCATGTAATAATGCAACGCGCCGCCCGCCGCCGCGACATACGCCAGCCGGTGCAACCGAGTCCAGCGCTTGCCGCCTATCCGCTTAATCATCCGTTGCGTCGAAGTGATGGCCAGCGGCACAAGCAACACGAAGCTGGCCATGCCGACAGTGATGAAAGGCCGCTTCGCCACATCTTCAATCACTGCGCGCAAACTCGCCGAGCGGTCGAGCAGAGTGTAAATCAACAGGTGCAGCGCGGCGTAGAAGAAGCCGAAAAGTCCGAGCATGCGCCGCAGCTTCACCATCCACGGCTGGCCGAGCGCCTTGCGGAGCGGCGTCACCGCCAGCGACAAAATCAGAAACAACAGCGCCAGCGTGCCGGTCGTGCGGATGGCGAACTCCGACGGGTTCGCGCCGAGCCGGTGATGGTACGCGTCGTTCAGCAACAGCGCGAGCGGCACGGCGCTGTTGACAAAGATCAGTAGTCGCGCAAAGCGTGTGTCTTTCATGGCCCGGCTCAAAAGTACGTTCGCAAGTCCATCCCTGAGTAGAGCGAGGCCACCTGCTCGCCATAGCCGTTGAACATCAGCGTGTCGCGCCGTCCGAATTCGCCGATGCGCTCCTCGGTCTTCTGACTCCAGCGCGGGTGATCGACCTCAGGGTTCACGTTTGAATAGAAGCCGTACTCGCGCGGGTTGGCAAGGTTCCAGGTCGCCGGCGGCTCGCTGTCAGTCAGATGAATCTTGACGATGGACTTGATGCCCTTGAAGCCATACTTCCACGGCACAACCAGTCGCAACGGCGCGCCGTTTTGCGGCAGCAGCGTCTCGCCGTAGAGTCCCGTCGCCAGTATCGTCAGCGGGTGCAGGGCCTCGTCCAATCGCAAGCCTTCGACATAAGGCCAGTCGAGCACGTGCCCGCTGCGTACGTTCGGCATCTGGTTCGGGTCGGCGAGCGACTGGAAGGCGACGTACCTGGCTTGCGAGGTCGGCTGCACTTCGTTCAGCAGCCGTGCCAGTGGGAAGCCGACCCACGGGATAATCATCGACCACGCTTCGACGCAGCGGTGGCGGTAGACGCGCTCTTCTGGCGGCGCGAGCTTCGTCAGGTCGTCAAGGTCGAAGCTCTTCGGCTTATGCACGAGGCCGCTGATCTCGACCGTCCACGGGCGCGTGACGAAATTTTTAGCGCGTGCAGCAACGGCTTTCTTATCCGTCGAGAACTCGTAGAAGTTGTTATAGTGCGTGATGTCGGGGTAAGGGGTCGGCGGGTCGCTGATGGCCGGCACGCTTGTGCCCGAAGCGGTCTGCACGTATTCGATCTTTTCGCCCACCGCGCTCTCTTGACTGGGCGTCGCAAAGTAGCGGTAGAGCCAGCCCGTGCCGAGCGCCGTTGCCGCTAGCGCCGTGCCGCGCAGGAAGAGGCGGCGCGACGTGTACACATCTTTATCGGTAATCTCGCTCGCTTTAATCGCTTCGGGTTTCTTAATCAACATACAGCTTCTCTGCTCTGCCTTCGCGTCTACGTTTTTAATTATAGCCGACGCGCCGCACGCGCGGCGGCGCACTCCGGCTTCACTAACAGAATGCCTTCACGCCGCCGCTTTATTCCCGCGCCGTCAACGCCGCGCTTTGCCGATTTCAGAGAAGCTGATGTTGAGGATGGGATACGAGGCCCAATCTTTGTAATCGTAATGCCACCACTCCGGCTCGTAGACGGCGAAGCCTTCGCGCTCCATCGCCGCGCGCAGCAGATCGCGTAAGCGCCGCGCTTCATCTGTGCCGCCTTGATAATTAATGTGCGCGCGCTCGCTCATCTCGTCATAGCCTGAAGGCATCTCGACGACACGGCCAGTCTTCAGATCGAAGATCGAAAGATCGACCGCGCAGCCGCGATTGTGGCGCGAGCCTTTGGCCGGATCGGCGACGAATATCTTCTTGTCTTCCGGCGTCGCGTCCCAAAATATCTTCGTCACAGACCACGGGCGATAGCCATCGTGAATGACCAATCCATAACCCTGTTGACGCAAGGCGCGGTTGGCACGGCGCAAGGCTTCGGCGGCGGGCCGTTGCAGAAAGGCGCGGGCTTCGGTGTAGACCGGGCGGCCAAGAAAGTTGTTCGCCGTCGCGTAACGAATGTCGAGCTTGATCGTCGAGTCGAGCTTGATTAACTCGACGAGGTCGGGCTGGCGGAACGTGCCTTCTTCGCGGGGTGGTTCGGCAGCCGGCGCTTGCTGCGCCACCAGGCACTGCGCTGCTGCCAGAAGCCACGCCGCGACCAGCACAATACGAGTGCTCTTGCGGTGTTGCATCAGGGCTTGCCTCCGAAAGTGTGTAGGATTGAGCAGCGAGAGTCTACATCACCGCGCGCAGGCGGTCGAGGATTTCCTGTCTGGGCAGCGCGCCGACCAGCCGGTCGATTTCGCGCCCGCCCTTCAAGACGAGCAAGGTTGGGATGCTGCGCACGCCGAAGCGCGCCGCTGTGCGCGGGTTCTCGTCAACGTTGAGCTTGCCGACTTTGACCCGCCCGCTTAGCTCCGTCGCCAGTTGCTCAATCACCGGCGCGATCACACGGCAGGGGCCGCACCACGCCGCCCACAGATCAAGCAGCACCGGAAGATTTGCGGCTTCCACTTCATTGTGAAAATTCTGGTCGGTGACGGTCACAGGGTGCGCGGTCGCGCCGAGCGGAGTTTTGCAGCGGCCACAGACGGGCTGTTGGCCGCTTTGCAGTCGCGCGCTCGAAACGCGGTTCGTAGCGCCGCACGACGGACAGCGCATTAATTGATTGTCGGTCGTAGCACTCATCGCTAAAACCTCGCGTTCAACCGCGTCCCGCCACCAATTTATCACCGGGGCGGGCGGCTATGCCACGCGCCGCTTGTCGTCTTCGACAACGCGCCGGGCCGTATCGTCGGCAACTTTTTTCGCGGTGTCGTCGGCCACCTTCTTTGCCGTATCGCCGGCGACGCGGTGAGCCGTGTCGTGCGCGGCGCGCACAGCGACTTCGCTGGCGATGGCCGTGACCGCGTCGTTGCCGCACTCTTCTTTCTTCTTGCGATAAATATCGGCGATCTCTTCGAGCTGTTTGTCGCTCAATTTCTCGATGTCGATCATCTCGTTGTGCGCGGCTTTGACGGCGGTGATCAATTCGTTGAGCTTCAGGTGCATCGCCTTGGCGTCGCGGTTCTGCGTGTTTTGAATCAAGAAGACCATCAGGAAGGTGATGATGGTCGTGCCCGTGTTAATGACGAGCTGCCACGTATCCGAATAGTGAAACATCGGCCCGGTCAAGGCCCACACGATGACGACTAAAAATGAGAGCAGGAAGGCCCAGTAGCTGCCGACCATCTGCGCCGTCCGGCTGGCGAACGACGTGAAAAATTCTGCGAAGCCATTGCCCTCCGCTTTGGGTTGTTCACCTTTCATACAAGCACACCTCCGTATCTGTTCGGCTAACGTGCAAATCGTCCAGCCGACCGAGAGCCAACACGGATAGGTGCAACAGAGGTGCCAAGGCGTCCAGGACTACTTCTCCTGCTTCTTGTCGTACTCTTCTTTGGTCAAGGGCTTGATCGCTTCGAGGTTCTTTGCGGCAAGCCGTGCGTTCACCTCATTCAGCTCTTTGCCGGCGATGGCCTCGGCTTCGGCGTTCTTCGCATCGATCTCGCGTTCAAGCACGGGGATGCGCGCGAGCTGCGATTCCGAAGGGCGACCACCGTAGAGGCTCACCCAGCCGTACACGTCAACGACGCGCTCGCGCAGTTGCTCTTCGCCCGTCACCTGTCCTTCTCTGGTCGCCACCAGCGTCTTGTGCAGCGCCTCCAGCTTATCGGCAAAGGCATTGAGGTCGCGCGCCGTCGCATCCTTCTCGTCCAGCTTGGCAGCGCGCGCTTTAACCTTGTCGCGCAGGTCGGTGACGGTCGCGTCAACAAACGCCAGCCGCTCCTGCATACGATAGAGCATCCACAGCGTCTGCTGCTGCAAGGCGCGGTCAGCCGCCGAGTGTGGCGAGCGCGGATCAGCCGTCACCTTGATCTGTCCGCTGAAGGTCTCTTTGTCTTTGATGAGCTTGACCGTGTAGGTGCCTTCGGGAACCATCGGCCCGGTCAGCGCCGGCCCCGCGAGGTTCGGCGACGAGGGCACCTTCGGCGGCTTCTCGCGCATTGCCCAGGTCACGCGGTTGATGCCGCGCCGCTTGCCCGCCGGCAGTGTCGCCATGCGCTTGCCCTGTGCGTCATAGACTTCGAGCTTGAGATCGCCGATGACGTGGCGCTCTTTCAGGTAGTAAGTGATCGTGGCATTTTCAGTCGGACTCTGGCCGACGAACTCAGCGTCGCCGGGGAACTCCTGCGTGCTGGTCGGCAGCGGAATCACCGACGGGCGCGACTCCAGAATCGTCGCCGCCGCGTCCATTATCTGCGGCGTGATCTGGCGCAGCGGCGGGATGTCGTCAACGATGAGAATGCCGCGCCCGTGCGTCGCCAGAATCAAGTCGTGATCGCGCGGGTGAACCAGTATGTCGCGCACGGCCACAGGCGGCAGGTTGCCGGTGAACTGCGCCCACTGCTCGCCGCCATCAATCGAAACGAAGAGGCCGAACTCCGTGCCTAAGAATAAAAGGTTGCGGTTGACGCGGTCTTCGCGGACGACGTGCGCGTAGCCGCTCACCGCATCAGTCGCAAGCGGCTTCCACGTCTTGCCGAAGTCGGTAGTCTTAAACACATAGACTTTCATATCGCCGGTCTGGTGGCCGTCAAAGGTGACGTAAGCCGTGCCGCGATCAAAGCGGCTCGCTTCGACCGACGAGCACCACGTCGCTTTCGGCAAATTTGTAATATTCGCCACAACATTCGACCACGTCTTGCCGGCGTCGGTGGTCAGTTGCAGGTTGCCGTCATCCGTGCCCGCCCAGATAACTTTCTGATCGAGCGGCGATTCGGCGATAGCGAAGATGGTGCAGTGATTTTCTGCCGCCGAGTTGTCCAAAGACAGCCCGCCGGATTCGTCCTGCTTCTGCTTTTCGGGATCGTTGGTGGTCAGATCGTTTGAGATGCGCTCCCACGATTCGCCGCGATTGCTGGTGCGGAAGAGGAACTGCGCGCCGACGTACATCACCTTCGGGTTGGTCGGGCTCAGCGCAATGGGCGTGTTCCAGTTGAAGCGGTACTTCGGCTCATTCTGTTTTTGGTAAGGCTTGATCGATTTGACTTCGCCGGTCGCCAGATGAAAGCGCAACAACTGACCGCCTTGAGATTCGCTGTAGACGATCCCTTTATCCGAAGGGTCGGGGTAGACGTGAAAGCCGTCGCCAAAGCCGACGTTGCGCCAGTTCTTGTTTTGTATGCCGCCGGAGTTCGCCGACGGCCCCATCCACGAGCCGTTATCTTGCAAGCCGCCGTAGACGTTATAAGGCCGCTCCATATCGGCGCTGACGTGATAGAACTGCGCGACCGGCAGACCGCCGAGAAAGCGGAACGTGTTGGCCCGGTCTTGCGAAACGTAGACGCCGCCGTCCGTGCCGACGATGACCTGGAAGGGGTCGAGCGGGTTGATCCACACCGCATGAAAATCGCCGTGCGCGCGACCGCCGCGCTGCGCGAACGACTGGCCGCCGTCGGTGCTGACGGCGAAGGCGAAATCGGGCTTGTAGATCGTCTTGTAATCCTTCGGATCGACGGCCATCGTGGCGAAGTAGAACGGGCGGCCCGTGACGCTGGACGACCCCGAAACGCGCGTCCACGATTCGCCCAGATCATCAGAGCGATAGAAGCCGCTCTTCTTTGCCTCGACCATCGCGTAAAGCGTGTTGGGCCGCGACGGCGCGACGGCGATGGCGATGCGACCGAGTTCGCCATCGGGCATACCTTTGGAAATCTTCTTCCACGTCTTGCCCGCGTCCACCGATTTATAGAGGCCGCTTGAGGGACCGCCTGACGTGAAGAAGTATGGCTTGCGGCGGAACTGCCACATCGATGCGTAAAGGATGTTTGGCTCCTGCGGATCAAGGGCGATGTCTGCGCAGCCTGTGTCGTGGTCTACGAACAGAACCTTCTGCCACGTCTTGCCGCCGTCGGTCGTCTTGAAGACGCCGCGCTCGTCGTTAGCGTCCCACAGGTGGCCCGTAGCGGCGACGTAAACGGTGTCGGAATTTTTCGGATCGATGATGATGTGCGCGATGCGCTCGGAGTTCTCAAGCCCGACGCGCTTCCACGAATCGCCGCCGTCGGTGGTCTTGTAGAGGCCTGTGCCGACTGACGTGCTGTTGCGCGTCCACGTTTCGCCTGTGCCGACCCAGACCGTATCGGGGTGCGCCTGGTCTATGGTGATAGCGCCGATTGATTGCGTGTACTTGTCGAAGACCGGCTTGAACGACGTGCCGCCGTTGATTGTCTTCCAGACGCCGCCGCCGGCTGCGCCGACATAAAAAATGCGCGGGTTGTTTGCTATGCCATCAATGGCGGCGATGCGCCCGCTGGTGATGGCCGGGCCGATGTGACGCGCTTCGATTGCGCCGAAGAGACTGGAATCGATCTTGACCTTGCCGTCTTGCGCCAGAGCGGCGCAGGCCAGTGAGAGAAGCAGCAGCGAAGCGAGCGTCAGCCGCCCTGTGATTGCGCGCATAAACAATTCCTTTCGCGGTCGGATTGCGGGCCAGTCCATGGGCACAGGCGCGCAGATGTAATCACGATCAGGCCGGTCTGCGCGCCGAAAGTTTTGTAGCCAATCACACACCGACACCTCGCGCGCCGGCCCATCACGTGAAGGCTTTGTCGTTATTCAAAACACTGCTCAGAATACAACGGGCGGTTTGTCTTTCGGCTTCTCTTCGGCCTTCGGCTTATCAGCCGCCTTCGCGGGCATCTTAAAGATGGCGTCATCAATCGGCACATCCACTTCGATCTTATCCATAGAGATCGTCACCTGCGTCTGTCCGCCGACCTTCTGCTCGATGGAATACGGGAAGAGCACGCCGTTGATGGGCTTGTAGTTGCCGGGATAGATGTCCATCTCCTGCTCGCCGCCGGGCGAACGGCGCTTGGCCGTGACTTTCAATTCGAGGTAGTTGGCGGCGTCGATATAAACGTAACGCGTGTCGCCGCTCTTGAGCGTCAGCTTGAGCTTGTAGGCCGGCGTGCCTTCAAGGTCTTCCTTGCCCATCAGCTCAACCGTGTGGCCCTTCTCTTTGTAGTCCACCAGCGGGCCATCGAGGTCGGCCTGCTCCTGCGCGTCCTTGAGGTCGTCGCCGGCCATCTTCTCCGGCTGGTTGATGTTTTCAAACGGGTTGATCTGCCAGCCCGTGTCGCCGTCATAAACCTGAATGAGCGACTGCCCCTGGAAGGTTGCGTCCAGGCGAAAGGTGTTGGGTCGCTTCTGCTGAATGGTGATAGGGAGTTCAAGGCCGGGACCGGCGACGGCGAGTTTGCCGGTCGCCTTGACGCTCTTGATGGCTTTGATCTTTTGCAGGCCGCCGCGCGCCTCGATGTTCTTCTTGATGATCTCGTCAGCCGTCTGCGCCGAAGCGAGGGCGCTCATCAACAGGGTGAACGCGAAAAGTAGAATGAGATGTCTGCGGGTCATACGGTCTCCTTCCTTGGGGTGCTGTCTTCAATGATGTTGAGCTGCGGCTAAAATACGCTTGCCGCCGGGAAGAAGTTTCGCCGCCGCCCGCCTAACGATAACGCCGCCCGCCTACGGTTGCAATCGCGTCTTGCGAACGGCAGGCTTACGGGCCACACCGATAAGCCTGCGAAGGCGTGGTTGACACGCTCGCAACGGGTCTGGTAGTTTTTCATTTCCGTTGAATGGTTATTTGAAAGTTATTATTCCTGAGTAGCTCAATGGCAGAGCATCCGGCTGTAAACAGGCTTGGGCTTGATGACTATGGTTATGCGCCAATTGTCATAGAGAAGTTCATGCTGGAGTATTGCAGCTTCCACAGGCGACTGTGGTTGAAAAACTGGGTGAATTCACGGGAAACCTAAACCGGCCCGCGCCGGCACGGCAACCCTGAGCGAAGCCTGCTGACAGGTCATCGTGTAAGCAGGAACGTGCAGAGACTAGGAGTTGAGGAACCTGACCAATAAGACTCCATTAGCGCCCGGCAACTTCCCCGCGAAGTTGATGAGATAGTCCGCCCCTATGCGAAAGCGTAGGAATATGCGTAACCGGAGGGTTGTAGGTTCGAGTCCTACCTCAGGAGCTCAATTCCCTAAGCGAATGACGGCAGCCGTACTGGCTGCCGTTTTTATTTGCCTTTTTAACGTCCACGGGCGGCGGCATGCTTTCTTAAAAGTTTCAGGTATTTGAAGAAGGAAGAGCGTCCCCGGAAAAAGAAGTAAACGAGTAACAAGAAAATAATGACCGCATCGGCTATGACGTAAGGGCGAAAACATTCCCAAAAGCTCGGCGGGTGGCCGATCTCCAGGCCGAGGGCCGGATTGGGCGCGGTCAGAAACTCTTCGCTTATCGCCTTCGCAAACGTGTACTGCGCAAACTTTATATCGCCAAAATACTTTCTCCAGAAGCTTTCAATCTTCGACTCGTCCCGAGAAGAGTCAAAGGGGTAGACAAGCACAATGTGGTTCACGCTCTTCAGCGCGGTGTTATCAAGCTCTTTTGGGCGATTAGCGGGAGATTCATCGATTAAGTCGCCCACGATGAAGAGCCACTTCTCTCTTGCCGAGCTTGGATTCGGCGAGCTTTCCGGCCCGGCGTTTTTCCACCGCCTTTTAATTCCTTCAAGTGCCCCGAGATAGTCGGAACCGTCAATCGCCGGTCGCTGCAATAAATTTATTTTGCTGAGCCATTGCCCCTGCACAGCTTCCGCCTTCTGCTGTTTAGCCTTCAGCCCTGTGATGATCTGACCAGTCTCCTCAGCCTGATCGGCATCCTCAATGTAAACCTTCCCCCCTCCCGTCCGGTAGAGGCTGAGCAGCTTCTGGGCGTCTGAGTCCTGAAGTTGCGGCGGCTGCTCTTCATAGGCACCGAAGACGCAGCTTTGAACGTCGTCAAATCGTCCGCTAAGCGTATAACAGGCGAGCCGGTCATTAACTCCCTGAGCCTTGACGATCTGTTTCTCGACGATCTCTTTTGCCTTATTGACATCCCACCTATTCATCGTGCGGGTCAGGTCGAGCAGGACGATCACGTCGCAGAACTTGCTGCGGTTGGTCGAAGGCACCAGGACGTAAGGTCGAGACTTCTGTTGCGCATCCTCATATCCGTATTTGGTGATGCACGCAAGCAGGAGAAAGGCAGTCACCAGGATGATTACATTACGTAGCCGGTCTTGCATAGCTAAACCTCCTTTGCCTTAACGGGTGCCGCGACCAGAGGAGGGTCGGGGTGAGTCTCATCGGGCTCCGGCGGTGGCGGCTCGGCTGGCGGGGACTCAGGCCGGCGGCGTCCCTCAAAGACTCTTTGAATAAAACGGAAGAGCAGCGACAGCAGGTAGAGCGGGGCCAACATGATCATCAGGAAAAGCCACACGGTCGGGACGAGGCTGAGTTCCGTGATGAGGAAGAACGTGATGGTCTCCGTCATCGAGATAAGTATCCCCGCCCCCAGGCCGATGGTTGACAGCCCTAAACTGTTCTTCGTGGTCGTTTGCTGAAAAAAGATGGAGTAGATCGCCCCTTGACAGAGCCAGAGAATAATGGCGATCAACATTGAGAAGGCGAAGACATACTGGTAAATGGTGAGAGGTGATCGCTTGTTGGCCGACCGCCCCGGCTTGCCGAGGCCATCGTCGGCCACAGGCTCCGCCTGAGGCTGTTTAGAAAGCTTATGGGCGATGTCGGCGAAGATGCCTGCCAGGGCGGTGATGAGAATGAGCCATAAGGCCAACTCGGCGCTCGTCTTCTTCGGCAGGCCGGTGACGTTAGCCACGATCATTGTGTACAGGGAGATATAGTAGTTCTTGATGATGTAAAAGACCACGCCCAACAAGATCAGGCCGAGAGCGAAATAAGCCGGGTTGACACGCTCCGGCAACTCGAATCGCTTCTTGGCCGCGGCATGGCCCCTTTGCAATGTGTCGGCAATCTCGCCGGCCAGCGCCGGGTTCGGACGGAGGGTCAGCCACGTGAGCGCGACAAAAATGAGTAGCAGGACGACGACGAGTAATAGAATCCACCGCATGTTGGTTAGCACCTCCTGTGTGTCGGGCTGGTCTATCGGTGAAGCGAGCCACCCCAGAAACCCGCGACCGGCGGCCCGGCTGTAGCGCACGTTGATCAGGTCGGATGCGGCCACGATATGCGGCAGGAAATCCTGGTATTCTGCTTCACGCATGGGCAGCGGGCCTTGTGTGGCGATGGCGACAACTTGATAACGCGTCCCTTCTTCTGTGTGCGGGTTGGAGAAGGAGAGGGCGGGGACGAAATGCGTCTTGTCGTTCGGGATGGCCTCGACGAACGACCATGTTGTCGCCCCATTGACGTGTTCGGCGACATAGACCTTCAAGGCTTTGGGGAAGTCCTCGGGCTCATCTATGATAACGCTCTCGGTGCTGCCCACGGTCATTTCACTCTCCGTATCGGCCTCCTGACTGCCGATGTGCGTAATGGTGAGGCGGATCTCAGATGGGGTGGTTGCGCCATTGACATTCGCTGGCACGGCCTGAGATATGGTCTCGATTGTTTGCGCCGAAAGGGAGACGGACGAAATCCATGAATTCGGGAAGATGGCGTTCGAGAGTACCGCCATCACTTCAAACTCGCCCCCTTGTGCTCCTTTTTTATCGGGGTGCTCAAAACGAAGGCTGGGTAAAACCCAGGCGACCGGCGGGTGCCCGTCCGGGGCCTCGGCAGAAGCGCCGCCGCACGGGATCAGTGGTCCCTGCGCCAACCAGATACTGCTCCCTTTCGGGCGAGTCAAGGCCCAGAGCCTGGCGCCTTCCGCCGCGCGTTCATAGCTACTAACCTCAAGTCGGTCGCCTTGTTCGACATCGACCCGACGACTCGCCGGCTGCCGCGCGTTGATCGGGTGTGACCCGATGCCGGTGATGGCGATGAAAGGGATGCGCAGGCTATCCGAACGAGGATTTCGGCCTTCGACCCGCACCCCCATTGTCGGTGAAGTAACCAGATCGGCCCACCGGAAAGACTGCCAGCTTTTCGGACCCGTCTGCACGGGCGTGGCGGCGGCGAAGGCGATCAGGTCGAAGTCAATCTGCTGCGGGTCTCCCGGTATTTCAAATGACACCGAGTGGAGGACATAATGATCCGGTAGCGTGCCTTTTTTCCCCGGCCCGATCATATAGCACAGGTCGGTGTAAGGGGCATGCAGGGCGATATAGAAGCTTGCGTTAGGCAGTCCGCGCGCTTTCAGGGTGACATCGCCGCTGGCGGGTACAGTGGAAATCTCTCGCAGGCTGAGACTCACGTTGGCGACGGAGAGTACCGCAACGTAGGGCTCTCCGGCACTGCTATCGCCTTCGATGTTAGGCGGCCTCTCGACGGTGACGGAGACGCGCTGGCTGAGAGCGAGCGCGTGGTCCCTCCACTGCAACTCCTCAATCCAACTCCCTGCCGAAAGAGAGCCCGGTTCCCCGAGCACCACCATCAGGTCAAAGTCGCCGGCCTCGGGGAAGCGCACGCCTTCAATATGGAAGACTCCGCCCGGCTCCGACTTACTGGAGGCGGCGACGTACCACTGCCGGCCCCCGGTGAATTTCAAGAGTCCATAGAACTCTTTGTTCTGGTAGTTCCAGGCGTGGCCGAAGAGGTCGGTCGTCGGTTGCTCCAGGATGATGCGCTCTCGCTGCGTCACGTCAACCAGCCCGACCTTGAGCAGAGAAACGGAGGTCTCGCCGGGCTGCTGCGCCTCCTGCGCGAAGGCGAGCGGGAATACCCATAGCACCCCACAGATGGCGGCGAGGGCGAGAGTCTTTTTGAGGTTTCGCATATCGCCATTTCTCTGCGCACGCGGGCCGGCCTAGTGCGCCGGATTGCTGGTGATGAGAACGCGCACGCTCTTCAGCGTCCGTTTCGTTTGATAGATCCACAGGCGCAACTCTTCCGGGCTAACTTTAGTCGGATCGTCAGCGGCGATGACGGCCACAACATCTATCAATTTCGGCTGTCCCTCTCTCCAGAGCTGGGCGGCGTTGATCACCCAGCGACCCGCCGGGTGTAATTCATCCGTCCACCCCGCCACCCAGGGACTGCCCCCCCTCGGAAGGCAGATGATCCAAACCTTCTCGCCTTTATTCAACGGCTTACTGACCGCGCCGTAGATATCGGATTGCTGATCAACGGGGATGATGAGGCGCGGGATAATCTTCTTCCCATCAATCTCCTTGATCGTGAACTCGCCCTGCCACCGGATGACCCGAATGACTCGTGATTTGGCGAGGAACTTTGCCTCCATAGGCTCCCAGCTAGTCTGCGGGATGCCTACGCCACGCGGGGGGAAGTCGTCCTGCCAGGCGACGAACGCAAGGACTTCAAACTCATCAAAGGCGTCCAGCCCGAGCCTGCCGAAATGCGCGATGATGGCGCCTTCGTGCCCGATGACCGTGCTGTCCATGACCCAGTGGCGGTCGGTCCAGGGCTTGACGGGCTGGACGGCCACGCCGATCTGCGCTTCAGGCGGGAGCGCGCGGGCACGAACCTCGACGGGGGTCTGGAGTTTCACGTCGATCAACTCGTTGCCGTAAACGGGAATGTTATTGATGTGGGGAACCCAGACGGACACCCCTTCGACCCGCCGCCGGACTCTGATGATGTCCGACACGACCAGCGCGCTTCTCGACAGCCTGTCGGGCGAGACAGCGCCCGCCGGCAGCGGCTCGCGCGAAGCTACCAGGCTGAGTTCAAAATCCGCCCCGGCGTCGGTCTGCTCTCCGAATCGCACTTCGGCCTTCCAGCCCGCTCCGCGCCCGCGACCCGCCGCCTTGAGCGCGGCGGTCTGGACCTGCCACTTCTCGGTGCCCTCGCGGCGTACGAGCGGGTACAGGTTCACCCCGGAAGGGTCTGAGCCGACCAGCCTGCCGGAGACGATCTCGCGGTGTTTGGCGTAGTAGTAGGCGACCTTATTTTTCGGCCCCGGCGCGGCCTGCATGTTATTTCGTATAGGGGCGTCGCCGATCTGCATGACGATGATCGAGAGCGAGGGCCCTCTACTCTTAGCCGCGTTCGGTTGTCTGGACACCTGAGCGGAGGCCGGAACGGCGGCGAGCGTGAGGAAGATCACCAACATCAGTGTGTAGTGGCGCAGCAGGTATCGCCTTGCGCACGCACGCACGCCGATGGACGTGATGCCATAGCTCCTGATGCGATTGCGGACATAACCGCCCAAAAAGTGGCTTAGCATATCTCCTCCTGCTGCCGGCGCGCCCAGAGCATTCTCCGGCGCATCCCTTCAGGCGCGTCCTTTCTTTCGCCCCAGGATGAGAGCATGCTCCGGGCGGAATCCATCCTGAGATTCAAACTCTGGCGCAACGAGGACGACTTCCACGGTGTACTGGTCGCCGGACTGCACTTTGCCGGTGACTGGACAGGTGGCACTCCAGCCTTCCTTCGTGATTTGCACGGGACAGCTCTGATTGAAGCGTAATTCCGGGCTATGGGTGACTTCGATAAAGAGATAGAGTTTTTCTCCGCTTCCCAAGATATTCTGAACCGTGCCGGATGCCACGAATCCCAGTTCCCGATCCAGTCTGATCTCGCGGATCTCCACTCCAGGGTCCGGCACACGGACAGTCAATCTTGGCGCGGTACTGATCGCCTCGCTCGTCGCCTGCGACAGTTCGGAATCCTGAAGAACGTCGCCCGGCGCTCGGCTTCCGAGCAGCACTTGAATTTCCGCCGTCATCTCCTTTGAAGTTAGCGGCAGCCGAAAAGCTACGTCCCGCGAAGACCAATTGCTGCCGTTTAGTGGGCCGTTGAGTGGGATTGAATCGACGAGCATCCAAGGTTCAGCGGCTTCTTTGCTGCTGCGTTGCATGTAGATGAAGACGCTCGACCCGCGAGCGAATTCGCCCTCCACCTTGCCGCTGATCTTGCCCGCAAGCGGAACTAACATGCCGGGCCCGACATCCCTTCCGTTAATCTGCTGTATGGTCAGGCGGGGAAGCCCGGGCGAAGGGCGAGGCTCGCTCTGCTTAATAGAGTCATCAATCGACTGCCCCTGAGATGGGCTTGCTTCTCTGTGTAAGCCAAGCTGCCCGGCCAACGCAATCGCTCCTACAACCAGAAGGACAACAACGGTCATCGTCAGAATCCTTCGCCAGCATAATTTGATCTTACCGGGCGGGGCGACTTGGCGGTTGATTGCTTCCAGAGTATTTAAAAGCTTTTCCCACTGTTGCGAACGCTCAGCAGGATCTTTCCAGTCTACACCGATCCGTTCGTCAATCTTTTCAGGAAGGCTCTGGCCTCGCAGAAGAAGCGGGATGAGAGGCAGGTTACAGCGCTGAAGCCTCTGGAGTTCGTAAGACAGCAGCCCGCCTTTCTTTTGAATCCCTTTTTTGTAAGCCGGGGTGATGACACAGATCGCCCGCCGCGACTTTTCAATAGCCGCATCCATGTCTGCGTAAATTCCTCTTGCTAGTGTAGCGTCCCGCTTATCGAACCAGACCTTCAGCCCGGCGGCCTCTAACCGGGGAACCAGTTGCTCTCGAACCCATTCCTGGTCAGGGCACACCCGGCGATAACTGATAAAGACATCGTAATCGTAGATGATGCGCTCTTCCTGCATGGCTGACTCCACAGATGAGCGGGCCTCTTATCGAATGCTCAACCTTGTCCCTGAAATTCGCTCACCTTCTGTTTGATCGGGTCGAGGTGGATGATTCTTTTTCGTTGCTGTATGGCGTATCTCACTACGTCTGCGGTGCCGCCCAGCCCCGCCGCCGGCTTACCATTCCACACCGCCAGGACGAGTTCCGACAGATCAACCACTCTCTTCCCTGCGGCAAAGTAGGCGTCCTCGTCTGAACCCTGTCTCTCCAGCACCTCTGATTTGCAGACCAGCCGCAGCAGGCGGTTATATTCTCGCCTGTCGAGCCCTTCGGAAAAGGTGGACTCGTATCCGGCGAAGGGGATGACGGCTTCAAGCGAACCGCCCTGTTGCAGCACGGCTTCCGCGAAGAACTGGTCAGCGCCGATAGCCAGCGAAGTGACGCCGATTAGAGGTGGCAATAAGCGAGATAGGAGATGATCGAATTCCTGTCCGACCCACCTCCAATCGGTCGGCTCCTCAAGCCTCTGATGTCCGGTGATTCCGACTCTCATAGCTTGTTGTTTTTAATGAGCCACCAGTATTCGCGGCCACGCGGCGTCAGCTCCACGGTGTGGCTGCGGCGTGCGGTCCAGAACAGTTGCTCTCCGGGGGTCGAAGGTTTGAGCAGCCCGGCGTCTCGATACTCCTTAAACAATTGCGCGACGGCGACCTTTTTTTGATTCACGGGCTCGCGCACAATCCCATACTCGTCTTCCGGCTCGTGCTCGGGATCGAGCGGGTACAGGTAGTCTTGTGCTTTAAACAGCTCTACAAGTCTGCGGAGCTTCAACCGCTCGATGAGCGGCGCGCATTCGCGAACGACCGCGGTGCCGGTCGCGTAGGATTTGTAGACCGGGCGCTGATCAAACGCACCGAACCGGCGCTCGATGTAGGCGTAAATCGAGGGCGCAGTGACCCACCCCATGTGATCCGCAGCGCCGCCCTCTAAAGCGTCAAGAACGGCGGCAGTGAACAACCCATGCCCACCCGCCTCAAACGAAGCTTGAGGAGCGCGCGACGCGGCGATGACGGTCAGGTTTTCCCGTAAGACGGCCAGCGGGTCACCGCCGCGCCGCGAATTCATCATCGCCGGGTCGGCAATGTCTCCGCCATGACAGCAGTCGAGGATCATCAGGATGTGGCGCGCTTTGGAATCGTTGGCCATCTCCACGACCTCCTGCATAGGGATGCCCCAGTCATTCTTCTGCGAATCGAAGGCGCAGAAGTGCCCTCCGAATGGCGTCAAGGCCCCGTGCCCTGAGAAGTAGAACAACACGTCGCCATCAAAATCGAAGAACAGATCCGCACACGCCTTCCGCAGTGCGGCGCGAGTGATCGGCTTGCGACCTTCTATCTTGTCGAGTAATACACGGCAATGGTAATTGCCCCTCCCGTCGGCGTTCTGCTCCAGCAATCTCGCCATAGCCTTGGCGTCCGCGACACAACTGGAAAGTTTGTTGGCATATTTGTAAGTATTAATTCCTACTACTAGAGCGCGTTTCAGTTGGTGCATAGCCTCGACCTCCGAGTAGGCGACTTCATCTCCTGTAGATCAACCCTGCGATGGCTTCTCAGGCCCGATCAATTACCCGGTGCTTGGGTGATTGGGGCGGTGTGTGTGTTGAGCGGCCTCGCCGGGTGCCGGGCCGGTGACCACGCCGCCTGTGGCGACATCGCGGGGTCTTCAGTGACATCCTCATAATCCTGGGACGGCAAGATCGTGACGCGATCCAGGAAAACGTCGTAGCGTTTGCTCAGCTCGGCGTAGATGCGGTCAGCGACCCGGATGTCGTTGGCGTTATGATTGTAGCTGATGAAGATTGTGGGCCGCTTATCGTCCTCCGCAGGCTCGTCACTTTCGGCTTGCCCTTCGCCTTCGGAGAACTCTTCTAACGACTCCTCGTCGCTCTCTTCGGTCAACTCTAGCTGCTCTGTTTCCGTCTCCTGCTGCGGGTTCTCGTCATCGAATTCCACGTGCTTTACTCCTATCGCGCTCGAATTGCCGTCATGCGCCCGGCTCATGACTTCTGGGAGATTGCTGCGAACCGTCTGCACTTGCTATGTCCACAGCCTCCCGAAACGTTACGTCAGGCGCACGGCGGACACGGGCGGCTCGCCCTCACGTAACGTTTCAAAAGGGACGAGCATAAATTGTGAACAGTAAAATCTGAAAGGAGGAAAATGATGGCTAGACAAAGCAACGAGGCGCCAAGCCCCGAAGAGAAAAACCAGGAGAAAAACCAGCCGCCTCAGGCGCGAGGCGGCGGCGGGGACGATAGATCAAAAAATATCGGCCCCGAAGAATCTTTCGGCGGCCCGGACGAAGGCGCGGCAAAGCCCAAGAAAGAAGGCCAGTAAAAGGTAGCGACAACGGCCCTAGCGAGGCGGCTCGGCGGTCACACCCGGCGGCTACCGGCTCTCCCCTCGGCACGTCCCTCAATGCAGCGGCGTCGGCGCAACGGCCTTCCCGCTGCATTTCTTTCAACCATTCTCTTCCCACACCCGCACAGCCAGCCGCGAAGGTGGCACTGGCGGCTCGACCTCCCTTACCCTCTCTAAAAACATTGAGCCTTTACACCGTATGTGTTAAATAGATGCCCGGCAGATCATGAATCCCCGAACAGGTTGCCGCGTCCGGTCAGGATCAATGCTACCGCTGCGACACGTTGGCCAACTTTAACGCTGGTACTCTCTCAGCGAGGATGTGATGAGGTCGAGAAAAGAATCCGCTCCCGCTTTGCGGGAAGGCGCTAGACAGTACCCGGTGTGGGTGGGTTACGTCTTGCTCTGCTTCCTCCTCGTGTTGTGCCGCGCCGGTGGCATGGGACCTGGGACGGCGCCTGCGCAGGCCGCCACCTCCGCCGAGCTTCAGCGGCTGGCCGCAGGGTTTCCCGTTTCAGACAAGATGTCTGCCGGGTCGGTGCGGATGTATGAGCTTGATCTGCTGGCGGGGCAGCATGCGCGCATCGCCATCTTGAAAGGCGACCTGATCCTGAAGGTCGCTATATACGCGCCGGAAGGCCCATTATGCTTGGAAATGACCGGCAGGCGTTACGGCTCACTCGACCTGTCCTTCACATCCGCGGTGTCGGCCATACATCGGCTGGAGATTCGCTCTCTTGAGGAGGACGCAACCGAAAGAGCTTACGAATTGCGCCTCGTGGAAGTGACCACCGCGACGCCGCGCCATCGGATGGCGGACCAGGCGGCGTGCGTCGCCGCCGAGGCCGAAAGACTGAGAGAGCAACACAGCGCATCTTCACAGCTCGCAGCTTTGTCGAAATACAGCGAGGCGCAAAGGCTGTGGGAGGCCGCCGGCGAATTGACGAGGGCGGCAGAGGCGTTCGCCAATATGGGTGATATCTGCTTCGCACTGAGCCGATACCATCAAGCCCTAACACAGTATGGGAATTCGCTCCTGCTGAGCGAGCGCAGCGCTGACCGCCCGGCTCAACTCGTGGCGCTCAACGGCATCGGCTACACCCACATCTATCTGGGCAATAATCAAGACGCGCTCCGTTACGCGAAGAGGGTGCTAGGAATGATTGGGCGTTTGCGGCCCGGCGAGCGCGCGGCGGCCACCTACAGGCGGGCCGAAGCACAGGCGCTGAACAATGTGGGGGAGGTCTACTACTCTTTCGGGGAGCTGCGTAAGTCGGTTGAGATGTTCGACCGCGCCCTGGCAATGTGGACGGACATTGGCGAGCGGCGAGGCGAGGCGCTCGCGCGGCTCAACCTGGGCTATTCGTATAACGACTTGGGCGACCTGCAAAACGCCTCCGAGCACTTCCGGCGTTCGCTCGCGCTGTGGCAGGTGTTGGACGACGAGCA
>JBJMGV010000033.1:0-12352 GCA_045807725.1 Blastocatellia bacterium | reverse complement strand
TTGAATATGACGCTGAGAAAGATCACCAAAAATCGCTCGCTGTTCCCGAATGATGAAGCGGTATTCAAGTTGATGTACCTGGGCTTAAGAAATATCAGCAAGCGGTGGACAATGCCGATCAGAGATTGGAGTGCGGCGCTGAATCAGTTCGCCATACTCTTTGAAGGGCGGGTGCCGATGGGCGCACTCGCCGATTCACTTACACAGAATCTAAATTAGGCTCCACTGGCGTGCTCATGGGCGTTCCTCCTGAGAAGTTGGTTTTAGCAACCTCAATTCTACAGAGGAACGCCTCTTTCTTTTAGAGAATGAATAGACCCTGCCATCCTCCCATACGACCGCCATCATTCTCAGCGTGTGTCCCTTTACAAATGGGGCGCGATTCGTTCTGCCGCCGCCTGCGAAGAGATCACCGGGAAGACTTCAAACTCAACGATGTCGCTCCACCGCGCCATCCACTCGTCAAGTGCGTTGCGGTCGTCGGTCTCCATCAACTGAAAGCAGCAGGCGAGCTTCTCATCCACCCAGCTCGACACGTAGCGCAATCCTTCCGGCGCGAGGCGACCGCGCTCCTTGAAGCGGCGGTAGACCGGCAGCGGGTCTTGATTCTTGAAATGCTCGATGACCATGTAAAGCAATGACTTCCTCCGCACGGGTTTTCTAGTTGGCTGACGCTTCAGATGAGCCTCGCTGTGCTCAGGCTATTTGCCCGCGACGCCCTTGCCTTCGATGAGAGTGTAAGCGCGATCACATGCCGCAATCGTCACGGTTTCGGTCGCGCCACCCGGCCACTTGATTTCTACTTTGTCCACCTTCGTTGCCGCGCCCAATCCGAAGTGCAACCGTTGATCGTTCTGTGAGGCGTAGCCCGCGCCGCTCACGACATCCTGCCGCTGGCGCAGCTTGCCGGTCGTCACGTAAACAATCGCGCCGGTGGCGTCCTTCGGACTCTTCTTCGCCGGGTCGCCGACGAGCTTTAATGTGATCCAGTGAGCCGCCGTCTTCGTCACGTTGCGCAGCACGGTCGGCGCACTGTCCATATTATTGAAGACCGCATCCATCAGGCCGTCGCCGTCGAGATCGCCCACCGCAAGCCCGCGCGCAGGGATCGCTAAGGCGAGGCCGCTCGCCGGCGCTGCGGCGACGCGCTCGAACTTGCCTGTTGTCAGGTTGCGAAACAACAACGGCTGCTCGGCGTAGCTCGTCCCCCACTGGTACTTGTCCACGCCGGGATAGACGTGGCCGTTGGCTACCAGCACATCTTTCCAGCCATCGTTGTCGTAATCTATGAAGCTCGTGCCCCAGCCCAGAAACGGCAGCGTCAGGTCGGCCTGCCCGGCTTGAAATGACACGTCACTGAAGTAGCCTTCGCCGTCGTTGTGCAGCACCGTGTTGTAATCGTCCGAGAAGTTGGTGATGTAAAAATCGATTAAGCCATCATTATCATAATCGCCGATGCTCAATCCCATACCGGCCTGCTCGCGCCCATTCTCGCTCAACGCGACGCCCGACGCGTAACCTGCCTCTTCAAACTTGCCGTTGCCCTTGTTGATGTAGAGCAGCTTCGGCGTCGAATCGTTCACGACGATCAAATCAAGCAGCGCGTCTTCGTTGACGTGCACGAACGCCGACGAGAAGCCATAGAAGCGTTCGGGATCACTGACGCCGGCGCGCTCGCTCACGTCTTCAAACGTGCCGTCGGCCTTCTGGTGATAGAGCGTGTCTTGTTCGCCGCGCAAACCGCGCGGCCCGCACATCACCGGCACGCCGCGAAACTGGCAGAAGGTCTTCGAGACGCCGCTCGGCTTGCCGACTTCATCGGGACTCGGCGGCAGGTTGTTGAGATCGAATTCGAGATAACCCGGCACGAATAGATCAAGCCGGCCATCGCCGTCGTAATCGCCGAAGCTCGCGCCCGTGCTCCAGCCTTTGCGCGCGACGCCGAGCTTTTCGGCTACGTCGGTGAACGCGCCGTTGCCGTTGTTGTGATACAGACGCGAGACGCCGTAGTTGCCGACGTAGAGGTCGGGCCAGCCGTCGTTGTCGTAATCGCCTACGGCCACGCCCATTCCCCAGCGCTCGTTGGCGACTCCGGCTTTGTCGGTCACGTCTTCAAACTTCCAGTTGCCGAGATTGCGATAGAGCGCGGCGCGCGGCGGCTTTTCCTTTCCGCGCAACGCGTCGAAGGTCGAGCCGTTGAGCAGGTAAATATCCGGCAGGCCATCATTATCATAATCGAAGATCGCCACGCCGCCCGAAGTCGATTCGAGAATGTAGTTCTTGTCCGGCCCGCCCGAACGGTGCTTGAAGTTGGCGAGCGCCGTCTTTGCTGTAACGTCCTCAAAGACGACCGGCGCTTTAGCATCGGTGATGCCGGCGGTGCGGCGCGAGGTGTAGGTGCGCGCTTCGCCGGTGGTGACGCCGCCCATACCGCCGCCTTGCTTCTCCTGCTTCTGTGGTTGGGCGAGGAGAGCTTGCGGTAATGCAAGAACAAGCATGAGCGCAATGGTCGTGAGTTTGTGCATCAACACCTCGCTACTTCTCTGTGATCGTGTGGTAACGGTCTATCGCCGGGTTATCAATCGTCTGCACCTGCTTGCTCGGCCAGCGAATCTCAACCGAGCGCACCAAAGTGGCCGCGCCAAGCCCGACGATGAGACGCGAATCGTTGCTCGCCAGATAACTGCCGGCGGTCGAAACATCAAAGATGCGTTTGCGATTGGCCGCGTCCGTAACAATAACGCGCGCGCCGATAGCGCTGCGGTTCGACTTCGTGCCGATGAGCGACAACCCCATCCAATGATTTTTCGAGCCGTTGTTGCGCAAGACGACCGGCGCGTCATTCAGCACGCCGACCACAAGGTCAGGCTGGCCATCATTATTTATATCGCCGACCGCCGCGCCGCGCGCCGCAATCGGCGTGTTGAACATTGCGCCGGCAGTCGGCGATACGGTGATGAATCCCTTGCCGGTGTTCCTCAACAGCAATAGCGGCTGTTTGTATTTCAGATACGCGTTCGTCTTCTCTATCGTGTCAACGACGTGTCCTTGAGCGATGAACAGATCGCGCCAGCCATCATTATCTATATCGATGAAGCGCGCGCCCCAGCCCGAATACAACTGCGTCGCCTGACCGACGCCGCTCAGGTTGGTGTCATAGGTGAACGTGCGGTCGCCGAGGTTGTGATAAAGCGCATAGGTCTGATTCGACAGCGCCGTGATGAAGATGTCGGCGTAACCGTCTTCATCATAATCCGCCGCGTCGATGCCCATCCCTGCATAGGTCTTGCCGTCTTCGTCGTAGCCTATGCCGGCGGCCAGCGCGATGTCATCAAACGTGCCGTCGCCGCGATTGTGATAGAGCGACTGGCGCACGCTGTCGTTGGCGACGATGATGTCGGGCCAGCCATCATTATCTATGTCGGCGATAGCGACGCCGAGCGCCTTGCCCGTTGGGTCAGCGATGTGAGCCGCGCGGCTCACATCTTCAAACGTGCCGTCGGCGCGCTGATGAAAAAGAATGTTGGCCGCGCCTTTGAAATTGTCCGGGTGGCAATAGGCGCGCAGCTCCGGGCGCGGGTCGCCGCAAGCAATCGCGCCGCGCTCGAAGTCCCAATCGAGGTAGCGCGCGACGAAGAGGTCAAGGCGTCCGTCGCGGTCGTAATCCACCCACGCCGCGCTCGTGCTCCACCCCGATCCGGCAGTGCCGGTCTTCTTCGTCACCTCGGTGAAGCTGCCGTCGTGGTTATTGCGGTAGAGCGTGTTCGCGCCGTAGCCCGTGACGTAGAGATCAACCCAACCATCATTATCATAATCGGCGGCGGCGACGCCCATACTGTAGCCTTCGCCACGTACGCCGGCGCGCTCGCTCACGTCTTCAAACGTGCCGTCGGCCTTTTGATGATAGAGGCGGTTCCAGTACCGTGCGTCGCGCTTATCGGGTGTTGTGCTTTTCGGCATCGGGTCTTCGAGGCGCGCGCCGTTGGTGAAGAAGATGTCGAGACGGCCATCATTATCATAATCAAACAGCGCGACGCCCGCGCCCATTGATTCAGGCAGGTACTTCATCGAAGTCGGCGAGCTTAGTTGTTTAAACGTGATGCTCGATGTTTTGGTGATGTCGTCAAACGTGACCGGCGATGCGGCGGTCGGCGCGGCCACCTTCGGCGGCTTCACGTCGCCGGCGGAATAAGAGCGTCCCGCCGCCGGCGGCGATTGCTGCGCCGCCGCGCCGACGCCGCGAGCCACTATGAGGGCACAAAGTAAGATGGCGGGCCACTTCTTCATACACGCAACGCCTGGCGATGAACGGATCGTGTTGACTTGTTGCTTCGCCGCTACGCGGCGCTTGAGTTGCGGCGCTTCGTCGCTACGCGGCACTTGAACTGTTTGGCTTCGCCGCGTAGCCGCGTTTGAATTGTTTTGCTTCGCCGCGTAGCGGCGCTTGAATTGTCTTGCTTCGCCGCTACGCGGCGTTTGAGTTGCGGTGCTTCGCCGCGTAGCGGCGCTTGAGTTTAGCCGGGCGTTTCAACGCCCGGAATCAAGCCATCCCATTCCCGCGTCGCGTCAGCGACGCCTGATTCAACCGTCGCTGACGCGACGCGGCGAAAGCTGGCAACGGTTTCCCAGGCGTTGAAACGCCTGGCTAAACTCAAGCGCCGCTACGCGGCGAAGCAAGACAGTTCAAGCAACGGTTCCCCATGCGCTCAACGCATGGCTAAACTCAAACACCGTCGCCGGTCGTCGGGCCGCCGCCGGCGGTCAGCCATGCGCTCAACGCATGGCTAAACTCAAACGCCGCTACGCGGCAGTTTCCCAGGCATTGAAACGCATGGCTAAACTCAAACGCCACTACGCGGCGAAGCAAGACCATTCAAGCAACGGTTTCCTAGGCGTTGGAATGCCTGGCTAAAGTCAGCTTGCCGCTACGCGGCAGTCGAACACCGCTTTGTCCTTTCATCACTAATAGCCAGGGAAGCCATATTGTCCACGCTCCGATTGTTAAAAAGCAAGCAGCCCCTTCGCCTCAATCGATCAGGCGAAAACTATTGACGGTGATCGGCCAATACTTATAATGCAAATCGCAGCACACGAACTGCTCCCAGCGCCCGACTGCTTTTGCTTCTCGCTCAGGCACGTTGATTATCCCCGACCTCAAGGTTCAGCTTAACGTCGCCGCCATGTGAAGCGCGCCGCCGCGCGCGGCTGGCGTCAGCGCGACTGATAGGAGCCTGAAACCATGATGCACGAACGAATCCTTGGCTACCTCGCGCCGGTGCTCGGCGAGGCGACTGCCAAGAACTTGCTGAAGCATTACTGCATACAGATGCGTATCCCCCTGGAAGACATCACGCCGAGCCGCGTGCCGGAACTGGCCAATGCGATGCGCCCGATGATGGCCGTGTGGTTGGGAACGGCGGGCGCGCTGCGCGCCTCTGAAGAAATCGCCAGACTGGGCAAAGGAGCTTAATCGTATGAGCGCGAAATCACTCATCAAGCCTTTCGTTTTTTCTCTTGTCATTCTGCCGGTGGTCTTCGCCGCCACGTTCAATCTGAAGGGCGCGCAGGCCGGCGGCGCAGTGACGGTGACGTTATTTGCCGCGACCGTGCTGGTCGAGCTGTTCGCGCTGGCTCAGTTCGTCCGCGTGCGCCGCAGCTTCGCGGCGGGTGACGCTGGCCACTTGACGTGGACATTGATCGTCACTTTTATGATCGTCCGCCTGCTCGGCGAAGGTCGCTTGCTGACGCTGACCTATGGCGTTGTGCCGGAGTATAACGTCGGCTCGTCCACCGGCCTCTTCGTTTACGTCGCCGTCTTGCGATACCTCTACACGCTCAGCGACGTGCTGTTCATCACCGCGTTGTTGACGACGATTCGTTCGTACAAGAGCACAGGACTGCCGTTCAAAGTCTTGCCGGTCGATTATCTTTATATGATGGCGGTGTGGACGCTGCCGGTCGTGACCTACATCTTCCGCGATAACCTGTTGCAGACGACGCTCGGCACGGCGGACGGTTATGTGCGAACGTTCCGGCTGGTGGCGGTGACAGTGGGCGCGGCGATTGTTTCGGTCTGCATCGTCGTGCGTCGCTACGCCGCGCAGATGGGCGGCGGCGCGGTGGCGCGGGTCTGGAATATGGTCGTGATTGCGGGCGTCGTGCGCGACGGCTCGTTTTTGGCGCTGGCGCTGCTGGCCGGTTGGTCGAAGCCGACCGCGAGCTTCGTCGAGCAGTACCTGCTGTGGGCGTTCTCGTGTTGCTGGCTTATAGCCGCGCTCTATCAAAGCGCCGTCTTCTCGCGCGCCGCCGAACCCAAAACCGCCGCCGTCGCCGAGACGGTGGCGTGATAAGCTATGGGGGCGCAATCTAATTGACGCCCCTGTTTGCGCGCATCATAATCCCATCAACGCTATTCGATCTGGGAATGATGCGATATGAGCGACGACCCAACGAAACATCAACCCGACGATCCGAAAAAATATGACACGGCCCCCGGTGTCACGGCGATATTGGAGCGCATTGCTCAGGTCGAAGAGAGGCTCTCTCGCCAGATCACTGAACAGATCACCGAATTGCGCGTCGAGATGCAGAAAGGTTTTCGCGCCATTGACCGCCAGATGGACACGCTGTCAGGCAATATCACCTGCCTGCAAGCTGATCAGCGTGACCTTGAAGAGCGCGTTGATAAGCTTGAGCGCAAGCCGTCTTAAAGAATTGCCCATCGCTTAATTTTACTGTTCACTCCTTGCCTTTGCTGTCAGCACGGCCCTGCCGGTATGATGTTCGCGCTTATACATCACCACTGAGGAGGCCGAGATGTTTTACGCCGCTGGCATGTTTGCTACCGATTACGCGATACGCCCCGATGACCTTGCGCGCGAGCTTGAAGCGCGCAACTTTGAATCGTTCTGGGTTCCCGAACATACGCATATCCCTGCGAGCCGCCGCTCGCCTTATCCCGGCGGCTCGGACTTGCCGAAAGATTACTGGCACACCTACGACCCGTTTGTCGCGCTGACCGCCGCGGCGAGCGTCACCACAAAATTAAAAGTCGCCACCGGCATCTGTCTCATCATCGAGCGCGACCCCATCACCACGGCCAAAGAAGTCGCCAGTCTCGATATGCTATCGAACGGGCGTTTTCTGTTCGGCATCGGCGGCGGCTGGAACGCCGAAGAGATGGAGAATCACGGCACCGAATTCAAGACCCGCTTCGCGCTGCTGCGCGAGCGCGTGCTGGCGATGAAAGAAATCTGGACGAAAGAAGATGCCGAGTATCACGGGCGCTTCGTCAACTTCGATCCCATCTGGTCACACCCGAAGCCTGTGCAGAAGCCGCACCCGCCTATCCTGATGGGCGGCGATGGACCAAAGACCTTTGATCGCGTGATTGAGTTCTGCGATGGCTGGCTGCCTATCGGCTATCGTATGGAAAGCTTGCCGGAAAAGATCGGTGAGCTGCGCCGCCGCGCCGAAGCCGCCGGACGTGACCCGCAAACAATCTCGATCACCATCTTCGGCGCGAAGCCCGAACGCGAAGGGCTCGATCAACTCGAAGCCGCCGGCGTCGAGCGCGTCATCTTCATGCTGCCCGCCGCTGACCGCGACACCGTGATGCCGCTGGTAGACAGGTTCACCGGCTTGATTCGTTAAAAGAAGACAGAAATCCACGAAGGACACGAATAACCACGAAAGATTCTTCTGATGATTCGTGCTCTTCGTGTCCTTTGTGGATACCCAGTCGTTTATCTTCTGACCGCGACGCCGCTGCCTTCGATGTAAGACTCGCCGTAACGAATCACCGGACGACCGCCGACGATGATGTGGTGGATGCCTTCGGGGTATTGCCGCGAATCACTGAAGGTGGCGCGGTCAATCACGCGCTCAGGGTCGAAGACGACCAGATTCGCTCGCATCCCTTCGGCGATGACGCCGTGACCTTTTAATTGAAACGTCTGCGCCGCGAGCCCGCTCATCTTGCGTACCGCCTCCGTGAGCGAAAGATCGTTCTGCTCGCGCACGTAGCGACCGAGTATGCGCGGATACGTTCCATAAGCGCGCGGGTGCGGCTTGCCGCCAAGCAGGCCATCGGTGCAGACGTTGACGTAAGGCTCCGTGATGATCCGGCGCACGACCTCTTCCGACTGGCTGAAGCTAATCATCCCGACGCCCATTCGCTCTGTCGCCAGCAGGTCGAATGCGAACTCAACCGCGATCTCTTCGCCGACTCGCTCGGCGTCGTGCGCCAGCGCGGCGGCATCAGCGAGGCTCTTGCCGACGTACTCCGAATGATTGCCTGAAGGGATGTCAGAGATATGGATGCCTTCCGCGCCTGACCACTTCCAGAAGTTGTCCCAGTGCGAAGGGCTGCGGTCCAGCATTTCGCGCCGCATCTGAGAGCGTTCATCTACGCTCGTCAATCGTGAGAGCGTCGCTGTGACGCCGCCGGCGTGCGCCCACGGCGGCAGAATCGCGCCGAGCATCGTCGAGCCGGCGATGTAAGGATACTGGTCGGCGGTCAGCCGCAGGCCGCTGGTCTGCGCCGCGTGAATCATTTCGAGCACAGCGTCAATGCGCGAAAAGTTTTCGCGCCCGGCAATCTTGAAATGCGAGATGTGAACGCGCGCGCCCGACGCTTTGCCGATCTCGATCATCTCGGCCACAGAGTCTTCGATGTAATCGCTCTCGCTACGCATATGAGCGACAAAGACGCCGTCGAACTCGGCGACCGCGCGCGCCAGCTCGATCAGCTCCGCCGTGTCCGCATAACAACAGGGCGGGTAGATCAATCCTGTCGAAAAGCCGACCGCGCCGTCACGCATCCCTTCGCCGATGAGCCGTTGCATTGCGGCGATCTCACTGGCCGTCGCGCGCCGGTCTTCCATCCCCATCGCGGTGAGCCGCACCTGACCGTGCGGAATCAGGTACGCGCAATCGAGCGAAGGCCGCGCACGTTCGATGGCTTCGAGGTATTCGCCGACCGTCTGCCACTCCCATTCGTGATCCAAACGGCCATCGAGGCCGGCCAGTTGTTGGGCGACCTGCTCGCGGTCTTCGCGGCGGACGGGCGCGACCGATAGCCCGTCCTGGCCGAAGATTTCGAGCGTGATGCCCTGTCGCACTTTCATCGGCAACGGCGGCTCGACGAGCACGCGAATATCCGAGTGGCTGTGCGTGTCGATGAAGCCGGGCGCGACCACGAGGCCCTTGCAGTCGAGTTCTTCGACGCCTTCAATCGAGCCTTCGGCGTCAATCGCAATGATCGTGTCGTCGTAAACCGCAACGTCGCCGAAGATGGGCAACCGGCCCGTGCCATCAATAATCAGCCCGCGTTTTAAAACCAGTTCAGGAGTCTTCATCACATTCACCCGCGCGGCGAAATCTCGCGCGCTTCAGTCTATCAGAGCCGTCGCGTGGCTGCACGAAGCGCGGGCCAATCCTGCCGCTTGCCATGCTTGCTCAACCGCAACCCGGTAAGCTATTGTCGTCGGTCAGAAAAGGAGAAGAGATGAACCATCGCGTTGCGCTCTACCTGCAAGACAAGCACCCACTGAACGAGGCCATCGAGTATGTTCGCTATGCCGAAGCGCGCGGCTTTGAAGCGGTATGGCAAGCCGAATCGCGCCTTGTGCGTGATGCCATTGTGCCGATGGCCGCGTTTGCCGCGACCACCGAACGCATCAAGGTCGGCTCAGGCGTTATCAACAACTGGACGCGCAACGCCGCGTTGATCGCGCAGACCTTCTCGACGCTTGATGATCTCGCGCCGGGCCGTATTCTTTGTGGGCTTGGCGTCTGGTGGGAGCCGCTGGCGACGAAAGTCGGCGTTGCGCGACGCAAGCCGCTTCAGGCAATGCGCGAAACCGTCGAAGTCGTGCGGCGTCTGCTGCGGATGGAGAACGTCACTTTCAAAGGCGAGTTCGTCAACGTCGAGGAGATCGAGATAGACATCGTGCACGGCGACCGCTCGCCGAAAGACGTGCCGATCTACATTGGCGCGACCGGCATGAAGATGATGGAGCTGTCGGGCGAGATTGCCGATGGCGTGCTGCTCAATTATCTGGTGTCGCCGGCCTACAACCACGAAGCGATGCAGCACCTCGAAGCCGGCGCGGGGCGCGCGAATCGGTCGCTCGATACGATTGACCGTCCGCAGTTGATCGTCTGTTCGCTTGACGAGGATCGCCGCCGCGCGCTCGACAACGCCCGCAAGCTGGTGACGCAGTACCTCGGCCAGCAACCGCACATTATGAAAGCGAGCGGCGTCAGTCAGGACTTATTGGACGAGATCAATCGCGTACTGACGTGGCCCGCCGAAGAACACCAGATACGCGAAGCGATGAAGCTGGTTCCCGATGATGTGGTGCAGCTCATCACCGCGTCGGGCACGCCCGACGAGTGCCGCGCCAAAGTCGCCGAGTACATCGAAGCCGGCTGCACCTGCCCTGTGTTGTACCCGCTCGGCGACGATGTGCGCGCGATGATCGACGCCTTCGCCCTTTGAGCAATCCCGCACGCCATTCAAGCATTCAGCAGTCGCTTGATCTGTTGTTTGTCCGCCGCCACGCGCACGGGACGGTTGGCGAAGCTGCTGCTGATCGTTTGCGGCCCGCTCGCGCCATCAATGCTCAGCTTGTCGGTGTGATAAGCGACCGTGTAGGTGGGGTCTTTCAAGAGATTGCCGGTCAGCACCGCTGCCACCGCGTCTGTAGCCTTGATTACGCCTGCCGTGACCAGCTTCTTAATGCCCGCGAGCGTCGCCGCTGACGCCGGCTCACAGCCGATGCCGTCGCGCCCGATCATCGCTTTGGCATCGGCGATCTCCTGTTCGCTGACGCGCTCGACGACGCCTTCGGTTTGCCGGACGGCGCGCAACGCCTTTTTCCACGACACCGGATTGCCGATGCGTATGGCCGTAGCCAGGGTCGCCGGCTGCGGCTGCGCTTGAAAAGACAATCGGTCTACGGAGGCGAACAGCTCATAAAAAGGCGACGCGCCTTCGGCTTGAATGACGGCGAGGCGCGGCGCGCGGTTGATGAAGCCGAGCGTGACCAGCTCGTCAATCGCCTTGCCGAAGGCCGACGAGTTGCCGAGGTTGCCGCCGGGCAAAACGATCCAATCCGGCGGCTGCCACGCGCATTGCTCGATCAGTTCGATGGCAATCGCTTTCTGTCCTTCGAGCCGGAACGGGTTGATCGAGTTGAGCAGGTAGATGTCCGTCTCTTCGGCGATCTCGCGGACGAGGCGCATCGCATCATCAAAATTACCTTCGATCTCAACGACGGTCGCGCCGTATTCGAGCGCCTGCGAGAGCTTGCCGTAAGCGACCTGTCCGGCGGGGATGAAAACTAACGCTCGCATCCCCGCGCGCGCCGCGTAAGCCGCCATCGATGCCGACGTATTGCCGGTCGAAGCGCATGCCACAGCGGTCGCGCCGAGCCGCACGGCCTGCGTCACACCCGTCGTCATCCCGTTATCTTTGAATGACCCGGTCGGGTTCAAGCCTTGATGCTTGAAGCGCAACCTCTGTAATCCTGAATACTGAGCCGAACGCGGCGCATCGTAAAGCGGCGTGTTGCCTTCGTTGAGCGTGACGATGTGCGACGGGTCAGCGAACGGCAGCAGTTCGCGGAATCGCCAGACGCCGCTGCGCTCAATGCTCGCATCCAGCGTGCGGCGCTCGCGGAAACGCGCCTTCATCTCGTCCACGCTTAGAGGCAGGCGGAAGTCGTAAGCCACATCGAGCAGACCGCCGCATCGCTTACAGGTATACAACCGCTCGCTCGCCGCGTAGCTCGTTCGGCAATCGGCTTCGATACAGCACAACTGGACCGTCGAATTCGTATCGTTCATCGCAGGAAGGGTAGCAGTGAATAGTGGCCAGTAGCTAGTAGATAGGAAGCAGGAGGCAGGAAGCAGAAGGCAGGAAGCAGAAGGTAGAAGGCAGTCGGGCGCTTAGGTCTAAGCTCCGTTAGGAGCGCGATGTTTATAGTTCACGATGCCATAGATCAAACAAGCTCCGTTAGGAGCGCAATGTTTATAGATATAGCTGAAGGATGTGACGAAGCTCCGTTAGGAGCGCGATGTTTATAGATAACGATGCAATAGATGATGCAAGCTCCGTCAGGAGCGTGATGTGGACATCGCGCCCCTACGGGGCTACGACCTTTCTATCAGCCATAACTATAAACATCGCGCCCCTACGGGGCTTCGTCACATCCTTCAGCTATATCTATAAACATCGCGCTCCTGACGGAGCTTGGAGATTAAACCGCTCGCGTTACTATAGAGCGTGTACTGAAAAGCCCTGAAGGGGCGCGATTCAATCGCACGGTATTGCCCAATAATCTCC
>JBJMGV010000032.1:0-5977 GCA_045807725.1 Blastocatellia bacterium | reverse complement strand
CGCGCTGTCATAGGCGATGATCTTCGCCACCACCGCTGCGGCTTCACTCGCCGTCCGCACCGGCAGCCTGCCCACCGCTAGCTCCGCTATCCCGTCACCATCAAAGTCGGCGTACCAGTCATCGCTGGCCGCTTCCATCCACTCCGTCTCCACCTCTTTGCTCGGCACCACATCCGCGTCGCCATAGCCGAGATAGTTCTTCCCGTCGTAGCTGGCATCTCCGCCGATCAGCACAAAGCGCGGCGCGTGTTGCCAGCTCGTCGCCGCATATTGCAAGAAGGCTTTGATGGCTTGCGGCGTCTTGTTGCCGTAGCCGAATTCGTCATAGACATCTTCGACATCGACGAGAGCGACCGCGAGGCCCTGCTGCTTGCGCAACTCGGCCAGCGGCGCAAACGAGTTGAGCAGGTCGCCGCGAGTGAGGATCAACAGGTCGGCGGCGTTCGCCGCTTGTCTCAAGCTCGACGGCGCGTCAGCGACCATCGCGGCGGGACGTTGCATCTGCGCGGCGGTGAACGCGAGCAAGTGCCGCGTGCCTTCGCCCGGCGCGCTGACGGTGATGCTATAACCGCGCTTGCCGCGTCGCGCGGCGGCGGCGAGTTCCCGCACGTTGCCGCTGTCAGCCTCGGTCACATCCAGCACGCGAATCATCGCATCGCTGAACCCGTTGATCGTCACCGCGCGCGATGCATCGACGGTGCAATCGAGCGCGTCACTTTCGGCGCGATAACTTCGCCAATAGCTCAGGCGGATCGTATCGACCAGGCTCACGTCCGTGTCGCCGCCCTCGGCCACGAGTTGCACAACATTATCGCCTTCGCGCAACGTCGTCGGCGCGAGACTGACCCGCAATGCGGCGGATGACTGGCCATTGAAAGCAAGCGTTCCAGCCGCTTCGCCATTGACCGCCACGCGAACGCGATGCGGCGTTGAGGTGACGCCTTGCATCGTGACTTCGAGTTGAGTGGAAGAGGCCGCAACGACGTTCGACAAACGCAAGCGGCGCATCGCCCCGTCGCGCGCAACCACCGCGCCGAAGAAGTTCTCTTTGTCGCCGTTACGCAGGCCCGCGAAGTAGATGCTGCGCTCACGCAATTCAGCGGTCGCCAGAAAATTCGTTGCGCCCGGCTGCACGCCTTTGCCCTTCACGGTCTTGATGCGCCGTCCCGGCTGGTTGCCGACCGTCAGCCAGTACACGCGCGTCGTGGTGTACGGGCTGTCGGGCGCGACCGCGTAGAATTCGATGGCGTCGCTCGCGTCGAACCGGCCATCGTCTTCGCCCGTCACGGCGATAGGCTGCTCGCGTCCGTCCGCGTCGAGTCGCAGCAGGCGAGGATCAAGGTTCGCGCTCAACCCGGCGGCTACGACTTCCGCTTGCGTGACGCGATAGAAGCCCGTTTGCTTGATGTAAAGTTTGAGCGCCGTCGCCGTGCCCGGCTCAATCTGTGGCGCGCTGACGTTCACTTGAACGCTGGAGTCTTCAGCGTCTTTTTTGTGACGTTCACTACTAATTGCATTAAGCGACGGCGACGCGGTTTCATCGCTCGACCGGCGCGCGGCAATCGTCGTAATGGGGCCGTGCCAGTCGCTGTGCCCGTCGAGGCCGACCGCTTCGATCCAGTAACGCGCCGCCGTCTTGCCCGCCGGCAGTTGATCGAAGCAGCGATAAGCGCGGCCCGTCGCCAGTTCGACGCCCTGCCCCGCCAGCAAAGCCGAGCCGGCAATCATCTCGCGGTTGACGCGCACGCGCCCGCCGCCGGCTTCGCGGTAGACGTTGAAGCCGAGGTTATCGACTTCGAGACTGGCGCTCCATTCGACCGACACGCGGCCTCGCTCGTTGACGGTGGCCGCCTGCGAAGACATACGCGCCAGCGTCGGCGCGTCGGTGGTAATGGTCAGTGCCCACCCCTGCGCCAGCGTACCCGAATCACCGGCTTCGTCGTCAACGATGTAGAGCTTCCACGTCCCGTTCGGGTTTGTGCCGTTGAAGACCGACAGCAAAGTGTTACCGCTCGGCGGCGTAACCATCGGCCAGGTGTCGCTCCCCGGCTGGTAATCCGCCGGCTTGTAAGTGCCTGTTGTGATCTGCGCATTGTCCGGCAACATCGTCGCCGCGTCGTCATCAAGCGTCAGGTTGAGATTGAAGATGGGCCAACTGCCGCCGGCGTCCGACCAGATGATGGCGGTCGCGCCGCTCGGCCCGACCAGCAGAATGTCCATATCATCGCTGAAGGTGTGGGTCAGGTTCTTGAGGTCTACCGTCACCTTCGTGATGACGCCGTTCAGGCCAGAGACTTCGATGGGCGAGGGATAAGGCGAAGCCATAGTCGGCGGGTTGTCGCTATCGTTGATCGAAACCGGCGTCGCGTTAGCGGCGGTCGGAGCTTTCGGATCAGGCACAACGGCGTCGGGCTGGCCCGTGTTCACGATGCGCGCGTTTGTAGTCCCGGTTACACGAAGGCCATCGCGGGTCAAGGCAGTGACGGGGATGAGTTGATCGCCGTTGGTGACCTTTAAAGAGACGGCGGCAATCGTAATCACCAGATCGTCGCGGCCATCGTGATTGAAGTCTCTGAGTTCAGCGCGCAACTGGCCGTCGGGCTGCTTGGTCACGGGCGCGGCGGCGACCGCGACGCTGGCAGGCCGCAAGCTGGCGGCGTCCACCTCGGGGCTTCCGTAGATGACCACAGGGATGAGCGGGCGAGCCGCGATGTCAATCACCTTTGCCGACTGGCCGGGCAGTATCTCGACAAGGATAGGCAAGTCACCCGGCGCGGCAACGTGCGCCGCCGCGCTGCGATAATAGGCGAGGCCGATCAGCGCCAGCGCCAGCGCCAGCGTCGCGCTTAACCGAATCATCGTCGCCCTTCGCCTTGGGCTGAAGACATCTCTCTGCATCTCGTCTCCTGTGAGCGAGCCTCTGTACGTTCAATAGAATGAATGGGAGGAATGGCCCGCGGTGTTACCTCTATCGCTGCCTTGGAATGAACGGAGCGTCCTGTTGACGACTGCCGGTAATCGTACCCGTCGCTAAATCCCTCAGTCAAGCTACAAAGCTTCGGTTAAGAATGGATAATAAACACGGAGCCACAAAGACACTGAGGCACGGAGAACCTTTTGTCTCCGTGCCTCAGTGTCTTTGTAGTTTTCGTTAACTAGATTCTTCTACAACCGAATGGCTCGGATCAGCGCGGCTAACGCAGCCGTGTCGTCGGATCGCCCAGCAGTATCCACGTCCGCCTCACGTCTCCGCTCGTCACCGCCACCTTCGCCCGCTTCATCACTTCCCCTATCGTCAGATGTTGCCCGTTGAATAGCTGCCGATACGCCTCCTGATTCATCACCGCCTGCGCCTCCGGCAGTGTCATCCCCGACGATGCCCACACCGCCACTGCCCCGCCTCCTTCCCACTTCAGCAGCCGCTCACCCAGGCTCTCGATTGCCGCATCCTGATAGTATCCGTTCAGGCACGTCATCATCACGAACATCGTCAACTGCCCACGGTTCGTCAGCCGGCTGACATCACTGCTGCCCAGCACGCTCCCGCGCCACATATCCACCGACCCGTGCCCCACGTAATTCACCATCCCCGCGCCGCTGTTGATCCCGTTGATCAACGCCGCCCGCGTTGCCTCATCATCCTGCTCCCCCCGATGCAACGACTGCACCCGCACCCCGGCGGGAATCAACCCCCGCAGTTGCTCGCTCGCGCTCGTGAAGTTGTACGTGTCGTTGCTGTCGCTGACCAGCATCAGGCTGTTGGTGGGTGGCTGTTTGTCATAGCCGGCGATCTTCTCTGCCATCGTCTGCGCCTCGCTCGCCGTCCGCGCCGGCAATCGCCCTATCGCCAACTCCGGCACCCCGTCTTCATTGAAGTCCACGAACCAATCGTCACTCGCCGTCTCCAGGTACTGCGTGTCGAACAGCTTCGTCGGCACCAGATCATTGCTCCCCAAGCCCAGGTAGTTCTTCGCATCGTAGCTGGCGTCCCCCACCAGCAGCACATACCCCGGCTTCTTCGCCCAACTCGTCGCCGCGTACTGCAAAAATGACCTGATCGCTTGCGGCGTCTTCTGCCCAAAGCTCCACTCGTTGTAGATCGCTTCGACATCCACCACCGCTACCTCTAGCCCTTGCTGCTTGCGCAAGGCCACCAGCGGCTCAAGCGCGCCGATGAACTCCTTGCGCGTGATCACCACCAGATCAGCGCCGTTGCTCGCCTGCCTCAACGTTGACCCGGCGTTCCACGCCACCCCTGCCGGAGTCGCCAGATCATTCGCTACGGCCAGCAGCGTGCGCTGGCCACTGCCCGGCACCAGCACCGACACCGCATAGCCGCTGCCCTGCGCCTGTACCGTGCCAACAACTTCCTGCACCGCTCCCGCATCGCTGATGTCCAGCAGCCGAATCCCCGCCTGGCTGAACCCTTCTATCGTCACCGCCTGCTTGGCTGTGGCTGTAAACCGCAGCCCCTCGCCTTCAGCCACATAGTATCGTGGATAACTCACCCGCAGATAATCGACCAGACTGATGTCTGCGACCCCGCCCTGCGGCACCAGCCGCACCGTGTTCTCGCCTTCGCGCAGCCGCGACGCCGCCACGCTGAAGCGCCCCACCCCTGCCGCCTGATTGGCAAACGTCAGCGTGCCCACCACCGTGCCGTTCAACTCCACCCGCACCGCGTGCGCCTGTGTCGTCACCCCTTGCAAGCCGACTTCGAGCTGCGCCGCGTTGGCGCTCTTAGCTGCCACCTGCGTCACCCTCACCGCCTGCTCAATCCCGTCGCCGACGATCACCGCTCCGAAGAAGTTCTCGCGCTCGCCGTTGCGCAACGCCGCGAAGTAGAGCGTGCGGTCGCGCCGCTCGACCGTAGCAATAAAGCTGCCGCCGCTCGTCACCCCTGCCGCGCTCGCCACTTTCGCTATCCGCTTGCCCGCCGTCGCGCCGACCACAAGCCAGTAAGCCCGCTCGCTGCTGTAGGGACTATCGACCGTCGTGCCATAGAACTCGATAGCCGCCAGCGAGCCGTCCTTGTTCGTCACCACGTTGAGCGGCTGCTCGCTGCCATCAACCACCAGTTGCAGCAAGCGCCAATCGCTGCGCGCATCCAGGCCGGCGCTCATCAACTCGGCGGCCTTGAGTTGATACCAGCCTTCCCGATTGATGGTGATCTTAATCGCGCCGTCTTTGGTCAATCCCTGCTGCTGCACAAGCGCGGCTGCCGTGATCCGTTTGGCCGCCGCCACCCCTGCAACCGTGTGGGTCGTGGCCCTGGCGTTGGCCTCCTCATTGATCTCGTTGAGCTGCCGCGCGTTCGGCTCATACATCTCTGCCGTGGCTTTGCCGACGGCGACGACCGGCCCGTGCCACGAGCTGCGCCCGTTGAGGTCTACCGCTTCGAGCCAGTACTGCGCCGCCGCACTTGCGCCGCTGAGATCGCGCCAGACATAGGAGCGCCCCGCCCCCAGCACCGTCCGCGCGCCGACGAAGAAAGCCGACCCGGCGATCAGGTTGGCATTGACTCGCAGGCGCTGGCCGGCTTCGTCGCGGTAGAGGTTGAAGCCGAGGTTGGCCGCTTCCACTCCGGTCTGCCAGCGCAGCACCACGCCGCCCGTCGGCGCGTTGGGCGGCGCCGCCAAGCCTTCCGCCGTGAACGCATTCAGCGCCACGTCGGTAGGCGCGCCGGCTTCGCCCAGCGTCCAATCCGAAAACGAGGTGACGCCGAGAATCGAAGCGGTGTTGGCCGCCGCATTGACTGAGCCGCCCGGCTGCGTGAAGGTGCCGTCATACTTGAAGATGACGAAGTTGTTCTCGTTGGCGGTGACGGGAATGTCTGTGGGGTCGAGGTAATTGAACGTGAGGTCAGCCGTGACGCCGCTGGCGGTCAGCGTCCAGTAACGTTGCAGGGCGAGCGAGGGGGTGCCGAGATTAGGCTGCGGCCCCTGCACGGCTTTGACGGTGAAGTCGGCGGGGAAGG
>JBJMGV010000031.1:0-38063 GCA_045807725.1 Blastocatellia bacterium | reverse complement strand
GCGTATCTCTTCGAGCGACAACTCGCGCGCCAGCACGACGCGGCTGATGCCTAAACGTTCGGCCAACTGCACGCCTTCAGCGCTGGTGATGCTCATTTGCGTGCTGCCGTGGACTTCCATCTCCGGCGCGATGCGTTGCGCAAGCTGCGCGACGCCGACATCCTGCACGATGATGGCGTCGGCGTCCGCTTCGGCAATCGCGGCCAGCGTGCGCGCCGCTTCGCTCAATTCGTGATCGAAGACCAGCGTGTTGAAGGTGACGTAGCCTTTAACGCCGCGCCCGTGCAACGCGCGCATCACGTCAGCGAGTTCGGTCAGATTAAAGCCGACCTTGGCGCGAGCAGAGAAGTGCTTTAATCCAAAATAGACCGCATCCGCACCCGCTTCGATGGCCGCTTGCAATTGCGGCCAGTAGCCGGCGGGACTCATCACTTCCGGCTTCTGCGGGCGAACCTGTTGAGTCAGACCATTACTCATAAGAGAATAGTCTAACAAATCTGCCGCGTTTGCCGCAGCATTCAATTAAGGGCAATTAAGGGACAACCGGCTCGATGCGAAAGCTATAGCGATAAGCTTTGGCCGGCAGCCTGTATTCGGGGTGCTGCTGTGCGCCCCAACTGTTATCGCCGCCAACGCCCATCTGCCGATAATCCAAATTCACGGTGATGTCTTCAGCCATCACAATCTCGTTCGGATGCTTGTGCCGCTCAAGCTCTTCCATATGAAACGGCCACGCGCTGACCGACAACAGAGGCATGCCGGTCGCTCTCAAGCCAAAGCCGGCGCGGTTCGTCAGCGTAATCCACCTTACATCAGTTCGATTGCCGCTCTCTTGCGGCTCGATGTATGGGAAGAAGAGATTCTCGACTTGATCTGAATAACGTCCGACCGCAGCGGCGCTGTTGCGGTCCCAGTAATTCTCCTGTGGCCCGCGCCCGTACCACGTGACGGTGCGGAACTCGCCCGGCACGCGCATCTGCATACCGAAGCGCGGCAGGTCGGGCAGGCCCCTCGCCGGCGTGGTCTGCTGTTCCACTTCGATCACGCCGCTGCCATAAAACGTGTAGACGTTGAGCACCTTCGAGCCGCCCACGGGAAGCGTGGCAGTGGCAATTACTTTCACGACCTGCGGGCTGACCTGTTCGGCTTCCACTCCGCTGACTACGCGATTGGCGGCGGCGTTGCGCCAGATGCCTTGCCGCTTCGGCATGTTGTTGCCGCGATCATTGTCCGTAGGCGGACGCCAGAAGTTCGGCGCGAGCGGCGCGGCGATCAGTTGCTTGCCTCTGACCTCGTAAGATTCGAGCGCGCCATTCTTCTTGCCGACGCGCGCCTTGAATTGCGTGCTGGAGATCGTGAACGCATCGCCGCTGTCGCTGATCATCACCGGCGGCATCGCCGCCAGATCGTGCGCCGGCAGAGTGGGCGCGGAATAAGGCATCTCCAACTGATCCCACGCGACGACGTGACCCTTCGCGGCCCAATCAGTATCAGCCGCCAACGTGAAGGTGACGTTCAAGAAATACTCCGCGCCCGTCTTAGGCGCGGGCCGTTTGAGGGCGAGCTGAATCTCCTGCGCCTCGCCTGCGGCAATCTTCAATGCCGGCAAGCTGCCACGCTCGATCACAACCCCATTCTCTTCCAACTCCCACGCGCCGCGAATGCCCGACAGGTCGCGGAACAGATACTTGTTGCGCACGCGGACGCGGCCCGATGCCAGATCAATCGGCTCGACCTTGATGTATTGGTAAACCTTCTTGACTTCGGCAAGGCCCGGATGCGGGGTGCGGTCAGGCAGCACCAGCCCATTCGTGCAGAAGTTGTCATCATTCGGAAAGTCGCCGAAGTCGCCGCCGTAAGCCCAGAACTGTTTTCCGTTCGCGTCCTTCTTGCGAATGCCTTGATCCACCCAGTCCCAGATGAAGCCGCCGGCCATCTGCCGGTTCGATTCGATCACGTCCCAGTACTCTTGGAAGTTGCCCGTGCTGTTGCCCATCGCGTGAGCGTATTCGACCAGAAACATCGGGCGACTGCGCCCGAACTTCTGCCAGTAAGAAACCATCTCGCCCGGCGGCGTGTACATCGGGCAAAGGAAATCGCTATGACGGCTATCGCCCGGCTCGTAGCTGATGAGAAACTCCGGGTGATTCGTCTTCGCCCAGTTGCGCGCCGCCTCGAAGTTGCGGCCAACGCCCGCCTCATTGCCGAGCGAGAACCAGATGATCGAAGGATGATTCTTATCGCGCTCGATGGTGCGGCGCACACGGTCAACGATGGCCTCGGTGTAATCTTCGCCGCTCGATATGCGTTGCACTTCGTTCGCGCCATAGCCGTGCGATTCGACGTTCGCTTCATCGAGAACATAGAGTCCGTAACGGTCGCAGAGCGCGTACCACTCCGTCACGTTCGGGTAGTGGCAGGTGCGCACGGCGTTGATGTTGTTCTGCTTCATCAGCTTGATGTCCTGAACCATTCGCTCGCGGGTGACGACCTGTCCGAGATCAGGATCGAACTCGTGCCGGTTGACACCTTTGATGATGAGCGGGCGACCGTTGTAGAGCAACTGGCCGTCTTTGATTTCAACCGCTCGAAAGCCAATACTGCATTGCGTGACTTCGATCACTTTACCAGCGGCGTCTTTCAACGTGACGAGCAGTTGGTAAAGGTTCGGTTCTTCCGCCGACCACTTTTTCGGATTGCTGACGGCTTGCGCCAAATCGAGCGACGCTTCGCCTTGCGCCGACACATTGGCATTGCTCGTCACCGGCCTGCCGACGACGCGACGGCCTGCATCGAGCAATCTCGCTTCGACTGATACCGCGCTGTTCTCACCTGTAACATTTCTTACTTTAACGTTCACCTTGAGCGTGGCGTCGCGGTACTGCGGGTCGAGCGCCGGCTGCGCCTGAAAATCGCGCAGGTGAACCGGCGCGTGCGCGATCAATTCAACATTGCGAAAGATGCCGCTCATCCGCCAGAAATCCTGGTCTTCGAGATAGCTGCCATCGCACCAGCGGTAGACTTCGACGGCCAGCGTGTTATTGCCTGCGCTCAGGTAACGCGTGATGTTGAATTCGGCGGGCAGGCGCGAGTCCTGGCTGTAGCCGACCTTCTGACCGTTGACCCACACATAAAAGGCCGAGTTGACGCCGTTGAAGATGAGGAAGATTTGCCGTCCCTGCCAGCCCGCCGGAATGGTGAATGTGCGCCGATACGAGCCGACCGGGTTGCGCTCTCGATAGGCGGTATATTCTTTCGGTGGCTCGCTGGTCACGCGCGGCGCGTCGCGTTGAAAGGGATACGTGATGTTCGTATAGATCGGCGTGCCGTAGCCTTCCATCTCCCAGTTCGACGGCACGCGAATCTGCTTCCACGCGCTGACATCATAATCCGGCTTGTAGAAATCAACCGGCCTTTCTGATGGCTGCTTGACCCAGTGAAAGTTCCACTGACCGTTGAGCGACTGCACGAAGGGCGAGGCTTGCGAGTTGGCGTTCTGCGCGGCCCGTTCGTTGGGATAAGGCGTCAGCGTCGCGTGCGGCAATTCTTTGTTGATGCCGAAGATGCGCGGGTTCTCCCAGTCGGGCACTTGTTGGGCTTCGACCGAATGGGAAAGCCTGTATGAATAGCACAGGCAAGCGAGCAGAATGAGAACGACGATAGCAATCGATTTCATAAGAACGCTCCGGGTTGATGGTTGTGCAAAGGGAAGTTATTGCAATTCACTGCGGCGAGTGTCAACGAGAATAGAGGCCAGAGAATAGAAATAAGGAGGCAGGAAGCAGGAAGCAGGAAGCAGAAAGCGGGAAGCAGGAGGTAGCAGGTAGCAGGTAGGAGGCAGTCGGTCGCGTAGCTCTAAGCTCCGTCAGGAGCGCGATGTTTATAGTCAACAATGCAATAGATCAAACAAGCTCCGTTAGGAGCGCGATGTTTATAGAGCGTGTCTGAGAAGCCCTGAAGGGGCGCGATTCAATAGCCCAGCCCAACGGGCTGGGTACACCCAGCGACAATTCCGCAAGCCCTGAAAGGGCGCAATAACCGATCACCTAGTGCGCCCTTTCAGGGCTTGGCGGTTAGCCCCGCCGCTCACCCAGGGCGCTGCCCTGGGCTGTCGAATCGCGCCCCTTCAGGGCTTTCTTTTCGCGTTTGCAAGAATGACCTTCCCGGTTGTGGGCTGTCGAATCGCGCCGCTGCGGGGCTTTCTTTGGCTTTTCAGACACGCTCTATAGTTATCACGCCGATTTATTATCAAGCTCCGTAGGAGCGCGATGTTTATAGTTCACGATGCGATAGATGATGTAAGCTCCGTCAGGAGCGCAATGTCAACATTGCGCTCCTACGGAGCTTCGTCATCTCCATCAGCAATAACTATAAACAGGTCGTCCCTACGGGACTGCTGATTACTGACCATTGGCCACTGGCCATTGCCTCCTGCTTCCTGCTTCCTGCCTCCTGCCGTTCACACGCCCCACAGGCATTCTTCAGCTTTGGCTTCGCGGACGAACTGCATGCCGGCGTTAATGGCTTTGATGTTCAACTCGACGAGCGCGGCTTTCTTCGTCATCGCTTCGATAACCTTGATGACTATGGCTTGATCGAGCAGGCCGGTCGCGCCGATGTAAGCGCCGAGCGCGACCATATTGGCGGCCTTCGAGCTGCCAATCTCATCGGCGATCTTCGTCGCCGGCAGCGCGATGATCTCAAGGTCGTCGCGCACCGGCGGCTTATCAATCAGCGATGAGTCATAGATGATCATGCCGCCGCTCGTCACCTCGTCTTCAAACTTGTCGAGCGAGGGCCGGTTCATCGCCACCAGCACGCTCGGCTCTGAAACCAGCGGCGAGCCGATGGCCTCGCTTGAGATGTTCACCTGACAGTTGGCCGTGCCGCCGCGCATCTCAGGCCCGTAAGACGGCAGCCACGAGACGTGATAGCCCTGCCGCATACCTGCTTCGGCAATCAAGCGTCCGAGGAACAACAGGCCCTGGCCGCCGAAACCCGCAATCTTGATTTGCGGATCGCGGTAACAGGTCGGCACGTCAGGCGCGTGGATGTTTGAGATGCTCGCTTCGCCCGCGTCTTTCAAACCGAGGAGCGCCGGAATCTGCTCGACGGCGACCTGATCGCGGTAGCGCGTCCACCCCTGTCGGCTCGCCGTCTCGTCCTTGATGACGCCGAGCGGGTAATACTTCATCAGGTTCTTCTCCACCCACTCGCACGCTTCCGTCGGTTGCAAGCCCCATCCCGTCGGGCACGGCGACAGCACTTCGACCAGCGAAAAGCCGCGCCCTTCGATCTGATTCTGTATCGCCTTGCGCACGGCCTTGCGCGCCTTTGACCGCGACTTGTTGTCGTAGAGCGCGACGCGCTCAATGTAGGTCGGGCCTTCGAGGCTGGCAAGCAATTCGCTGACGCGCAGCGGGAAGCCTTCGTGTTGCAGGTCGCGCCCGCGCGGCGAGGTCGTCGTCTTCATTCCCATCAAGCTCGTCGGCGCCATCTGCCCGCCGGTCATTCCATAGATCGCGTTGTTGACGAAGAAGACCGTGATGCCTTCGCCGCGATTCGCCGCGTGCAGGATTTCATTGCCGCCGATGGCGGCGAGATCACCATCACCTTGATAGCTAATGACGACGCTGTCGGGTAAGGCGCGCTTGACGGCAGTGGCGACGGCGGGCGCGCGGCCATGCGCGACTTGAATGTTGCCGACATCGAAGTAGTAATACGCGAACACCGAGCAGCCGACCGGGTTGATGAAGACCGTGCGGTCCTGCACCTTGAAATCATCCAACGCCTCGGCGATGTACTTGTGCAGGTTGCCGTGGCCGCAGCCCGGACAGTAGTGCGTGGTCAGGTGGTCGTCCGCCTTGCGGTCAAACTCCCCAAAGAAACTCTTCGCTCGTTGATATGCTTTCACGTACATAATCGCTCGCCTCGTTTGCCTGTAGAACCTGTTGGAGCAGCTCGTCTGTGGTCGGAACCATACCGCCCATACGCGAATAGAAACGCACGGGCCGCTGGCCGTTGACCGCGAGCCGCACGTCTTCGACCATCTGGCCGTTGCTCAGTTCAATGGTCAGAAAACTCTTCACCCAGCCGCACAGCGCATCGATCTCGCGGACGGGGAAGGGCCACAACGTGATGGGCCGAAACAGCCCGGCCTTGATCCCTAAAGCGCGCGCCTTATCGACCGCTGTCTTCACTATGCGCGAGACGATGCCGTGAGCGATGACGACAATCTCGGCGTCGTCTGTCATGTAGCGCTCGTACATCTCGGCTCCGCCCCCGGCCTGCGCGTACTTCTCTTCGAGGTGACGGACGTGTGATTCGAGGGCTTCGGGTGTGAGATAGATCGAAGTGATGAGACCTCGCCGCGACTCACGGTCGCCGCGCACGGCCCACGGCTTAGCGGGCGGCGCGATCACTTTCATTGGAAACTCGACCGGCTCCATCATCTGGCCGATGACCCCATCGGTCATAACGATAGCCGGGTTGCGAAAGCGGTCGGCCATCTCGAAGGCGAGGAATGTCAGGTCGCACATCTCCTGGCACGAGTTCGGCGCGAAGACAATCGTGTGATAGTTGCCGTGCCCGCCGCCTTTGACGATCTGGTGATAGCTCGACGTGACGACAGTCACAGCTAGGAAGCAGGAGGCAGGAAGCAGGAGGCAGTGGCAACTGGTCACTGACTAGGTGATAGGTGATAGTTGATAGTTCCCCAAGCTCCGTCAGGAGCGCGATGTTTATAGTTACGCAGGCGGTTTAATCTTCAAGCTCCGTCAGGAGCGCGATGTTTATAGATAATGCTGAAGGATGTGACGAAGCCCCGTAGGGGCGCGATAGACATTGCGCTCCTGACGGAGCTTGCTTCATCTACTGCATCGGTAACTATAAACATTGCGCTCCTACGGAGCTTGATAATAAATCGGCGTGATAACTATAGAGCGTGTCTAAAAAGCCAAGGAAAGCCCCGCAGCGGCGCGATTCGACAGCCCAGGGCATCGCCCTGGGAGAGAGACGGGGCAAACTGCCAAGGCCTCAAAGGGCGCACTAGGTGATCGGTTATTGCGCCCTTTCAGGGCTTGCGGAATGGTTGCTGGGTGTACCCAGCCCGTTGGGCTGGGCTATTGAATCGCGCCCCTTCAGGGCTTCTCAGACACGCTCTATAGTCAACGATGCTAATGACGATACAAGCTCCGTCAGGAGCGGGATGTCAACATTGCGCCCCTACGGGGCTTCGTCACATCCTTCAGCTATATCTATAAACATCGCGTCCCTACGGGACTGCTGACTATTCTAGCTTCCTGCTCGGTCGCGCCGGCAAATGCTGCGAAGGGACTCCGTGTAGCGCAGATTAAAAGGTGGGATGCTCCAATCGCGATGTGCGACGATTTAAGGCAGGGCCGTTACTGCCATGCTGTGCCTGCGCCATATCGGCGTCAATGCTTTGGGGTGTGTAGACGCTCAAAAATCTGGTTGACACGCGTTTTTCGCCGCAGTACAATCGCCGCACTTAGTTTCTTCATTGTCTAAAGTAAGTTAAAGCGCGGGGGCTTAATGCGAAAGCTGGATTTCGATAAGCTGCATACGGCGAGCAAGGACCGCATGCGCGACATCAATGAAGCCATCGTGCTCAATCTTATCCGCGAACAACAGCCCATCTCGCGCATTCAGATCACCCGCACGACGGGACTGAAGATCAGCACCGTCACCGTCATCACGCGCCGGCTAATGGAGAAAGGGCTGATCCTTGAGCAGGGCGTCGCGCCGTCCAACGGCGGGCGCAAGGCTCGCTTGCTCGGCCTGCGGCCCGAAAAAGTCTGCGTCGTCGGCATTGACATCGGCGTGACGCGAACGACGCTGGCGCTCGGCGATTTCAACGGCGAGGTCATTCATCAAGAGGTCATCCCGACGGGCCGCCGGCCTCTGCCCTTTCTCGAAAAGCTGATCCAGCGCGTCGAAGCGTTGATGGCTGCGCAGGGCCAGGTCGAATTTGAAGGCATCGGCATCAGCGCCACCGGCATCGTTGATTCCGCAAGCGGCAGGATCATCTTCTCGCCCAATCTCGGCTGGCAGGACATCGCCGTGCGCGACATCTTTGAGAAGCGGTTCGCGCTGCCGGTGACAGTCGATAATGACGCGCGCGCTTCAGCGCTCGCTGAAATCTGGCACGGGCGCGGGCGCGCCGCCGGCTCGATGCATCTGGTCTTCGTCACCGTCAACGAAGGTGTCGGCAGCGGCATCGTTGTCAACGGCCAGCTCTTTCGCGGCTCAAGCGAAGGCGCGGGCGAGTTCGGCCACCTGTCGCTCAATCACAACGGGCCGGTCTGCAATTGCGGGAATCGCGGTTGCTGGGAGCTGTACGCATCCGACCGCGCCACCATCAACCGCTTCCTCGACTTGCAGCGCAAGGCCGGCGCTGTTGACGGTAAGAGTGATTCGGCTTACACAATGCGCGATGTGATTAAGCTGGCCAAAAGCGGCGACCGCGCGGCCCGCGCCAGTCTCGTAGCGACCGCGAAGTATCTGGCGCTCGGCATCGCCAACATCATCAACAGCCTGAACCCGGAGATGATCGTCGTCGGCGGCGATCTGGCGTCGGTCTGGTCGATGATCGAGCCGGTCATCCTCGACACGTTGAAGCCGAAGGTGTTCGGCAAGAATTTCTCGGCAGTGCGCGTTGTGCCTTCGGCGCTGGAGTTCAACGCCAGCCTCGTTGGCGCTTTCCTGCACGCGCTGTCGCCGAGGCTGTCGGTCGGCATAGTCGCTTGAACGGTCGCCGACCGTCGAAGTTTTTCGTGTGGTCTCGTGTGGACGCAGATTGAGTAATCACAATTTTTGTTTAACCTGTTACCGCTGAAATGGATCAGCAAGCCTTCTGGTCCGTTCCGTCACTTCGCAAACGCTCTAACGAAGCGGGCGCGCGGCTATTTCCTCGCGGCAAGATCGCCACGAGGGTTGTCCTCTGCCTCGCTTCGACAACTTGGAGGCCCAGATGAAAGCATGTAAAACGATTTTGCTGACACTGCTGACCGTCTGGTTGGCGGCTGCCGGTTCCGCTCTCGCGCAAACCGACCGCGGCAATATCACCGGCACCGTCACCGACCCGCAGGGCGCAGTCGTCAGCGGCGCTAAAGTCACCGCCACCAACCTGGAAACCAACGAGGTGCGCGAAACCAACACTGGTGACGAGGGCAACTTCACGCTCACCGAGCTGAAGGCCGGCCCGTGGAAAGTTACCGTCGAGGCGCAAGGCTTCAAGACGACGGCAATCGAGAAAGTGCAGGTCGCCGTCCAGGTGACGCGCTCGGTTGATGTCAAGCTCGAAGCCGGCGCTATCGGCGAAAGCGTCTCCATCACTTCCGAGCCGCCGGTGATTCAGGCCGACACGCAGGTGCGGCAGACCAACGTCACCGAGCGACAGGTGAAAGAACTGCCGCTCGCGGTGAGCGCCGAATCCGGCGGGCGCACGCCGCTGGCGTTCATCTTCCTCGACAGCAATGTCACCGCCGCGTCAGGCTCGACGGGGCGCGGCACCGACGCCTCGAACTTCCGCATCAGCGGCGGCCAGGGACTCGGCACAGAGATATTGATTGACGGCGCTTCGACGCGACGCGCGCAGAACGGCACCTTCTTCTCTGAAGTCGCGCCCGGCCCGAATGCGTTTCAGGAGTTCACCGTCTCGACCAGCAGCTACTCGGCGGAGTTCGGCAGCTCGACCGGCGGCATCGTCAACTTCACAATCAAGTCGGGCGGCAACGAGTTTCACGGCGAAGGCTATGAGCTGTTTCGCAACGAGGTCTTGAACGCCAACAGCTTCGTCAACAACTTCTTCGGCAATCCGCGACCGACCGATAACCAGCACGATTTTGGCGGCAACATCGGCGGCCCGGTCTGGATTCCGAAGCTCTACAACGGGCGCAACCGCACCTTCTTCTTCTTCAACTACGAAGGCTATCGCTTCACGCAATCGGAGACGGTGCAGGTCAGCGTGCCGACGTTAAGGATGCGGACGGGCGATTTCTCGGAGCTGTTGACGGACCCCGCCGTGATACGTCAGTTCGGGCACGGCGTGCAGATTTACGACCCGACGCAGCCGCCCGGCACGCGCGCGGCGATACCCGGCAACCGCCTCGATCAATATCGCGGCGGCGCGCTGATTGACCCTGTGGGCTTGGGCATTCTCCAACATTTCCCGGAGCCGACCAGTTCAGGCGTCTATCACAACTACACCGCCAACAGCACCGTGCCGACCGATATGAACAACTACATCGGCAAGGTGGATCAGGTGATCAACGACCGCCAGCGTTTGTCTGTGAGCTACTCGAATCGCTTGCTGACGACGATCAAAGGCGGCTTCCCACGCTTACCGGACCCCTTCGTCGCCAACGGCGTTTGGGATCAGGATTTCCGTTCCGATTACCTGCGCGCGCAGCATGACTTCACGTTGTCGCCGACCTTGCTCAACCACTTCAACTTCGGCTTCAACCACATCAAGGTCAGGAATCTCAACCCCACCGAAGGCTTTATGCCGAGCGTGGAATTGGGTCTGAACCCGCTGGCCTCGCAAGACCTGACCTTCCCGCGCACGGGCTTTCCCGGCTACGGCGACCCGGTCACGTCGGGCGACATTCGCGCCTATCAAGAGATCGGCGGCAGCTTCTTCAGCGACGCCCAGCGCGACAATGAATGGGAAGTCTCGGACTTCATCACCTGGGTCAAGGGCCGTCACACGTTCAAGTTCGGCGGCGACGCGCGCTGGACTCGATTTAATGTTCACCAGTTGATTGACGCGGGGACTTCGTCCAACTATCGCCACGACCAGACGGCGGCAGACCGCGACCCTGAAGGCGGCTGGCCGATTGCCAGTCTGATCACCGGCGCGACCGAATTTTCGTTCGTCAACTATCACTCGATTGATCCGGGCTGGCGTTACTTCTACCCGGCGATGTTCGTCAACGATGACTTCAAGCTGACGCCGCGACTGACGCTCAACCTCGGCTTGCGTTACGAGATTCCGTACCCGCGCACCGAAGAGCAGAATCGTTTTCGCGGCTTCGACCCGAACGTCATCAACCCGGCAGTCAACCGACCGGGGGCGCTGGTCGGCGCGGGCGGGCAGAGCGGTTTGCAGGCCGAGCACAAAGGGCTTGCGGGAACCGACTACTCGAACATCTCGCCGCGCATAGGCATCGCTTACTCGCTCAACCAGAAGACGGTGGTGCGCGGCGGCTTCGGCCTCTACTACGCGCCGCTGTTGTATGGCTTCAACGGCTCGAACACGATTCTCGAAGGCACGCTCGGTTATTCGACGGGCGCGCTCTACACGCCGAATGGTCGGCAATCGACGGTCTTCCTGCGCAACTACCCGAACCGACCGGCGATTGATCCGAATGGCCAGTTCATCGGCTCAGACGTGGATTTCTTCGATCCCAATTTCAAGACGGGCCGCACGGCGCAATGGAGCGTAGACATTCAGCGCGAGCTGCCATTCAAGTTCGCGTTGTCGGTCGGCTACATCGGCCACAAGGGCGACCGCTTGAAATCGAACTTCGCGCGCTTGAACGCCGTGCCGTTGGAAGCGTTGCGGCTTGGCTTCCCGCTGCTCAGTAAACCGTTGGCCGCCGTGACGAGCGCCGAGCGGCAGTACGCCGCCAGCGTCGGCGTCACGTTGCCCGCAAGCCCGAACGCAGTCTTCGCCGGCTTCAATGGCAACGTCGCGCAATCGCTCAAGCCGTTCCCGCAATACGGGCGCATCAACAACCTGCTCGAAAGCAAAGGCGAGAGCTGGTACAACGCGCTCCAGGTGAAAGTGGATCGGCGTTTTTCGAGCGGCATACAGTTCGGCCTCTCTTACACGTGGTCGAAACTACTAACCAATGCGTCGGAAGACCTGTTCGGCGGCTCGCCGACGAGCGGCGTCTTGCAGAACCCGTTCGACATCCAATCGCTGAAGTCCGTATCGCCGAACAACCCGGCGCACGTCGTTGTGTTCAACTACATCTTCGAGCTGCCGTTCGGTAGGGGTAAACGCTACCTGCACGAAGGCGGCGTCGCTGATCGCCTCCTTGGGGGTTGGCAGATTGGCGGCATTCACCGCTATCAATCGGGCTTGCCTTTAGTGGTCTACACTACAGGGAACCGTGACTTCCTCGATCTGGTCGGCTACCAGGGCAACCTGCGCTTGAACCTGACGGGCGAGCCGCTGCTGAACCCGGCATTGAATGGCAATCTCGGCGTTCGCTATCAAGTGCTCAACCCGCGCGCTTTCGCTGCGCCGCCGAACTTCCAGGCTCCGCCGACGACCAACGTGAACGATCCGGCTTACCGCGCGTACTACGCCAATCCGAATATCTTCTTCGGCACGGCAGCGCCGGTGCTTGATGACGCGCAGGTCTTGCCGTTCAAGAGCGAGAACTTCAACATCCTGAAGAAGACGCGCCTGACGGAAACGAAGACCTTCGAGTTCGGCGCGGAGTTCTTCAACCTCTTTAACCGTCATCGCTACTTTCAACCGAGTGGCGATTTCAACAACCTGACCGTGTTCGGCGTCTCGGAGGCGATTGGCGATGTCAACATCTACGGGCCGCGCACGATCCAACTGCGATTCAGGTTCCTGTTCTAACCTGAGTTGAACCGGCGAGCGGCGCGGCGGCTTGCGATGAGCTTTGCCGCGCCGCTGGCTGTGCTTTAAGATCATCAAGGGATGAATGAAACAATACCGCGAGTCAGCGCCGTGCTCGAAGGGCCAACGCCGCTGGAGTATTTCGGCATGAATGAAACAATGCCGTGAGTCAGCGCCGCGTAGCGACGGGTGAGTTTAGGCAGGCATTTCAATGCCTGTATCTTTTGGCGCAATGACCGTCGCGTCGCGTCAGCGACGCCTGAATTCATCGGCAATTCAAGCGTCGCTGACGCGACGCCTGAACGGCCTGTCCTATCTATTCCCGGCTTTGAAAAGCCGGGCTAAACTCACCCGCCGCTACGCGGCGCTGACTCGCGGCTCCTTAAGGCCATAACTGGCTCGTGATCGACCCGCACAACGCACCGATGAAACGCCTGCTGCACAATTCAATCTGCGTAATCCGCGTTGGTGTGCTCCTGCTCACCTTGTGCCTGTGCATTTCGTTCGCCCAGAGTGGAACGTCCGCCAATCACATTACTACCCATAATGACGGCGCGGCGTCATTGATCGCCGAAGGCGTCGCGGCGCTTGAGCGTGGCGACGCGGCGGCGGCGAAAGCGGCGTTCAATCGCGCGCTCGCGCTCAACCCGAAAGACGCGACGGCGCACACCTATCTCGGCATCGTTGCCGATCAGTCGGGCGACCTCAAAGAAGCCGAGAAGCATTTCGCGGCGGCGGTCGCTGCTGATCCGCGAATGCCGGCGGCTCATAACAACTATGGCGCGATTCTGTTAAAGAATGGCCGCGCCGCCGAAGCCGCCGCCGAGTTCGAGTTATCGCTGAAGCTGAACGTGAAGCAGCCGAGCGCGCTTGCGAACCTCGCGCAGATTCGCTTTGCGCAAGCGACGCCCGCGAGCTTACGCCAGGCGCGCGAGCTGTTCGCGCAAGCCTACCGTCTCGCGCCCGATGCCGAAATTGCCCGCGCGCTGGTGGTCGTCTCGTTGAAGCTCGATGACAAGAGCGCCGCCGCCGCGAGCTACGGCGACTTTGCCGCGCAGCTTGCGAACGCGCCAGCGAATGTAATCTCGGCTACAGCGCGGGCCGAGCTTGGCAGCGCGCTCTTGCAAGCCGGCCTGTTCAACGAAGCCGCCGAAGAATTGAGCGCCGCCGTTGCCGCCGAGCCTGGGAATGTGCTGATGATCCTTCAACTCGCGCGCGCTCACCTGTCGCGCAAAGACGTGCCGGCGGCGGGCCGCACGCTGGAGTTGGCGGTGTCGCGCGGCATTCAATCGGGCGAGATTTATGCGGCGCTGGCCGAAGTCTATGAGGTGAGCGGCCACGTCGAGAATGCCATTCCGGCTATGCGGCTGGCCATCGAACGCGACCCGCATAATGAATCCTATCGCTTCCGTTACGCGATGCTGCTGACGGATACCAAAGTGCCGGCGGCGGCGATCATTCGTTTGCAAGAAGCGTTGAAAGAGTTTCCAAACTCGGTGAAGCTGTGGTTCGCGCTCGGCGTCGCGCAGTCGGCGAGCAACCAGACTAACGAAGCGATGCAGGCTTTTGAACACGCGCTCAAGCTTGATCCTCGATGTGCGCCGGCGCTTGCCTATCTCGGCGTCACCTACGCCACGCAAGGCAGCTATGCCGAAGCGGTCGAAGCCTATGAGAAGTCGCTGGCGATCAACGACCGCGTCGCCGTTGTGCATTACCTCGCCGCCGACGCCATCTTGAGTCAGGCGGCGGGAGACACAGCGAAAGCGGAGGCGCATTTGACGCAAGCGCTCGCGCTCGACCCGTCACTGTCAATGGCGCGGCTGGCGCGGGCAAAGATCTATATGCGCAATAACCGCTTCGCTGAAGCGGCCACCGAGCTTGAGCGAGTCGTTGCCGCCGAGCCGAATCTTGCCGCCGGGCATTATCAACTCGGACGCGCTTACATTCGTCTGAAACGCAAGACCGAAGGCGATGCCGAACTCGAAAAGTTCAAGGCCTTGAGCGATTCAGAAAAAGAGCAAGCGCAAAACCAGCAGCGCGACATCATTCGCCGCCTCGCCAACGTGCGATTTTAAGGAATGATGAACTGCGGAGTAAAAGTAAGGCGGATTACTTATCGATCATCTGTAGATAATCCCCTGCCTTCATTCCGCATTCATTATTCCGCATTCATCGTTTTCTTTCAGGGAGTCATCATGTCAAAGCCGCAGCAGCTTCTTCTCTCAATATTCCTCGTCTGCTTTTCGCTCGTCGCCTTCGCGCAGCAACCCCAACAACCCGCGCCGCCATCGGGTCAGCAGCAGCCGGCGATGGCGGCTGACCAGTGGGTCGATCAATTCGATGGCAACGCTCTCGACGAAGCGAAGTGGGAACGCTTCAGCTTTGAAGGCGGCAGCGGCGGCAAGCTCAAAATCGAGCAGGGCGAGTTGCGTATGCGCGGGATGAGCGGCTCGCGTAGCGGCGTGCGCAGCAAATCGACGTGGACCGCCGACCGCTTCATCTTTGAAGCGACGCTCGCCAAGGTGCAGGCGGCGCTGCCTGAGCCGGGGCAGCCGGGCGCGCCTATCGGCAATGCGATCCTCTGTCTGTTGTTCGATGGGTCGGGCCGCAACCGCATCGAGTGGGTACTGACCAGCGAAGGCACGTTTGAGGCGTGGTCGATCATCGATGGCAAAGGCGAGCGGTTGGACAATCACAATCTGGCGACGAAAGAGAAGAAGCCGACGCTGGCCATCGTGCGTCGCGGCGACGAATTTCTCTTCGTCCTGAACGGGCAGATCGGTTTGACCAAGACGATCAAGAACCTGCCGCGCAGCTTCACCGTGATGCTCTACGGTTACGGCTCGTCGGAAAACGACTGGGATTCGGTGCGCGTCGTGACGCCGAAATAGGAATGACCTCTAACGACGCTTCTCGCAAGCAAGACGGGACAAACGGCAATGATAAATAATCCGGCGAAACTTCTGCGCGCCGCGTTACGCCAAATAGTCATTCATTCGCTCGCGCTCTTCGTCATAGCGTTGACGGCAAGCGCGCAGAGGCTGGACCGCAACTGGCAGTTCCTTGCCGATAAGACCGGCGCGCTTAATGTAACCAATGTCGCAAACGCGCAAGGCTGGCGCAATGTTCGTGTTGGGCTGTCGTGGAACGCGCAGTTTGAAGACCTGCGCGATTATATGGGCGTCGCCTGGTATCGCACGAGCCTTGATGTGCCGCGACTCGATAAAGGCAAGCGGGCGATCTTGCGCTTCGGCGCGGTCGATTACTTCAGCGAAGTTTTCGTCAATGGGAAATCCATCGGCTCGCACGAAGGCGGCTACACGCCATTCGCGTTTGACATCACAGAAGCCATAAAGCCGGGCGCGAATGAAGTCGTCGTGCGCGTGATTGATCCACCGATGGATGAGAAAGAGAACCGCGCGCGATTTCCAGAAATGCCCTACAACGAGATTCCGCACGGCAAGCAGAACTGGTACGTGCAGACCGGCGGCATCTGGCAGCCGGTGATGCTCGACATCAAGCCATCGCTTTACATCGAGCGAGTCCACGTTACGCCGCGCCTCAGCGGCGAAGTCGAAGTGGAAGTGTTGCTGGCCACCGGCAAGGGCGTTGATGGAATGTTCAATCAGGGATTGAAAGTCACCGTACATGATCCGGCTGGCGGCGTCGCGTTTACTCAGACGATGCGCGCGCGCAGCGCCGGGCCACAGCGGCTCACGGGTCGCGTCAACGCGCCTAAGCTCTGGAGCCTTGATAGCCCTTCGCTCTATACCGTTGATGTCGCGCTCGAAGGCGATGCGCCCGATAGTCTGCGCGACCGCTTCGGCTTTCGCACCTTTGAAGCGCGCGATGGCAAGCTCTACCTCAACGGCCAGCCGTTTTATATGATCGCCGCGCTCGATCAGGACTTTTATCCCGAAGGCATCTACACGCCGCCATCAAAAGCGTTCGTGCGCGACGAGATGCTCAAAGGCAAGCAACTCGGCTTGAATCTGCTGCGCTGCCACATCAAAGTGCCCGACCCCATTTATCTCGAAGTCGCCGATGAAGTCGGTATGCTGGTCTGGTACGAGATACCATCATGGAACGACTTCGATCATTACTCGCCGAAAGCGGCAGAGCGCGGCGAGAGGATTCTGGCCGAGATGGTCGAGCGTGATTGGAATCACCCTTCGATAGTCATTCAAAGCGTCATCAACGAGTCGTGGGGCGCGAACTTGAAAGTAGCCGAGCAGCGCCAGTGGCTGCGCGCGGCTTTCGAGCGCGCCAGGAAATTGACCGCGCCGCTCGGACGGTTGATCGATGACAACAGCGCCTGCTGTGGTAACTTTCACCTCAAGAGCGACCTTGATGACTTTCACCAGTACTACTCGATCCCCGACCATCACGAGCAGTGGGACAAGTGGACGGCAGATTTCGCCTCGCGTCCGAAGTGGAGCTTCAGCCCGCACGGCGACGCCGAGCGCACAGGGCGCGAGCCGCTGATCGTCTCGGAGTTCGGCAACTGGGGATTGCCGCGCTTGCCGCAGCAGTTGCCGTGGTGGTTTCCGCGCGATTTCGGCGGGCGGGCGGTGACGCGGCCCGCCGGCGTCTTTGATCGCTTCAAAGAGTTCAAGTTTGATCGTCTGTTTAAAGACTTCAACGCGCTCGCCGAAGAGAGCCAGTGGCATCAGTTCATCTCGCTCAAGCACGAGATCGAAGAGATGCGCCGCCACGATTCGATTCAAGGCTACGTCATCACCGAGTTCACCGACATCAATTGGGAAGTGAATGGGTTGATGGATATGTGGCGCAACCCGAAAGTCTACGCCTCAGAGCTTGCGAAGATTCAACAGCCCGATGTGATTCTTGCACGCTTTCCGAAGCGGAACCTCACCAGCGGTGAGCGCATAAAGTTTGAATTGCTGCTGTCACATTACAGCAACAAAGACCTGAGCGGCGTAACGTGGAGAGCCTCATCAGCGCAGGGCATCAGCGGGTCAGTGACTCTAGACCAATTAATCAAGAAAGGCAGCGTTGAAAGCTTTCAGACGATGGCCGACTCTATGGCTCAAGTCTACCTCGCACCGACTGTTGACCGCCCGCGTCGCGAGCGGCTGACCTTTGAATTGCGCGGGCGCGATGGCAAGCTCATCGCGGAAAACAGCTATGATCTTTTCATCTACCCGAAGGCGCAGCCGGCGAAGAACACAACCGTGATTTTCTACGACCCGACTGGTCACGACCCGGCGTTGCATCGTGCGCTTACTGCCGCAGGCTACTCGTTCGCCAGCGGCAACAGCGCCGATAAGCAAGGCGTGATGATTGCAACGAAACTCGATGAACGTGTGCGGCAGCATCTCGACGCGGGCGGCAGGGCGATCATTCTGGCCGACGCGAAGGAGTCGTTGCCGGCTAATGCATCGCTGAAGGTGACGCCGCGCGCCGGCTCTGACCTCGATGGCAACTGGGTGACGAATTTCAACTGGGTCAACACGGACGCCGCGCCGTTTAACGAAGTGGCATTCTCGAAGCTGCTCGGATTTGAAGCCTCCAGTGTGATTCCGCAATTCATCATTCAAGGCGTGAATGGCGTGGATTATACGGACGTGCTGTCAGGCATCTTTTACGGCTGGCTGAACAACAACGCCGCGCTCGCCGTGCAGGTTCAGGCCGGCAAAGGCAAAGCGTTAGTGACTACCTATCGCTTCAAAGAGTATGGCGCGGAGCCATACGCGACGCGGCTGCTCGACGCGATGATCCGTTACGTGAGCGGGCCGCAGTTCGCGCCGAAGCTGAAGCTGCAATAAGCGACGCGAGATTCAACCGAAGACAATCAGGATGCAACCAATCATAAGCAATCGGGTACGCACACGGCAAAAGACGTGGGATTATGCCATTCGCTTTGTAGCGCGATGCCTGCTGCTGAGCCTGTGGCTTACTCCGACGACGGCGCTTGCTCAATCAAAGCCGCCGCTTGCGGCGCGCCTCACGATCAACGCGACGAAGGTCGAAGGTGTGATCAGCCCCGCGCTCTATGGTCAGTTCATGGAGTTCATGTTTGAAGGCGTGAAAGGCGGCGTTACCGCTGAGCTGATCCGCAACCGCAGCTTTGAAGAAGCCGCAAACGCTATTGGGCTGTCGCGTAACTGGGAGCGTTACCCCGATGACCGCGACGACGATTACGCGCTCAACTTTCAGTGGGACGCCACTAACTCTTATCCCGTCAAGCAAGGCACAGCCAGCGATGCGCCTGAACATTCGTTGCGCATTGATGTTGATCGCGGCGTTGTCGAATCGCACGGCGTTTTTCAGAGCCGCATCCCTGTGCGTGATGACATCAGCTATCACGGCTACCTGTGGATCAAGGCGGAAGCGTTCGACGGCCAGATCACCGTGACGCTCGAACCGGACGTGCTCGGCGGCGCAGTGTACGCGGCGGCAGCGATCAATAACATCGCGGGCGATTGGCGGCAGTACGAGTTCACGCTGAAGCCGACAAAGAGCGATCCGCTGGCGCGGCTGGCTATTCTCATCAACGGCAAAGGGCGGCTCTGGATTGATCAAGTGTCGCTCGTGCCGGGCGACGCGGTGGATGGCGTGCGCGCTGATGTGCTCGCTAAAGTCAAAGCGTTGCGGCCTGCTTTTGTGCGCTGGCCGGGCGGCAACGTCGCGCAGGATTATCACTGGCAATGGGGCGTCGGGCCGCGCGATCAGCGCAAGACGTGGATCAACCTGTCGTGGAAGAACGAGCCGGAGCCGAGCGATTTCGGCACGGATGAGTTCATCCAGTTCTGCCGCAACATCGGCGCGGAGCCTTCGATAACGGTCAACGTCGAAGGCAATGGCGCGACCGTCGAAGAGGCCGCCGCGTGGGTCGAATACTGCAACGGGCCGGCGACTTCAACCTACGGCGCGATGCGTGCGCGTAACGGCCACCCGCAGCCTTACGGCGTCAAGTACTGGGAAGTCGGCAATGAAATCTGGGGTAGCTGGGTGCGCGGTCATTCTAACGCGAAGGTGTATGGCAAGAACTTCAACCGCTATGCCGCCGCGATGCGCGCCGTTGACCCTTCGATCAAGTTGATCGCCGTCGGCGACAACGATATGAAGTGGAACCGCACGGTGCTCAACCTTGCGGGCGAACGCATAGACGTGCTGGCCATTCATCATTATTACGGCAGGAACGAGATGGCCGGCGACGCGCTAAACTTGATGGCCCGCCCGCTCTATTACGAACGATTCTACGCGCAGGTCGCCGACTTGATTCGGCTGGCCGTGCCCGGTCGTGACATACGCCTCGCTATCAACGAGTGGGGCCTTGACCTGATTGAGCGGCAGCAGTATTCGATGTGGTCGGCGCTGTATGGCGCGCGGCTGATGAATGTGTTCGAGCGCGCGAATGGAATCGTAGCGATGAGCGCGGTGTCTGATCTGGTCAACGGCTGGCCGGGCGGCATCATTCAAGCGGGCCGTCACTCCGTCTTCGTGTCGCCGCTCTATTCGGCCAATGCGCTTTATGCGAATCATCTCGGCGTCGAGCGATTGGCCACCGTGTTAGACGGCCCCACCTTCGACAGCAGCCGCGAAGGCAAAGCCGTGCCTTACCTTGATGCGGTCGTCAGCCGCTCGGCAGATGCGCGGCAACTGTTTATTAAAATCGTCAACACGCATCAGAGCAGGTCTAGCAATATCAAAATCAACGTCAACGGCGTTCAGGTCAACGGTGACGCGGAGGCGCTGACGCTGTCGGCGGCTTCGCTCGATGCGGCCAACAGCTTTGCGACACCTGATGCTGTAGCGATCAAGCGTTCGACATTGCAAGCTTCGCAGAGCTTCGACCTGATGCTGCCTGAGCATTCAGTAATGGTCGTTACACTCAATGTCGAAGCGATGGAAGGACAGCGCAAAAGGGAATGAGCCGGAGACGCTTCGCACTTTTCTTTTTGCGAGAAGCGGACGCGTATGAGCGTTGATTTCAATGTCTCTGAAGGGCAGAGCATGGCGACCGTCGGCTTCAAGGCGAGCGCGAAGTACGCGACGAGCCTTGAAGCTGTTGACGATCTTTACCTCTTCAAAAATCCTTGATGCGAGAGGCTGAGCAAACTATGCGATTCTCCATCCGAAGAAGCCACATCGGCATCAACGCCTCGATTGTATTATGGGTTACGTTGTTTGCGGCGACCGTTGCGGCACAATCACGCCCTACTTATTCCAACCCGGTGTTGGCGGGCGATTACCCTGATCCTTCGATCATCCGAGTCGGGCAAGATTACTGGGCGACGGCGACGACTTCGCACTGGGCACCGCTGTTTTCCATCTTGCATTCACGCGATCTGGTGAACTGGACTGTGGTCGGCGCGGCTCTGCAAAAACGGCCCGACTGGTCGGACGGCAACTATTGGGCACCGGAGATTTCGCATTATCGCGGGCGCTATTACATCTATTACACGGGGCATAAAAAAGGCGGCTCGCTCTGCGTCGCTGTGATGACGGCGAGCAATCCGCGCGGGCCATACACCGATCACGGCCCGCTCGTTTGCCAGGATGCCGGCTCGATTGATGCGATGGCCATCACGGATGAAAATGACCGTCGCTACTTGGTCTGGAAAGAAGACGGCAACAGCCGCAACCAGCCGACGCCGATCTGGGCGCAGCCGCTCTCAAGCGATGGCACAAAGCTCATAGGCGACAAGCGCGAGCTGATTCGCAATACGGCGGCGTGGGAGAGCAATCTGGTCGAAGGGCCTTTCATTCTGCGACGCGACGGCTATTTTTATATGTTCTATTCGGGCAATGCCTGTTGCGGGCGCGGCTGCAACTACGCAATGGGCGTGGCGCGGTCGCGCCAGTTGCTCGGCCCTTGGGAGAAGAATCCCGCTAACCCAATTCTCAAAGGCAACGACGATTGGAAGTGTCCAGGTCACGGCAGCATCGTCAGCGATGCGCGAGGCCGCGACTTCCTGATGTATCACGCTTATCATCCGAAAGACTTTGTTTACGCGGGGCGGCAGGCGCTGCTCGACGAAGTGAAGTGGGGAAGTAACGGCTGGCCGACGATCAATGAGGGCAAGGGGCCGAGCGCGCGCGCCGCTTCACCGTTCGGCGTTCGTGAGTTCAACGAGGAGTATCAAGTCTTAGATGATTTCACCGCGCCGCGCTTACAGGCGGGCTGGCAATGGCCGCAGAACAACGAGCCGCTGAAGCGCGCGCAAGGCGGGCGGCTCATCCTTGCGCCGACAGCAACGCACGCCGAAGATATGCTTGGCGCGGTCCTCGCGCGGACTACAACCGAGAGTGACTATGTAGCGACAACTGCCGTTGACGTGAGCGGGTTAAAGGATGGAGCGAAGGCCGGGCTTGCCGCTTACGGCGACGAAGAGAACGCACTCGGCGTCGCGGTCGGTGATGGCCGCGTTACTGTGTGGCGGCGCGAGAAGGGAAAACAGCAGACCCTTGCGACGAAGAATTTGCCGAGCGCGACTTTCATCCACTTGCGAATGACGGCGAAAGGCGGCGACCATTTTCGCTTTGCGGTGAGCCGCGATGGACGCAACTGGACTGAAGTCGGCGAGTCGATGAATGGCGAATACCTGCCGCCGTGGGACAGAGCCGTGCGCGTCGCGTTGACGGCTGGCGGTGTGCGCGGCGCGGCGGCTCGATTCGAGTCGTTCCGCATCGCGCCCGCTAAAGCGATCCGCAGCGCCCGGTAAGCGTAACTCCGTAGCCCGATAAATCGGGCTTGCCCGCAGGGCCATTAGGCCAGCCGTTTTACGGCTGGTTGCGAGCGAGCCAGAATACCGTAGCCCGTTTCAACGGGCTTCCCCAAGCGGCTTTAGCCTGATCTCCGATGGCTCAAGCCGGCGTGAGAAGGACGCTGAAGCGCCCTCCTCACATTCTTAACGCGGCGGCTAACCGGCCCTGGAAGGGCTGGCCTATCGGCCCTGCGGGCAAGCAGCCTGAAGGCCGCTAAGGAGATAGGCTTGGGAATCCTAAACGCGAACCTCTATTTCACCGCGCTTCGCTGACGAAGCCAAAGGAGACTGAACCATCATGATGCGGACCTTGAAGTTTATTCTGGCCGTGACGCTCGCCGTCGCCTCGCTGGCGCTGGCGGCGCAGGCCCAGGGGAGCAAGCAAAAGATGAAGACGGGAAAAGAATCATTCGGGAAGCTACCCGACGGCACGCCGGTTGACCTCTACACGCTGACGAACGCCAACGGCGTCGAGATGAAGGTCATCACGTATGGCGGCATCGTCACGTCGCTGAAGACGCCGGATCGCAACGGCCAGCTTGGCGACATCGTGCTCGGTTTTGATAACCTGCAAGGCTACCTCGACAAGTCGCCCTACTTCGGCGCGTTGATCGGGCGTTATGGCAACCGCATCGGCAACGCGCAGTTCACGCTCAACGGCAAGACCTACCGACTGCCGAAGAATGACGGCGACAACACCTTGCACGGCGGCATCAAGGGATTCGATAAAGTCGTCTGGAAGGCGCGGCCCTTGCCGATCAAAGACGGCGCGGCGCTTGAGCTGATCTACGCAAGCAAGGATGGCGAAGAAGGCTTCCCCGGCACGCTAACGGTTCGCGTCGTCTACACGCTGAACAACCGGAATGAATGGCGGATCGATTACACGGCGACGACCGACAAGCCGACTGTGGTCAACCTTACACAGCATTCCTACTTCAATCTGGCGGCGGGGGCCGCGCCCAACAACCTGGCTCACGAAGTTTACTTGAACGCCGACCGCTTCACGCCGGTGGCGAAGGGGTTGATCCCGACCGGCGAGTTGCAGGCAGTCAAAGGCACGCCGATGGACTTCACCAGGCCGATGGCCATCAGCGCGCACATTGACGACAACTATGACCAGTTGCAACTGGCCGGCGGCTACGATCACAACTGGGCACTGAACAAAGCGGGCAGCGGGATGACGCTGGCCGCGCGCGTGGTTGAGCCGACGAGCGGGCGCGTGTTGGAAGTCTCGACGACCGAGCCGGGCATACAATTTTACGCCGGTAACTTCCTCGACGGCACGATCACCGGCAAGGGCGGCAAGGTTTACGTGAAGCGATATGGCTTCTGCCTTGAGACGCAGCATTTCCCCGACTCGCCGAACAAACCGAACTTCCCGACGACGACGCTGAAGCCAGGAGAGACTTACAAGACGACGACCGTTTATAAGTTCTCGGCGAAGTAGTCAATCGTATCGCTTGAAGCCGCGTAGCGGCGGCTGACTTTAGCCAGGCGTTTCGACGCCCGGAATACGAGTGATACACAGCCGCGCGTCGCGTAGCGACGCTTGAATCATCGGGCATTCAGCCGTCGCTACGCGACGCCGCAACGTTGTATCGGTCGGCGCAGGCACTAAAGTACCTGCCTAAATTCACCCGCCGCTACGCGGCGTCTCGGTCATCCGGTACAGTCATTAAAATGCTGCCTGAATTCACTCGCCGCTACGCGGCAGGAATATCGATGAAAAGGTCATCGCTCTGGCTTGTCGTGCGACTGCTCGTGTGGCTTGTCATTCTCCCGCTGGTCGCCGCCGCACAGGCGCGGCCATCTCGGATCATCCTCGACACGGACATCGGCGACGACATAGACGATGCGTGGGCGTTGGGCTTTGTGATTTCTTACCAAGGCTTCGCGCCGCTCGGCATCACGATCACACACGGCAACACGCCGGCGCGCGCGAAGATCGCTTGCAAGATGCTTCACGTCACGGGCCGCGACGATATCCCCGTCTTTGTCGGGCGCAAGACCAACGACAAAGTCTTCCCGCAGTATTCGTGGGCCGAAGACTTCACGGCCAAACAACCAGAGAAGAAGACCGCCGCCGACTTCATCGTCGAAATGGTCAAACGTTATCCCGGCGAAGTGACGCTGCTCGCGGTCGGCCCATTGCAGAATGTCGCCGACGCCTTGCGTAAAGAGCCGAACCTGGGCCGCTACGTCAAGCGCGTCGTGCTGATGAGCGGCTGCGTTTACGGCACGTCGTACAGTCCGGCTAAGTCCATACGCGAGTGGAACGTCTATCAATCGACTGCCGACGCGCAACTGGTCTATGGCGCGGGGCTGCCATTGACTATCGTGCCGCTCGATTCGACCACTCACGTTTTGTTGAGTGACGACGAACGGCGGCGCATCGCCGATTATAATTCGCCGCTCACCTATGCGCTCGAATGCCTTTATCGACTGTGGCTCAGTGGGCCGACGCAACGGATGACGCTACACGACCAACTGGCCGTCGCCGAGACTGCAAGCCCGGCGACTTTCTTCGGCAAGCAGGAGACCTTGCCACTCTTGGTTGACGACGAGGGTTACACACGCATTGATCGTGCGCGCGGCAAGCCCGTGATGGTCTGCCTGGAGCCAAAGCGCGACTCGTTTATGACCTACTACCTCGGCGTCTTGAGCCGCCAGCGTCTCGCGCAATAGCCGTAGTCGAAGTCAAAGGATGGTGGAAGGCCGGTTCTCGTTGCTGGTATGATTTGAAGTGAGACAACCGCGCTGGTTGCGCGGCATCTCCGAAGGCATTGTGGGCCGCCGGGAATCATCCACCGAGTTGGTTACTGATGAGACTCTGTTACGATTGCGGCTCGCCCTTATCTGGCCCAAGCGACGACTGCCCGCGTTGCGGCACTTCACTCCAGGAAAATGCCGATCCGCTCATCGGCGCGATCTTCACAGACAAATACGAGATCGAAGCGAAGCTCGGCGCGGGCGGAATGTGCGACGTGTATCGCGCGCGGCACGTTCGCATCGGCAAAGAGGTTGCGATCAAAATACTGCGGCCCGATTACGCCGCCGACCCGAAGATCGTCGAGCGCTTCGAGCGCGAGGCGCGCGCTGCCAGTATGGTCCGCCACCCGAACGCCATCAACATCATGGATTACGGCGTCGCCGCCGGCAACACCCCTTTCCTGGTGATGGAACTGGTCGAAGGCGCGACCGTGCGCGAGCTGTTGAAACGTCACGGCGCGATGACGCTTGAGCGCGTCGTCGGCATCGTCAACCAGGCTTGCGCGGCGCTCGAAGCAGCGCACACAGTCGGCATCGTCCACCGCGACATCAAGCCTGAAAACATCATCATCAGTGAAGTGGATGGCCGCGACTGGGTCGAGGTGGTCGATTTCGGAATCGCCAAGATTCAGGAAGACATGAGCCGACGGGCTGCGCTCACGGGCGCGAACCTCATCATCGGAACACCCCGTTATATGTCGCCCGAACAGGCGCAGGAAAAACCTGTTGATGCGCGCAGCGACATCTATTCGCTCGGCCTCGTGGTTTATGAAATGCTCGCCGGCTCGCCGCCCTTTGCAGGCAGCTCGGCGACGCGCTTGTTGATCGCTCACGCGGTCGAGACGCCGCCGCCGCTCACTGATACGCGGCCCGACCTGCCGGCTGAAGTCGCCGCCGTGGTGATGCGCGCACTCGATAAGAACCCTGAGCGACGGCAGCAAAGCGCCCTCGCTTTTGCCCGCGACCTCAAGCAAGCGGCCAACGCCGCCCACGTTCCCGCGAGCCACATCAGACAAGGTGCTTTGTCCGCTCAGATCGCGCCGCCACCCATTGAAACCGGCAATACCGCATTACCATTCGAGAATGACGATGAAGATGAAGAGACGGTTGTGCGGCGCAGGGCACGCAAGACCAATGCTGAACCTGATAGAAGCGATGTGCCGCCCGCAATCAATGGCGCGAACTATGCCGAGCCTGCGAAACGTGATCGCCCACCTCGTACCGCTTCAGCCGGTGCGATGACGGCGCACGAGCAACGCCGGCGGTTGCCGGTGGCGCTGCTTGCCGGGCTGCTCGCCATCGTGTTGATTGGGTTGGCCGTCGCTTATATGGCCGGTCGCAAGCGCCAATCACCGGAGCGGCCCGCTCCGCAACAAGAGAGTGCGCGAGCCGGCGCGACCAACAGCAACACGGACGTTGCGCCGCCTACTAACCCATCGCCAGGTACTGCGCCGCGAAGCGATGAGGCGCACACAGTCAATCCGTCGGCATCAAACAAAGACGAAGGCGCACAGCCCGCGCCTACGGTGACAACGGGTAAGGCGGTCAATGAAGTGCGCAACGCCGTGAGCGCCTGGAACGCGGCGCTGCAATCGCGCAACCTCGACGCGCATATGGCCTATTACGCGCCGCACCTGCACACATACTTCCTCAGAGAGAACGTGGACCGCAACGCCGCGCGCGCCGAAGTCGCGGCGGCGCTGTCGCACTATTCCAAGCTGAAGATTCGCACCAGTCCGCTCGCCGTCAGCGTAGACTCATCGGGTAATCACGCCGTAGTGACGTATGAAAAGAACTGGGACTTTGAGGGCCAAGAGCCGTGGTCAGGCGCGGCGGTTGAGCGGCTGTGGCTCGAACGGTTGAACGGGCGCTGGCGCATCACCGGCGTGCGCGATTTGAAACAGATTCGTTGAAGCCTCATTGTAAGCTATGCTACTTACAGACCGAGTGCATCAAGAAACGCAAATGGAGGTGATCGTCAACGCCGGCTCCGGCACGGACGACAAGAACAACGTGCGGCAACAGATCACCGAAGCCTTTGCCGCCGCCGGCGTCGCCGCGCGCATACGCATCGCTCACGGCGGGGATGAGCTGGTGAGCCTGGGGCGGCAGGCGCTGGCATCCGGCGCGCAGACGATTGTCGCGGGCGGCGGTGACGGAACGATCAGCGCGATTGCCGCAATCGTTGCCGGAACCGATGTGCGCCTGGGCGTGTTGCCGCTCGGCACATTGAACCACTTCGCCAAAGACCTTGGCATTCCGCTCGATCTAACTGAAGCCGTCCGCACCCTGGTTGCAGGCCGCACCACGCAAGTCGATATTGGCGAGGTCAACGGCCACGTCTTCATCAACAATTCGAGCCTCGGCATCTATCCCCGGCTCGTTCGTATGCGCGAGAGAATCCAGCGGCAAGGGTTGAGCAAGTGGCGCGCTTTTGCGGTGGCGCTCTACACTGTGCTGCGCCGCTACCCACTGGTCGCCGTCCGCCTGATCGCTGGCGACCAGCGCTTCATACGCCGCACGCCATTTGTTTTCATCGGCAACAATGAGTACGAAACCGCGAGCTTCAGAATGGGCGGGCGCAAGGGGCTGGACAGTGGTCGGCTGAGCATCTACACCGCGCCGGTGCGCGGGCGCTTCGAGTTGTTCAAGCTATTCGTCAAAGCCTTCCTTGGCCGCATCGGCGAGCAGGACAACTTCGACATACTGTCGGCGACCGAGGTTTCGGTTGAGACTCGGCGGCGGACGATTCGCGTCGCGCTCGACGGCGAAGTCAGGCGGCTGCGCACGCCCCTGCATTACCGTGCGCGGCCCGCCGCCCTGCGCGTCATTGTTCCTGATCTCGGAGAAGCCGGTGGCGACTGACAACGGAGAGACGCGATGCGAACGCTCATCCACCTCAGCGACCTACATTTTGGCCGGGTCGATTCGGCAATCATCAAGCCGCTGATCGAGACGGCGGGCGCGCTCAAGCCTGATCTGGTTGCGGTGTCGGGAGACCTGACGCAACGCGCCCGCTCCGAGCAGTTCAAAGAAGCGCGCGAATTTCTCGACGCCCTGCCGACGCCGCAAATCGTCGTGCCGGGAAACCACGACGTGCCGCTGCATAATGTCTACGCCCGTTTCGCCACGCCTTTTGAAAATTACCGGCGATGGATCAGCGACAACCTTGAGCCGGTTTATGAAGATGAAGAGATGGTCGTGATGGGCATCAACACGGCGCGCTCGCTCACGATCAAAGACGGTCGCGTCAATCGCGGTCAGATCGCTCAGATGCGCGAGCGACTGTGCCGCTACAGCGACGCGATAATGAAGGTGGTTGTCACGCACCATCCGTTCGATCTGCCAGCAGGAGGCAACATCAAAGATCGCGTCGGACGTGCGCCGCAAGCTCTGGAAGCGCTCGCCGAGTGTGGCGCGGATATGTTTCTGGCGGGCCACCTCCATCTCGGCCAAACCGGCAAGACGGCGATGCGCTACCCGGCTGGCGACCGCAATGCCATCATTGTCCAGGCCGGTACGGCGACTTCAACGCGCGGGCGTGGCGAACTGAATTCGTTCAACGTCATTCGCATCGAGCCGGACAGCGTGCGCGTCGAGCGGCTGGCCTGGCAAGCCGATTCCACCACTTTTGCCACCGTGTCGGTCGATTCTTTCTACAACACGCCCGCCGGCTGGGAGCGCCTGTCGCCTGTCGCTTAGCTGGTCACGCCGCGCCTGTCTTGCTCAGGCCGCCGCGAGCGACTTGCTGCGATAGCAGAGAATGGCCGGCTATGATCCGCCGCGTCATTGCGTGATGAGCAACTCGACGGCCTGGATTGCACCGCTGACCGTACACGGACTCGCCACACAGCGCCAGCCGGATGATTCAGATGTCCTGATCCAGACGCCCGAGGTCGGATCAATGCCGAGTTGCCCGCGTTGATACTCGAACAGTACCCAACGATTACTGCTCACCAAGCGCGGGACCATATCGTGGCCGCGTTCTTTTAACAGCCCCTTGATATGTGTCACGGCTTCAGACTGTGTAATCGATCCCATAAAAAAACGGGAAAGCTTGCTTCCCCAATCAAGCTTTCCCAAGGTACTGCAATTACTACAAGGCCCCTTTTCTTTCAGCCGTACAAGGAGAATCCACCATCGTGTTATGCAACCTGCACCCTCAACCCTTGCCCGTGCTCCGACCAGCAAGGCGTATCAATCTGAGCGTGCCTGCTTGCTCTCAATCGAAGCCCCATTGAGCCACCGGACACTCAATCCCTGCTAGCGGGGCCTTGGTCAACGCAGCCCGGCCACCTTTGATGCCTGCTTGTTTCTTTAGCAAAACATGCGCTCTCCTATTGAGCGCCGATAACGGTTATGATACAAAATCTGCTCTGAATAAAAAATACACACGCGCAACCTCGCACCGCATCGCAGGCGGCTCGAATTGATGTTGGTGATCCTGTGCATTACTTCTTGTCGCCTAACGGGATGATTAGGCGATGCCCAGGCGGCTGCGCGTGTGTGCTGAAAGCCATTAGTCACCTGCTAAAGGTAGGCGAGCCGCCCACGACACGTCAGCGTGTATTGTTGCCTCATAAGCGTGGTGAATGTTACGTCAAATGATTTCAGGTGTCAATACCTAAAAGTAATTTTTTGACTTTTAGACGGGAGGAGAGACTGAATGGAAACTCTGGGGGAGTATCTCGACCGCGTAATGCGCCAGAAGAATCTGACTCCGAAAGAACTTGCCAAACGCTGTAAGGTAACAGACAGCTACATTGGCAGGGTTCGCAAAGGCGCAGCGGGTAACCTGACGGTGCAGACGATGGTGATGCTGGCCAACGGGTTAGAGGTCAACGCTCACGATATCTTCACCGCCGCTTCCGGCGTCCTGTTTGATGAAAGCTCGCGCGTTGACCCGCTCGTCTTGCTCGATCAGGTACAGAAACTCCTGCAAGAGCCGACCGGCCTTGATGTGATGCGACAGTGGCTACAACTTCCGCCGGAGAGGCAACGGACGCTCCTCGACCTTATTGATTTCCTCAATGAACGACAGCCCAAAGGCCAGAGCAAGCCCCATAAGAAGTGACTACTCGCGCCGCCGCGAAAAGACTTTGACGGCGTGGGCAAGTACATCGCGGATCTTTGCTTCTTCATAGCGGTTCTCGGTAATTAGCTCGACCAGCTTCATCGCCATTTCCTGACCTGTCATGTCTTCGGCAAGCGGATCGGCATTCTTCGCTTCTGGTTCTTTGACCATTTCTTTTTCTGTCCTTTAGTTCGGTCACGCTCGTCGGTTGCCGGAATAGATGAATCGCTCGTCGCTATGAGGAAGTCCGTTCCGGCAACTACAGCAGATTGTCTGGTGTGATACGCTGAGAAGGCGACATGGCTGACTGAGTTTTGTATCCCCTCAGGTGGTCCTGCCGCCCGATTCGCGCCACTCAGAATATGCAAAACCGCAGGCAGATGCAAGCACAACCTTACAAATAATCCCGCGCCTCACTGATGCGACGGACGGCATCCTTCTCCGCCCGTGACGACCTGGAATAGACGACGCGCTTCGGCTGGTTTATGCTAGTCGTGTTTTTGCCGATCACTCAATCTCAAGCGGAGGATGAATATGCGCGCACACCGGCTGCACCAGCCATTCTATCTTTTAGCCGTCTTTCTGCTGTCATTGTCCTGCCCCATCACAACGCCGGCTCAGGGTGTCTCGCTGAGCAGCGGCAATGGCAAAGGGGTGGATAGTAAAAGCTTCGAGCGCCTCGAATGGCGCAGCATCGGCCCGGCCAATATGGGCGGTCGCGTCGCCGATGTTGAAGGCGTGCCCGGCAACCCGAATATGGTTTACGTCGGTACGGCATCGGGCGGCGTCTGGAAGACGACCAACGGCGGCACGACCTGGACGCCGATCTTCGAGCGCCAAAGCACCATCTCGGTCGGTGACATCGCGCTTGAGCCGAACAACCCTGAGGTGGTCTGGGTCGGCACGGGAGAGTCGAACGTCCGCAACAGCGTTTCATTCGGCGACGGCGTTTACAAGTCGAACGACGGCGGCAAGACCTGGCAGCACATGGGACTCCGAGACACGATGTACATCTCGCGCATCCTCGTGCATCCGACCAATCCCGATACGGTTTATGTCGCGGCGCTCGGCCACGCCTTCGGGCCTAACGAAGAGCGCGGCGTTTTCATGACCACCGACGGCGGCAAGACCTGGCAGAAGACGCTCTACATTGACAACCAGCATGGCGCGTCGGACATCGACATCGACCCGGCCAACCCGAACATCCTTTACGCGGCGATGTGGAACTTCGAGCGCAAGCCCTGGACGTTTCGCAGCGGCGACGAAAAAGGCGGACTCTATAAATCCATAGACGGCGGGCGAACGTGGCAGAAGCTCACCAAAGGCTTGCCGAAACTGATAGGTCGCATCGGCGTGCGCGTCGCGCCAAGCAACCCGGATGTCGTCTACGCCATCACCGAAGCTAAAGACGGCACGCTTTATCGCTCGGATGATCGCGGCGAATCCTTCAAGATGGTCTCGAAGCAGGCCAGCATTGTGTCGCGTGGTTTTTACTACACACGCGTGCGGGTTGATCCGACCAATGAGAACCGCGTCTACGCCGTGGCCTCGACGCTGTTCGTTTCGATAGACGGCGGCAAGACGTTCCGCCCCATCTCCGGCAAGACGCACGTCGATTTTCACGCGATGTGGATTGACCCGAAAGACCCGAACCGGATGTGGCAAGGGCAGGACGGCGGCGTCGCCGTTTCGATGGATCGCGGCGAACACTGGGAGTACGTCAACAACATGCCGATAGGCCAGTTCTATCAGGTCGCGGCAGACAACCGCCAGCCGTTCTATTATGTGCACGGCGGCTTGCAGGACAACGGCGGCTGGACCGGGCCGAGCCGCACGCGCGAGCCTGCCGGCATTATGAATGATGACTGGCGGATGGTGAATTTCGGCGACGGCTTCTTCGTCTTGAATCACGCAGACGATCCCGACCTTTACTTATCCGAATCGCAGGGCGGCAGCATCGTGCGGACGAACTACCGCACGCGCGAGCAGCAACTCGTCAGCCCGCAGCCGTTCGACGATGGCGGCGCGGCAGGCGATATGAAGTTTCGATTCAACTGGAACTCGCCCATCATTCAATCGCCGCACGATAAGAACACCGTCTGGTTCGCCGGCAACGTCGTCTTCAAATCAACCGATTTCGGCAAGACGTGGCAGCAGGCCAGTCCCGACCTGACGACGAACAATCCCGAACGCTTGAAGGATTCGGGAGGCCCGGTCGCTATCGAAAACACCGGCGCGGAATATTACTGCACGATCATCAGCCTCGCCGAATCGCCCGCGCAGGCTGGCGTCGTGTGGGCGGGCACGGACGACGGCAACTTGCAACTGACGACCGATGGCGGCAAGACGTGGGCGAACGTAGTCAGTAACGTGAAAGGCGTCGCCGCCAACTCGCCCGTCTCGCACGTCGAGCCGTCGCGCACCGGTGCGGGCGTCGCCTACCTAGCCTTCGAGCGGCATATGTTCGATGACTTCAAGCCGTATGTGTTCAAGACTACAGACAGTGGCAAGACGTGGACGAACATCGCCGGCAACTTGCCCGATCACGCCTACGTGCAGGTGGTGCGCGAAGACCCGAAGAATCCGAGCCTGTTATACGCTGGCACGGAGCTTGGCCTGTTCGTCTCTTACACCGGCGGCAATACGTGGATGCCGCTCGGCCTGAAGAACCTGCCGACCGTCGCCGTGCACGACATACTGGTTCACCCGCGCGAGAACGACTTGATCCTGGCGACGCATGGCCGCAGCCTCTGGGTCTTTGACGATGCGACGCCGATTCAGCAGATGAGCGAAACTGTCGCCGCAAGCGACGCCTACCTGTTCGACATTCGCCCGGCCTTGCGCTACACGTCACGCTTCACGCGCTATGGCATCGGTGATAAAGTATTCACCGGCTCGAATCCGTCGAATGGGGCGCTGATTACTTATTACTTGAAGAGCAAGCCGGACGAGAAGATGAGCGTGAAGCTGCAAGTGCTCGACAGCGGCGGCAAGGTCGTCCGCGAGATCAAGCAAGCGCCGAAAGAGGCCGGCTTGAATCGCATCAGTTGGGATTTGCGTTACGAAGGGCCGCGCACACGGCGAGAGCCGCCGCCCGAAGAGGAGGCGTTCTTTGGCGGCCCGCGCGGGCCGCAAGTCCTGCCCGGAACCTACACCATCAGGCTGATGGTCGGCGACAAGTCGATTGAAAAGCGCGTCGAGGTTCGTCTCGACCCGACCGTCGAAGCGGCGGCGGCGGACTTGCAGACGCAGCTCGACTACGGGTTGAAGACGCGCGATATGCAATCAACGGCAACCGACGCGCTGCGCACACTCGATAGCGTCAAAGAGCAGGTTCAGAACATTCAAAAGATCGTCAAGGATCGAATGCCTGACGCGCCAAAAGACGTGACGACGGCGCTCGACAATCAACTTAAACAAGTCGAGGCGTTGCAGAACAAACTGGCGCGGCAGGACACCGGGCTTGGGTTTGGCGGCAAGCCCGGCATCGCCGATAGCATCAACGGCTTCTTCTTCACGATTGACAGCGTCAACGCCGCGCCGACGCCGTATCAGGTCGAAGGCTTCAGAGACTTGCAGGCGAAGTTCCGCGAGCGTATGGATGAAGTGAATCGCTTCATCACCGATGAGGTGGCGCGGTTGAACGAGACGCTGCGGCGCAGCAACGCGCCCACGGTCGTCGCCATTAAGCCGATTGAAATGCCGCGATGAGTTGAAGCGATTCGGTGTCGCGTTTATCGCTCAAGTACAGCAATGCTCCACCGCAGAGGACGCAGAGGGCGCAGAGAAATCTCTTGCCTCTGCGTTTCTCTGCGTCCTCTGCGGTAATCCGTAACGATTCCTCTTTCAAATTTACATAAGACCGTCACCATAGAGGTCGCCATGACTACTTTGATCCGCTCGCGGGCCACTCGCTACGCCGGTTTGCTGCTGGCGCTCGTATTCGTGCCGTTGCTGGCGTGGCCGGGGCTAATCCGCAATCTCTTCGCCGCGAACTTCATGCCGCACATCTTCTGCTTGAGCCAGGAGCCGTCGCTCGTGTCGCTTTACGTCGCGTCGAACCTGGCCATCGGATTATCCTACATCGCCATCTCGCTGACGCTGGTCTATTTCGTGGTGAAGAAGCGCGGCTTGCCATTCCATTGGATGTTTCTCGCCTTCGGCTTATTCATCATCGCCTGTGGCGCGACGCACTTTATGGACGTGTTGACGTTGTGGAATCCGGTCTACTGGCTCGAAGGCGGCGTCAGCCTGATTACGGCAGTTGCTTCTGTAACGACGGCTGTGCTGTTGCCGCCGATGATTCCGCAAGCGCTGGCGCTGCCGTCGCCCGCCGAATTGCTGCACGCTAACGAAGAGCTTGAGCGCGAGATTGCCGAGCGCAAACGCGCTGAAACCATCCTGCGCGAAAGCGAGGAGCGTTACCGCGCCGTCATTCAACAAGCCTCTGAGGGAATCTTCATCTTCGACGCCGACACAGGGCAGGTCGTCGAGGCGAACCCGGCGCTCGCGCGATTGCTCGGATACACGCCCGGAGCCATCTCAGGGTTGACCATCTACGACATCGTCGCCGATGATCGCACAGTCATTCATCGCAATATACAGCGCGTCGTCACCAACCGCCTGCACATCATCGGCGAGCGCCAATACCGTCGCGCCGACGGCTCGATCATCGATGTTGAAGTGAGCGCCAATCACATCACCCTCGGCAAAGATGTCGTCTGCGCTGTTGTAAGGGACATTACAGAACGCAAGCAGGCCGAACAGCAAAGGCTTGAGCTGGCGCGCGAGCAAGCGGCGCGGGCTGAAGCCGAAGCCGCCAACCGCAGCAAGGATGAGTTTCTGGCGACCGTCTCGCACGAGCTGCGCACGCCGCTCAATGCCATCCTCGGCTGGTCGCGTATGCTGCGCACCAGCGCGCTCGATGTGCCGACCCGTGAGCGCGCCCTCGAAGTGATCGAGCGCAACGCCAAGGCGCAGAGCCAACTCATCGAAGACCTGCTCGACGTGTCGCGCATCATCACCGGCAAGCTGCGGCTGGCCGTCGGCCCGGTCAATCTGGCGTCAGTCATCGAGTATGCCATTGAGTCTATGCGACCGGCGATAGACGCCAAGAACATCACCTTGCAGGTAGTGCTCGAATCCGACTCCAGCGTGGTGTCGGGCGACGCCGAACGCTTGCAGCAGGTGGTCTGGAACCTGCTGTCGAATGCAGTCAAGTTCACGCCCAAGGGCGGCAGTATTCGCGCGCAACTGCGCCGCGTCAACTCGCACGTCGAGATCACCGTCAGCGATACCGGCAAAGGCATCGCGCTGGAATTCCTGCCTTATGTCTTTGACCGTTTCCGGCAGGCCGACAGCTCTTTGACGCGGGCCTTTGGCGGCCTGGGGCTTGGCTTGGCCATCGTGCGCCACCTGATCGAGCTACACGGCGGCACGGTGCAGGCGCACAGCGACGGCGAAGGTGAGGGCGCGACCTTTACGATACGCCTGCCGATGCTGGCAATGCACGAAGCCGGGCCGAGCAGGCTATCACTTGATGCCTTTCAGCGGGCTACCGGCAGGCCGCTCGCGTTTGAGCAGGCCGCGTCGCTCGCCGGGTTGACGGTGATGGTGCTGGATGATGAGCCGGACGCTCGCTTGTTGCTGACGACAATCCTGCGCGAGCAAAAAGCAGAAGTGACCGCCGTCGCTTCGGTCGAAGAAGCCTTTGCCGCGCTGCCGTGGGTAAAGCCCGACATCATTGTCAGTGACATCGGCATGCCGCGCGAAGATGGCTATTCCTTTATCCGCCGACTGCGCGCGCTTGAGGCCGAGCAGGGCGAGAAATGGACGCCGGCCATCGCCCTGACGGCGCACGCCCGCGACGGCGACCGCTTGCGGGCCTTGGCCGCTGGCTTTCAATCGCACATTGCCAAGCCGGCTGACCCGCTAGAACTGGTCACGGTCATCTTTAGTCTGGTTGGGCGAAACGCCGCGGGCTAGCCGCGCGGTTAGCGCCTACGCTTTCCGATCAGAGCGTCCACGCTCCAGACGCCCGACCCGTGCGCGGCGATGTAGAGAAAGAGGAAGCAGTAGAGCACCGCCAGTTCGCCCCGATTCAAAAGCGGCAGCGGGCCGCCCGGCGCATGCACCGTAAAGTAGGCAAAGGCCATCTCGCCGCTGGCGATGAAGGCCGCGATGCTGGCGAACAGCCCAAGGGCGATCATTAAGCCGCCGACCAACTCGATCACGCCCGCGAGGCCCATGTGTGAAACCAGCGGCGGGCGTCCCTGGCCCGCCGGCCAGCCGAGCAGCTTCTGGCTTCCGTGCATCGCGAACATCAGGCCGGCAACGATACGCAGCACGGCGTAAAAATAGGGTGAGTACTTTCCAAGCCAACGTGTCATCCGTCATCTCCTCGTCTAAGGTTTGCCGTCGTTTCATTGAACCGTAGTTTATGCCAGCCGGCCACCATTACCCAAATACTTTTGGCCAGCGCAATTAGGGTTTTCAATTTAGCGAGAACTGGATATGATGATGTTGTGGACACGCTAAGCTAGCCGACGGGCAATGGCCCAAGGCTTCAATTCTCGTATTATTCAATAATCATTCTGTGAATTGTGTAGGGGAACTGTGCCAGAGCTACGAGCACTCTGCCCTTTAATGGCCTCCTACAACATTAGACGATCACCCATTGCGTAAAGGAGATTGGTATGGCGAGTACGGCAAGTGAGGCGTTAAGCCGTGACGTGTTGGACCCACGGTTACTACTGCGAACGTTGATGGCGGTTAAGAAAGGCGACTTTTCAGTGCGCCTGCCGGATGACCAGACGGGCGTGGCCGGCAAGATCGCCGATACTCTAAACGATATTATCACGATGAATGAGCAGATGGCGGAAGAGTTGCAACGCCTCAGTTCGGTCGTCGGCAAGGAAGGCAAGATCGCGCAGCGCGCTTCGCTCGGCAACGTCAATGGCGCGTGGGCGAAACAGATCGATTCGCTCAACAGTATGATTGCGGATCTGGCGCAGCCGACAACCGAAGTCTCGCGCGTCATCGGCGCGGTTGCGAAAGGCGACCTGTCGCAGACGATGGCGCTTGAGATCGAAGGCCGCCCGCTGAAAGGCGAGTTCCTGAAGACCGCCAAGATCGTCAACACGATGGTGGACCGGCTCGGCTCGTTCGCCTCGGAAGTCACGCGTGTTGCGCGTGAGGTCGGAACGGAAGGCAAGCTCGGCGGACAGGCGCAAGTCAAGGGCGTGTCGGGAACGTGGAAAGACCTCACCGACTCGGTGAATATGATGGCCGGTAACTTGACCGGGCAGGTGCGTAACATCGCCGAAGTCACGACCGCTGTTGCGAACGGCGATCTATCGAAGAAGATCACCGTCGATGTCAGAGGCGAGATTCTTGAGCTGAAGAACACGATCAACACGATGGTCGATCAGTTAAGCTCGTTCGCCTCGGAAGTCACCCGCGTGGCGCGAGAAGTCGGCACGGAAGGCAAGCTCGGCGGGCAGGCGCAAGTCAAAGGCGTGGCCGGCGTGTGGAAGGACTTGACCGACAACGTCAACCTGATGGCCGGCAACCTCACCGGGCAGGTGCGTAACATCGCTGATGTGACAACGGCAGTGGCCAATGGCGATTTGTCGAAGAAGATCACGGTTGATGTCAGAGGCGAGATTCTCGAATTGAAGAACACGATCAACACGATGGTCGATCAGCTTAACTCGTTCGCTTCGGAAGTCACTCGCGTGGCGCGTGAGGTCGGCACGGAAGGCAAGCTCGGCGGGCAGGCGCAAGTCAAAGGCGTGGCCGGCGTGTGGAAGGACTTGACCGACAACGTCAACCTGATGGCCGGCAACCTCACCGGGCAGGTGCG
>JBJMGV010000030.1:0-67032 GCA_045807725.1 Blastocatellia bacterium | reverse complement strand
GTGAAATTGCCCGAAGCCAAAAAAGGCTTTGTGTTGTTGCCGCGACGCTGGGTTGTGGAGCGCAGTTTCGGCTGGGCAGCCCGATTCCGGCGACTGGCGCGAGATTACGAGCGGTTGCCGGAGACGCTTGCTGGATTGCACTTTCTAGCCTTTGCCATCTTGATGCTGAAGCGGTTTATCGAGCTTTAATCTCATAGTTCATAACAGGCTCTAGGGAGCAAGCGTGATCGCAAGACTCATCGAGATACTTTCAGGCTTCATTGTAGCGACGATTTCGGCGCTCGGTTATGCGGGCGTCGTTTTGTTGATGGCCATCGAATCGGCGTGCATTCCTTTGCCTTCGGAGATCATCATGCCGTTTTCGGGCTATCTGGTTTACACGGGCCGCTTCAACCTCTGGTGGGTAGGCGTCGCCGGCGCGGTCGGTTGCGTCGTCGGATCAGTGATTGCTTATTACATCGGTATGTATGGCGGTCGCCCGCTGATTGAAAAATATGGCCGTTATATTCTAGTCTCCAGTCACGACCTTGATCTGGCGGATCGTTGGTTCAACAAGTATGGCGAAGTCATCGTCTTTGCCAGCCGTTTGCTGCCGGTCGTCCGCACCTTCATTGCCTTTCCTGCCGGCGTCGCGCGAATGAATATGTCGCGCTTCATCCTCTACACCTTTCTCGGCTCGCTGCCCTGGTGCATCGGCCTGGCGTATGTCGGGCAGCTCCTCGGCGAGCAGTGGGATAAGAACGAGTCGTTGAAGGCGTGGTTCCACCGCTTCGATTTCGTGATCGGCCTTCTCATCGTCGCCGGCGCGGCATGGTGGATATGGCGACACTTGAAGAACTCGCGCACACCTCGCGCTGTTGAGGAAACGAAAGAAACCGAGTCTGTGCATTAGCCGACAACCAGGCGCTCGCTTTCGCTCACACGTGTTGAACGGCTAGCGCAGGGACGAGAGCGCCGGGCCGCGTTTCTCCCTGATAGATCACGCGCTCCAGAAATAATCCAGACGGCGGCGCGGTGTGCGCGGCGGTGTCAAACGAAGCCGTCTCGCGCTTGACGCTCGTGGAATCAAACAGAGCCTGAAAGTCATCGGGCCGCAACTGACCGCGCCCGACCTCGACGAGCGCGCCGGTGATGCGGCGCACCATCTTCCAAAGGAAATGTGAAGCGCCGATGCGGAAGAGAATCAAGTCTCCTTCGCGGCCAAGCTCTGCGTGCTCGACGACAACAATGGTTGATCGCTCCCCCGCCCGCTTATCACAAAACCGCGCGAAGTCATATCGCCCGACGAGCCGGTTGCAAGCCTGCTGCATTGCTTCGACATCGAGCCGGTCTTTCACCCACCAGACCGCTTTCTTTGCAAAGGCTGTGCGCCGCGTGGAGATTTGATAAAGGTAGTAACGGGCTATGGCGTCGCGTCGCGGATCAAACTTATCACTCGCCTCTTCGACGCGCAGGATGTTGATGTCGGGCGGCAGACGATCATTCAAGCCGTGGAGCAACTCTCGCGGCCTCAAGCGCCGCGCCGAGCGCAACCGCGCCACCTGTGCCAGCGCGTGAACGCCGGCGTCGGTGCGCCCCGCGCCAAAGACTTCTGCCGGGTAATCCAAGAACGCTTCCGCCGCGCCACGAATTTCGCCGGCGACGGTGCGCGCACCCTTCTGTTCCTGCCAGCCATAGTAGCGTGTGCCATCGTATTCGACCGTCAGCTTCCAGTTCATCTCGCTCGCCGTCCTTCCCTGCCATAGACAATCGATTTGAGATTGCGCGTCTCCTCTTGAGATGTCAATCCAAGTGCGCGACCTGACGATTGACCGTATTACGCACAGAGGATATTATAGGTCTGGCATTGAGATTGTTTTGAAAGTATAAGTGAGATGACCTTAAATCCGATAGATTATAAAATCATCGATCTCCTGCAACGCAACGCGAGGATGACCCAATCGGAGATCGCCGCTTCGGTCGGCCTCTCGCAGCCCGCCGTCGCCGAGCGTATGCGCAAGCTTGAACAGGAAGGGGTCATCACCGCCTACGCGGCGCGCGTAGACAGTCGTAAACTCGGCAAAGACATCACCGCATTCATCGGCGTCCGCATCGAGCACCCCAAGTACAACAAGGAATTCTCACGTCGCATGCTGCTGCATAAGGACGTGCTCGAATGTCACCGCGTCACCGGCGCGGATTCTTACCTTCTGAAAGTCGTCACCGAAAATACTGAATCGCTGGACCGGCTAATCTCTGACACCGTGCGCGTGGTTCCCGGCGTGACTCGCACAATGACCACCATCGTGATGTCGTCGGTCAAGGAGAGCACTTATATAAAGCCGAATGGCGATCAACAGAAGACAGCAAAGAAACGCCGTTGAGAGTAGTGAGTGTTGGATTGGTCTGGAAGTGTGAGCGAAAGGAGATTACCCGCCTTCTCATGCCACGGCAGGTGATGAGCCACGCTTGATCTATCGGAATGAATGGAGGCATCCATGTCGAAACCCATTGCTGCAATCGAGAGCACGTTGCGCCCGGCCAGCCCGGCGCGTGACCAGGCCTTGAACACCTACCGCTTCGCGCGGCGTATGTCGCGCATGGTCGTCTCGGAAGTCCGCGAGATTCTGAAGGTCACTGAACACCCGGAGATCATCTCCTTCGCCGGCGGATTGCCTGCGCCGGAACTCTTCCCCGTCGCCGCCATCGCCCAGGCGCACGCCGAAGTCTTCGCTGAAGAAGGCTCGCAGGCGATGCAGTACAGCACGACGGAAGGCGTGCGTCCGCTGCGCGAATGGATCGCCCGCCGCGTCGGCGAACGCGGAGTCAAAGCGACCGCCGACAACGTCGTCGTCACCACCGGCTCACAGCAAGCCATCGATCTAATCGCCAAAGTTTTCCTCGATCCCGGCGACGAAGTGATTGTCGAGAACCCTTGCTACCTGGCGGCGCTGCAATCCTTCAGCGGATTCGAGGCGCGCTTCATCACAGTTGAGAGCGACGATCACGGCATGCGCACCGATCAAGTCGAAGCCGCACTGCGGCGCTCGCGCCCGAAGCTGATCTACGTCGTCTCGGAGTTCTCGAATCCTAAGGGCACGTCGCTTTCAACCGAACGCCGCGAGCACCTCGTCAAGTTAGCGCGACAGTTCGGCGTGCCGATCTTTGAGGATGACCCGTACAGCGAGCTTCGCTATATGGGCGAGCGCCCGCTGCCGCTGGCAGCCTATGACAGCGACGGCTGGGTGATCCGCGCCAGCACGTTCTCAAAGACGCTGAGTCCGGGCATACGCATCGGCTGGGTGACGGCTGCCGACGAGATCATTCAGGAGATGGTCATCGCCAAGCAGGCGGCGGACCTGCACACCAGCACCATCGAACAATGCGCCGCCGCCCGACTGCTCAAGACCTTTGATTACGATGGTCACATCGCCAACCTGCGCCGGGTCTACGGCCAGCGCTGTATGACGATGCGCAACGCCATCGAAACATACTTCCCTTCCGAGACGCGATGGACGCGGCCCGAAGGCGGCCTCTTCTTGTGGGTCGAATTGCCTGAGCGAGTCAATGCGCGTGAAGTATTCGAGGAAGCACTCAAACAGAAAGTCGCTTTCGTCACAGGCGATGCGTTCTTTGCCAACGAAGCGCGGCACAACTTCATGAGATTGAACTTCTCGAACCAGCAGCCGGAGATGATTGAAGAAGGAATCAAACGCATTGCCGGCGTTTTGAAGCGGAGATTGATATGACGAAACAGAGATTCATCATCGCTGACGTTTTCACCGAGAAGCAGTTCGGCGGCAATCAGCTCGCCGTCTTCACCGACGCGCGCGGCCTCGACGCTGAAACGATGCAAGAGATCGCCCGCGAAATGCATTTTTCGGAAACGACGTTCCTCTTCCCGCCCGAAAGCGGCGGCGATTATCGCGTCCGCATCTTCACGCCCGAAACCGAGCTGCCATTCGCGGGCCACCCGCTGGTCGGAACCGGCTACGTTATCGTCGCAGAGCGTATGAAGCAATGGTCAGCGCCGACAACGAGGGTGACGCTTGAGGCCGGCGTCGGGCCGATTACAGTTGAAATCAACACAGAGAACCAACGCGCCGGCCACACCGTGATGACGCAGCCATTGCCCGTCGTCAAAGGGTCGCTTGATGACGTAACGGCGCTGGCGAAAGCCTTGTCGCTCGAACCCGCTGATATCGAATCCACGGGGCTGCCGGTCGAAGCGTTTTATAACGGCATCACGGTTATGGTCGTGCCGGTCGCGTCGCTCGGGGCGGTCGAGCGGATCAAGCCTGATACGGGCGCGCTCGAACGCATCAGCGACGAGATGGGAGCACAGACCGTGCTCGTCTTCACGCGAGAAACCGTGACAGAATCGGGCACGGTGCATTGTCGCGTATTTGCTCCCGCTGCCGGCGTAGTCGAAGACGCGGCGACCGGGTCGGCTAATGGCCCGCTCGGATACTACCTCGTCCGCCATCACATCGTTGAAGTTGAAGCCGTCACCCGCGTGTTGAGCGAGCAGGGATTCGAGATGCACCGACCAAGCCTGCTACATATCGAAGTGGATGTTGATCCCTCAACGAATGAGGTGGCGGGCGTGCGCGTCGGCGGCGGCGTAGTCATCAGCGGGCGCGGCGAAATCTTTTTGAGTTGACCACGGCGGCAATGAAGAGATGAAACCACAGATGAGCACAGATGGACACAGATGGAGAGACAAGGATTCACAATTAATCTCTTATCCGTATTCATCCGTGTTCATCTGTGGTTTCACTTCTCTTATAATTAAAGAGGGAGTGAAAGATCATGAGTGATAACCTGATTCGCTTGAAGACCGGCCTGGCAGAGATGTTGAAGGGCGGTGTCATTATGGATGTGACGAATGCTGAGCAGGCGCGCATCGCGCAGGAGGCCGGCGCGGTTGCCGTGATGGCGCTTGAGCGCGTGCCGGCTGACATACGCGCCGAAGGCGGCGTCGCGCGTATGGTTTCGCCGAAGAAGATCCGCGAGATTATGGCTACCGTCAGCATCCCGGTGATGGCCAAAGTCCGCATCGGCCATTTCGTCGAGGCGCAGGTGCTCGACGCGCTCGGCGTCGATTTCATTGATGAGAGCGAAGTGCTGACGCCCGCCGACGAAGAGCATCACATCGACAAGCAGCGTTTCAAAGTGCCGTTTGTCTGCGGCGCGCGTAACCTCGGCGAAGCGTTGCGCCGCATCGGCGAAGGCGCGGCGATGATTCGCACCAAGGGCGAAGCCGGTTCCGGCAACATCGTTGAAGCCGTGCGTCATCTTCGTTCCATCACGTCACAGATCAAGCGGCTGACGGTGCTCGGCGAAGAAGAGTTGATGACAGAGGCTAAGCAGCTCGGCGCGCCTTACGAGATCGTGCGGATGGTAGCGCGCGACGGCAGGCTGCCGGTTCCGAACTTCGCGGCGGGCGGCGTGGCGACGCCGGCGGATGCAGCGCTCTGTATGCAGCTCGGCGCTGAGACGGTCTTCGTCGGGTCGGGCATCTTCAAATCCTCCGACCCGGCGGTTCGCGCTCGCGCGATTGTCAAAGCGACGGTTCACTTCAACGATCCAAAAGCGGTGCTCGAAGCCAGCGAAGAACTCGGCGAAGCGATGCGCGGCCTCGATGTGTCGAAGCTTGCCGAGAGCGAACTGCTTCAAACGCGCGGCTGGTAGAAAGAGAGTGATGAGTGATGAGTGATGAGTAAATAGCCGCGTGTCGCCCGGCGATGCAATATCTTCTCACTCATCACTCATTACTCATCATTCATCATTCATCATTCATTAGTTATGAAGATTGGTGTTCTCGCAGTGCAGGGTGATTTTGCGGCGCACGCGCGTATGCTGCGGCGCGTCGGCGTCGAGCCGGTCGAGGTGCGACGCGCGAGCGAGCTTGACGGCCTTGATGGAATAATCATTCCGGGCGGCGAGAGCACGACGATGCTCAAGTTCATTGAGGCAGAACAGCTCGGCGGCGCGATTCAACGCTTCGCCGAATCGCAGAAGCCGATACTGGCCACCTGCGCCGGCGCAATCCTCGTTGCGCGACGAGTGAGCAACCCGCCGCAGCCGTCGCTTGATTTAATTGATATCGATGTCGCCCGCAATGCCTATGGCCGGCAGGTCGATAGCTTCATCAGCGCCGTTGACACCACGCTCGCGGGCGGGCCGCTTGAAGCCGTCTTTATCCGCGCGCCGAAGATCACGCGCACGGGCGAGCGCGTGATGACGATTGCGACTCTTGACGGTGAGCCAGTGATGGTTCGGCAAGGCAAGCTCGTCGCGGCAACCTTTCACCCTGAGTTGACGGATGATGAACGCGCGCATCGCCTGCTGGTCGAGATAGCCAAAGCGTAAATGCCAGCCACGAGATGAGAGACGTTGATCATACGAGATTACCAGCGCAGCGATTTCGACAAGCTCTACGAGATTGACCACGCCGCCTTCAGTGAAGAGATCGCCTATTCCCACCTTGAGCTTCAATACTACTTGCGCTCGCGTCGCTGCCGAACGCTGGTCGCCGAAGACGCGGGCGAGGTTGTCGGCTTTGTTATGGCCTGCACCGAACCGCGTAAGCTAGGTCACATCATCACGATTGATGTCGTGCCGCATCGCCAGCGCCAGCACATCGGCAGCCGTTTGCTCGAAGAGATCGAAGGCTGGCTGTGGGCGAAAGGCGCGGAGGCCATCTACCTGGAGACAGCGGTTGACGACACCGGCGCGCGCGGCTTCTATGAGCGGCACGGCTACTTCATCTACGAGCGACTCGAAGGGTATTACAACGGCACGCTCGACGCCTTCCTGATGATGAAGACGGCGCGGCGCTCGACGCGGCTGTAACGAACGACGTTGCTTGAGCGGGCGCGAGCCGGCATGCTACTTTGCTGGTGTGGCGCGAGCATCATCAGGAGAGCAAAGCGATGAAAGTTGAAACCGGCGTGATTGCAGCGGCAGGCTCAGGCACGCGGATGCTGCCGGTCACGTTAGGCTATCCCAAAGAATTGCTGCCCGTCATCAACAAACCGGCCCTGCACCTCATCATCGAAGAGTATATCGATTCGGGCATCAAGAAGATCATCATCATCACCGGAGCGAACCCCGATCCGCTTCATCGGCAATACGACTTGTCGCACGTGCCGGCGCGCGGCAAGTACAAGGCGCTCGATGCATTCGTTGATAAACTTGCGGGCATCGAAATAATCTTCGAGCCGCAGCAAGGCCCGTATGGCAACGGCACGCCGCTGCTTGTGGCGCGCAAGCATATTCCGCAAGGCGAAGGCTTCATCTATTCGTACGGCGACGACATTCTGAAGACCAGCGTCGCTTTCGCGCGCCAGTTGATCGACACGCACAACCGCACGGGCGCGCTGGTGGCTGGCGTCCAGCCCGTGCCGTGGGAAGATGTTGTGCGTTATGGCATCGTCGAGTTCAAGGAAGGCAGCTCGATTAACGAGATGAAAGATGTGATCGAGAAGCCGCCGCGCGACGAAGCGAAAACCAATCTGGCGATGTTCGGACGTTTTCTGCTTTCGACCGACATCATTCAAATTCTCAGCGAGATTCCGCTCGGCAAATCAAACGAGCTGTGGCTGACCGATTCGGTGCGTGAGTACATTCATCGCGGCGGGCGCGTCGTCGCGCAAATCGTCGAAGACGGTGAGTGGCTGACCATCGGCGACCCGGTGAATTATTTGAAGACCGTGCTGAAGTACGCGATGTCGGATGCTGAAATGCGCGCCGCCATCGAGCCGACCATCCGCGAATTGCTCAACAAATAAAGAGACTGCTACATAAACAAAGAGACACAGAGAAGATTTCGATCATCCTCTGTGCCTCTTTGTCTCTATGGTTATGCTGCCGTGTTTTTAAATCACTCGGCCCCGCCTTCAGCGCAGTCGGGATCATCGCTTATCGTAATAACGCAGCACCAGGCCATCGCGCCCAATCGCAAAGCCGCGATTCTTGTAGAACGAGACCGAGAATAGATCCGCCGTCGTCGAGCTGTCCTGTTCGACCCAGTTGCGCCCGCCATCATAGGTGCGGACGATGCGCCCGGCGTAGCCAACCACCCAGCCCGTCTTCTTATCGACAAAGCTCATGCCGAACAACGGCTCGGCAACACTCAGTCGAACACGCTCCCAGGTCGCGCCGCCATTATCCGAGCGCAACAGCACGCCTTTGTCGCCGCTGATCAAGCCAACGCGGTCGTCAACGAAGTAGACGCGATTCAAGTCTTCCTGCACGCCGGAGCGTTGCGGATACCAGTTGCGCCCGCCATCAGTTGTGTGAAGTATCTTACCGCCCGTGCCGACAATCCAGCCGCGCTTGTCGCGCATACTGAGATGGAACAACTGCACGTCCGTGCCGCTGTATTGCTCGCGCCAGCTCGCGCCGCCGTTTTCAGTGGCGAGGATAAGCCCACGGTCGCCAACGATGTAGCCCGTATCCTTATCGGCGAACTGCACCGAGTAGAGATCAACGATGCCGCCTTCGCCCTGCCCTTCGCGGTAGCGCAGCGAATAGTTGCTGCGGATGAAGCTGCGCCCGCCATCGGTGCTGCGCAAGATCGTTCCCTGATCGCCGACAATCGCAATGCGCTCGCCACGCACAGCCACGTCATTCAAGCCGACATCTACAGACGAAGCGACCGCGTTGAACGTGCGGCCTTCATCCGACGAGCGCGCGATCAAGCCCTTCGCGCCCACCACCCAGATGTCATCGCCATCGTAAGTGACCGCGTTAATCACCGCCGGCTGGTTATCCTGTTGAATGGTGGTCAGCCGCGACCATCCCTGCTGCGCAAAGGCGGCGGCCTGCAAAGCCGCCATCATAATTCCCAACCCGATTGTGATTGCCGTTGCTCGGCGATAGCTCATGCCTGTTCCTCCGTTGATGAGTTGACGCCGTGCTGCCGAAGCTTGAAACGCTGCACCTTGCCCGTCGCTGTGCGCGGCAGCGACTCGACGAAGATGATTTGCGACGGCGCTTTGTAGCGCGGCAGCCGCGCGCGCGTGAAGGCTTCGAGTTCAGTTCTGAGTTTGTCGGCGTCTCCTTCTGTTCGGATGACCACAAACGCCCGCGCCGTTGCCAATCCGTCCGCGCCGGTCGCCGCAACGACTGCTGCCTCGACGACCGCCGGGTGAGCAACGAGGACGCTTTCAACTTCGACAGGCGACACCCAAAGCCCGCTGACTTTGAAACAGTCGTCCGAGCGCCCGATGTGATAAAAGAAGCCTTCGGCGTCGCGCCGATAAACATCGCCGGTTCGCACCCATCCGTCTTGAATCGTCGCCGCCGTCAGCTCTGCGCGATCCCAATAGCTGACGAATGCGCTCGCCCCTTTCACCCACAGATTACCCGGCACATCTTCTGCGGCCTCACACCCGGCGTCATCGAGCAAGCGCGCGGCGTAGCCATCAACGACGCGCCCGCTCGACCCCGCGCGCGTCTCGCCCATACGATTCGAGATGAAGATGTGAAGCATCTCCGTCGAACCTATGCCATCGAGAATGTCGAGGCCAAACCGCGCGCGCCAGTCCTCGAAGATGCGCGCCGGCAGCGCTTCGCCCGCCGACACGCACAGCCGCAGCGACGATGTATCAAGCGCGCTGCTCTTATCAAAATCAAGCAGCGCGCGATAGATTGCCGGCACGCCAAAGAAGACCGTTGGCGCGGCTTCGCTGAAGAGTTGAGCGATGCGTTCCGGCGTAGGTCGTTCGGCATCGAGAATAACTGTCGCGCCTGCCGCTAACGGAAAGGTCAGGCTGTTGCCAAGCCCATAGGCGAAGAACAAACGTGAGGACGAATAGACACGATCCGCTGCGGTCAGGCGCAAGACGTTTGCGCCGAACGTCTGCGCCGTGTCGTGCGGCGCAGCGTGACGATGCAGCGCGCCCTTGGGCGTTCCCGTGCTGCCCGATGTGTAGAGCATAAAGGCCGGCGTCTCACCTGATGTCTTGGCAGCGACCTCTGAGCTATTGCCGGCTCGATTCTCATCGAATGCCCAGCTTCGCGCATCCACTGAAATGATGGCCGTCGAGGCGGGTGCGGCGGATTCGAGCGACGCCAGCTTCACCTGCAATTCGACTTCACAGATGACCATGCGAGCGCCGCTGTCATTGATGATGAACTGAACGTCTTCAGCCGTAAGAGCGGTGTTGATCGGAACCGAGATTGCGCCGATGCGCGCACAGGCGAGAAAGGCCGCGATAAAAAGCGGCGAATCGTAAAGCAACAGCGCCACGCGGTCGCCTTCGCCGATTTCTCTTTGCAAGAGCCGCGCGGCCCACTCATCCACCAGACGGCGCAGGTTCGCATACGTCAACGTCTCGCTGCGATAGATGATGGCCGGGTCATTGCCGATGAGTGAAAGGCGCGCAGGGCCGAGGAAATAGTCGCAGAGGTTAAAGGTGGCTGCATCGCTCATAGCGCCGCGATTATATGCGATGCGCGGGTTACTCACCAACCGAGGGTTATCTCGCGTCGCTGTTCACAGGTGGCTGTAAATGTCCAAGCCATCCTTGCGCGTTAAGGCAAGCCGGTTCTCAGCGACGGCGTAATCGAGATGCGCGACCGTTTCAGACAATGCGAGGAAGCGATGATAGCCGCCGGCATTCGGGAACAGCCGGAGCGACGCATCCCACGCCGCCGTGCCGTGTTTGCCGACGATACTCAACAGCTTCGCCTGGCGTTCGTGCGTGAAGCGATAGAGGCGGTGGAAGTGCTCGTCGTAATCGCTCACGTCGTCGCCGTGCCCGCCCTTCAGCACGGTCGGCGCGAGTCCACGCAAGCGAGCCAGCGAAACCAGGTACTCGCCGAGCGACTGGAAGCGTCGCTTCTCATCAATCGGATCGGGACTGAGCACGGGATTCGGCGTGATGTTCTTGAGCACGGTGTCGGACGAAAAGACCAAGCGGTTGCTGGTGCGCATCAGGCAGATCGAGCCGGGCGTGTGGCCGGGCGTGTGCACAACCGTCAAGCTCTCTTTCTCGAACAGGATTTCATCTTCATCCTTCAACGTCTCAACTTCGCTGAGCGGGTACGCAAATCCCTTGAACTTCTCATAGCCCGCTTCCATACGCTCGATCATTTCGCGCGGCACACCTGCGACCGCCAGCAATTCTCGATACGCCGCATAGTCCGTGTTCTGCGCCACCGCCGGCGCGTCCCACTCGTGAATCATCACCGTCGCACCGGACTCTTCCTGCACCAACTGCGCCAGCCCGTAATGATCGGCGTGAGCGTGCGAGATAACGATTCGCCGAATGTCGGAGAATTGGTAGCCGAGATCACGCAGCCCCGTACGCAACGCCGCAAGCGACGCCTCGTCGCGCGGCCCCGCGTCGATCAAGGTCAGCGGATCTTCTTCGACGAGATAAACGTTCACCGGCCCGACGTAGAACGGCGTGGGAACGATGATGCGGTGTACCTTCATAGCAGAATCAGGAGGCAGGAGGCAGTCGGTCGCTTAGGTCTAAGCTCCGTCAGGAGCGCGATATTTATAGTTACCGATGCTAATAACGATATAAGCTCCGTCAGGAGCGTGATGTCAACATTGCGCCCCTACGGGGCTTCGTCACATCCTTCAGCCATTTCTATAAACATTGCGCTCCTAACGGAGCTTGCAGATTAAACCGCCCGCATAACTATAAACATCGCGCTCCTAACGGAGCTTCGTCCCATCCTTCAGCCATATCTATAAACATTGCGCTCCTGGCGGAGCTTGGGGAACTATCACCTATCAACTGACCACTGACCACTGGCCACTGACCACTGCCTCCTGTTGTTCTCCTCTTACGACAGGTTGTACCGTCCGGCTTCGATGACGGCGTCGGCGATGCGGCGACGCGCGGCAACCGTATTGACCGGCACGTATTTCATGTAGCGGCGCAACACGCCCATCATCATTCGCAGGTCATCGCCTTCGCTCATCGCGGCGATAGCGGTCTTGGCGCGCTGCTCGACGCGCTGTATGGCATCACTGGCGAAGACGCGTGTGGCGTCAATCTGCAACGTGCAGCTCGCTTCGCCCTTCAAGCCAACCGCCTTTTCCGTACGCATAATGGCGCTCTCCATCGCGTACACATCCATAATCATATCGCTTGCGGCGGCGAGCACTTCCTGCTGTTCGGTCGCTTTGTCGCGGTACTTCAAGGCGACCGAGCCGAGCACGGCGACGATGGCTTTCTTGCAGTTATCGAGCGCCTGACGCTCTGCCGCAAACGTCGTCTCTGCCAACTCTTCAGGCATTGACGGCGTCAGCATCTCTTCCTGCAACTTCTTAGCGGCGGCGAAGAGCGCGTTCTCGCCTTTGGCGGCGCGGCGCAGCAACTGGCCGGCGATAATGAGGCGGTTAATCTCGTTCGTGCCTTCATAGATGCGCGCGATGCGAGCATCACGATAAGCGCGTTCGACGGGATAATCGCTACTGTAACCGTTACCACCAAACACCTGCACGGCTTCATCGGTGGCATACGCCAGGTATTCGCTGCCGATCACCTTAATGGCCGAGCACTCGATGGCATAATCTTCGATAGCCTTCAACGCTTCTTTCGGGATGTTGCGGTCTACCGACGCCATCGCTTCTTCGATCATGCCGACCGTGCGATAGATGGTGCACTCGGCGACGTAACCGCGAATGGCCATCTCTGCCAGCTTATGCTTGATGAGGCCGAACGAGGCGATAGGCACGCCGAATTGATGGCGCTGCTTAGCGTATTCAGTGGCGATGCCGGTCAAGCGCTTGACGCCGGCTATCGAGCTGATGCCGAGCTTAAGGCGGCCAATGTTCAAAATGTTGAAGGCGATCTGATGGCCTTTGCCGATTTCGCCGAGCACGTTCTCGACCGGCACTTGCGCGTCTTCGAGGTTCACCGCACAAGTCGAAGAACCGTTCAAGCCCATCTTGTGCTCTTCGGGCGCAATCGAGACGCCGGGAAAGGTGCGCTCGACGATGAAGGCGGTGAACTTATCACCGTCCACTTTGGCGAAGACCACGAACACATCGGCGAAGCCTGCGTTGGTGATCCACATCTTCTGGCCGTTGAGTAGATAATGCTTGCCGTCTTCAGAAAGCCGCGCCGTCGTCTTCGCCGCGAGCGCGTCAGAACCTGAGCCGGATTCGGTCAGCGCGTACGCGCCGACCCATTCGCCGGTGGCGAGCTTCGGCAGGTACTTGCTCTTCTGCGCGTCGTTGCCGAAGTAGACGATGGGCAACGTGCCGATGGTCGTGTGCGCGCCGAGCGAGCCGCTGAACGACGCCTGGCCTGAAAGGTTCTCCGACGCGACCAGTGAAGCGAGCAGGTCGAGGCCCGCGCCGCCATACTGTTCGGGGATGTCGATAGAGAGCAGCCCAAGCTCGCCGGCCTTTTGCAGCAGCGAGCGGTGGACTTCATACGATTTCGATTCGATCTCGGCGTCGAGCGGCAGGACTTCCTTCTCGGCAAACTCCGCCGCCGTCTGGCCGATCATGCGCAACTCGTCGCTGAGGTCTTCGGGGGTGAAAATATCTTCCGGGCGGTGGTCTTCAAGGATGAAGCTGCCGCCGCGAAGCACCTTACGCATCTCTGCTGGTCTGGTCATAACGATTCTCCTTGATCAGGATACAGGATTCGGGATTCAGGATTCAGCCGGAGTCAAAAAGCCGGCGCGTCAGCCTCCCCTATTACCCTGAATCCTGAATCCTGTATCCTAGTCTAACAATTCAAATATGCCTGCCGCGCCCATGCCGCCGCCTACGCACATCGTCACCATGCCATAGCGCGCATTGCGGCGGCGCATTTCGTGGAGGATGGTCGCCGTCAGCTTCGCGCCCGTGCACCCCAATGGGTGGCCGAGCGCAATCGCGCCGCCGTTGACGTTGAGCTTGTCTTGATTAATGCCGAGTTCTTTGATGACGGCGAGCGCCTGCGCGGCAAAGGCTTCGTTCAGCTCGATCAGGTCGATCTGGTCGAGCGTCAGCCCGGCGATCTTCAACGCTTTCGGAACGGCTGCCACCGGCCCGATGCCCATATAATCCGGCGCGACGCCCGCCGTAGCATAAGCTACTAATCGCGCTACCGGCTTGAGGCCGAGGTCTTTCGCTTTCTCAGCCGACATCACGATAGCCGCTGCCGCGCCGTCCGAGGTCTGCGACGAATTGCCCGCTGTCACCGTGCCGCGTGCGTGGAAGGCCGGGCGCAGCTTGCCGAGGGCTTCGAGCGACGTGTCGGCGCGTGGCCCTTCGTCGGTCGCAAAGTCAAACTCTTTGACGGTGCGCTTGCCTTTGCCGTCAAGCTCGATGTTGTGAATGTGAAGCGGCGCGATCTCTTCTTTGAATCGGCCTGACTGTATCGCGTCGATAGCTTTTTGGTGGCTGCGCAATGAAAACTCGTCGGCCTCCTGGCGCGAGATCGAATACTTCTGCGCCAGGTTCTCTGCCGTCAGGCCCATGCTCAAAAAGTAATCCGGCCATTGATCGACGAGCGTCGGGTTGGGCCGTATCGTGTGGCCGCCCATCGGCAGCATGCTCATCGTCTCTGTGCCGCCGGCGACAATGCAATCGGCCCAGCCAGCGATGACGCGCTCGGCAGCAAAGGCGATGGCTTGCAGTCCCGACGAGCAAAAGCGGTTGACCGTCACCGCCGAAGTTTCTTGCGGCAAGCCGGCGAGCCACGCCGCCTGCCGTGCGACGTTCATTCCCTGCTCGGCTTCCGGCGTCGCGCAGCCGAGGATGGCGTCTTCGACCAGCGCCGGGTCAAGCCCTTCGGCCCGTTCAAGCGCCGCCTTGATGGCGGTCGCCGCCATATCATCAGGCCGCGTATCTTTCAAAGCGCCGCGTGGCGCTTTGCCTACCGCGGTTCGCACCGCTGAAACGATTACTGCATCTTTCATTGCTTCCTCTCCATTTCTTACTTGAGACCGGGTCGCCTTATCTTCTTACTCGTGCCCAGGCCGCCTCATCCTAAAAACTCACCGCCCAAGACTCACCGCCCAAAACTCACCGCCTAAAACTCATAGCCCAAAACTTACCGCCTAAAACTTACCGCATTTCCCTGCGGGACGTTATCAGACCGAGGTGCGAAGATCGGACTTTCTACATCGCCGATTCGCCGCCGCGAATCAGTTACGCAGCGGCTTGCCCGTCTTCAGCATGTGCTGTATGCGCTCCTGCGTCTTGCGCTCGCCGCACAGCGATACGAACGCTTCGCGCTCAAGATCAAGCAGGTATTGCTCGGACACTTGCGTCTGATGCGACAGGTCGCCGCCCGTGATAATGTAAGCAAGCTTACGCGCAACGTGCGCGTCGTACTCGCTGATGTAGCCGGCTCGCACCATCATATGAATCGCCAGCTTGATCGGCGCGAGGGCCGACTCGCCGAGCACAGGAATATCGGTGCGCGGGTGCGGTTGCACGTAGCCTTCGCGCACCATCGCAAGCGCCGTCTGCCTGGCGTCTTCGATCAAGCGGTCGCGGTTCATCGTGATAGGATCGCTGTCGCGCAGGAAGCCCAGTTCGCGTGCTTCGACGGCGCTGGTGGCGACCTTCGCCGTGGCGATAGTCTCGGACACTTTGCGTATGCGAGCGAAGAGGTCTTCACCGGGCGCTGCGCCTTCGGTTGCGCGCATCACCAGCTCTTTGACGCCGCCGCCGCCGGGGATCAAACCGACGCCGACTTCGACCAAGCCAAGATAGGTTTCTGCCGTTGCGCGCGCGCGGTCGCCGTGCATGGTGACTTCGCAGCCGCCTCCCAGCGCCATTCCGTGTGTAGCCACGACTACAGGCTTGGCCGAATAGCGCAGCTTCATATTGGCATTCTGAAACTGGCGTACGGACATAGCGATGTCGTCCCACTCACCTTCCTGTATGCCAAGCAACAGCATCATAATGTTCGCGCCGACTGAAAAATTCTCAGCTTGATTGCCAATGACGAGCGCCTCAAAGTTGTTGCCCACTTCCTTCACGGCGTAGTTCATCATCGTCACCGTGTCGCCGCCGATTGCGTTCATCTTCGAGTGGAATTCGAGACACGCCACACCGTCACCGATGTCGATCAACGAGGCTGCGCCATTCTTCTTGATGACACGCTCGCGTTCTTTTAATGGCTTCAGGATCAGCACGCCCGCCGGCTGCGGCGCTTCGCGGTAGTCGCCCGATTCGACATCGAAATAATAGGTGCGCCCGTCGCGCCGCTCATAAAAACTGCGCTTCCCCGAAGCAAGCAGCTTTTCGACGACAGCCGGAATCTGTGCGCCCTCTTCTTTCAAACGAGTGACGGACTTCTCGACGCCGATCACGTCCCACAACTCGAACGGGCCGAAGTCGTAGTTGAAGCCCCAGCGCACGGCGTTATCAATGTTGAGAATGTCATCGCTGATCTCAGGGACGCGGTTCGCGGCGTAGATCAGGTTGGCGCTAATCGTCTTCCACAAGAACTCGCCGACGCGATCTTTGCCGTAAACGAGCGCGCGAATGCGTTCGGCTTTGTCCTCGATTCCCTTCGCCGCATCGAGCGAGGCGTGGCGGACTTTTTCCGCCGGGTGGTATTCGAGCGTTTTGTAATCTATCGCCCAATACTCTGTCTTGCCGCCTTCGCCTTTGGCTTTCTTGTAGAAGCCCTGCCCGGCCTTGTTGCCTGTCCAGCCGCGCTTGACCATCTCGCGCAAGAAATCGGGCGGAACCAGCACGTCGCGCTTCTCATCGTGCGGGACCATCGGGTAGAGGTTCTCCGCCACGTACAGCGCCGTGTCGAGGCCGACGAGATCGGTCGTGCGGAACGAAGCCGATTTCGGACGGCCAATCGCCGGGCCGGTCATCGCGTCCACTTCTTCGATGGAGTAGTCGCCTTCAAGCATCACGCGAATCGTGTTGAGCGAGCCGAACGATGCAATGCGGTTGGCGATGAAGTTCGGCGTGTCTTTGGCGTAAACGATTCCCTTGCCCAGCCGCCGGTCGCAGAAGTCGGCGACGAACTCGGTCACTTCCGGCGAGGTGTCGGCGGTCGGGATGATTTCGAGCAGCTTCAGGTAACGCGGCGGGTTGAAGAAATGCGTTCCGAGAAAGTGGCGGCGGAAGTCTTCGGGCATCCCTTCGGCCATTGCGCGTATGGGTAATCCCGATGTATTCGAGGTTACAATCGTTCCCGGCTTGCGGTGGCGTTCAACGCGAGTGTAAAGATCACGCTTGATATCGAGCTTCTCGACGATGGCCTCGATGATCCAGTCCACGCCCGCCAGCTTCTCAAGGTCATCCTCAAAATTGCCGGTCGTTATCAGATGGATGATTGAAGGCGAGAAGAACGCAGCGGGCTTGATCTTCTTCGCCGCATCGAAGCCGGCGTTGACGATGCGGTTGCGCACCGCGCGGCTCTCCAACGTCAGCCCTTTCGCCTGCTCCTGCGGCGTTAAGGCGTTCGGCGCGATGTCGAGCAGCAGCACTTCGATGCCGGCGTTGGCAAAATGCGCGGCGATCTGCGCGCCCATCGTGCCCGATCCCAGAACAGCAACTTTATTCACTTTGTAGCTCACGGTCATTCTCCAAATGATGGCGTTGGGTGTCTCGACTTACTGCCGCGCCGAAGCCGTCCGGTGGCTCCGGTCGTCGGCGTACAACTGCTCGATGACCGCCGCGTAATGACTCTCGATCACGCTGCGGCGAGCCTTCAACGTCGGCGTTAAATCGCCCGACTCTATCGTCAGTTCGCGTTCGAGCAAGGCAATCTTCTTCACTCGCTCCCACTGACCCAGCTCTGCGCTATACTTATCAACCTGCCTTTGCATCAGGTCGAGGATGCGCGGGTGCTGAATCAACTCGGCGTCCGAAGCGAACGCGATGCCCTTCAACTCGGCATAGCTGCGCAGCACGTCGAGGTTGGGCACGATCAGCGCCGATGGAAACTTGCGCGCATTGCCGACGACGAAGACCTGCGCGACGAAACGCGACGACTTGATCACCGCTTCGACGCGCTGCGGCGCGACGTACTTGCCGCCGCTTGTCTTTATCAATTCTTTCTTGCGGTCGGTGATGACGAGATAGCCGTCTTCGTCGAGATGGCCGATGTCGCCCGTGCGCAGCCAGCCATCGGCTGTGAAGACCTTCGCGTTCTCTTCCGGGTGGTTGTAGTAACCCTTCATCACCGTGTCGCCTTTGACGAGAATCTCGCCGTCCTCGGCGATCTTCACCTGCACGCCGTCGAGCACGGGGCCGACCGTGCCGATACGGTTGTTCGTCTCTGTGTTACAAGAGATTGAAGGCGAAGTTTCGGTCATCCCATAGCCTTGCAGGATGGGCAGACCGGCAGCCAGGAAAAGGTAGGCGATCTCTGGCGCGAGCGGCGCACCGCCGGAGATGAAGACACGTATCTGCCCGCCGACGGCTTCGCGCCACTTCGAGAAGACCAGCCTGTCGGCAATGCGATGTTGTAATGAAAGCCACACACCGATACGCCTCTGCTGGTTATGACGGACGGCCCAGCGACGACCGACATCGAGCGACCACAGGAAAATCTGCTTCTTCGGAAAGCCCGCGCCGACGCCGCGTTCGAGGATGCGTGCGTAAATCTTTTCAAACATACGCGGCACGCTGGTCATCACGGTCGGGCGAAACTCCGCGAGATTGACCGCGACGCTATCGATGCTTTCGGCGTAGGCCACCAGCGCGCCGGCGTAAAGGAAGAGATACCACATTGCGCGCTCGAAGATGTGCGTGTGCGGCAGGTAAGTCAAGACGCGGTCGCGGCGATTTTCGAGCGCGCTCCAGTGATAACTCAGCAACGTGTTGACGGTCAGATTCTTGTGCGTCAGCATCACGCCTTTGGGATCGCCGGTCGTTCCCGACGTATAAAGCAATGTCGCCAGGTCTTCGGGCTTCGCCGCTCGCCACAGGGATTCATACAATTCAGGCTGCGCCGCCAACGATTCGCGCCCGGCTTCAGTCATCGCAGTAGTGTTGATTACATTCGCGCCCTGCGCCGCCGTCTTATCAATCACGAACACGTATTCGAGCGACGGCAGGCGCGGCTTCAGCTCAAGCGTCTTTTCCAGGAATGACGTGGAGACGAAGATGGCGCGCGCGGCTGAATCACTGAGGATATATTCAACCTGATCGAGAGACTGTGTGGTGTAGATCGGCACATCAACCGCGCCGACGGCCAGGGTCGCCAGATCGGCGATGTTCCATTCCGGGCGATTCTCTGACCAGATGGCGATGCGGTCGCCGCGATGGATGCCGCGCGCCGTAAGGCCGAGCGCCAGTTCGCGCACGCGCCCTTCAACCTCGCCAAAGGTGAGCGACTGCCACACGCCGCCGCGCTTGAAGCGTAAAAACTCGTCGGCGCGGAATCGCTCGATGGCGCTGTTGAAAACTTCGTTGAGCGTGCGCGGCTCTGCGGTCATTGGTGTTCCAGCTCGTGCGGCGTGGACTGCCGCACAGTTAATTTGCTCGCCTAGCCTGTTGGCCTTCGAGGCCGTTCAGGAGAAGATCAATCACGGACTCTGCGGTTGAGACAAGGCTGTAACGGCGATGGCTCAACACCCAGTTGGTCGTCATTTCATCGAGCGCGCCGAACAATACTTTAGCGGCAATCGTCGGGTTCAGCCCTTTGCGAAAGACGCCGGCGCGCTGCCCTTCTTCGATCACGCCGCGAATCATTTCGAGGTACTCGCTCACCTTCGTGGCCGAGAACTGTTCCATGAATTTCGTCGATGAACGCAGTTCGACTTGAAAGACGATGGCGAGGTCGCGGTCGCGCCCCAGGCGGTCGAGGTGCGCCTGGACAATCCGCTTGAGCTTGTCGCGCGGGTCGCTGACCTGCTCAAGCCGCTTGCGGCCCATACCGAGCGCTTCGTCCATTACGTGATTGAAGATCGAAACCAGAATGTCATCCTTATTCTTGAAGTAGAGATAGACGGTTCCATCGGCGACGCCGGCCTCGCGCGCCACGTCGGCGACTTTCGAGTTGAAGAAGCCGCTGCGCGCGAAGACCTTGATCGCCGCCCGCAGGATGGCTTCATACTTACCGTTGCTTTGCGCCGCGCGCCGCACTGATGCCACTGATGTCCTTCTCAAGAAAATGAATGATGGTTCATTCACTTTTTACTCTCTTTTTTATTTTCATGCAAGCCGCTCTCGGCGCTTGAAAACAAATCGAATCGGGGCGCGGTCTGTAGACAAGATAGACCCGCGCCCGGTCAACGAGCTATGCCGCCACTATGGGCAGAGGTCGTTAGCCGGGCGCGGGCGATGGTGACGGACTGATTTCGCCAGCCAATTAAAGGGTGCTGCTCCGTTCGATCTATTGCTGATGATGCGTTCAGCGTGGGCGGGCCATGTTTGTAGCGAGAATCATCCGGCAAAATTGCTCCGTTTGTGAGTCGCGCCTGCGATGCTTGTTAAAGTTATGGCCGGTGATTTCTATGCTCTTACACGTTCAGCGCCGGGCTTCCGTCAGATGAATCGGTTTCGGCTGCATCGTGGAAGCCCTTCAGGCCAACTCGCGTATAGCGGCCAGCCCAGCCTCGACCTCATCGGGCGTGTTGATAATGCCGGGCGTGAATCTGAGATAAGCCGTCGGATAGGGCGCGACGGTGGCGACGATTCCCTTCTTCTGCAACGACTCCTTCGCCTCCTTTGATGAGATGCCGCGCACTTCAAACGCCGTGATGCCGGCAGACAATTCGTCGGACATAGGCGTGTGCAGCGTCACGTGTGACATCGCGGCCAGGCCCTCCTTGCACTGACGATTCAATTCGTGGACACGCGTCGCAATCCGTTTGCGCCCGACCTGCTCGGCGAACTCGAAGGCTTGCGCGGCGGCCCAGCGGTGCTCCAGCGAGTGAAAGCCGCCCGGCGTAAACTGGCGGCCATCCATCGGGGGCAGCGGCTTGTCTTCCGAGTAAGCATCCATCACTTCGGTGAAGCTGGGGATGACGCGAATCATCTCGCGCCATTCGGACATGCGGCCCCACAACAGCCCCGTGCCGCGCGGGCCGTACAGCCACTTGTGCATACCGGCGGCGAAGAAATCGCAGCGCAAATCAGCGAGTGTTTCAATCTCGATGCCGAAGCCGTGCACACCATCCACGCACAGCCGTACGCGTTTATCTCGGTCGCGCCCTTCGTTGAGCCGTGCAAGCCTTTCGCCGAGTCGCCCAACAGGAAATTTAAGCCCGGTGTCCGACTGTACCCACGTGACGGCAACGGCGCGCGTCTGCCTGCCTATGGCGGCAATCACTGTATCAACGAGCGCGTCGGCGTCCACGCCGGCGGCGCTCTCTTCGTAGAGTTCGACTTTGCGACGCGACACGCCGCTACGCTCGACTGCGCCGCGAATGGCTTCCAGGTGCGAGGAGTGCTGATGATCCGTGTAAAGAATTTCGTCGCCCGGCTTGAGCGGCAGCCCCGCATAGAGCAGGCCGAGGCCCAGCGTCGTGCTGTCGGTGAGCGCAAACTCGTTCGGGTCATCAGCGCGCAGATAATCGGCAGCGGCCTCGCGCACGGCCTGCATCAGACGGTCTTCATTCTCTTCGACGTAGAGCACAGGGTTATGTTCGAGCGCCTGCCTGTGCCGCTCAATCGCTTCACGCACGGGGCGCGGGTGCGAGGCGATAAATTGCGACGCGCCAAGGTGTATACAGTCACCCGCCAGATCGAATTGATCGCGCACCGCATCCCATGAATACTTGAGCGATGCTATTGCTGTCGTCGTCTCAATCATTGAATCGTCACCTGGCAATCGTTTCGAGCGCCGAGGCCAGCGCGTCGGCCTCCGCCTGCGTGTTGTAGAACATGAATGAGGCGCGCACGGCTTCGTCCGTTCCCATCGCTTTGAGCAGCGGTTGCGCCGCGAGCTTGCCTGCCCGCACGGCGATTCCTTCCGCGTCCAACGCCTTCTCGACATCTTTCGGCGATTTGCCGTCGATGACGAACGAGATGATCGAGAGCCGTTCTGCTGGGCTACCCAGCACCCGCACGTTTTTGATGTCGGACAGTAAGCCGGCGGCATAAGCGGTCAAGGCTTCTTCGTAGGCGGCGATGCGCTCCAGGCCGATCTCGTTCCAGTAATCGAGCGCCGCGCCCCACGCTTCGACTTCGCCGAAGGCCGGCTCGCCGGCTTCGTACTTGTGAGGGATAGGCTTGGGGATTATCTCGTCGAAGCTGACGCTTTCAGCCATCGTCGAACCGCCATCAGAGGCGGGCATGCGCTCCAGCATCTCCGCGCGCCCGTAGAGAAACCCGACGCTCGACGGCCCGCCCATCTTGTGGCCTGAGCCGGCGTAGAAGTCGCAGCCGATCTCGCGCACATCAACCGGCATATGCGGGACGGCCTGTGCGCCGTCCACCAGCACAGGGATGCCGCGCGCGTGAGCCATCGCTGTGATCAGTTTGACCGGCCAGATCGCGCCGGTCACATTCGACATCTGCGTCACGCCGACGACGCGAACTTTGTCGTTCAGCATACGCTCGAATGCCGGCAGGTCGAGGTCGCCGTTTGGAGTGATGGGGGCGGCGCGAAGCCGTGCGCCTACCATCCGACAAGCCAGCAACCAGGGCACGATGTTTGAATGGTGCTCGGCTTCTGTAACCAGCACCTCGTCGCCTTCTTGCAACGAGTCCTGCTCGAAGGAGCGGGCGACCAGATTGAGCGCCTCGGTCGCGCCACGACAGAAAATGATTTCGCGCGGCTCGGCGGCGTTGATGAGCTTGGCGACTTTCGCCCGCGTGCCCTCGAAGACTTTAGTGGCCTCGCGGCTAAGCGTGTGCCCTTCTTCGACGCGCGCGTACTCGCGTGAATACAGTTCGCTCATGCGTTCGATCATCGCGCGGGGCTTCTGGCTGGTGGCGGCGTTGTCGAGATAGACGAGCGGCTTACCGTTCACTTCACGCTTGAGAATAGGGAAGTCCTCGCGGATGCGTGCGACATCAAATTGTTCCATGTTCGATCTCCTTTGTTAATCCTCACGGCTCACGACGCGCAGCTTCTTCATCTTCCGATAGCTCTCTCATTTAGTGTGTAAGGCGCATTACGTTTTACCTCCGCCCGTTGCGCCTCTTCGACGTATGTCGAAAACTCCGGGAAAGAGACGAACTCCGACCTTAAGGTTTGCCACTCGCGCCTGAGCAGCGGACTCCTGAGCGTGCGCAACAACTCGGCCTCCCAGACCCGCCACACGTCATTCCGAAGGTAGCCGCGCTGGTAGAGGTAGAACTCTTCAGAACTGAGGTTCAGGTAACGCAGCACGCATAAGGTCAACTCCATGCTCGGCTCCGGCAGGCTGGTGTCGAGTTCAAACCGCGCCCCCCACGCGCTCTCAGGGAAGGCGGCTAGTATGGCGTCATAGCGGCTGTTGCAGTCGTTAAAGACCTGCGCGTTCATCTGCCCTTTATAGGTCTGCACCATAACGATGACGAAGCCGACGCCGCCGATGGCGGTAACGATGGACGAGAGCAACATGAGCAGTTCGTAAGTCGTCATACATGGACAGCCTGGTGGCCTGGTCAAACCCTTCTGTGATTGCATCGCCCTTCGATAAAAGCGGGGCGGAGATAATAACGAGATGTTTTTCTGAATAAGCCGCCGCCTCAACTCTTCGCCGTCTTTCTGCCGAAATGGAACAGCCCCCATACGACGACAGCGGCGGCAATGGCCGGCCCGATGATCCATAATGTCCAGCCGCCCAGCAGTCCTCCGAGCACGATGACGGCCACCAGCAGCACCGGCACTAGAAACGCTCCGCATCCCGGTTTGTAGAGTCCCGGATGCGTAGCCGCCATTACATTCTTTTCGGCCTCGGTCGGCTCGGCGCGTCTTTCAGGCATACTCCTCCCTCTGCATCAAATTCGACACGGCGACGAATGGCTTCGCATTGCGAGCGTGGCTGCCCCGTCTATTGAAAGAGCAACAGCAGCCCGATTACGATCAGCGCGATGACGCCGAAGCCGATCAGCGTGTAAAGCAGGACGCCGGCGGTCGCTCCTTGTGTGCCGATCCGCTTCGAGCTTTTCTTAAAATCCGATTCGGCCATAACGGGCGCACCTCTCCTCTACGCATCCGTTCGTCGGATGCCATCAATGCCATCAGGTTTAATCTCACTGAGCAGAGATACAATGACTGTGCCACGCGCGGCGGTCAGGCTCACGCACTGGCGGCAGTTGGATGAGGTCTTCGTTGCAGCCTAACGGACAAGGTTGGAGAATCGGTGTCGCGCCTTTGCCGCTCGACTCACGCGGCGTGAATGATCGTGCCGACGTGCTCGCCGTTGAGCGCCGCTTGGATGCGTTCGGGGTGGCGGCCATTGATGACTTGAAACGAGCGCAGCAGCCGCGCGTTGTCGAGCAGGTCGAGGACGACGCGGTCAAACGGTAAGGTTTCAAAGCCGCGCTTGCGGATTTCGCTGCCGCTGATCTCGCGGATGAAATCGGCCTCGGCGTGCCGCTTCGGGTCGCGGTCGTAGAGGCCATCGACATCCTTGACCAGCGTGAGCGACGCGCAGCCGAAGCATTCGGCGAGCAAAAACGAGCCGGCATCCGTGCGATGCGGCGGGATGCGCCCGCTCGCCGGCGGATGTTCCCACAGCGAATAAGGCGGCACGCCATTGAAGATGACGCCGGGCGCGCTCTTGATGAACAACGGCAGCAGGTGGCCGAAGATTTCAGGCGGAATGGCGACGACGCCGTGCGGCGCGAGCAGGGTTCCGAGGATGTGCGCGTTCGCAAGCGCGTCTGCCGCCGTCAACTGCGCCAGCACGCCGGTCGGCAATCCCAAGTCGATGCCAATCGAGAAGACGTGACGGCTGCGCGCGCCACCGCCCGTGCCGATAATCAGCTTCTTCGTCGCCAGGCAGTCGCTCAACACATCGACGACCGGGTAGACCACGTCGCGCCCGGCGTCGAGAATCGAGCGCCCGCCGATCTTGATGACGTGCGCGTCGGGCAGCATGCGAAAGACCGGCGTCTCGGTCGAACGCTCCACGTTTTTGTCGAGCAGGCTTTCGCGCATCAGCATGGATTGCAAGTGCTGCCGCCCATCATTCGGTTTTGCCGTATCGGTCAACTTGTTCTTCCCTTCTCTAATCAGCCGTGATGATCGTTCCGACGTGTTCGCCGTTGAGCGCACGGGTCAGGTTACCGCGCTCAAGGCCGTTAATCACTTGAATCGAGCGCCGGTGCGTCGCGTTCCGCATCATCTTAATCACGCTGCGCTCGATGACCACGTCTTGCAAGTCGAGTTGCTGCAACTCGCCGACAGTGATCTTCGGGATGAAGCGGGCGTTGCGGTCTTTCTTCGGGTCGGCGGTGTAGAGGCCGTTTTCATCTTTGACGTAGATCATCGACTTCGCGCCGAAGACCTCGCTGACCAGATAACTCCCGGTGTCTGTGCGGTGCGGCGGAATGCGCCCCAGCGACGGGTTGGTGTGCCAGTAGATGTAAGGCGGCATACCGAAGAAGACGACCGCGCCGCGCTCGGCCAGGTAATGCGGCAACTGCGCGAACTGTGCAGGCTCGATGAACGGGATGCCGTGCTTGGCCAGCAGGTAATTGAGCATTCGCGCGTTCTGCATACTGACAAATGTGCCGAGCACGCTGAGCACGCCGGTCGGTAGCCCCAGGTCGAGGCCGACGCTGTAGGCGTGACGCGCGCGCGTGCCTGCGCCCGTGCCGATAATCATCTTGTGATGACCGAGATTCTCGACGATCTCTTCGACCAGTGGAAAGACGGCGGCGCGACCACGGTCGATGAAGCTCTGGCCGCCCACCTTGATCACGTTGGCTTCCGGTAGAATCTGGACTGCCGGCGGCTCGCCGGTCTGCGCCATCAGTCGTTCGTCGTCGAGAGATTCGACCAGCAACGACTTGCCGAGTTCAGTCAGTAGATCATTTTGCATGCTGTTGACGCTCGCTATCCCTTGGGGAGCTGGCTCCCCTTCCCTTTTGTTTCTGCTGTGCGTTGTAGAGATCACAGATGAGGCGGCTGAGTATAGCAAAGCCAATGAAATGACGCAATCACTTCTTCAATATCAACGAGTTCATAAAGGGAGGCGAAACCACAGATGAACACAGATGGACACAGATAAAGAAGAAGCTTTCTGTGTCCTATCTTTCTTCTATCTGTGTTTATCTGTGTTCATCTGTGGTTCTATAGAGCGTGTCTGAAAAGCCCTGAAGGGGCGCGATTCAATAGCCCAGCCCAACGGGCTGGGTACACCCAGCGATCATTCCGCAAGCCCTGAAAGGGCGCAATAACCGATCACCTAGTGCGCCCTTTCAGGGCTTGGCGGTTAGCCCCGCCGCTCACCCAGGGCGATGCCCTGGGCTGTCGAATCGCGCCCTTTCAGGGCTTGCGGAATTGACGCTGTGTACCCAGCCCGTTGGGCTGGGCTATTGAATCTCGCTCCTTCAGGGCTTCTCAGTTGATACAGTGTTTCGGTTCGGGCATCGGGTTTCTCATTGAATCGCGCCCCTTCAGGGCTTCTCAGACACGCTCTATATTCTCTTTCGTTCAACGATAAACCGAATTACTATGGGCGACTCTGCGCCACGACGTTGATTCTCCCACCATCATCCATTAGTCTCGCATCTGATGAGAGTGCTGGAAACCGCCGCGCTCACCCGCAAGTTTAGCAAGCTCGCCGCCGTAGACGGATTGTCGATCACCGTCGAGCGCGGCGAGGCGTTCGGTCTGCTTGGGCCAAACGGCGCGGGCAAGACGACGCTCATCAAAATGCTGACGACGCTGTTGCCGCCAACTTCGGGTAGCGCGCGCGTGGCCGGCCTTGACATCGTTGCTGACGCCTCACGTGTGCGGCGCTTGATCGGTTACGTCCCGCAAGCAATCTCCGTAGATGGCTCGCTAAGCGGCTACGAGAACCTGCTCATTTTCTCTCGCCTCTACGACATACCGCGCCGCGAACGCGAGTCGCGCATCAATGAAGCGTTGCAACTGGTCGGCCTCACCGATGCGGCAGACAAACTGGTGCGGCAGTATTCGGGCGGGATGATCCGCCGCCTTGAGGTTGCTCAATCAACGCTGCACCGGCCCCTACTTCTTTTCTTAGACGAGCCGACCGTCGGCCTCGATCCGCTCGCAAGGCAAGCGGTGTGGGATCATATCAAACAACTGCGGAGTGATTATGGCTCGACGATCTTTTTGACTACGCACGATATGGAAGAAGCCGAGCAACTGTGCAGCCGCGTCGCCATTATGCATCTCGGCAAGATGGTGATCTGCGATACGCCCGACTGCTTGAAAGCTTCAATTGGCAAACCTGCCGCGACGCTCGGCGACGTGTTCATTCATTACGCAGGCGACAGCCTCGAATCAGGGAGCAGCTACCGTGAAACCTCAAGAGGACGGCGCAGGGCGCGGCGATTGGGATAGCGCATTGATGACGGCGCGCATCGGCCTGTTTGACTCCGTCGCCGGCTTTTTCAAAAAGACTGTGGCGCTGGCCGAAATCGAAGTGCGCAAGCTGCGCCACGATTTCACCGAATTAATCACGCGCGCCGCGCAGCCTGTGCTGTGGTTCGTGCTGTTCGGCGAAGTGATGACGCGAGCGCGGGCTTTCCCGACCGGCACGCTCGCCTACCGCGATTTTTTCGCGCCCGGCATACTCGCGCAGAGCGTGATGTTCGTCTCGATCTTCTACGGCATCTCGGTCATCTGGGAACGCGACCTCGGCATTATCAACAAGTATCTGGTTAGCCCAACGCCGCGCGCCGCGCTCGTGTTAGGCAAAGCGTTATCGGCAGGCGTGCGCGCCCTTTCGCAAGCATTGATTATTTTCGTGCTGGCGCTGGCGCTCGGCGTCAAGCTGCGATGGCAACCGCTCGCGCTGCTCGGCGTACTGGCCATCGTCGTCATCGGCGCGGCGCTATTCTCGACTTTCTCTTTGATCATCGCCTGCATCGTGAAGACGCGCGAGCGATTCATGGGCATCGGCCAGGTGTTGACGATGCCGCTCTTCTTTGCCAGCAATGCGATCTATCCGATTGAATTGATGCCGGGCTGGCTGCGCGTCATTTCAACGATCAATCCGCTGACTTATGAGGTGGACGCGCTGCGCACGCTGATGCTCAGGGACTGGCCGAGCGGCTTTGGCATCGGCGTGGATTTCGCCGTGCTTCTTACGACCACCGTGGTGCTGGTCATTATCGGCGCGCGCCTCTACCCTCGCGTTGTCATCTGAAGCGCGGCGGAGGCCGGCTTGGTTCGCTCTTCGCTGCCTGTGCTATACTGTCCAACGCATGGCCGACAAGAACGACAGCGTGCTTGATAAGGCGGAACATCTCGCACGGCGAGTGCTTGAACGCCTCGGCTCGAAAGTAGACAACAAGCTCGGCAGCACGGCAGACTCGGCCTTGAGCCACCGTGAAGTGAGCGACCTGACTTCGCGCCTTGAACGGGAGATCGAAGCCAACCTGCGCGCCGACCGCGAGGGTGTCAAGCGCATAGCGCCTAACCGCATACGCGTCGGCTTCACCTACGAACGCGCCACTCAGATGAGCGACGAATACCTTGACGCGCTGGCTAAAGAATTAAAAGGCGCGGCCTACGAATTCATCACCAACCGCCGCTACACCACGCTCGCCCCGCTCGAAGTCAAAGCGGCCAGCGACCTGTTCACCAAATCTACTGTGATTCGGGCGCAGTTCGAGGGCGAAGCCGAAGCGGCAGCAGGCGCGACCGATCCTTCGTCAACTCCGCACACGGCGCGCAAGGAAAAACAATTGCGCTTACAAGACGGCGCGGGCCGCAGCTACAACCTAACGGTAAAAGCCGACGCCGCGCCCGCGACCATCGGGCGAACGGCGGGCAGCGCCTTGCGCATCGATGACGCTAGCGTATCGCGCCTGCATTGCTCGCTGAGCTTGAAAACGAATGGCCAAGTCGTCGTTGCCGACCTCGGAAGCGCCAATGGCACAACCGTGAACGGTCAGCCGCTCACCGCCACCGAAGCACGCCCGCTCAATGAAGGCGACGTGCTCGGCGTCGGAGACTTGCGGCTGACGCTGTTAGGAGTAGACTGATCGTCGTTCATCATTGTTCATCATTCATCCGGGCAACGTGGACGCCTGAGTTATCGAACCAACTCAACCACTCGCGCATAAGCCGCGACACAGGGACTGACCCGAATGTGGATTCCTCGTCTCCTCACGATCATCTTCGTCATTATCGGATTACTCATCGCGCTCCTGCTCATGCTGGCGGCGTGGCGTCATCGCAACCCGCCGGTTAGCGAGCAAGCAGAGATGCCCGATGACCTTAAAGACTTCGGGCCGACGGCGACTAACGGCTGGCTGCGTGGTATGCGCGCCGCGCTGCTCTTACTGCTCGCCGTCGTCTGCGGTTTTCACGTCTACTGGGTCTTCTACGCCGAGTCGAACAAGGACAGCGCCTTTGCCAGAGCCAAGCGCAACGACGCGCGCAACCTGCGACTGGCCGAGGCCGGATTGAAAGGCTGGGTCTTCGACCGCAGCGGCAAACTCGATAATGCGTTGATTCGCTATCGCAACGACGCCGGCGTCATCACACGCGAGTACCCGCTCGGCGCGGCGGCGGTTCACCTGACCGGCTATTCTGATTTTATCTTCGGCGCAGGCGGGCTTGAGTATGCTTACCGCGACTGGCTCACACAACCCGCGAGCAACTACAACGAGATGAGATCGCCGACGCCGGTCGGCCAGGATTTGAAGGTTTCGATAGACTCGGCGTTGCAGCGCGAGACCTACAGCTTACTGCAAGCAACAGGCAAGCGCGCCGCTGCCGTTGTCCTGCTCTTGCCGAACAACGAAGTGCTTGCGATGGGCAGCTCGCCAAGCTTCGAGCCGCGTTCGATCAACGACGCAACCGTGTGGCAACGGATGAGTGAACAAGCCGAGAACGCGCCGCTCATCTCGCCGCTTGTGAACCGCGCGCTGGGCACGCTGGTGACGGGCGGCGCGGCTTTCTACTACGCGCCCGGCTCGACCTTCAAGACTTTCGTCGCCGCCGTCGCCATCGACAGCGGCGTCACCAATGAACATTTCACCTGCACGGCTGAAGGGTTCACGCCGCCCGGCTCTGGCCGGCCCATACGCGACTTCGAGGGCGAAGTGCACGGCACGCTTGGACTGGCCGACGCCTTCAAGGTTTCCTGCAACCAGTACTTCGCGCAGCTTGGCTTGAAGCTCGGCAAAGACCGGCTGGCGAATTACGCCAAGCGACTGATGATGCAGACCGCGCCCGAAGACAACATCCCGCGAATGAACAACCTGTGGCAGATACTACACGGCAAGCAGGATCGCTTCGACTACGTGTTCGCGCCGCCGATGACGAAGATGAATCTGTCAACGAAAGCGACGGCGTATGACGTGGCGTTGCAGAGCTTCGGGCAAGGCTACGATGATTTGACGGTAATGGGAATGGCGATGATCGCATCGGCAGTCGCCAGTTCGGATGGCGCGTTCGTCGCACCGACCTTCGAGCCAGCCGCGACGCGCAAGGTTGTCGGCCAGTTCGTCACAACGCAGACCGCCGCGCAAGTGCGCGAGCTGATGCGAAGCGTCGTCGAAAGCGGCACGGCGGCGGGCGCGTTCGCAAGCTTGCGTGGCCGCATCACAGCGGGCGGCAAGACCGGCACGGCAGACCGCGTCGTGCCGCTCTATGACGCGCAGGGCAAGCGCGTGCTCGATTACGTCGATAAGGATGGTGACAAGCATTACAAAACCGAAGAACTGACCGATTCGTGGTTTGTCGGCTTCGCGCCGGTCGAGAATCCGCAGATCGTTTACGCCGTCGTCGTCGAGAACGGCGGGCAGGGCGCAAAGGCCGCCGCGCCGCTCGCGGCAAAGCTGATCGAGAAGGCCGCGCAGCTCGGTTACGTCAACGCTGGCGGCCAGCGCACACCGCCGGCGAGCAGCCAGCGGACGCCACCGCGAACGCCACAAACGAGCCGTTAAAGGGAAAGGCATGCAGAGATCATCGGAAACACCTCAGGCAAAGCTCAATCGCACCAGCCCGTCGCTGCACTTGTTGCTGATCGTTGCCATACTGGCCGCCGCCATCATCGGTTATGTGGCCATCATCTGGTCAGGACAACTGCACGGCTACGAGCCGAGCAAGACCGTGGCGGCGCGCGACCTCGCGCTCTTCATTCCCATCGTCGCGCTCTTCTTCTGGCTGACGCGCAGGCAAAGACATCGCGGCGAGATATTGCTGTTGACGACGGCAGTCTTCTTGTTCGCCATCGGCTTGCTGATGCAGTTCCGCCTCTTCTCTGACCCTGAGTACGGCGCGCGCGGCGCAGACCGCGTCAAGGCGCGCGAGTACAAGGCGCAGACCGTCCGCCTGCTCAACGTCGAGACGGGCTATGACGACGATAAGAAGACGATGCTTTTCGGCGCGCCCGACCGCGTGCCCGAAAAGCCCGCGACCAATAAGCTGCCGGTCTACGAGCGCAGCTTATTGGACATACTCAAATCGGTCAACACGTGGATACCGATCTTCGCGCTGCTGGCCTTTGCCGCAGGCTACCGGCTCTTTCGCAATGACCGCGTACTGCTGTGGTTCCAGAGCCACGCGCTGATCATCGGCATCGCCACGATGATTCCATTCGCCGTCGTTGCTTTCCTGAGCGATGAAGGCAAATTTATGGGCCAGACGACGCCGTGGGAAGGCGTCAAGATTTTCTTCCTGCTGAGCTTCGCGGGTATTCTCGCCGACACTTATCGCCACTTGCGGCGCACGCGCTGGGGCTTGCCGCCGGCTCGGTTCTTAATCCCTTTCTTGTTGATCGCGGCGATGCCCGTCGTTCCCTTCTTCGCGCTGTCGGACTTCGGGCAGATGCTTGTCTTCTTCGGCGTCTACCTGATGCTTTACGTCGTCGCCGTGCGCAAGAGCTTGCAGCTCGCCTACGCCTTTGTGGTTGTGGCCAGCGTCTTCGTGCTCTTCTTTGGAGCGTCGAAGATCGCTTCGGGCGCAGGCATACCGGGCCGCGTCTACTTCCGCTTTTATCAATGGGCGCACACGTGGGAGCCGCCCGCGCCCGACACTTGGTGGTGGAAGCGCGATTATGATCGTTACTTGAAAGCGAAGAACATGACGCCGCCGACCGACCCGCAGGATATCGCGCAACGAAACCAGGAAGCCTGGAACGACAAAGTGCTCCAGCAGTCGCAAGGATTGTTCGGCGTCAACGAAGGCAATCTGACCGGCGAAGGCTTGGGGCTGGGCTATCCCGAAACGGTGCCAATCTCGGATTCCGATTTTATATACGCCGCGCTCGGTGAAGAGACGGGCCTGTTGGGTGGGCTTGCCATCCTGCTGGCGATAGGTGTCTTTATCGTCGCTGGCGTCGCCACCGCTATCGGCGCGGGCGATATGTACACAAAATTGCTCGCCGCCGGCTTCACCGCCTTTATTGGGTTTCAAGCGATTGTGAATGTGGGCGGCGTGCTGCGCTTCCTGCCGATGACCGGCATCACGCTGCCATTCGTCAGTCACGGCGGCTGGTCGCTGATCACGTCGTTTGCGATGCTCGGCATCCTGCTGGCGCTCTCGCATCGCAACGCTGTGGCGCGGCCTGTAACGGAACCGCAGCCGCAGTTTGTTCCGGTGAGATAGCGGTTTTGCGGCAAGCTAACGCACACAGCGGCAAAGCTGTCCCAGGACATAGGCAACGCGGAATAGGGCAGTCATTCTCCTGATCTAGCGCACATTAGTTTCATTTCAACAGTTAAGTTGAGAAATCAAAGTTGGCGCGATCTCGGCACGATGGTTGCTCTAAGAATAGACAGCTTTAAGAGCATCACCCACCCATTGATGCTCGACAGATACAACCTGAGGGGCCAAGAGGCATCGGATTATTCCGATGCCTTTTTCTTTTGTCTATCTAAACCGTCTGTGGATTCTCTGCGCCCATTTGTTTCGACAAAGCTCAATGCATAGGGCGAAGCTTGGATGGATGCTGGCTCTTGGTCTTCAACTGAATCTTATCATCGTGCGGCATCAACAGGAGTCGGCGGGCCTCGAACGACGTGACACCCGACGGGATGTAGACCAGGCGATACCAGTTCTTACGCAGGTCGTCAGCGATGCTCTTGGCGGCGTCTTCAGACTTATCAAAAGAAAAGATGGAGCCGCCCGTCGCCGCCGTCATCTGTTCGAGCGCCGCCGTCGGCTTTGGCTTATCGCGCAGCAGCGCGCCGTGCGTGCGGTCGCTCACCTGCAACGCGTAGAGGACGATGTTTTCGTCCTGCAAAGCGCGCAAGGCTTCGGCGAACTTGGTCTTGCTCTCACTGTCATAGCCATCGCTAATCAAGATAATCGCGCGCTTCTCAAGTCCGCTCTTTGCCGCCGTCGCCAGCGAATCCGAGACGGCGATCAAAGCGTCATAAAGATTCGGCACGCCTTTGCGAACGACCTTTGGAGCCGCCGCCTGCAAAGCGTTCAAGTCGGGCGTCATATCCTGAACGATCTCGGCGGTCTCGTTATAACCGACGATCATCATCTGGTCGTCGGCGAATAGCTCGTTGACGACTGCTTCGGCGGCCTTCTGCAAAGCCGGCAGCTCGGCGCGCAGCGATTGACTGCTATCGATCATCAGCACGATGCGGGAGCCGCTGTCGAGCTTCGCAAAGCTCTCGATCTCCTGCGGCAGCCCGCCATCATACAGATCAACATCCTCGCGGGTGACGGTGCGGCCTTCGGGCGCGTGAACGATCACGTTAAGCGTCATCGTGCGCCGAGACGGGCCGTTGCCCTTGCCGGATTGACCGGAGGCGGCGAACGTCCCCGCGCCAACGAGGACCAGAAAACTGACGAATAGGATGAAGCGGATTGCGCGCATGGAAAACTCCTTGTCGAGCGAAGGGCATCTGAGTGATTCGATGAAGCGCGGATGCGCTGGCTTTCGCTCAATGAGATTATTCCAGAACCCCATCGCGCCACGCAATAACGGATGCGTGACGAGTGACCAGTGACGAGTAACAAGACGATGCCACGTGCTTCCCCATAAGTATTCGCCAGGCAGTCTATTTCTTATCACTCCTCATCCGCCGCTTGATCAACCCGGCTCGCTTGTCACGCCATCGAACGGTTGCTATGCTTTGTTTTCACCAAATTCTTCTCAACTGCGCGATATGGAAACCCAGACTGCCACCAGCAACCGCGAGCGCTTCCAACGACTGGTCGAAGAACTCCAAACCCTCGAAGCAAAATTGCGACTGAGCGGCGGCCCTGACCGCATTGCCCGCGAGCACAAAAAGGGCAAGCTGACGGCGCGCGAACGCATCGGTTTGCTGTTTGACGAAGGCGCGTTCTTTCAGGAAATCGGCTTGCTGATCGCTTATGATCAGTATGAAGGACAAGCGCCCGCCGCCGGCGTTGTCACCGGCATCGGACGAATCAGTGGGCGCGAAGCCATCGTTGTCGCTAACGACGCAACGGTCAAAGCCGGCTCGTGGTGGCCAGAGACCGTGCGCAAGGTCTTGAGGCTTCAAGAAATCGCTATGCGCTGCCGCGTGCCGATTATCTATCTGGTAGACTCTGCCGGCGTCAACCTGCCTTATCAAAGCGGCGTCTTTCCCGGCCAGTACGGCGGCGGCAGAATCTTTTTCTACAATTCGGTGATGCGGCGTTATTTAAAAGTGCCGCAGCTCGCCGCCGTGATGGGTCCGTGCGTGGCCGGCGGCGCGTATCTGCCGGCGCTCTCGGACCTCATCATCATGGTCGAAGGCACGTCGTTTATGGGATTAGGCGGGCCCAACCTCGTGAAAGGCGCAGTCGGGCAGACCGTAGACAGCGACACGCTCGGCGGCGCTCGCACGCACAATGAAATCTCAGGCGTCGCGCATTACCGAGCCAAAGACGATAGCGAATGCATCCGCAAACTGCGCGAGTTCGTCACCGAGTTACCGCCGCCACCATCCGTGCGCGTCAAGCTCATCGAGCCGCGCGAGGCGGCGCGACCGCTCACCGACATCTACGACATTATGCCTGCGAATCATCGCGGCCCGTATGATATGCGTGACGTGCTCGCCTGCCTGCTCGACGCCGGCGAGTTGGACGAGTTTCAGAGCGAATACGCCAAAGAGATGATCTGTGGTTTCGCTCACATTGAAGGCATCCCGGTCGGCATCATTGCCAACCAGCGCGGATTGATTCGCGGCGCAGCAGGCAGCCCGCCCAAATTCGGCGGCATCATCTACACCGATTCCGCCGAAAAGATTGCTTACTTCATTGAAACCTGCAATCGTCATCAAACACCGCTGCTCTTCTTGCAGGACGTATCAGGCTTTATGGTCGGCACGGATGCCGAGCATTCCGGCATCATCCGCGCCGGCGCGCGATTCGTTGAAGCGATGGCGACGGCGAGCGTGCCGAAGATCGTGCTGACGCTCAATCACGCGTCGGGCGCGGGCTACTACGCGATGGCCGGGCAAGGATTCGACCCCGACTTCATCTTCACGTGGCCAACCGGGCGAATGGGCGTGATGGAAGGCGACTCGGCGGTGATGGCGTTGTTCAGCGCCGAGCTTGAAAAGCTGCAACGCGAAGGCCGCAAGCCGGACGAGGAGATGACTGCTGTGATGGAGCGTGTGCGCGCGAAGTATGACGCCGAATTGGATGCGAAATTCGCGGCGGCGCGCGGCTTCGTAGACGCCATCATCACGCCCGAAGAGACGCGGCGCGCACTTGAGCTGGCGCTGCGCACAACGCTCAACAACCCCGGCCCACACCTCGGCGTGCCAATGCTGCCGACGCCAATCGAATGGTGAGTTGGCCAGTTGAAATTTGCGGCGCACCTTGCGGTTCAACGCGCCGGCAAAGCGCACTGACGCATCCGTCCTCAACAACCACACCTTGGGAGGTTCACTGATGAAATCAATCGCTTCGATAAAGATGCTTGCCGCTGGCGGCCTGATGGCGCTGGCGCTGGTCGCCGCGAGTTGTGAGCCGGCGGCGAGTAACAGCAACGCGGCCAACACAAACAACAGCAACACGCCGAGCGCCGCGCAGCCGGCTGGCCTGCCCGCCGATGCCACCGCCGTGGCCGAAGCGCCGGGCTTTTACAAAGCCGGCCCGACCGGAAACGTATCGCTCAAATTCACCGCGCCGGCTGAAGGCAGCGCGTTGACGGATTCGACCGCCGCACCGATCTTCACAATAACGGGGTATCCGATTTATCAAGATCAGGCGCGCAAGAAGGGCCAGCACATCCACGTCATTCTCGACAACGAGCCGTACGAAGCCGACTACAATCCGAGCGCGCCGTTCTCGCCCGACAAGTTCAAGAACCTCCCGTCCGGCACGCACACGCTGCGCGCCTTTCCGAGCCGCGAGTGGCACGAGTCGATCAAACAAGAAGACGCGGCGGATTTCGACTTCGTCACCTTCAACGTCGGCAGCCCGACGGTAACGAGCATAGATAAGAAAGCGCCCTTGCTGACCTACTCGCGCCCCAAAGGCGATTACAAACTCAAGGACGATCCGCGCGGCCTGATGCTCGATTTTTACGTGACGAATGCGCGATTAGGTGATAATGATTACAAAGTGCGCTACACGCTCGATGGCAAAAAGACGGCGGTGTTGACGCGCTGGGAGCCGGTCTGGTGGAAATGGGAAGATGTCGGCGTCGGCGAGCACACGGTTGTGCTTGAGTTGCTGGGCAAGAACAACCAGCCGGTTCCGTTCAAGGTGGGCGCGCTTGATTATAACCGCACAGAGCGCAAGTTCCGCGTCACCGACGAAGGCGGCTCTGCCGACCACCACGACGCCAATACGAATGGCAACGCGAATGCTTCAGGCAATCGCAACAGCGGCGCGGCCAATAAGAACAAGTAGGCGGACTTCAGGTTCTCGCTAGATTCCCATAAGCTCAAAAAGCCGCCGGTTGGTGTTACCTTACCGGCGGCTGTTGCTTTGAGTTCTTAAGTATGAATTAATGGTGGCCAGGGACGGAATCGAACCGCCGACACGCGGATTTTCAGTCTGAATCAAAGGACTTTGGCTGAGTTCGGTTGAGTGTGGTAGAGTATCGTAACCTATTGACTGACTTCACCTTCCGAACTCAGCTTGTATGGCTGGTTGCGGCATTGTTCGCTGGTGTATGGGTACGTTGGCACACTTTTGGCACACAAAGCCAACTCCAATGGCATTATCTTTCTTAATTCAGCGCAGACCGGGACGCTTCGGGCACGCGTGCACCGACCGTGAATCATACACAGGTGGCAGACTTGCCACGTGCGAAACCTCCTTTTCGCTTACCCCCGATTTTCCAGAAATCTAAGGCCATTCTGATATGACCAGACGCCTGAGCGCAGATGTACGCCCCCAGTTGCAGCTTTTTCTACCTGTGATACTCTTGAAACGCACCTGAGAAAACTCAGGTGCACAGACGAACTAAGGGCTACGGGGGAATGTACAGGATTCTGAATGAGACGCCAGCCTAGTTGATGCTAGAGCAGATTTGGCCCCAGGGTTAGACGAGGGTATCTAACCTAGCCAGGCTTCCCCAAGCAAACTAATGTACAGCGACGCACGGTGGTGCATAACTATTCGTGTGTAAACCTGAGCCTTCGTCGTCTGCAAATCATTTTTCGTGGAGGCGCTTTTATGAAGTTGTTGACGGCGAAAGCCATTGCGGAGGCATGGGGGCTGCCACTCCCGCGCATCTATGAGTTGGCACGAACAGGCGTGATTCCATCCGTTCGGATAGGTCGGCAGGTTCGGTTTCCCGAAGATGCTCTGCGCGATTGGATTCGCTCTGGTGGCAAATGAAGGTTGCTGTCAATCCGACAGTGGCAGGTGACAACAAATAAAGCCAGGTCAGTTCCCTGGCCTGGCTGCTAAATTCTGGAGATTTAATTATAATGAACGACAAAGAACAACTCAAGGCAGACCTCGAAGCTGTACTTAATCTGCTGGGGCATTGTCGCGCGAACGGTGTTGTGGAAGTAACGACCTTTTCGCAAGACAGTGGGAAACCCAAGTTGGTTGGATATTTCGAGGACACTGCACGCGCAGCAACCGAGATTGCGCGCTATGACGGGCGGGATAACATCTATATCTCGCTAAACCCTGTAAAGCGCGACCTATTGGCTCGCGCCAATAATCGTCTTGCTCCCTGCAAGAATCGGATAGCCGACAAGGACGTGCTGTTCGACTCCTGGTTCTTCATTGACATAGACCCTGAGCGCCCCAGTGGGATTTCGAGCACGGATGACGAGCTTGATGCTGCACTCGGAGTCCAAATGGACGTGCGCGATTGGCTTATTCAGAAGGGCGTTCCGCCGCAATCAATGGTTACTGCGGTTAGTGGAAACGGAGCTTACATCTTGGTCAAGCTCCCCAACTATAGCGTCACACCGGAATTGGTCGAAGCGAAGAAACGCTTATTGAAATACATCTCCGAGCGGTTCTCGACCAAAGAGGTGAAGGTAGACGACAAAGTGTATAACCCTGCGCGCCTTATGGCTGCAATCGGAACTCAAAAGCGTAAAGGTGATGAGACCTCTGACCGGCCACATCGTCGTTCTCACATCTACAGGGTGGCTGGTCAGGCTTTCGACCCGAAGCAGTCTCAAGAGGTTGTGCCTTTTGACCTTTATTCGCTTGTTGCCGACTTGCTCCCGAAACAAACGGCACAACCGAGAAGCATAGTTCAGCCGCAGGATGCTCAGGGGCGGTTTGATATGCGGGCTTTTGCGCCTTCCCTGCCGGGCTACAAAGAGTCAGACAGCGGATGGGCTTATGCGAAGTGCCCCGCGCACAACGGCAATGGGTGTACCTCGCTACAAGTCAATCTTGAAACGGGAGCCTATGTTTGCCAGGGGGGATGTACTACGGGACAAATCCGCCAAGCGATAGGCGCTCCGAAAGTGCAACCTACTAACATACATACCCCCAGCGCGCATGAGTTCCCCACACCATTCTCGTCGTGGCCTGCTGCACCGGAGCAGGCTTGCTTACATGGTCTTGCGGGTGAAATTGTTGGCATGATTTATCCACATTCAGAGGCAGACCTTTCTGCCTTGCTCGTTCAGTTCTTAGTTGCCTTTGGCAACATCATTGGGCGCTCTGCCCACTTTGTTGCCGAGGCGGACGCTCACTACCTTAACCTGTTCGCGGTGTTAGTGGGGCCATCTTCAAAGGGACGTAAAGGCACTTCCTGGTCGCAAATCCGGCGGCTTTTCAGCGCGGCAGATGCAAATTGGGAGAATTGCGTGCAGTCTGGACTGTCTTCTGGCGAGGGGTTGATTTGGGCAGTGCGCGACCCGATTTCAAAACACGAGCCAATTAAGGAAAAGGGCCGCATTGTTGACTATCAGGAGGTCATCACCGACCCCGGAATTGAAGATAAACGCTTGCTGGCTATCGAGTCAGAGTTTGCTTCGACATTGCGCGCAATTGGGCGGGAGGGAAACACCCTTTCTGCACTGGTGCGGCAAGCCTGGGACAATGGTAATCTGCGAGTCCTGACTAAGAACTCGCCGGCGCAATCAACTGGCGCGCATATCTCAATCATCGGGCACATCACAAAGGATGAGCTAAGGCGCTACCTGGACTCTACTGAGGTTGGGAACGGGTTTGCTAATCGGTTCCTGTGGCCTTGCGTGAAGCGGTCAAAGTCCCTTCCCGAAGGCGGGAGGTTACATGAGGTTGATTTCTTTTCCACCATCCGGCGCTTGAGTGATGTTATTGAATTTGCCCGCAGTACGGGGGAAATGCGGCGCGACGAGGAAGCGCGGAAGTTATGGTTTGATGCATATGGGAAATTGTCCGAGGGCAAGCCAGGCTTGCTTGGCGCAGTTACCTCGCGCGGTGAGGCACAGGTAATGCGCATGGCTTGCATCTACGCCCTACTCGACAAGTCAGCGATAGTTCGCAAGCCGCACCTGGAAGCGGCACTGGCGCTATGGAAATACTGCGAAGACTCTGCACAATTCATCTTCGGCGACTCGCTGGGCGACCCATTGGCAGATGAATTACTTCGCACTCTGCGCGGAGCAGAAACAGGCATGACTCGCACGGACATCAGCAACCTATTTGGGCGGAATCGTAAGTCACAGGAGATTGGCCGCGCACTTTCGACACTGGCAGAGGCTGGTTTGATTCACCGTGTTGTGGAGCAATCAGACGGGCCTGGGCGGCCCTCTGAGCGTTGGGTCGCTATCCAAACAGTCCCTTGTACTTTGCAGGGGAGTAACGAAAGAAACGATGAAAACGAAAGAATCAATGAGAGTGAGGATAGTTCGTTTAACTCGTTATTTTCGTTATCTAACCCTGGTGCTATTGAGGGGCTAGATGAAATCGCAACGCTCATTATGTAGGCGAAGTGTTGCATTACTATAAGCAGACTTGGCTGGTGACTCCTGCAAAGGCATCTTGGGGTGGCTTGGTTAAGCCGCCCCTTTTTCTGCATCTGTTTTCGATTTATGACTACATGCGTGCTCGACCGCATGTGGCTGGCCCTAGCTCTCTACGCTTATAGCAGGGGCCGGGAATTCTTTCGACCCGTTTATTGACGTATTGCTATCGCTCCGGCAAGAGTTAGAGTTCCTCGGCAGGCAATGACGAGGGTTATCCCTGATTGTGTTGACCGTTTCAATCTTGCTATGTTTTTCTTTCGTCTCTCTGGTTTTATTCCAATCGAGTGAATTGCAAAGAAGGAAGTGAGTATGACCTCCGCATCCCGTGCCGATTACTTGCTCGAAGACTGCGCCACCTGCAAAGGGTCTAGCTATACCCCTCATGGCCCCTGCAAGCCGTGCGGCGGTCAAGGGAAAGTCCTGGTCTATCAGCCATCGCGAGCGTGCCCACGATGTAAAGGCACCGGCAAGATTGATGAACGCGAAAGGATTATCTATTTGGCTCCCTACTGCCTGGTCTGCCAGGGCACCGGCTGGGTGATGACGCAACCCCTCTAAGCAGACTCTTGCTCAGGCTTGGAGCGTCTCTGCTTCCATAACCAGGTCTTGCGGCATATCAGGCTCTGCTGATGGGGTACACCCTTGTGGTCGCGGCTTCTGTTTCATTACCGCATTTATTGCCTCGGTCAAATCGTCAAATCCTTCCGGCTTGCGAATCACGATGTCGGCTCCCAAATGCTGCGCGGCAACCAGGTAGCCATTCTCGAAAGCAGTCATGGCAATGATTGGCAGGTCTGTGAGTCCGGCCTTCTGCCGCACCCACCGGATAAATTCCAACCCTGAATAGTCCGGCAGCATCAAGTCGGTGATGACCAAATCCGGCTCGTGCCGGAGTAGTTTCTCGTAGCCGCTCGTACTGTCTTTTGCCGTGAAGACCTCGTAGCCCTGCTCGTGCAGCAGCAGGCTCAACACCTCACGAATATCTGGATTATCCTCGACAATCAAAATCCTGCCATTACTCATAAACGTACTTCCTTCTCAATCTCAATCGGTCTGATTTATACAAGCCGTGTTCCATCAATCAATTACTCTAAACGCAGCAATCGGCCTGTCGAATTGAGAGTGCCTAGAAAGACTTACTGCACTGTTGTATTGCACCTCTGCCTGGATTAGGTACGGCGGGGATGATTTGGTTCGATGGGCGCGGGCCTCGGACTTTGCGTGCCGCGCTCCCGCGTCGCTGGATGCTTCACAACTGCGGCGAGTCTACCTCATCGGTTTGGCGGCCACCGTATGAGACTCTGCTGTGCAGGTCGGAAGACCGGGATAGCTAGGCCAATTGAATCTTCATATCTGCCACAACCTACAAAGGCAACTAGGTTTTTCTAACCAATCGTGAGATGGTCGTCGCCAGATTCTCAAGGCTACTCGGCTTGACCATATAGCCCTGCGCCCCTGCGTTCATAGCTTGCTTGATGTCTGAATCGTAGGCTGCACCGGAATAGAAAAGAATCGGCGTGCGTGAGTCAAACGAGCGAATCTGCTGGCAGAGTTCAACGCCAGTCCCGTCTTTTAACCAGTTGTCGAGTAAGTACAGGTCGAAGCCGCCACGCCTGGCTAACTCCAACGCTTCGGCCACACTATCAGCCGTGATGACTTCGTAGTCCGATAAACCCAACAGAGCGGTCATCATTTCAGCGGAGTCTTGGTCATCCTCGACGCAGAGAATTTGCCCCTTTGCTCTTTTCATTTCCCGGCTCAGTGCTTCGCCCTTGCCCTGAGAGTAGCTTGCATTTTTGCTTATTTGAAACATGTCAATTACACCTGGGATTAGCCAAGAGTATAGCGCCGATAAAATGAGCAGAACTATCCGCTAGCGTACACTTCTGCGAGAACTTCGCACTCTACACGCTGAGATACTTATCAAATTCATTCTTGTTGATTTCATAGCATTCGCAGGCGGTGGATTCTAGCCCCTGCCGGTCTAAGACGGTAATCCTTCCCCGGTGATGATGAATCACCCCCGCCTTTTGTAGAATGCCGGTAGCGACGTTGACCCCTGCGCGCCGAGAGCCGAGCATTTGCGCGAGGAACTCCTGAGTTAATGCCAACTCATCTGACCGCAAGCGGTCTTGACACATCAACAACCATCGGGAGAGCCGTTCTTCTACATTATGGAACCGATTACAGACGACGGATTGCATGACCTGACTGAACATTAACTGTGTAAAGCGACGCATGAGAACTTGCAGCGGGCCGCTTCGATTCGATTCGTTCTGGAATTGGTCGGGTTTCATTCTCAAGGCATTTCCGGGAATCTGCACATTGAACATATAAGAGGTGGTGTCGGCTCCCAAGAAGGATTCGATATTCACCATCCCTTCGCGGCCAACGATACCGACTTCGACACTTCCCCCTTCTTCCGTCGAAGCGACGACGGAAATTACCCCATCAGTTACAAAATAGGAATAAGCGATAGGCTGGTCAGGTTGTTGGAGAATGTCGCCGCTCGTCAGCTTGACCGGCTCAAGACTGGCAAATAGATGGTGGTAATCATTTTGGGGCAAGGCGGCGAGGATATGATTGTCTGCGGGTGGAGGCGGTCTTGTAGAAAGAGCCATAACGCTGCTGTCCTTTTTGCACTTTGCGGAGCGTGGTGAGTGCGTGGGCCGATAGATGCCGCTTGCCAAATTCGCAGGGAATTGGCTTGAGCTTAAGGTTGGCGAGTGAGAGGAAGTCTGCGGGCCTGGCTGATGCCTTCGGCTCACGGGCTATTGCCCATTCTCAAGTGTTCCGAGAGTGACGGTCACAATCATAACCCCATCAAGCTGTAAAAGATAGCCAGAATACCGTTCCTTTTGGCTCCTGCTCGTGGTATGATGAGGCGACTTGTGAGGCAACACTTGAGTCAGGGCGACAGGCCGTGAGCCTCTGACAAGGCGAAACGGTTACTATACTCACCCGCCTATTTCTCTCTCTCAAGCCCACTGCAATTGAACTGGGCGACAGTACCTCATCTGCTGATAACCGCGCGCCTGGCGAGAGCCTATGACCGCCATAGCTAGTTTTCCGTGGATTCCGCTCATAACAAGAAGGTTCATTCTGCGCTTGGAGAATGATGCAGGCTTTTGCAGGAATGCGTAGACTGCGGGCGAAGGGGAGAGGCAATGCAGAAGGTACTCGTCGTTGAAGACAATGCTGATGCGCGTGACTTGCTAGCATTGGTGTTGACGAGCGAAGGCTTCACCATCATCACCGCTGAAAATGGCCTTGCTGGTCTCGCCCTGGCCAAAGCTGAACGCCCCGACTTAATTATCACCGATATAAGCATGCCGATTCTCGATGGCGTAGAAATGATAAAGCAGATACGTGAAATACCGGAACTGGAAAACATCCCAATCGTCGCCGTCTCAGCCTATGGAAGCGGGATTACCGGCGATGCGGTGAAAGCCGGGGCTAGTCAAGCGATGCACAAACCGATGGAATTCACTTCATTCCTCGCTACCCTGAAGACCCTGTTGCCATAGCCCAGTTGAAAGGTTCCGAATCCTTAATCTCTGAGGGTGAGCACCCAGCCAGTCCCACGACAGACCACACACATCGGGTAGCTGAAAATGGTGTTATTCGTCGGCTGCCCGGTGCCCCCGCAACGCGGGCACGCTCTGGCAGGTTGGAGCACGAGCACCCGGCCCTTGCCATCGCAGGCTGGGCACGGGCCGCTGCCGTGCCCAGACCCATGACAAAAAGCGCAGGCTTCGGGTGCATAGCCATCAGGTGTTGTTGTGCCTGTATCCATCTCGATTTCCAAAATAGGCTGATTGTTCCTACAGCCCTAGCGAAACCTGAGTTATACGGCAAATTATAGCAAAGGATTGTAGCCGGTCAACTGGTAGTAGGCTCTCGCATGTGGTAAGCAAGTCTCATTAACAAGCTATCATGAGAACTAAGATTTGGGTCATGCGCGGTGTTGAAGCAGTCGCGCCCCTACTTGAGAATCAATACTCACTCGGCAGTAGAACAGTGGTTGCGCTACGGTCAGCTTCGGGCACGGCTATTTGCACCTGCCATAAAAGAGTAATGCCTCGTTTTTTCGTTTCATCACTGCAAGTTCCGCTTAGTCCCGCGTTTTACTGCTTGTTACGAAGTTGTTGAACCCTAATTGCCTCCGCTATTGATGCAGTCCCCTCCCTAAAATCATCCACAGGGCTGATTGGCGCTATTAGCTTGAGCATGACGTTTGATATACTGCGCGCAGGAAGACTAAGACTTGCACTTTGGAGGGATGGTAACGGATGGCAAGAGCCAAGCGGTTTGTTTTGCAGAATGCGCTGCCGAGCGAAGAATTCGCCGCACTTGGTAAGCCGAAGCCGATTCTCAAGTGGGCGGGCGGCAAACAGCAGATGCTCGACGTTCTTCTTTCTAAAGTCCCTTCCAGATACAACCGGTATATCGAGCCGTTTTTCGGAGGTGGCGCTCTGTTCTTTGCCCTGTGCCCGCAGGATGCGGTCATAGCGGATTCCAACCCTGAATTGATAAACCTGTACAAAGTCGTTGCTAGTAATGTCGAGGCACTCATCAATGCACTACAAGATATGAGTACCGACAAGGAGAGTTTCGATGAGGTGCGCAGCGTCGATGCTTCAAAGCTGTCGCCCGTCGAACAGGCCGCCCGCACAATCTACTTAAATCGTACCTGCTTCAATGGGCTTTACCGAGTGAATCGCAGGGGAGAGTTTAATGTGCCCTATGGTCATTATAAGAACCCGACCATTTGTGATGAGTCAAACTTGCGGCTGGCGAGCAAGGCATTAAAGAGGGCCGAAATCATCCCTGCGGATTATAAGAAGGTGTTACGCGAGTATGCCCGTCCGAGCGATTTCATTTTCTTAGACCCGCCTTATTTGCCAATCTCAACCTATTCGGATTTTAAGCGGTATACAAAAGAGCAGTTCTATGAAGAAGACCACCGCGAGTTGGCCGAGGAAGTTCGTCGCCTGCACGCGCTAGGGTGTTTTGTAGTCCTGACCAACTCCAATCATGAACGAGTTTATGAGCTTTATGATGGCTTTAGTATCGAAGTTCATAAGACCCGCAGGAATATCAACAAGGATGCGACCAAGCGCACGGGTGAGGATGTGGTCGTTGCCATACCAGCAAGAAAGAGGCTTATTGATGTTTCGACGCTAGAGCCGCTGCCTGAACAAATGGGTAAGTTCCCGACCACGCGCTTCATGGGCAGCAAACAAAACCTCATTCAACAAATATGGAGCGTCGCCTCGCAATTCCATTTTGATACCGTTCTCGACCTGTTTAGCGGAACGGGCGTGGTCAGCTATATGTTCAAAGTTCACGGCAAGGAAGTATTTAGTCGTGATTACATGGCTTTCTGCGCTACGTTCGCTGAAGCTTTAATCGAAAACAATCGGGTAACACTCAGCGATGCAGAAGTGGAGGCGCTATGCGATGTGTCAAAACCCGTCGATGATTTTGTGACCAGAACCTTTAACGGACTTTATTATAACGAAGAAGATAACCGATTCATTGATGTCGTTAGAGCGAACATACCCATACTCGACAATCGATTTAAGCGAGCCGTTGCTATAAGCGCACTGGTGCGGGCCTGCATGAAAAAGAGGGCAAGAGGTATCTTTGCATATACAGGGCAACGGTATGATGATGGCAGGCGCGACTTAGCAATCACTCTGAAGGAGCAGTTCCTAGAGGCTGTTAAATTGGTCAACGATGCTGTGTTTGATAATGGCCGAAACAACAAGGCGAAACGTGGGGATGCTATGGAGTGCCGCCAAAAAACCGACCTCGTTTACATCGACCCACCGTACTACAGCCCGCTATCAGATAACGAGTATGTTCGCAGATACCACTTTGTCGAGGGGTTGGCATTAAACTGGAAAGGTGTGGAGTTACAAGAGCACACGAAGACTAAGAAGTTTAAGAGCTACCCGACGCCCTTTAGTTCAAGGAGCGGAACGCAGGCTGCCTTTGATACTCTTTTTCGTCATTTCAGGCATAGCATCATTCTCGTCTCATATTCATCCAACGCGGAACCATCAAGAGAGGAAGTGTTAAGCATAATGCTCAAACACAAACCGCACGTTGATGTTGTCTCTATTGACCACCGATACTCCTTTGCCAATCAAGGGCACAAGGTTAATGACATAAAAAATAAGGTGGAAGAATATCTGTTTATAGGTTATTAACAATACTTATGGGCGCTAAAATAGACAGCAAGGACGTTCCGCAAGCTGATGTACTAGAGGACGTTGTTCGCGTGGCTTTAGCTGTACAGAAAGGTGCGCGTGCAGATTATGAAATTGCGGGTTATATTGGCAAAGGTGTGCGGCAAGGACGATATTATCGCCGCGCTGCTCAAATCTTAGGATTTATAGTAAATGCAAACAACACTGCTACCCTAACGGCATTTGGAGACAAGTTTCTCAAGTCGGCTGGTTCCGTGCGTCGCCAGATGCTCCATGATGTCGTACTCAATGTTTCAGTTATCCAGCGAATCATTCCCTTTATAGAGTTGTCCCCGAAGGGTGTTAAGAGACCCGCATTAGAGAAATTTCTTTTGGAAGTCACTACGGTGGACGTGGCTACATCGCACCGACGTATAGACAGCATTATATCTTGGCTAACTGAGTTTGGGGTGCTAAGGGAGGTTTCTCACGAGACCTATGCTCTAGCTGGCTTGCCGAAGTCTTCGCCCATATTGGAAGTGCAGAACGTTGCCGAGCCACTGTTTCCCAAGACTGGGGCACTTAAAGAATATGTAGCTGTCGAAGAAAAAACGAGTGTAGCAAAAGAATTTATAACAATATTGATAAATGAGGCCGCTGCGGAACGGGCCAACGCTGCGCACCGTGAACTTGTAAATCTTGTCGCTGACCGTATAGAGAAAGCAGGAAGTATTCCCCGCTGCAACAAACTAATTGACTTATCGACACGTCGCGGGAAGACCCCGTATATTTTCGAGATGAAATCAATAACCCATGAGAATGCCCGCGCCCAAATTCGGAGCGGCATCAGTCAGTTGTATGAGTATCGCTATTTGCAAGCCGTTCCCGACGCGACGCTGGTGCTAGTGATTGAGAAAGAATTGCCGAAGCAATTGAATTGGATGCACGAATATCTTGAAAAAGAAAGGCAAATACGGTTGATATGGGATGGAAACGACTCGCTCTATGCTTCTCCTGAGACAAAATCTGAATTATCTTATCTTTGGGCAGTCTGAATTCAAGCTATGACGGTTGAAAAATTGAACAGCCTAGCAGTCAACTCATTCATGCTTCCGATAATATGATGAGAGTGTTAAACAATAGAGCATGGTACATCGGGAACACTACCGTCAGGAACCCGATGCGAATTAAGACGGGACTTTCAGTGCTTGCGGACTCGCCACTAAATGGAAACCTCGAAGGACGGGACAACGAGAATGCCTTCGCCCATCTACTTTATGAGAGTGGCGTCGTTACTTTGTCTCGACTGGACGACGCCCCTAACGCGGATGTGAGCGACTTGGGTAGGAAATGGCGAGCCGCGATGATGCAGCTCGGATTTATTACAGATGCGCCTTATGCGATAACCGAGAACGGGCGCAGGCTAATCGCGTCTATGGACTTGCCGCCATCAACAATCTTGCCCGCCGAGCAAGATTGTTTTCTCAGGTCGTTGCTCGCGTACCAGATTCCCTCGCCCCTAGAACCACGAGAAACCGGCCCTATATTTAGCCCGCTGAGAATCGTCCTTGAAGTGCTGGCGGCGTTAGAAAGAGCAGGCATGAACGCTTCGATAAGCAAGGGTGAGATGGCGGGCATAGTTCAACTCGTTAGGCGTGTTGAGGACGTAGCCGCAGCGGTTGAGGCAATTGCTAATCTCCGCGACCTTGAAAGCCGCGAGGCTATTCCAAGAGACCGAAAGAGGGTCATTAGCGCCTTCCTTCAAAGGATAGCGCGCGATATTAGAGGACAACAAGCAGGCACGCTCGCCGATTATGCCGATTCCAACTTTCGGTATCTCAAAGTCACTGGACTCTTAAGCGACAGGGGTAGTCGGCTCGAATTTACTTCTCACAAGCGCACAATCATTAACCAAATACTCGCCAGGCCGTTCACCCCAATTCCCGACGACGCTTACACTCAAACCCTTTGGCTGGGGGCAGCACTGCCAACCGACAGTCGCCCGCAGGCGATAAAGGCAATAGAATCTCTAGCGGTACTCCTGCGTGATGAAGGGCTGCCTGTCAGGCTGCCAAGTTTAAGTCGCCGACCTGTACAAGACCTCGTACAACTGCGACTCGATTTAGAGGGACAATACACAGAGGTACTTGAGGGCCAGTACGCCGAGCAACAAGCGGCTCAGTGGGAAGAAATCCTTGATTACTTGAGGGCCGTTTCGGACATTAGAAATAGTAGGTTAATACCCAGAGGTGAAGGGCCAGCTTATCTCGAATGGTGTGTGTGGCGTGCCTTCCTTGCGATTGACTCGCTGTTCAATAAGCCCTGGAAGGCGCGAAGATTCAGAGTAGACCAAGATTTCTTACCGATAGGGCCAGCACCGTCTAATGGCCCAGATATGATATTTGAGTTTGATGAGTTCGTCGTTGTAGTCGAGGTGACTCTCACCTCTTCTTCACGACAGGAGGCTGCCGAAGGCGAACCCGTGCGCCGTCACGTCGCAAGACTTGTAGACGAATATGAGCGACGCGGCAAACGAGTATATGGCTTGTTCTTGGCAAACGAGGTAGACACTAACACCGCCGAAACCTTCAGAATCGGTGTCTGGTACAAGCCCGACGATTCGAGGATAACGCTTACAATCGTGCCTTTTACAGTTAAACAGTTTGCCGATTTATTTGAGGCGTACTTTAGAAGACGTGGGCGCTTGCCGCATACGATGCTTGAGGAAGTGATAAGAGATTGCCGCGCTGAAAGCAATGCAGATGCACCCAATTGGAAACGCCTAATAAACGAACGTGTTGGCCGAGCCATCCAGCGGTTGGCCTGACACTTCATGAATCGCCTTATTTCGATAGGTGCCTCGTCCATCAAGATTATCTAAGCGGCTAGACAACCCTATGTAATAAACTTCTTAGTTGACGTATAACTCTACCCCTGTAAAATCATCTGAAGCGCAGTGGCCCTTTGGAGTTTCATATAACAGGAGATGAATATGAGCCATCAGGTAAAGAACGTGTCTAAGCTGTCTACTTTAGATGCAGCAAGAAGTATCTATTTCATTATAGTTGGCTTGGCAATAAAACAATCCTTGGTCTTATTTGGTCATTCTTGGCCACCACAAAGCGTTGAAACTATTTTCGCTTGGTGGTCTTTACCAGACCGGCTCTTAGTTGGCGCAGGTTATCTATTTACTACATTAAGATATACGCATGGTATCTCAAGTCTCTATGCTTACGAAAAGGAAAGGATAGAAAGCTCATCACTTCCTTCAGCAACCAGGGTCTTTTGGCTCTCCGTCTTTCTTACATCACTAGGGATTTTATTCTTTCTAATGGCCGATACCATAATGGCCAGCTTTAGAACATATCTGCTTTTTACATCAATGATGCTTATTATGGATGGGAGCTACATTCTACTGAGCGGCGTGGTGCGTTCGCCCTTTAACATTTTTATGCGGTGGAAAGAAACGGTGAATGGTTATGCGGCTCGCGCTACCCTACAGTGGATAGTCAGTGATGTCATTCTACTCATTACCTGTCTCGCCTTCGCCTTGATGTCTGCCGACCATGAAAGACTCTTTGCCTTTATCTTAGTAAGCGCCGCGACAACAGACTACGTAATGAACCGGGAGTTTTACTTTGGTGGCCGACATGAACGTAAGAAACAGAAGATAGTATTTATCTGTAGTCCATTGAAAGGCTTCGACAATGATGGCCCAATTGCTGAAAGGATAAAGTCAAACATCAGACGTGTCCAGTGGTACTGCTATCAACTGATGTTGGTTAATCAGTCGAGCCGCAAAGCTGTAATCCCTTACGCATCCCATTGCTTTCTCACATACTTTCTTGATGATGGTAAAGCAGCGGATAGAATCATTGGCCGCGACTGTGCAATCGCTTACTTATCTGCGTGCGATGCCATTTATGTGTATGTGCCTATTGAAAAAAGGGGAATTCTAAGGCGCAAACCTAACTTCTCAGCTTTATCAGAGGGGATGAAGCATGAATTGGATATAGCTAAGAGGCTTGGGCTAGAGATTAAGTACATTCCCCACACGGAGACGAGTGATATCCCCGCAAGCTTTCAACCCACTTGGCGACCCCTTCAATATGAAGGGGTCGAAAGTAGCAATGACGTACACTTAGATAGCTCTAAAGCCCGCAAGCGAATATACGTTTGTACTCAACTTCGCGGACAAGGCTTTGCAGAGTTGTCCCCAGCAAAAAGACGAAAGCGACTTGCAGCAAACGTGAGGGCAGCAGCATGGTACTGTCACCAGCTTGTTAAGGGACAAGGGGAATTGGTTGCACCATTTGCCCCGCAAGCATTTTATCCTTACTTCTGGCATCTCTTGGATAAGGAAGGCAATCAAGTTCAAAGATGGGAAGCGTGGTTTGAGCGTTCTCTTGGACTCTTAACAATTTGTGATGCGGTATACTTTTATACTGCTGATGGATTGCCAAATGATAGTAGTCTTTCCGAGGGGATGAAGCGAATCAAGGATGCAGCCGATGGCTTGGGAATAGAGGTTCAATACAGGAAAGCTATCGCCATTCCAGAAACTTGGAATCCTGCTGTGCCCACATTTTGAGATGCCAATAGATAAGGTATGTTGACTTGGCAAGCCCGCCCTCTTCTGGACAGATAATCAGTGATGAAAGGATTCTTGAGCTAATCCTCTAAGAGGCCGATTGCTCAGACTCAAAGTGTTTAACGAACTCCCTGATGAGCTTTAGGTATGATTCCTGTAGTTTGAATTCTTTGTCGCCGATTTTGCCCTCGACGGTATTGCCCTTGGATATTTGCTTCACTGTTTCAAATGGGATGGGTAATATCAGGCTCTCTCCAATTAAGGAATCCGCGTCTGAGGTCGTCTTCGAGAATAGCGCCATCTTGCCCAGGCGGAGACGCAAACCGTCTACCAATAAAATGAGGTTATGGTCTTCGACGAAGCGTTCTTTGGGTGTTGCTGAATAAATGAATAACTCTACTACTTCGACCTTCTTAGGTTGCTGACCTTCATACTGAGCCAAGAACGCAAGGGATAGGATGTTCTGTCGTGATTTGGCAATGAACATATTGCCCAGTCGGATAGTGGTTCTATCTTCAAATTTGTCATACTTCACAACCACTTCGAGTTTATCTTTGTCGGAGTTGACTGGAAACGAGGTGCATAAGCCGAGGATGAAAAAGGCCAAGAACAGTTTATATTTCAACATGCTTATCTCCTTTGAAATGCCCTTGAGGGCACCTCCTTTTAATCTTTGCTAGCCTTCTTAGGTGAAGTGTGAGAACTTTGCTTGCCCTGATTGGATTGGTTCTCTAACAGCATCGCGCAAAACTCGCACACGACGGTTGGCTCGCCAGGCTCAGGCCACTTGATTTCGTTTTCTTTATTTCCCATTTCCTCAAGCCATTCCGCCCGCTTCTGCTTATGGAAATCGGACAGTTCAGCCGGATGAGGCAAGACACGCCACCCTACATTCGTGAAAGCGACTGCCGTGCGCTTAAATTCTTCGATAGGAAAACGGTAGTCACCTGATTTCACAGCATATTCATGAATTGCGGTCATACCGATTTCTTTGGTCTCGTCGCACAGTTCGCAGCGCAGCTGCGCGCATACTGACATATGCTCCAAGAAAATGTGTTGCTGTTCTTGAGTCAGTTTTATGCTCATCGCCTTACCTCCGTTATATCTTTTCAAGGCAACCTATGCTCACGGTGCTTGTTTGCCCAGCGAGTACCCGAATCACTTACCTCTCAATGGACAATACTCAAAAGTGAGTATCGTTGAATCGCCTTTACTCTGCTGCCCCAGCAGATGCCAGCCCTTCGCCTTGTAGTCCTGTATGACAAACTGTGTGGCCAACCTGCTCTCGCCGCTCAATGTACACGTTTGCTTGATACACCCGCCTGGAAACATCAATAAAACCACCGCGACGAGTGACGCAAATAGAATAATTCCCAATACCAGAGTCTTCATAGTGATTTTTTCACCTATGCTCTATCCGCTAGCAGGCCGCAATTCCTCGCCGTTCGTGGATTAAATCGTCAACCTCAACCAGTGTGAGCAATGACCTCATGCCCGTTCTTGAGTTGCAGGGCGCAAAACTTATCCTTGCTCACGCCTTGTTGAAAAGCGGCAATCGCCTTTTGCAGCCGGTCATATTCTTGCGGCTTAAGGTCATACATTGCCCTGCGCCAACAGAGTCTCCGCCCAGAAGGGTCTTTGAAGTAGACAAAGGCCCTCACGGTCATATCTTTTGTGAATCCTGGCTTGGTCTTGCCCTCACCCCACTTCCCTTTGATTCGTTCGTTGAAACGATTCTGAAAGGCCACCCCAGTGTGGTATCTTGTCTACCCAAAAGTATGATTGTGGCGGTCTCAGAAACCTGATGAACACCGCCAGGAAGCACTCGCCTATCGAGCTTCCGGCAGCGCCTAAGTTCCATATCATCTTAGAGTTATTTACTTCTAATCGCAAGGCGAAAACTGAGATTTTTGCCCTCTCAGGAGGGCAACCCTGATGGGGAGAGCATCGCGCCCAAAACCAGCACGCCTCGCCGAGAAACTCGTCCGGATACGCGCGGCTTTCGGCCTTTCGCAAAATGAGTTAATCAGCCGATTGGGATTAACTAAAGAGATTCTTCGTGAGGATATTTCGGCCTTTGAACGAGGTATCCGGGAACCGCCATTGCCCATTCTGCTCAAGTACGCACGACTAGCGGGAATCTATGTTGATGCGCTGATTGACGACGAGGTGCAGTTACCAGAGCACCTGCCAGCTCCTGCAAAATTTGAATGGGCGAGACGCCGCACCCGATAAATTAAACCGCAGGGACGCGTTGGTTTGGCAAGCACGCCCCTGCTTAGGAATCAATACTCACTGGGCAATAGCACAGTCGTCGCGCTGTGGTCTGCTTCCGTGATTACCCAAATCTTCTCACCCTTCGCTGTATGGTAGGCTGAGAAGATGCGCAACGAGCGGCTAATAGAGAACTCATTCTCATGTTTGTCGTCGTCACTGAGGTCGCCCCAGTCGCCATGCTGGTGTCGGCGCAGGAATTCGATTGCATCTTGGCCCGCGTCGTTCAAGGCTTCAATAGCTCCTGGCGTGGCGTACAGACTGCCGAGGGGAAACAGCGGCGTTGGTGCTGCTGTAGCTGCGTTATTCATTCGATACCCTTTCTGCGCGTTGGGCAGTCGCGCCCCTGCTGATGAATGACTATCGGAATTGTCTGCAAGGGGTCACGCTCGCGTCGCAGCTTCGCTGCCTTATTCCTCTAGCTCCCCCTGCGGTTCGTCAGACTCAGGCGCTGCCTGCCAGCCACTATCAGGCAGGTATTTCTCGATGGCTTCGGTCAGAATCTCGGCGGCGCTCCTTGCGCCAATTATTTCGTACCGACCCGCATAAAGCTTCAACGCCAGCCGGTAGGCTTCTGAGCTTTGAAACAGCAACTCGATAAAGCGGTCTAGCTCGGCCTGTACGACGAGCGGGCCGCAGCCTTCTTTCGTAAATCCTCGGCGCAAGACGATGAACAAGTCGGCGAGCCACTCCCGCGCCCCTCTGGGACTTCATCAATGCGACCCCTCCTGCTCTCGTCGTCCATGAACAGGATGGGTTGGTTCTCCTGGTTTTCCTGTAGTGGCATGGTTCTGCCTTTCTGCGCGCTGATAAAGCGCGCGGAATTATGGGCCGTGCGGGTCTTTGCGGGATGCGCACCGCCCTTATTTTGTGGATGGCTTGGACGGAAACGGGGCTTTGCTTGTTCACATAACCAAGCCAGCACTCCAACCGGCGTCGGCGTAGTTCATCAAGTAGAACCAGCGGTGCTGCTCATATTCAGGATGGCTGCGAACATTCTTGAGATTGAACGCCCACCGCATCGTCAGCGCCGCTTGCTGACCGCCGACGCGCCCCCACTCGGCAAAGTCGCCTAGTTTGCTGTGGAGTGCGACGTGGCAAGCCTTATGTGTGGGCTGGGTTTCGGTGCCGCCGTTTGAGCGATAAATCGAGTGATGCATATTCACATCACCCGTTGCGATTGGCTGAGAACATAGGGCGCAAGTCATAGCTCAATACCCCCTATGCGCCCCCTGCTCGGCGGCTCTGGCTTGTGCTGCACCTTGCCATTGACGACGACGAAGTTTTCAGACTCGGCGGCAATCATCGCCTGCACTTCGTCAAACTCGCTTTCGCTGATTGGCGAGAGTTCTTCACATCGAATTCGACAACCGAATGGTGATACCATTGCCATAGTGATTTTTCACTTTCTGACCCGTTAGCGCGGGTTGGTTAAAAAGGCTCGGTTGCTACCAACAGCCGAGCCTTTTGCTTTGTCCCTGGATTAGGTTTCGTGTGCGTGTTGTCAGCAGCGGCGAGCCATTCGCCCTTCTGCCTTGCGCTCGTCGCCTAGCTTGCTATGCATCTCGCCACCGGAAACAGCGCCGGAGTCGCTTTTTGGCTTCGCGCTCGATTGTTAACGACCATTTACAAATGTGATATTACCAGATTCGTTAATACAGGTCAAGCGGAAAATAATTTACTCGGTAATATCATTTGTGTTAGTATCCAGCTATGGTAGAACTGCGGATAAAAGAGGTTGCGGAGGTGCGCGGCATTATGAATGCCTACCAATTACAGAAGGCGACTGGCTGGCAGCCAGCGATGGCGGCGAGGGTGTGGAAAGGTAATCTCAGGATGATTGCGCTCGACACGATTGATGTGCTGTGTCGCGCGCTCGATTGCGAACCAGCTGACCTAATCGTGCGGGTGAAGGACACGCCCAAACCCGCTAGAAGCAGTGGAAACAAGCGGGAAGCCAAGCATAAGTAATTACCGCATGTGGCATCTGGAAGGCACCTCGGCCATTACCCCAGCCAGACACAATTCTACAAAATTTTTTGTAAATTTTCCCATATGGGCCTTCCCATGCACAGACTTCTACTTGGCCCACATAGCCACCCCTTTCCACATTGCACGCTCGTTGCACCCGTACTACAAGCGTCACCGAATATGAAGAACAGGCCGGTCTACATTTCTACTTACAGGCAGTTAGGCTCAGAGTTTTCGCCCAGCTTGAAGGGGTAAAATATATATAGGGATATCCCCAAATCTTAGATTTCGGAGAGCAACAGCAATGGTTCCTGGCGAGGATTTTCAGGCAGAGATACTCAGCCGTATGGCCGAACAGTTGTGTCATGAGTTCCCCGACCTTGATAACACAAGGGCGGCGAGCATTGCGTCAGAAATCCTTCAACGCGCGGAACGACGAGATGTCGCGCGTGCTGGTGTGAAAGTCACCCCAAAGCTCATCAGGACACGTCTCGATTGTTTCATTTTCTTTCGCCTCGTCGTGGAGGGATGGGGAGAAGCAAGGCGTTTGCCCAGTGGAGCCGTCGTCGCGGTGAACTCTCCGCTGATGTTCGATGAGCGGCTGAACTTTCCGAAGCGTTCGAGACTGGGCGCTGCGTCAAAGCGCGTGCGCCAAACCTGCCCAGACGGAGCCGAACGCTACAAGCAGGCTTGGAGGGACTGGCGTGAGGCGCGCAGCCGTTACTTGGCGACTGAGACCGAAGAATCGTGGCAGTGGTATAGAGCGGGCGAGGGGAACCGGAACAGCGTAGCCTATCGTTGCAAAATGGACTTATCCCGACCCGGCGGCGAGTGGTACTTCCGCAATCGCCGCCTGTTCCGATATACCCTGCATGAGTTGCTGCCTCGGCTGCAAGAGAGGGAACGCGCGCATGGTGAATTGCAAGAGGCGACAGCCACTATGACCGAGGCGCGCGAACAGATTTTTGAGGCTATGGGGGTGCCTTCCGCGCTCCGCTTCTACGCTTAGAGCAACCCATGAATATGGCTGTATTCGAGTCAGCAACTTGTAGAGCTACGGCGCGCAACTGCGATGCAACCATTCCACTGTTTGCATGGGTTTTGGCCTCTGAGAATCGCCGCAAGCAGGGTGCAACCTCGCTGCGCGCGCCAGCACCGACAAATCTTAGATTCGCTCCTGTCTTCCTGTCACCGGACGAGTCAGGTTTAGCCTTGCCCCTGCGCTCCCGCACACCGCTGCTCATCGTTTACTCCCATATAGGGCAGACCTAGCTTGCAGGCGAATTAAAAATCACGCGCAACACCTTCTAGACTCGGTGGCACGCGTGCACAAGCGTCTTTATCAGGTATCTGCCTAGCCTTAAGTGAAGCCCCACTCACATGGGCACGAGGCGCGCTCACCGTCTCCCCGCAGACATAGTTTCGTTTATTTCGTTTATCTCGTTTCCCTGCCCTGGAATTTAATGTACGGAGGCTCAATACCGCTACAGCACAGATAAGATGTATATATCCATTTGCAGTATATATACGATTAAGGTATAATACACCTATGATAAGAATTCACTTGCATGAGGTGCTACAAGAACAGAACAGGACGCTGTACTGGCTTGCAAAGCAGACCGGGGTAAGGTACGCAACCGTCTGGAATCTGAGTAGGGGCAAGGTTGGCAGGTTAAGCATGGATGCGCTTGACCGCATCTGTGGAGCACTGAGCTGTCAGCCTGGTGACTTGCTTGTGAGGGCAAACGATACCAAAACGAGAAAGGGGAAAGAGAGGCATGACTGAAAACCTCAACGAGAAGAAAAAGAAGCCCAGAGCCGATGGGTGGTTTATTGAGCGAGCGAATGATACTTGGCTCGTTAGAATCTTCTTGGGCCGTAATCCGCAGACAGGTAAGCGGGAGTACCACAACGCAACAATTAAGGGCAAGAAAGAGGCAAAGCGTTACTATCGGCAGAAAATGCAGGAGATAGATACGGGCACGTTCGTGAAGCCGTCAAAAATGACAGTGAGCGAGTATCTTGACCAATGGCTAAAGGTGGCAGCCAAGCCACGCCTGAGAGAGCGCACGTTCGCAGATTATGAGGATTTGGTTCGTCGCTACATCAGGCCAGCCATCGGCAAGAAGAAGCTCACGAACATTAGGGCGCTCGATGTACAAACTCTCTATGGCAATATGCAGACAGAGCTTGAGCTTTCGGCTCGGACAGTCCGCTACACTCATGCGGTTCTGTCTTCAGCCTTCAAACAGGCAGTTAAGTGGGGCCTGCTCGCGCAGAATCCCGCAGCCCTGGTTGATTTGCCGAAGCAGGAGCGAAAGGAAATGCAGGCGCTGCCGCCTGAATGCGCAGCGGAGTTCCTAAAAGCTGCTGCCAATGACCGCTACGGCGTGGTGTTTGTCCTTGCCCTGATTACAGGCATGAGGCCAGGAGAGTATCTTGGCTTGCAGTGGGGCAAGGACATGGACTTAGAGAAAGCTGTCGTGACGGTGCAGCGGGCTTTGGTTTGGCGGCGCAGAGGCGGGGGATGGTACTTTAGTGAACCGAAGACCTCGCGCAGTCGTCGCAGTATCCCTATTCCAAGTACTATGGTTCAACTTTTGAAGGAGCACCGGCGCAGGCAATTTGAGGAACGCCTCAAAGCCGGGCCAAACTACCAGAACCTTGACTTGGTATTCGCAACGCCAGAGGGCGGCCCATTGATGGTGCAGAACCTGTTCCGCCGTCACTTCAAACCCATACTTAAAGCGGCGGGGCTGCCAGCCTCCATAAGGCTGTACGACCTGCGGCACTCAATGGCGACTTGGTTGCTGCGCGAAGGGGAGAACCCCAAAGTGGTCAGCGAGAGACTAGGACACTCATCCATCACTTTGACCCTTGATACCTACTCTCATGTACTCCCCTCAATGCAAAGGGCTGCATCCGACAAGCTCGAAAATATCCTGTTCGGAAAGGCTGGCACACATTTGGCACACAAAGCGATGGGTGAAATTGAAAAGGGTCGCCAGCTAGTAGCCCCAAACTCTTTAGATTCCGAAGATGAAATGGTGGCCAGGGACGGAATCGAACCGCCGACACGCGGATTTTCAGTCCGCTGCTCTACCAGCTGAGCTACCTGGCCGTTCTCGGTTGGCTATTTACTGTCAAACCAAAACGACAATATAATCAACGCCTCGCGGGCCTGTCAACTTACCTTTCGCCTTTGCGCACGTACAGCAGATAAAACAATCCGAAGGCGACGAAGGCGACGACCGTGCCAATCCCCATGACCAGGAACTTTTTCTCGCCGCCATCAGCGTACATATAAAAATTAAATCCGGCCAGCAACGCGATCAGCAGCCACAACTCCAGGAAAAGTTTCAGTCCACGATTCCCTTCTTTGCTCATTCGTCAATCGCCCTCTCGACGACTATCCGCCGCTTAACAAGCATCGCGTTGACAGTCGCGCTTCACAATCACTAGACTCACTCGATTGTTGATTCTACCAGTGAAGGGGAACTCTAGCGAATGACCATCATTAAAGCCATCCTACTGGGATTGATTCAGGGCCTCACGGAATTTATTCCCATCAGCAGCACGGCCCACCTCACCATTGCCGGCCACCTGCTCAACGTTATCGATCCCAATCATCCCGAAGACTGGACGGCTTTCATTGCCGTTATCCAGCTCGGCACGCTGCTGGCCGTCATCATTTACTTCCGGGGTGAAATCATCGACATCATTCGCGGCTTCGTCACGGCCAACCTCGGCATACTCAAGAAACGCCCCATCACGAAGACTGACAAGCAGAACGCGTGGCTCGGCTGGCTCATTATCATCGGCACGTTGCCGGTGGCCGTGCTCGGACTCGCGCTTAAGCGCATCATCGAAGGGCCGTTCACCAAAGACCTGCGCGTCATCACCTTCGGCGTCATCTTTGTCGCCCTCCTGCTGATCGTTGCCGAAATCGTCGGTAAGCAGAAGCGTGACCTTGAAACCATCAAGTCAGGCGATGCTATCGCGGTCGGCGTCGCGCAGGTCTTCGCGCTGATTCCGGGCTTCTCGCGTTCCGGCTCGACCATCTGCGGTGGCCTGTTTTCGGGGCTGACGCGCGAAGCAGCGGCGCGCTTTTCGTTCCTGCTATCGATCCCGGCCATCGCCGCGAGCGGCTTGCTGGAGCTACCGAAGGCGCTCCATTCTGTCAGCGGGGGCTGGGCAAGCCTTGGCGTTGCGACTGTGGTCGCCGGCCTCAGCGGCTATCTCTCGATTGCCTTTCTGCTGAACTACCTGAAGCGGCACACGACCTACCTGTTTGTCGGCTACCGTCTCGCGCTCGGATTATTATTGATTGCCCTGCTGCTGGCGGGACGCCTGACGGCGCAAGGGTGAATCGATTACCAGAATTTCAGCTTCTCGAACCAGCCAAAGACAATATGCAGGAAGCCGCGACGCGGGCGCACCACCTTGATGCGTTCGCCGGCGCGCTCGACCAGCTTAACGCGGCCCAGAATGCGGTGCAGCGGAATCGGCAGGTCGTTTTGCGCCGCCGAATCGCCGCGCGTCAGGATGAACTTCTCCGGCGACGAGCGATCAAGGCGCACAACGCGGTGGATGACGGCAGTGTCATAGCGGCTCTGATAGAGCACGATGTCGCCCTGGCGTATAGGGTCGCCAGTGATCGGCTCGACCGTCACCACATCGCCATCTTCGATGGCCGGACTCATGCTGCTGCCGCTCATACGCAACTCGACCGGGATGCTTTTGGATAGTAACTGACGGGCCTGCTCTAGAAAGTCGGGCGTCTCAAGCGTGACCTCGCGCCCGCGCTCCGCCTTTATACCATCATAGGCGCGCATTGCGATAACCCCTCTCCATCAACTAGGTTCAGAGCCACCGGCTCTTGGTTTGCTATGAGACCTCGGATGAGGTGACTGACAGCTACGCCAATAATAACCTAATCACTTAAACCCGAAAAGGCGAAATCCAAATCTCGCCGCCTGCAATTGTAAAAGATTTATTGCGAATGCGGAGGCGGCCATCGACTGCGTCAGTAGCGCAACCATCCGGCCTGCTCAACACTCGCTTGACTGACGGTTTGATCCGCCCTCGCCGTCACTTTTTGCGCAACACTATGGCCATCGAGCCGTTGCTCCTCAGATGCAATTCGCTGTCGGTTTGCGATTCGATTTGATAAAGCTCGTTGCGCGCGTCGCTGAGCGCATTGCCGCCAACCGTTTCAACAAATAGGACGAGCGCGCCCTGTGCGCTAATGAGGTAGCTGCCCGCTTCAACGCGCATCACACCGCCCGCCTCGCGCTCACTTTGAAAAGAGCCATCGTCCTTGAAGCTGAACGACCAGCGCGGCGGCGCTTGCACGGCACGTTGAGTATAATCGTCTGTGATCGCGCGGACGAGGTAATCGCCGGACAGGCGACGCCCCGAATCTTCGATTGCTTCGCCCGTGCTTGCGACCCAGGCGACGTTGCCGGTCTGCGGACGCGCCGTCCCGCACGACGCCACCCACATCAGCGCCGCGCACAGCACAAGAAGAAAGGGCAACCGTCTCGTCATTCAGGGGAGCGCGTCTTTAGGTCGCGCGGTTAAAGACCGCCGTTTCGCCGGTCGGCGAAGTCAGCTTCAACTCTCGCCCGTCAGGCGAAAGGGTGACGGTGTAGTCCTTGATTTTTGGTTTCGGGTTGATCGTCTTGCCGGTCAGCACCACGCTGAAGGTGAGCTTGTCGCCGGCGACGCTGAACTGACCGGATTCGTTGTGAACCATCTTTCCCTTTGCCTCGATGGAACGGCTGTAGCGGCCATCAGCGGTAAAGACGATTTGAACTTTGGCCGTGCTCATCATCGTCGTCACGCCACCTTTTTGAATCTGATTCAAGTTGTATGTGCCGACCAGCTTCGATGAGTCAACCGCGCTGCCCTCCGTCGTATTGCTGTTGCTGTTCGCCGATGAAGGTGAGGAATTGAGATTGGCGTTCGCCGCACGTTGATTGCGATTCCCGGTCGCCGCGACGTTAGATAGCGTCGCCTCATTTTGCGACGCGCGATTCACTTCATTAGCCGGCCCGGCGCAACCGCCAAGCATTAACGCCAAAAGGCTGGCGAAGAGCGTCGTTGTTATTCGATTCATTTATTCCGTCTCTTATAACCTGAAGATGAAAATCCAACGTGAGCCAGGATTGCGACTTACTGACGCGTGCCTTTCGGCTCTGCCGCTTTATCTTGCGGGGCGCGGTTCTGCGCGCGAATCCGCTGTATTGCCGCCGCCGCCGCCGCGCGCACATCGCTGCTGGGGTCCGCGTCAGCGATCTGTTCAAGCGGCGCGACGACGTGCGCGTCACCGACTTCTGCAAGCCCTGCCGCAGCGCTCTGCCTGACTTCCTCGTCACGGTCGGCGAGCGATGCGACCAGCGCATCGACGGCGCGCGGATCACGAAAGCGCGCAAGCGCCGTGACGCCGCGTTTGCGCACGGCGATGGAGCCATTCCGCGTCACTCCCAATATCGCAGGGATCGCCGAGGCGTCGCCGATTTTGCCGAGCGCTTCGACCGCTTCGGCTCGCGCTCCTGATGAATCGCTTGCAACAAGATCGAGCAGCGCCGGCACGGCTTGCTTTGAGCCAATGTCGCCGAGCGCTTCAGCGGCGAGCTGGCGAACCAGCGGGCGGCTGTCCTTGAGCGCGCCGGTCAAGCTCGGCAAGGCCACGTCGCCGAGCTTCGCCAAGGAAGCGGCAGCCTGCGCACGCATCGCGCTCGACTCGTCACGCAGCATTGTCATAAGAGGCGCGACCGCGCGCGCGCTGCCGGTCTGCCCCAGCGCCTTCACCGCCGCCGTGCGGACGCCTGCGTTCGCGTCGGTTGTCGCTTCGTTGATGCGAGCGAGAGCTTGCGGCGAATTGAATCGGCCAAGCGCTTCGATGGCGGCTTCGCGCGTCGCCGGCTGAGAAGCGCTGGCCATTTCAAGTATCTGTTCGACCGCGCCATCGCCCATCTGACCGAGCGCGAAAGCGGCCTGCTCGCGCACAAAATAACGCTCGTCACGCAATAGCTGTAACAAGGGCCTGGTTGCCCTCGCGTCGCCGATGACGCCGAGTGCGTGCGCCGCGACCGCGCGCATCTCCGGCTTCAGGCTGCGGTCTTGAATGAAGGCGATGAGCGGCTCGACTGCCGGCTTGCCAATGCGCCAAAGAACGCGTGCGGCGCGCTCGCGGTCCTGGTCGCGTGGCGTGCGGAGAATTTCAACCAACGGCGGCACGGCTCGCGCGCCTATGCCGGTTAGCGCCTCCGCCGCGTAATAGCGCACGACCGGGTCTTTGTCGGTGACGGCCTTTGCCAACTGAGCCGTCGCTTCTTCGATGGGCGCGTCAGCAGACACGCGCGCCAGCACCTGCGCCGCCCGCGCTCGCACTTGCCAATCATTATCCGCAAGCGACGTGACCAGAACGCGAATGGCGCGAGCATCCTGCATACGCGCGAGCGATTCGGCTGCCGCGAGGCTTACGCGTGCGTCACGATCATTCAATAAGCCGGTGAGCGGCGCGATGGCTTGCGCATCTTTCAAGCGACCGAGCGCCACGGTCGCTTCGACACGAACGTCCGCGCTTGAATCACCGAGCGCGCCGACCAGCGCGTCCATCGCCCTTGGCTCACCCATCAATCCAATCGTCCGCGCCGCCTCAACGCGCACGCGGCTGTCGCTGTCTTTCAACGCGCCGACCAGAATAGGCATCGACTTCGCGTCGCCGAGCCGCGCTAGCATAGCGATGGCCGCAGCGCGCGTTTGCCAGTTCGGATGATTGATGTCGGCGCTCAAACGTTCGACGGAGATGCCGAGCGCAGCAAGCGACACCAGCGCAGCATTGCGAACCCGCTGGTCAGCATCCTTCGCCGCGACGAGCAACGCTTCCGCAGAGGTGTGATCCGCGATGAGCCCAAGTGAAGTGACAGCCGCCAAACGCACATCTTTATCGGGCGAACTGGTCGCCGTCACTAGCGCGTCAACGGCTCGGCGGTCTTTGAGCGAACCGAGCGCAACGGCGGCGCTGGCTCGCACCGGCGCTTCTCTGGCGGTGGTCAGCGCTTCGATCAAAGGCGGCACGGCCTTCGGATCACCAAGCATCGCCAGGCGGTCGGCGGCCAGCGTGCGCGCGGCGGTATCACCACTGTTGAGCTGAGAGATTAATGAATCTGCCGTCACGTCCATCGCGGCCAGAGCCTGCAACTGAACTTCGCTGAGTTTCTCGTCCTTGCTTCGGCTCCGCAACAAGAGGCTCGCCACGTGTGAGCGATCAAACGAAGCGAGCGATTCAATCAAAGTCGTCTGCACGGGCGGCAGCTTTTCTCGCTGCAAGGCGGCGACCAGCGCCGTGATGACCTCATCATTTCCAGGATTGGCGCGGCTCATCTTGACCAGCGATACCGCCGCCGCCGAACGCACGCGCGGCGCAGGGTCTTCGATTAACTTGATGAGCGCGGCTTGCGCTTCCGCGCCGCTGAAGCGAGCCAACCCTTCGGCAATCAACAGGCGATAGGTGAGCGATTCGCTGGCGTTTAACTTAACCGCTATCGAGCTTGACGGCTGCGGCGAAGCGAATTCAAGCATCACCGGCAATGCTTGATTGTCGGCAAAGTCCAGTAAGTCGCGCAGCGCCGCTGACCGCACGTCTTGATAAGGACTGTGCAGCGCGGCGGCGACCGCATTGAGCGCATCGCGCTGGCCGAGCCGGTAGAGCGCTGCCGCATACTCCCAATCCTCTGATGTCTTCGACACTGAAGCGATGGCCGTCGCCGCATTCTTAACGCCGATCTTTCCTAAGGCAACCGCCGCCGCTTTGCGCAACGCGGGCGAGTCGGATTGCAACGAGGGCAAGATCATCTCGGCGGCTTTTTCGACTTTCAAATCACCCAGCGCGGCAATGGCGGCGCGGCGGACCATCTCTTCATCATCCTTGAGCAAACCGATCAGCGAATCGACTGCCGAGGCGGCGTTCATCGCGCCGGCAGCGCGAGCCGCCCGCGCCCGCACGTATGGATTGGACGACGCGAACATCGTTTCGAGCGTGGCCGCGTCCGGCGATGCCTTCATCATCGCAAGCGCCGCGAGGGCCGATTCCCGTACGTACCAGTTGTCGTCTTTTAGAAGAGGCCGCACAGATTGTGAGGCAGAAGGATCGCCCATCTCGGCCAAGATTCTCGCCGCTGTTCCGCGCACGTACCAGTTGTCGTCGTTGAGGCTCTGCCTGACCTTCTCCTTCGCCTCAGGTGTTCTTGCGTTGAGAAGCCCCAACATCTCCTGCACGCGAAGCGCGGCGGGCGTCGCATCGCCCTTCAACTTGTCGGGCGGCGTCACGCCGTTCTGCTGCGCCGATGTCGGTGCGCAAAACAGCAAGGTTATGGCTAATGGTGTGATACCGAAAAGATGCCTCTTCATTCGCAAGACCACTATGAACAACACGATGTTTGCGGAAAGGATTACGTCAACCGCATGGTTCGCTTCGGAGGTAAATTCTACAGGATAGCAACAGACTTTAGAAAGCAGAAAGCCCGCGCTGTTTGCGAGCAGCGCGGGCTTCGATAAAGAACTTTTTGTGGCCAACTCGATTTAAGCGGCGAGCCGGTCGTGTGTCTGCTGTGCCTTTTCGGCAAAGACTGTGTAGCGAGACATCGCCTTCTCGATGGCCGGCGTCGCCGTCGGCACATTGATCTTGAGAAAACGGATCAAGTGGCCGACCTCTGTCGGCGTCAAATCCTCAGGACTGCGGCCAGGAATGCCGAGCGGCACTAGATAGGCGCGCATATTGAGGCTGGCGCGGCGCATCTCAGATTCCAGGGTCTGAATGAACTCTTCGCGCTGGGCCATATTCATGGACACCAACCCATCACGGACGATACTCTTCAGCTCATTCGGGTCAGACAATGATTGCTGGCGCGGCTGAGCCAATCGGTTGCGCGTGTGTAGACTTCTTGTTGCTAAATTCCTTTTCATTTCTTCCACCCTCTTCTTGTCAACCCAACGGTTGCTTTTTTTCACATCCTTAGCCCTTATGTCCCAGTTCCCTTCCACCAAAGGGCGAGACATTCAAGCGCTTAAACGCTGCGACTGCAATGAAGTTTCAAGAACTTCGCGCGCCTTCAACGCGCCATCTTTGCCTATAAAGAACGTCTCGCGAACGCATCCTTGCGATCCCGCAAAGCATTTGTGCAATATATATGCCAAGGGGTTGCCTTCGCTCTTGACCGACGCGGGTGGCCATCGCTCCGGTCTTTTCACCGCTTTCCGCAGTACGCGGCCAAGCTCAATCTCGTCACCGCCGGCTGTATGCCCCAGAAGCGAACGCCTGTATGAGATGAAATCAGTGACGGGCTGTCTATTATTCCCGGCCAGACTATGACGTGATGATCCTATCGCGCGCTGGCGTCCGCCTTCTCTTCTTCTGTATCGAAGGCAGAGCGAACATTTTGGGCTTCTTGTCTCACCGACTGACAAATCGGCGACATCATCGCATCGCGTGAGTAGAGTTTTGGTTCTCACAAGACGGAATAGATATCGATTTTTCTGGGTTTATGGCCAAAAGCCAGAAGATCGAGGTCGTGGTACGGGGCTTGCTCAAGAAATAGACAATTCAGCATCACACCCAACGATGCTTGCCAATTACAACCTGAGGGGCCAAGAGGCACCGGCGAAACCGGTGCCTTTTTTTCTGCTCGCGCGCCGGAGAAATCGTTAGGGGCGTCCCCGCCTCTATGGTATAATTTTCTTTCACAATCACCCTCCGTACAGAAAGGAATCAGCAACCGGATATGGCAGATGAACGCAATGAGCGCAACCGCGCGATTGACCTCGCAATAGCCAATATCGAGAAGCAGTTCGGCAAAGGCTCGATCATGCGACTCGGCGAAAAGAAGGTGGTGGACGTGCCGGCCATCTCCACCTCTTGCCTCAGCCTGGATGCCGCTATCGGCATCGGCGGCGTACCGCGTGGCCGCATCGTTGAAATCTATGGGCCGGAGTCTGGCGGTAAGACGACGCTGGCGCTGCACATCGTGGCGCAGGCCCAAAAGGCCGGCGGCATCGCGGCTTACATTGACGCCGAACACGCGCTCGACGCGGAGTACGCCGGACGGCTCGGCGTCCGCATCAATGAACTCTTCATATCGCAGCCGGATTCGGGCGAGCAGGCGCTTGAGATCGCCGAAGCGCTGGTGCGTTCGGGCGGCGTTGACGCGCTGGTGATCGATTCGGTCGCGGCGCTGGTGCCACGCGCCGAACTCGATGGCGACATGGGCGATTCGCTGCCCGGCCTGCAAGCCCGCCTGATGTCACAGGCGCTGCGTAAGCTCACGGCGGTTGTAGCGCGCTCGAACACCTGTTTGATTTTCATCAACCAGATACGCGAGAAGATCGGCGTTATGTTCGGCAACCCGGAGACGACGACCGGCGGGCGGGCGCTGAAATTCTACTCGTCCGTGCGCCTTGAAATTCGCCGCTCGACGCAGATCAAAGACGGCGATACCGTCGTCGGCAGCCGCACCAAGGTCAAGGTCGTCAAGAACAAAGTCGCGCCGCCGTTTAAGGAAGCCGAGTTCGACATTATGTACGGCCTCGGCATCTCGCACGAAGGCGACCTGCTCGACCTCGCCGTCGCACACAATATCGTTGAAAAGAGCGGCGCGTGGTTCAGCTTCCGT
>JBJMGV010000029.1:0-69842 GCA_045807725.1 Blastocatellia bacterium | reverse complement strand
GCTTGAATACCCGATTCAAGCGTCGCTGACGCGACGCGATCACCGCAACGTTACTTTCCAGGCGTTTCAACGCCTGGCTAAAGTCATCGCGCCGCTACGCGGCGCAGTCCGCTACGCGGCGCAGTCCGCACAATTGCATCCTTACAATTGCATCCTTACGCAACGGCATTCCGGCGGCGCAGGCGGCGCAACTACACCCTAGCGACGCAGGCGGCGCAACTGCATTCTAGTTGCCTCTTGGATGAACAGGCAATGCGCCGCGCCCTTGAGTTCTCGCGGGCTGGTGCGGCTTTGAGCATTGATTGATGCCGCATAGTTGCTGTGATATAGTGCGGCCCCTCAGGTTTACCCAACTTTCATTCACCCTAGGAGGATCACACGTGAAAAGACGCCACACCGTAATGGCCACGCTGGTTGTGCTGATTGTCGCGACACTCGGCTTCGCGCAGGGCAGCGAAAACAAGAACGCCGCCAACACCAACAGCGCCAAGCCGAAGATGAGTAAGAAGATGATTGAACGCGCGGTCGTCGCCAAAGAGAAAGCGCTTTGGGAACTGGTCAAGAAGAACGACGCCAAAGGCTTCAGAAAAAACTTCAGCCCTGACTTCGCCGGCGTTTATGAAGACGGCATTCACACGCTCGACACGGAAGTGCAACAGATCGGCGAAGTGAAGATGAAATCTTACGCCCTGACCGACATCAAGATGATGATGCCGACGAGTGATATCGCCATCCTCACTTACAAAGTGAACAGCCAGGCCGAGGCGCAGGGGCAGGACATCTCAGGCGACTACTACTGCTCATCCACATGGGTCAATCGCGGCGGCAAATGGGTGGCCGTTATGCACTCCGAAGTCAAAGCCGCCAAGGCTCCATAAGGAAACGCAACGCGGCGACGCGGGGACGCGGCGATGAGGCGATGAGGCGAGGGAAAAACTGCTTGTCCCTTTCCCCGTGTCGCCGTGTCGCCGCGTCCCCGCGTCGCTTTCCCGCCGCAGGCGGGCATCGTCTTGCGCGCCGCTGACGAAACGTCATACTGTAATTCAGACCGGGTTGACCAGGACATTATGATATGGCGATGACGGGCAAGATCATGTTGCATTACAAGATCGCAGATCGTCTCGGCGCGGGCGGTATGGGCGAAGTCTACCGCGCCGAAGACACGCGGCTTGGCCGCACCATCGCGCTCAAATTCCTGCCGGCATCTTACCAATACGACCCCGACCGCCGCGCCCGCTTTCTCAAAGAAGCGCGCGCCGCCTCGGCTTTGCGCTCGCCTTATGTCGCCGCGATCTACGACATTGGCGAACACGACGGCGCGGCCTTCATCGCTATGGAATTCGTCGAAGGCGAACTGCTGTCGCAGAAACTCGCGCGCGGGCCGCTGCCGATTGTCGATGCCGTAGATGTCGGGATGCAGGTCGCCGACGCGCTCGACGAAGCGCACGGCTTAGGCATCGTTCACCGCGACATCAAGAGCGCCAACATTATGCTGACCGAGCGCGGCCTGGCAAAGGTGCTCGACTTCGGCTTGGCGAAAGTCACCGGGCCGCTGCTGCCGACGAATTCCGATGGCGGCGAGACGACGACGCAGCTTGGCCACGCGACGCTGGTCGGTGTCGTCGCCGGCACGGTCGCTTATATGTCGCCGGAGCAGGCGCTGGGCCGCGACGTGGATTCGCGTTCGGACATCTTTAGCCTCGGCGTCGTGATCTACGAAATGCTGACGGGCCGTCTGCCGTTTGCCGGCGTGAGCGCGACAGAGATCATTGACACCATCGTTCACACCGACCCGCCGGCCATCGCGCGCTTCAACTATTCTGTGCCGCACGAGCTTGAGCGCATCGTCCGCAAGGCGCTCGCCAAAGATGCGAGCTATCGCTATCAATCGGCGCGCGAGCTTTACATCGATCTGCGCAATCTGCAACGCGACCTGCAAACCAACAATCAGACCGGCAACATCAACAGCCCGCCGACCGAGCACCACCCGACGGCGATGCTCACCAACGGCGGCGCGGGCAGTGTAATGACGACTACACGGCTCGAAAATGCCGTCGCCGTGATTACTTTTGCCAACATCACCAAAGAGCCGGCGGATGACTGGATCGGTTCGGGCATCGCCGAAACGGTGACGGCGGACGCCAAGAAGATTCGCGGCCTCGCCGTCATCGGGCGCGAGCGCATCTTTGAAGCGTTGAAGAATCTCAACTCCGGCCAACTGGAGCAATCCGACGAAGCGATTGCCATTCACCTGGGCCGCCACCTCGGCGCGCGCTGGATACTGGCCGGCGGCTATCAGAAGATCGGCGAGATGATCCGCATCACCGCTCGCGTCAACGACGTGGCCACCGGCGAGATCGTTAAGACCGTCAAGATTGATGGCCGCATCGCTGAGATTTTCGACCTGCAAGACAAGATCGTTTACGAACTGAGCCAGGGCTTGAACCTGAGCCTCAACACGTCGGAGATCAGCGCCATCGAGCACGACGAAACGCAATCGGTCGAGGCTTACGAACAGTTCTCGCGCGGGATGATGAACCTGCGCACGGCCAGCCGCGACGCGCTCGACCGCGGAATTTACTTCTTCGAGAAAGCGATTGAGATCGACCCGAACTACGCCAGCGCGTGGGCAGGGCTGGGCGCGATATATGACTTGAAGGGAAGTTTTCTGGGCCTGCCGGAACTCTCGCTCAAGGCGATTGAGTGCGAAGAGAAAGCCATCACGTTGAATCCGCGCCTGTCATACGCGCATCAATTTCTCGGCGGCGCTTACCTGAGCGCGGGCCGCTACGATGAAGCGATTGCCAGCATCAAGCGGGCGATGGAGATCGAGCCGAACAACGCCGGCGCGCACGCCGCGCTGGGCCGCGCTTATTGGGTTGGCAAGGGCATGCTTGCCGAAGGCATTGAGGAGTTGGAGAAATCCATCGCCATTAACCCGCAGGCCGGCTACGCCTATTTGCAACTGGTCTACCTGCATACGCTGCGCGGCAGCTTCGAGCGCGCCGAGGCGGTGGCGCGCGACGCCGTCGATTTGCAGGAGCGTTACATATCGGGGCGCGAAGGCTTGCAGATCGTCGGCGCGCACACGCGGCTCGGCTATGTTTATTATTGTCAGGCGCGATACGACGAAGCGTTGCGTGAGTATAATTACGAATTGAAATTCTTGCAGTCGAGCGACCATGCCTTGCGCCAGCGCGGGCTGATCGAGCTGGATCAAAAGATGGGCGCGGCCTACCTGCGACTGGGGCAGACCGAAGAAGCCAAGCGCCATTTCACCAGCGGCATCAAGCGTTACGAAGAGCTGCGGGCGCGCGGCAGCGCCGACCCGTTCACGCATTACTATATGGCCAACCTCTACGCGCTCGCGGGCGACGCTGACCAGACGCTCAAGTATCTGCACCGCGCCATCGCCGAGCTGCGCGATGTCAACGTCACGCGCGCCCGCATTGATCCCGACTTCGATTCCCTCCGCGACGATCCGCGCTTCCAGAAGCTCATCGAAGGCGAATAAGACCTGCTTGTGACCGCCGTCACCGCTGCTCGTGACGGCGGTCATAGTTTTGTCGCGCTCTGATTCTTACCATGAGATGATTAGCCAGCAGACTTGATTCAGCGAATAGCAACGACCATTCGAGTTATGACGGAAACGGCAGACGTAGTCATCATCGGCGGCGGCATCGTTGGCTCATCGGTCGCTTACCACCTGACCGAGATGGGCTGCAAGAACGTGCTCGTCATCGAGCGCGAAGCGCAACAGGGACTCGGCTCGACCGCAAAGAGCGCCGGCGGCGTGCGCGCGCAGTTCGCCACGCCGGTCAACATCGAGATGTCGCGTTACTCGATTGATTTCTTCTCGCGCTTTGAAGAGATGACCGGCCACACCGCGCAATATCGCCCGCACGGCTACCTGTTCATAGCGACGCGGCAGGCGCACCTGGATTACCTGGCTGCGAATCGAAAGATTCAAGCGGCGCACGGCTTGACTAACGTGCAGGCCGTCACGCGCGAAGAGATCCTCGCCATCATTCCGCAAATCAAGAGCGACGATATACTCGGCGGCAGCTTCTGTCCGACCGATGGCTTCGTTGATCCTTACAGCGTAATGGTCGGCTTCGCGCAACGCGCCCGCGAGCGCGGCGCGCGCATCTGGCTCAATACCACCGTCACCGGCATTGATGCGCAAGGCGGCAAGGTCACAGGCGTGCGCACGTCGAACGGCGTGATAGCGACTGAAGCGGTGATTAATGCAGCGGGGCCGTGGGCAAAGATGATTGCCGATCTGGTAGAAGTAGACTTGCCGGTCAGGCCGCTGCGCCGCAAGCTGGTTCACACGCAGGCGTTCGATCAAATCCCTATGCACCTGCCGATGGTAATTGACATGACAGACGGCTTTCACTTTCGGCGCGAGGGCGCGGGCGTGTTGTTGGCCTGGCACGATGGCAAGGATGAGTTCACCTACGACACGACGTTCGATGACGAGTTCATCGAGCGCATTCTCACGCGGGCGGCAGAGCGCGTGCCCGTGTTTGCCGAGGCCGAAGTCAACCCGCGCCGCTGCTGGGCCGGACTCTACGAAGTGACGCCCGACCATCACGCCATCATCGGGCCGGCTGCGGAGGTCGGCGGCTTCTATCTGGTCAATGGGTTTAGCGGTCACGGTGTGATGCATTCGCCGGCATCGGGCCGTATTGCGGCGGAATGGATTCTCTACGGCGAGCCGCGCTCGATTGATGCCCGCGCGCTCGGTCTGGAGCGCTTTCGCACAGGCAAGCTGCTTCACGAGACTGCGGTTCTGTAAACCAGACAGGCGGCCCTCCTGCGGTGCCTTAACAATCGTTCACGAACGCGCCCGCTTGCCGAGCACGTTCGCCCTTCAGGACGAGCAGGTCAATAGCTGGAATTCATAACCCGTTTCTCTCCGTCCGTGACAGGCCGGCTTGCCGGCAGTCTCTCTCGGAAGGCGCGATTGCGTGTGCCAGACGAAGGGCATCCGGCATTGAAGCGATCATATCTAAGCCGCGATGAGCTTAGACAGAGACTCACCAGGTGAAGGAGGTACGCTATGCGACGTATGAAAAAACTTGCGTTGCTTTTAATGATGCTGCTGGCAGTCAGGGTCGAACTGGTCTTCCCGCAAGCATCCATTTCCTACGCAGAGATCAGAGGACAGGTAACTGATCCCAGCGGCGCGGCGGTGGCTGCTGCGACAATCACCGCGACCGAGACGAGCAAGGGCACGACGCGCACGGTCAAAACGGACGAGAATGGCGCTTATGTCATCCTCTCTCTCCAACCCGGCACTTATAACATGAAGGTCGAAGCGACCGGCTTCGTGATGCAGAGCTTGACTAACATCGTGTTGAACGTTGGGCAGACGGCGAGCCTGCCGGTCACGCTCGGCGTCAACGGCGTGCAAGCGGAAGTCAATGTCGCCGCAGGGGCCGACATTGTCGAAGTCGAGCGCACGCAGCAAGCGTCCGTCATCAACGAAAAACAGATCAGCAGCCTGCCGATCAACCGGCGCAACTATCTCGACTTTGCGATGTTGACGCCGGGCGTCAGCAGCGCCGAAAAGATCAACGACTCGACCGACTATCGCGTCGCGCAGACGCCGCAATCGGGCTTGTCGTTCGGCGGCAATAACGGGCGCGGCAATTCGATTATGGTGGATGGCGCTTCGACCGATACCAACAGCGGCGCGTCGCGTGAAGTGTTAGGCCAGGAAGCTGTGCAAGAGTTTCAGGTTAATCGCAACAGCTACAATGCAGAGTACGGCGGCGCGTTCGGCGGCGTCGTCAACATCGTTTCAAAGACCGGCACGAACGATTGGCACGGCAGCATGTTTGGCTTCTTCCGCCACAACACGTTCGATGCGCGCAATGCCTTTGATTTTAACCCGAACGGCATTTCGCCATTCAGCCGTCAGCAATACGGCAGCTCAGTCGGCGGGCCAATCAGCAAAGACAAGACGTTCCTGTTCACGGCCTTTGAAGGCTTAAACCAGAAGCAGACCTCGTTTGTAAACCTGCTGAACGACCCGAACCTGTTCAACCTGACATCGGGGCAGACGGCGCTATTCAACTTCCTCGGCGCAATCCCGAACTTCGCGCCGCTCGCCGCCGGCTTGAGCGCGGCAATCTCGACGGGGACGCGAACGCGCGCGTTGTTCGACAGCGCCAGTGGTCAATTCCCGTTCAACTATTACGACTTCGTCGGCTCGACGCGCGTGGATCACACCCTCGGCGCGAATGACAGCGGCTACGCGCGCTTCAACATGGCGACTTCGCATACCGAGAATCAGGCGGCGGGGGCGTTGACGGCGGTGTCGCGCGGGCGCACCTTCGATTCGATCACCGGCGGCTTGCTGCTGTCGGAGACGCACCTGTTCACGCCGACGACGATCAACGAAATCAAAGCGCAGTACAGCTACCTCAACAACGATGTCTTCCCCAACGATATGACCGGGCCGGAGATCAACATTGACGGCTTCGGCAACTTCGGGCGCGACATCTTCCTGCCGTCGTATGCGTTCGAGCGGCGCTATGAGATTGCCGATAACCTGTCGCTGGTTCGCGCCGGTCATACGTGGCGCTTCGGCGGGCAGTATCAAGCGGTGCATAATGTCACCGACACCGAGACCTATTTCGGCGGACGCTTCAACTTCGGCGCGGCCATTCCGCTGCTCAATCTGGTTCCGACGGCAGTGCAGACGCCGCTGATCGGCTTCCTCACACAGCAAGGGCGCACCGATCTGCTCAACGTGTTGAAGACGCCCATCTCGGCGTTGCAGGCGTTCAACGCCAGTCTGCCGATTGTCTATCAACAAGGCTTCGGTGAATCGAATTACACATCGTGGAGCCACCGCACATCGTTCTACGGTCAGGATACGTGGAAGGCGCTCCCGAACTTCACGCTGAACTATGGCCTGCGCTATTACATCGAAGACAACGCCGCGCCGATCCCGACGAACTGGAACAACGTGCAGCCGCGCGTCGGCTTTTCGTGGGACCCGTTCCACGATGGCAAGATGGCCATACGCGGGGGCGGCGGCATCTTCGTCGGCTCGATTGATAATCAGATCGTCAACGTCGTCAACGAGCTGAGCGGGCTGGGCCGTCCGAGCGACATCAACATCGTGCTGGCGACGGCGACTTCAAACGCGCTTGGCTTGCCGACCTCAATCCAGATTTACCAGACCTTGCTGGCGCAGGGCGTCATCGGCAAGCGCACGATCACGGCGGCAGACTTGAAACAGTTCGGCTTGACGCCGGGACCGGGCCGCCCGCTCGAAGTGCGCTTCGGCATCGACCCTGCCTATCGCAACCCGATCACTGAGCAAGCGAGCCTGGCGATTCAACGTGACTTGGGCGGCGGCTATGGCGTCGAGGTCAGCTACCTCTTCAGTCGCGGCTTGCACCTGACGCGCAACCACGACATCAACCCGTACAAGGCCACTGGCCCGATCAGCCCGTTATCAGGGACGCCGAGCTTCATCCGCTTCCCGACGGTCGCGGGACAAACGTCGGACTTCTTGAATCCGCTGCGCCTGCAAGATAATCAATATGAATCGACGGCCAACTCGTTTTATCACGCCGGCACGATTCAACTGACCAAGCGCTTCTCGCACAACTACGCGATCAACGCCAACTACACCTACTCGAAGGCGATGGATGAAGTGACCGACTTCAACAGCGACTTCTCGGCGCAGAATCCCTTAGACCTGCGCGTCGAGCGTGCGCTGTCAGCCTTCGATCAACGCCACCGCGTCGTCTTCAGCGGCGTGTTTATGAGTCCGGTGAAAGGGACCGGCGTGGTGTCGCGTCTGTTCAGCGACTGGGCGCTATCGCCGATCTTCATCGCCGGTAGCGGTCGCCCGTTCAATGTCGTGCTCGGCATCGACGCCAATGGCGATGGCGTCTCGACGCGTGATCGCCCGTGCGTGCGCGCGGCAGCCGACCAGGCGTGCATTCCAAACTCTAACATCGGTCGCAACGTCGGCCACGGCGAGCCGTTCTACAACGTCGATATGCGCTTGGCGCGGCGTTTCAGCTTCCGCGACAACAAGGTCATCGAACTGACGTTCGAGGCCTTCAATCTGTTCAACCACACCAACTTCACCGGCATCAATAATGTAATCGGCACTACGCCGCTTACGGATGGCCGCCCGCACGGCATTGAGGGGCTTGCGCCGACGATGCCGCTAGCATTCACCTCGGCAGCGCCCGCCCGCCAGTTACAATTCGGCGCGCGGTTTAACTTCTGATGTGATGAGTGAAGCCGGCTTCGTTCGCGGGGCCGGCTTCGCTTCAGCCATACTGATAAATTTGCCCTGCCGCGCGCCGCTCCCTTACAATCATTTCTTACACCATCAAGACAGGAGCCTTCATGGCAGAGCAAGCACCAGGCTGGCAAATCAGCGGCTACCTACAGTCGCGCGCCGGCCACCTGACGATTGACGGCAAAGACGCCATTCAGCTAGCCGAACAATACGGCACGCCGCTTTATGTCTTCTCCGAACGGCGCATCGCCGAGCACGTCGCGTACCTGCGCCGCGCCGTCGAAGCCGTGCATCAACGCGTCAAGCTCTGCTACGCCTCGAAAGCGAATTCAAATATGGCCGTGCTGGCGGCGGTGCGCCGCGCCGGCGGCGACATCGAAGTCAATTCGGGCGGCGAGCTGCACAAGGCCCGCGTTATCGGCTTTCGCCCCGATCAGATTGTTTTCAACGGCGTCTCGAAGACCGACGACGAGATTCGCGCGGCCATCGAATATGGCATCCTCGCCATCAACGTCGATTCGCTGTTCGAGCTTGAGCAGATCGCCCGCGTCGCCCGCTCTATCGGCAAACAGGCCAACGTCGCTATACGCATCGTGCCGGAGATCATCACGCGCTCGCACATCGGCTTGCAGACCGGCTTGCTGTCATCGAAGTTCGGCCTGTCGCCGGCGCAGATCGACGACGCCTTCCGCTTCGCGCTCGCCAACCGCGACGCCATCAACCTGGCCGGCGCGCACATACACGTCGGCTCGCAGACGCCCGACCCGCAGCCGTTCGCCCGCGCTTTCGCCGAAATGTGGTCTTTCTTACTCGACCTCTATCGCAAGACCGGCCACCGCCTGACGCACATTAACATCGGCGGCGGGTTGCCGGTGAATTACCTGCAAGACACGCCGATGGCCGACCGCATCGGCGAGCGCGAGCGCGAGATGCTATCAGCGACGCTCGACCCCGGCGAAGTGCTGCGCGCTGCCATCCGTGAAGCGGTGACGGATGACGACCGCGCACTGTTTGACGAACTGACTATGGTGATGGAGCCGGGCCGCCGCATCGTCGCCGACGCGGGCCTGCTGCTGACGCGCGTCTGCAACGTCAAAGAGCGGCCCGAAACCGGCGACACCTGGCTGTTGACGGACGCCGGTTATTCGCTGGCGCTTTCGATGGCGATGTACAAATGGTATTACCACCTCGTCTCCGTTTCGCGCGCCGAAGCGCCGCACGACCACCCCTTCAAAGTCGCCGGGCCGCTGTGCGATTCGGGCGACGTTTACTTTGATCTGGAGAAGGGCACGCGCCTGCCGAATTATCGCCTGCTGCCCACGGCCACCGGAGTCGGCGACGTGCTGGCGCTGTTGAACACCGGCGCGTACGCCCTCGATCAGGCGTCGCAGTACAATGGCCGCCCGATCCCGGCTGTGGTCTTAATCACAGAAGCCGGCGACGTGAAGCTGGCCCGCCGCCGCCAGACCTACGAAGACTTGTACGCGCACGACGAATGGTGAGATAATCCCCTCCGCTGACAACTTCCCCGCAATAATTGAACAAATATGGGACGCTTGCTTTGCTATCGGCTGCTGTCGATTCTTGCGATAGCACTCCTAACTGCCTGCTCGAAGCCGGCGGCAGAGAATCCGTTCACCTACCCGTTCATCACTGAACTCCGGCTCGAACGGACGGCGAATGCGGATTACAGCGAATACAAGGCGCTCTACCTGCTGACTGAAGACTTCGAGCCGCAGGTCGGCTCGGTCGCCGACGTTGAGGCGATGCGCGAGGGGCTGCGCTTTGCCGCCGAATTGAGCGCGCGATACCAGATTCCGTGGACCCATTTCGTTGACGTGAACACGCTGGCTCCGGCCTTCATCGGTCAGGACGCGGCGCTCACCGAACACACACGTGAGATGATCGCCGATCTCAAGGCGATGATCGCTAAAGGCGACGATGCCGAGTTGCATCTGCACGGCACGATGGACGAAGAGTTGATCGCGGCGCTCAAGCGAGGCGAGAAGCTGCACGCCAAAGCGTCCTGCGCCGGCAAACTGAAGTCTTACCGCCAGCGCAACAGTTTCTTCTTCAACGCCTTCTACTCTCAGGGCTATCGCAATATGGTGGTCAGCCTTAGATATGGCAGGCGGCTGCTGGAAAAGAATCTCTACGACGATAAGCAAAAGGTGCTCGCGTTTCGACCCGGCGGCTGGGATCACGGCAGTTCGATGGAAGACACGCGGCTCTATTACTCGGCGCTGATTGCCGCCGGGCTGGTGGCCAACTCGGGGCTATCGACCGGCAACTTCAGCACGGCGAACTGGCGCGTCGGCAACGACACCGGGCACAACCTGGCGACCGTTGACATCGACTATAAGACGATCACCGAAGTATCGCCGACCGCCGCGCCCGGCTGGTATGTCAATCCCGTCACCTCACCCGACCTCAGAAAGCTGATCCAATCATCGGCGGCACGGAAGAACGAATGGCCGGTCATCGTCAGCGTCTATCACCTCGGCGCGCTTCAAAAGACCTCGACGCGTTCAGACGACAACGAACAATCGTTGGCGGCGAGCGCGGAGATGGACATTCAACAACAACGCGCCGCGCTCGAACGCCACTTCCAACTGCTCGCCGAACTGCGCGCGCAGAAGATCATCTATCCCATCACTCTGCGTGCGCTGTTGGCGCTCATCGCGCAGCAGGCGCAAGGGACTGTGCTTGCGACTGATGACTCAAATTAAATCAGACGCGATAGCCGGCCCGCTCTTTTGCGGCAAAAAAATCGAATAATCGGCCACGCGCGCCGGAACGCGGCTTGCACTTTCTTAGTTTCTCGACAGCCAGTGGACGAAAGTCGAACGGGCGTAGCTAACTTTTTTCGAGGAGCGAAGATGATGCGTAAACTCGGTCAGATGATCTTGAGCGGCGCGATGCTGGTCACGTTGAGCGCGGTGACGCCTTACGCGCTGGCGCAGGAGGACACCACGAAAGCCAAGCCGACGGTCGGCGGCCACATGAAGGAAGGCACTAAAGAGATGGGCAAGGCCGGCAAGAGCCTCGGCCACAACGTCCGCCACGGGCGCGTCGTGCGCGGCGGCAAACACTTTGGCAAACACGTCTATCATGGTAGCAAGGACTACGCGAAAGGCTCGGTCAAGGCTACCAAGAAGACGGGCAACGCCGTGAAGAAAACCGTCACGCCGTAACGATAATGGAGAGGCTAGAGACTGGAGGCTAGGGACTAGCAGGAGACATGTGCAAAGCGCTTCCGTTCCCCGCCAGTCCCTAGCCCCTAGTCTCTAGCCCCTGCCTTATTGCGGGTCGTAGATCGAACCCATAAACAATACCGCGCCGCTCGTGTTGTCGCGGATGGCGCAGAAGAACGGGCGATCCACCGCCATTCGGAATCGGCGCGGCTCCTGGCGCATCGCCGTTGCATGCATCTCGGTGGAAGTGACGGCGGCGGCTTCCGTGCCCTCTTCGTTCACTTCGGCGAAGGTCTTGTGCTTGACGCGGCTGATGAAGACGCGCTGGCCGCTCGTCTCCATCATCCCCGAAAAGTCGGCTCGCCCCTCATCAAACGCCACGCCCATCCCCATCGCCTTCAGCGCGTCGTTGAGTCCCGCTTCATATGTGACGCGAAAGCGCGGCAGGCTGATGTCGCCGTCAGTGGCGCGGAACTGATCCATCCACTGTTGCCAGTTCGATTCGTTCAAGCTCTTTTCAAACGCGGCGAGGTTTGAAGACGACGAAGGCAGAAATACATAAAAGCTGACGCGACCGCCGCCATAAGGCAGGCTGACGGCCTGAAAGTCTCTCGTCTCAAGGTACTGGTAATTGCCCGACTGCGACATCATCGGCACACGTTTCGCGCCGCGTGCCAGCGTGAAGTTATCTTCTTTGGTCTGCGCCTTATCGAACGCTTTCGCCCACGCGCCTTTGAAGTAGATGGCGTTGATGAGAAAGAGCACTGAGCTTGAATCGATCTGGTCAACTATCTTGTCGATCTTGCCGTTCGTCTTTTCGCTGACCCAGCGATTGATCGTCGCCGCCGATGCCGGATCATCAAAGTTCAGCGCCGTCACCTGCGCGCCGAAGTTATCCCTGGTGCGCTGAAGGAAGTCGGGCTTGAACGGCAAGCCTTGTCGCGCCCACAGCGAGTTGGCGATTTGCAGCTTCACTTTGGCATCCGGGTTTTCGAGCGCCGCGCGGAAGCCTGCGTAGGCGCGGTTGAGTTCTTCAGGGCTTAAGCCTTCCGTCTCAAGCGCCCGCGCCATCGCCTGCCGCGTTCCGCCTTCCGCGCCGTTGTAGGCCATCGTCAGGCAGAGCGCAATGCTCGATGGCGACACGAAGATATTTTTCTCGGCGCTCTCGCGCAGGAGTTGCGAGTAGAGCTTGAAGCCGAACTTCACATTGGCCGCTGCCAGTCGCGGGTCAAGCGGCCCGCCCGCTGTTGCCTGTTGATCTTTCATAGTTGATTCGCCGGTGTTCGCGTTGGTGTTCGCATTATTGCGACTAAATGAATTGTTGTTAGCCGCGTCTGAGTGAATGATGCTCGTGCATCCGAGCAGCGCAAGCACGAGCGTCAGCGTCACTGCTCCGGTCATTCGTTTGATTGATGATAAGCGCGCAATCATTGCCTTGCTCCTTTTACTTTTTCTGTCGAACGTCGCCTGCCCAAACGTTCAAACGTCGAAGCGCGCCTCTTGTTCCCGCGCCGCCTCAGTTGATTATTGACCGGCGGGCTTCGGCACGTCGAGCGCCGGGTTGCGCGTGAAGAAGCCTGCGGGAATCAGCTTGAAGCCGGCGCGGTGACAGGTCATCACCGGCCACTCTTCGGGGCGCGGGATGTGCGTCACGCCGAGCGTGTACCAGATCACCAGATCGCGGTTGTCAATCGAACGATTCGCCGCCGTCCACTTCGGCAAGCCCTCGCCACCGGCGCTCTGATTGATGTAATCGCCGGCGGCGAATCGCTCGTCTTGATTATAAGGCGTCCCCCACAGGTGTGCGTTGATGAAGCCTGCGCGCTTGCGGACTGACGCGGTCGGCGCGGCGTACGGCAACGAGTTTTCACCGGGAACAAGGATGAACCCCGTCGGCTCGCCAAACGCATTCTTCGCCGAGGGATTGATGACTTTCCATTTGCGGCTCGACGCCAGATTCATCTGGCGCTGAGCGGCGCGCTCTGTGCCGAGCGGCGTTTCGATCATCGTGAAAGCGTTGTTGTAAGGATTCTGCGGGCCGGCGGGCGATGCTTGGGTGTTCATCTCGACGAGGCTGTTGTCCTGACCGTCAACATCCATATCGAGTCTGAAGTTGAAGAAGTGCTGATGATGTACGGCTTCAACATTCGGCGCGACTTTGTGGCCGTGGCTCTGCGAGCCGTGCGCTGAATGATTGTTCTCGGTTTCGTCAATGGCGCGCGCGGCCATAATGCCGGTCAACTGCACTTCCATTTCGAGCGAGCCGTCCTGATGAAAGATCCAGTTGAAGCCGTATTCGTAATTGCCGACGTTGGCAAACCACGACAGCACCAGATCACGCGCCCGCCGCGATTCATTATGCATAAACGGAAAGGATGAGTAATCAGCGTGCTTCCACAGGACGCCGCCATCGCGTTCATAGAGCGCCACGGCGCGCTTGACCGGCAAGACGCCGCCCCCGGTTTCGCCGGGAAAGACCGCGTCAAACGTCACCGCATTGTCAGGCGTGTCGGTCTGCGGCTCAAGCGCGAGCGCCAGCCGCCCTATGCCGTATTCGCCTTCATCGAATGCGTTGCGAAAGAACCACCCGGCCTGCGGGTCGCCGTAAGGCACGACCATCTCGGCGAGCGAGGCGCGATAGAGAATCGGGCGCAGCCGGCCTTCGTCTTCGTAGCCGACCGTGTGCAGCACCAGCCCTTCGCGCGGCGTCATACTGAAACGGAAACGCCACTTCTGCCAGCGCACTTCGCTGCCATTGACTTCAAAGCTCGCGCCCTGCGGCTGAACGATCTGCAAAGGCTTGGGCGCTTCGCGCTGCTTGCCGATTGATTGCATGTCGAGGTCGGCCTTCTGCGGCGGAATCGGCACAACGCCAGTGTCCACGAGCCTGTAGACGCGCTTTGTATTCAAGTTCACATAAGCGATAACGCCTTCGATGGGCCGCGCGTCCGCGTTCTTCGTGCCTTCGTTGTAGTAAGAGACTACGCGTGCGGTGCGCGCGCCATTTTCATCGGCAGTGCCGAAAAAGCCGGACGCCCAGGCGTCTGCGTTGACATTCTTGATGTCGGTAATGCCGCGCTTGCGCATTGCGGCCTGCCATTGTGAATCGTCCTTAACGATCTGCTCCGCCATCAGCAGGTCTTCAATCAGGAACATCGGCTGCGCGCCCGGCGCTTCTTTCCACGACAGCAATGTCTTCTTGTTCAGATCAACAACGGCTTCAAAGGTCTTGTTAATGGCGCGCTCGTAGACGACTGCGAACGCTTCGCGGCGAAACGTGCTGCCCGGTTTGAAGGCCAACACTTCGGCCTTCGGCGGCTCGCGCAGCATGATGGTGGCGTAGCGGCTGGCGTCGTTGGTTTTGCCGCTGGCCTTGAGGATTTCGACGGTGGCCAAGATCTCTTCGCGGCTCAGCGAGTCGAGCGGGTGCGTCGGGTAATCCGCCGCCATCGCGCCGTTAGAAACCAGCAGACAGAACGTGATGAGAAAGGCCAGCGAGAACGTAGAATGTTTGAGCCACAGCAAGCGCGGTTGCATAGATGCCTCACAGGTTGAAATGGTTTTGAGCGTGCAAGGGCGAAGCGATGATTATTCCCGGCGCGTGGACTTGTCAAGACCTGAGGCGATGCGGCGGATGCCTTCTTCAATCAAAGGCGGGGCAATCGAGAACGAGAGTCGCAGGTAGCCTTCGCCTTCCGCGCCGAAGGCCGCGCCGGGCACAGTGATGACACCGTGATTGAGCAACGCCATTGCCGTCTGCATCGAAGGGCCGAAGCGCGACACATCGAGCATGATGTAATACGCGCCTTCGCCTTGAACGAAAGGCAAGCGCAACTCGCGCTCAATGGCACGCGCCATCACGTCGTTGCGACGTTTCAGTTCGGCGCGCATCTCGGCGGTCGCGCGCCGGCCTTCATCGGTGAAGGCGGCAAGTGCCGCGCGTTGCGACACGCCCGACGCGCAGGTCGAGACGTACTGATGCATCACCGTGACGTGGCGGATGATCTCTTCGGGGCCAACGCACCAACCCAGTCGCCAGCCGGTCATGCTCATACTTTTCGATAAGCCTGAGATGATGATCGTGCGGTCATAGAATTCGGAGAGCGTCGCGGGCCGCTCGTCAAAATACAGTTCGCGGTAAATCTCATCGGCGATGACAACGATGTTCGTTCCCCGCAAGCGTTCAGCGATGAAGCGCAGATCGTCGCACGCGATGACGCGGCTGGTCGGATTCGACGGCGAGAGCAGGATGACGATCTTCGTTTGATCGGTGATGGCGCGGTCAAAATTTTCGCGGTCGAACTTGAAGCCATTAGCGGCAGGCATTCGATAAAACGTCGCACGCGCGCCAGCCAACTCGACTATCGGAGGGTAAGCGAGATAGCACGGATCGGGCAATAACACGTCGTCGCCCGGCCCGGCAATCGTCATCACGGCAGCGAACAGCGCCTCTTCCGAGCCATTCATCACGCACACCTGATCGGCGTTGAACGAGACGCGCTCACCGTCACTGTGATAAGCCGCGATGCGTTCACGCAGCGGCAGAATGCCCGCGTTCGGCGTGTAGCCGACGAAGCCTTGCTCGATAAAATCAACGGCGGCGCGGCGCACAACTTCGGGCGTCGGGAAGTCCGGCTCGCCTAGTCCCAGATTGATCGAGCCTGTCGGCGCGTTGTCATAGAGCACGCGCGTCGCGCTCTTGCGAACATTCTTCAATCGCTCGGCGGGAATGAACATAGTCAGGATACAGGATTCAGGATACAGGATTCAGTTTCCGCACAAATGCGTGTAGCTCGAACATGGATTCTTATGATTACTTGCAAGCGGCGCAGCAACCCTGAATCCTGAATCCTGAATCCTATCTCAAGAAGTCTTCCAGTTGCACCGCAGCGTCGGTCTTCTCGTCGCGGTACTTGACGATGATCGGCGTGTAGATGGACAGGCCAAGCTCTGGCCCGCGCGCTTTGGTGACGGCGCGTGTGCCCGGCACGACGACTGCGCCGGCGGGAATTTCAAGCGGCGCGTCCGCCGTCTTGCGATAAAATTCATCGCGCACCAGATCGTAGACCACCGTGCCGCCGGTCAGTATCGTTCCCGGCGCGAGCACGGCGCGTTCGCGCACAATCGCGCCTTCATAGACGCCGCAGTTGCCGCCCACCAGCACGTCGTCTTCGATGATGACCGGCATCTGGCCGATAGGTTCGAGCACGCCGCCGATCTGCGCCGCCGCCGAGATGTGTACGCGCTTGCCGATCTGCGCGCACGAGCCGACCAGCGCGTGCGAATCAATCATCGTGCCTTCGTCAACATACGCGCCGACATTGACATACATCGGCGGCATACAGGTGACGCCGCGCGCAATGTAACATCCATCACGCAATGATGAACCGCCCGGCACGACGCGCACGCCGCTCTCTACGGTCAGCCGCTTGAGCGGGTAGGTGTGCTTGTCGTAGAAGCGAAATTGATTGTTGATCGAAAAGTTTTCTATCCGGCCCATCCTGAAGCCGAGCAGGATGCCCTGCTTGACCCAGAAGTTGACGCGCCACTGCTCGCCCTGCTTTTCAGCCGCGCGCACCTCGCCGGCATTGAGTCGCTGCTTGAATTCATCGAACAACGCGAAGTGCTCGTCCGTGAACTCAGCCGGCGGGTTGTCGAAGAGTTGCTGTATGCGTTCTGCCAGTTCTATCGTCATTGCCATTGCCGGGAGCGGTGCGCTCGATTGCTCAAATCAATTTTAAGTCGGCCAAGACGGCGCGCAATCTTTCTCTGGTCGCGTCCGTCACCGGCACGATGGGCAATCGGTACGCTTCGTTGATCTTGCCCATCATCGTGAGCGCGGCTTTGACCGGGCCGGGACTCGCTTCGATGAAGTTCACTTTCATCAGCGACCACAGCTCTCGGTTCAGCCGCCGCGCCTCGTCCCAATTATTATCAATCGTCGCTCGCGTCAACGCGGTCATCTGTCGCGGCGCTTCATTCGATGCCACAGAGATCAGCCCGACGCCGCCGACCGCGACCACCGGCAGCGTCATCGAATCGTCGCCCGAAAAGACTTTGAATCCGGCGGGCGCGCGCGTGACGATCTCGGCAATCTGCGAGATGTCGCCCGATGCTTCCTTGACGCCGACAATGTTCGGTATCTCGGCCAGGCGCAGCAGCGTGTCGGGCAACAGGTTGACGTTTGTGCGCGGCGGCACGTTGTAAACAATGATCGGCAGCGAGGTTGATTCAGCCACCGCGCGGTAATGTTGATAGAGTCCTTCCTGCGTCGGCTTGTTGTAATAAGGCGTGACCGACAGCAGCGCGCGAACGCCAATGCGTTCGTACTCGCGCGCCAGTTCGATAACGTGCGCCGTGTTGTTGCCGCCCGCGCCGGCGACCACCTGCACGCGGCCTTGCGCCGCCTGCAAGACAATCTCGGCGACGCGGCGCATCTCGTCGTCGTTGAGCGTCGCGCTCTCGCCGGTCGTTCCGCACGGCACGAGAAAGTCTATGCCTTCACTGATCTGCCATTCGACCAACGCCCGCAAGCTCGCTTCGTCAATCGTGCGGTCTTCGTTGAACGGCGTCACGAGCGCCGTGCCGCAGCCTCGCAAATTGGCAATCTCTAGCATTACCTCTCCAACTGTTCATCAATAATTTCAGAGAACTCGTAGAAGCCGCGCCGTCCATTGATCCATTGCGCGGCGATGATCGCGCCGTCGGCAAAGCCTGCGCGGCTGCGCGCCGTGTGTGTGACGACGAGCGTGTCGGCTTCAGAATCAAAGCCGACCGTGTGTGTGCCGGGGATGAAGCCGGCACGCACACTCGCTGTCGGCACGTCGCGGTTGTATTCGGCTTCGACTTCACGCTTCAGAAAGATCGCCGTGCCTGACGGCGCATCTTTCTTGAACTGGTGATGCGCTTCAGTGATGAACGGCTCGTGCGACTCGAAGCGGCTGAACAGGCGCGCGCTGTACCGCGCGATCTTGAACATCAGGTTGACGCCTACCGAAAAGTTCGAGCCGTAGACGAAGCCGATCTGCTTTTCATCAACGACGCGCCGCACCTCTTCCATTCGGTCGTACCATCCAGTCGTGCCGACGACCATCGCCAGGCCGGCTGCCGCGACCATCTCGATGTTGCCGACGACCGCCGCCGGTTCAGAAAAGTCTATGCACACGTCGGCATCTTGCAAACGCCCGCGCGAGCCGGCCAGCGGATCGATCACGCAAGCGACTTCGACGCCGCGCTGCGTGGCCGCTGCCTCGACCATCTGCCCCATCTTGCCATAACCGAGCAACGCAATCTTCATAGTAGAGGCTAGAGGCTAGAGGCTGGAGACTAGAGGCCGCAGCGCAGCTAGCCTCTAGCCTCTAGCCTCTAGCCCCTGCTTAAAAGACGCATTCCGTGTTGACCGCCAGCCGCCGCACTTCGGCGCGCGACGGTTGATAGATGATCGTTTCCACCGTGTCGTCGCTGCGGCGCAGGCGGTAAGCGACGCCGGCATCATTGACGAGGTAGTAATAGTGGGTGCTCATCTGCTCTTTGCACATTTTGAAACTCGCGCCGAGTTTCAGGTCGGCCCGCGCGATGCGCTCCTGCGGTGTGAAGTAGATGGTGAATATCTTGCCGAACATCGCGCGCGGCGCGTGATACATCTTGGCGAGGCTCGGCGTCAGAAACGAGAAGGTGACTTCGCCGCCTTCGACTTTGTATGGCCCGCCTACGGATGCGTCGGCCAAGTCGGTGTCTGTGCCAATCACTTGTGCGGCGGCGGTGGCTGACGACTGCAACGGCGTCAGACCGCGCCAGGTATTCTTAACTACAGTTGCCGAGGCGACCGGCCTGGCGCTGTGCGCTGATGATTTCAGCCGCGCCGACTGCGCCGATGCGATTGGCGCAAGCAAACTCGTCACGACAATAGCAGACAGTAGTTTGGTTTGTTTCAGTATACTCATACGATGCACAACCATTGGATATTAAGATCAGAACAACACGGGCGACGGTCTATGATACGCGAAGCGCCGATGTTGAGCCATAGGCAAACGGTCGGCGTCAGTGCGCGGTCATTCAAAAGTCTGCGGGTCGAGCCGGTCGAAGAAGACCGCGTGCAAACGCGCGATAACATCTTCGACGGCGTGTTCAGCAATGACGAGGTTCAGGCTGATGGGTGACGAGCCGTGCAGGATCACGCCCATCTCCGTATCTTCAATCGCTTTGAAGACGCGGCTGGCAAGGGTCGTATCGGCGCGCAGCTCTTCGCCGACTAGCGAGACAATCGCGCAGTCGCGGTCAATGCCGATGGCGGCGAAGCGCGCCACCTCTTCGCGGAGGTCACGCTCGCGGGCTTCGCTCATCGTGGTCCCATCAATGGCCAGGGCGACGCTCGCCGCCGAAACAGCAATCAGCAGCGGGCGCGCGCCGTGCTTATCTAACACGTTCAGCAGCGCCTTCAAAAACTCTTCCGGCGCGACGGCGTGCGCACTGTCGCTGATGCTTTCGCCTTTCGCGTGAATGACAGTGATAGGCCGCTTGTAGGCAATCGACTTGATGAGGTTGGCGCAAGGCGGCGCAGTGGCGCTAAGGGCCGTGCCAGTCGCTTCAGGCTTCTTCGAGTTGTAGATGTGCACGGGAATGTTCTGCCGCGCCGCCGGGTGAATGGCTTTCGGGTGCAGCACCTTCGCGCCGAAGTAGGTCAGGTCGGCGGCTTCGGCGAACGTGCAGGCTTTGACTGTGCGCGCGCCGGCAAAGATGCGCGGGTCGGTGGTCATCAGCCCCGACACGTCTTTCCAGATTTGAATGTCGTCTGCCGCGAGCGCCGCGCCGACGATGGCCGCCGTGTAGTCCGAGCCTTCAAAGCCGAGCGTCGTCGTCGCGCCTTCGCGCGTCGCGCCGATGAATCCCTGAGTCACCGCCACCTCGCCCGCTTCAACAACCGGCGCGACCTTCTCGCGCACCTTCGCGTTCGTGAGGTCAAACAGCGGCGACGCGCCGCTGAAGCGGTCGTCTGTGATAATGAACTCGCGCGCATCGAGCAAGCGCGCCGGCACGCCGCGCTCATTGAGCGCATCGGCAACAATGGCCGACGATAACAGCTCGCCATATGAAAGAATCTTATCGAGTCCGCGCGGCGGCACTTCGCCTAAGATAGCCAGTCCTTCGAGCAGCTTTTTCAATTCATCAAAGTGGCGATCAATGATCGAGAAGACGGCGCGGTCGGCGGTTGCTTTAACAAGCTTGCGCGCTTCGCTGAGGTGGCGCGTTTTCAACTCGGCAACGACCGCGAGCGTCGTCGAGCGGTCGCCGGCGGCAGAGGCTTCGGCGGCCTGCAACAGCTTGCGCGTCGTCTTGCCCATTGCCGAAACGACGACGACGGGCCGCTGATGCAATCGCGCCCTGATGATCTCTGCAACGCGCTCGATAGAGGCGGCGTCTTCGACCGACGTGCCACCGAATTTCATCACGATCATAGCGTCATCCAAAGGAGGCAGGAGGCAGTGGTCAGTGGTCAGTGATCAGTGGCTAGTTGATAGTTGCTAGTTCCCCAAGCTCCGTCAGGAGCGCAATGTTTATAGTTACGCAGTTGATTGAGTCTTCAAGCCCCGTCAGGAGCGTGATGTTGATATTGCGCCCCTACGGGGCTTCGTCACATCCTTCAGCCATTTCTATAAACATCGCGCTCCTGACGGAGCTTGCATCATCTATTGCATCGGTAACTATAAACATTGCGCCCCTACGGGGCTTTGTCTCTTCTTTCAGCGATTACTATAAACATCGCGTCCCTACGGGACTCACTGGTCACTGACAACTATCAACTTTCAACTATCAACTGGCCACTGGCCACTGCCTCCTGCTTCCTGCCTCTTGCCTCCTAATCCAAATAGCCTTGCACCTTCATCAACTCGGCGTTGAGGATGGCCGCGCCCGCTGCGCCGCGAATCGTATTGTGCGACAGCACGACGAAGCGCAGGTCAAAGACCGGGCACGGGCGCAAGCGACCGACGACGGCGCTCATCCCGTTGCCCGCGTCACGATCAAAGCGCGGCTGTGGGCGGTCGCGCTCGTTCGTCACGATGATCGGGTGTTCGGGCGCGAACGGCAAGCGCAGCTCTTGCGGCAGGGAAGAGAATTCAGAGAGAACCCGTGTGACTTCTTCTATCGACGGCTTCTTCTCAAATTCGACTGACACGCATTCGGTGTGGCCGTCTTCGACCGCGACGCGGTTGACCTGCGCGCTGATCTTGCAATCCACAAACTCGATGTGATCGCCCGCGAGCTTGCCCATAATCTTGCGCGGCTCGGTTTCGATCTTCTCTTCTTCGTTGCCGCCGATGAACGGGATGATGTTGCCGAGCATATCAGTCGCCGCCAGGCCGGGATACCCCGCGCCCGACAACGCTTGCAGCGTGACGACCACCGCGCGCTTGATGCCGAAGGCTTGATGCAAAGGCGCAAACGGCATCACCAGCCCGGCGGTCGAGCAATTCGGATTCGTGACGATGGCTCCCGTCCAACCGCGCCGCGCGCGTTGCGCTTTGATCAAGCCGAGATGATCGGGATTGACTTCGGGCACGAGCAGCGGCACGTCCGTATCCATTCGGTGATTCTTGGAATTGCTCACGACGATGTAGCCGGCGCGCGCGAAGTTCTCTTCGACCTCGCCGGCCACCGACGAGTCGAGTCCCGAAAAGACGACGCGGCAATCAAGCGAAGGCTCACACGGCTTGACCGTGCGGCCTTTGATTACGTCAGGGATCGGCGTGTATTGCCGCCACAGCGTCGCGTCTTTATAGGTCTTGCCGGCTGAGCGGTCTGATGCCGCCAGTTCGGTTAGCTCGAACCAGGGATGGTTTTCTAAAAGCTTGACGAATTTCTGTCCGACGGCCCCGGTCGCGCCGAGCACGCCGACTGCAATTTTGTCTGGCATGAATCGCTCCTCAACAGTCTGCGCTTGCGATTTAATTTTGTGATGCGCTGTCTTTGATTCTCTCTTTCAAGCTCGCGGTCATCTGCGCGTAAACGTCCACCGCCCGCAACAGCTCCGACTTTGAAATTCTCTCATGCGCCGTGTGCGCGTCAAGTATCGAGCCGGGGCCGAACAGCAGCGGCTTGCCCCAGTTCGTAAGCAATGGGATGTCGGTCGTGAAAGCCACCACGTCCGTATCAAACCCGGCGAGCGGTTCCATCACCACCGCGTCGCAGGCGAAGCTGTATTCGATCTCAGCGCGACCACCGACGGTCGCTTCAAATTTGCGCCTGACGGTGTTGGCGTCCGTGACGATGCGAAAGAGCAATTCGGCTTCGGCTTCGGGCGCGATAACGTTTGTGGCGACGCCGCCTTTGATGAGGCCGATGTTCAAAGTAGTTGCTCCGAGCGTTGAATCAACAGGCAAGTCCATACGGCGCAGGTCGGCGAGAATGTCTAGCAGCTTATCAATGGCCGACTCGCCCAAATGCGGATAGGCCGAATGCGCGGCGCGGCCCGTCGCCCGCAAAGCGGCTCTGAGAGCGCCTTTCGAGCCGAGCGCGAGTTTCGATTCAGTCGGCTCTCCATTAATCAGGTAGCGCGAGCGGTTGGCGATGTGATTAGCCGCAACCGCGCCGGCGCTGCCCGCTTCTTCGCCGACGACGAAGAGTAAGCCGAAGTCGGAGACTTGCTCTTCAACAAGACGCTCGGCGGCTTTGACCATCGCGGCGATGATGCCTTTAGCGTCGCACGCGCCGCGCCCGTAGATAACCTCGTCGTCTTCGCGGCACTCGACGTAAGGCGGAACGGTGTCGGTGTGCGAAGACATCACCACATAAGGGTCGCCGTGCCGCGCATAGACGTTCGGGCGTTGCGGTTCGGCCTCTTGCAAGTCAACCGCGAAGCCAATGCGGCTCAAGTAATCGGCCAGGAACTCGGCCACCGCTTTTTCGTCGCCGCTGATCGATGGAATCTCGATCAACCGGCGGATCAACTCGAATACGTGCATAACAGGATTCCATAGCGCAAGATGCGCTGACGCGCGGCGCAGATTCAGGCGCGACGCCTTGAATGAAGGGTCACTGAATCGCGTCGCTCTGGTGCGGGAACGTGGCGTCCTTCTTTTCCGGCGTCGGTTTGGCGAGGTACGGCTCGTAGCAGACGCGGCAGCGCGCTTCATAAGAGATGTCGCCGACTTCGATCTGCGAGTTGCCGCCGGCGACGCGCTGCGAGTAATGCGCCGGGCCGCCGCAGCGCACGCAGACGGCGTGCATCTTGGCGACGTACTCGGCCACCGACAACAATGCAGGCATCGGCCCGAACGGGCGGCGCATATAATCCTGATCGAGTCCGGCAGCGATGACGCGAATGCCGGCGTCGGCAAGCTCCATACAAAGATCAACGATGGGGTCGTCGAAGAACTGGACTTCATCAATGCCGACGACCTTGACGCCGATGACGAGGTTGGCGTGCAGTTCCGCCGTGTTGGCGACGGCGATGGCATCGATGCCGCGATTGTCGCGCGAGATGATGCGCTTGGCGTCGAAGCGACTATCAATCGCCGGCTTGAAAATCTGCGTGCGCTGGCGGGCAATCTCAGCGCGTCGCACGCGGCGAATCAACTCTTCGCTCTTGCCGCTGAACATACCGCCGGCGATCACTTCAATCCAGCCGCCGCGATGATTCAATATATCCATTCCGTCTCTCTTTCAATTCACTTTACTCTGCAATCGCCTGAGGGCGCGGGCGGCGAGCGCGTATTGCGGATTCAACTGCACCGCCGCCTCGTACTGGTCGAGCGCGTCAAGGTAGCGACGCTCGGCTTCGTAGACGCGACCGAGGTTGAAGTGCGGATAAAAAGCCGCTTCATATCGCGGCGCGTTCATCGCCCGTCGCAGCCAGGGAACCGCGCTCAGCAGATCGCCTTTCTCGATCAGGTAAGCGCCGATGTCGTTATACGGATTTCCAAAGTCGGGGTCAACCTCTATCGCCCGCAAGCACTCGGCAATCGCATCGTCGGTGCGCTTCATAAAGCTATAGGCCCAGCCCAGGAACGTATGCGCCTCGGCGGTCGGATAAGCGGCGATGGATTGCCGGTAGAGATCAGCCGCCGCGTCCAGCTCGCCGCGCATCTGCGCTTCATAAGCGGCGTTGAACAGTCGTAAGGCTTCGCGCTTGGCGGCCTCTTCGTCGGCGTCGAGATATTCAGCGCGACCGAAAGCCATCTCGCCAATGCCGGTGCTGAGCGCGACGAGCCGGCGGCCTTCACCTGATTGAGTCTGTGACATATCTTTATTTTGAATTTTGGATTGCCGATTTTAGATTGAGGAACCAGTGCAAACGTTCCCCTAATCCAAAATCGGCAATCCAAAATCGCCGGCGCGAAGCGCTAAGCCATGGAAATTCCTACTGCGGTGGTCGCGGCTGGCCCCGGTGGCAAGTGTAGCAACTGACGCGGGCCGAGCCGAGCTTGGCATTGTTGTCCTTGACGATGGCGATCATCTTGCGCGCCATCTGCTTTTCGGGCTTGTCGTCCTTCTCGAACTGGTCTTTGATGTGGCAATAGGTGCAGTCAACGCCGAGCGAATCTTTGAACGCGAACATGATCTTCATCAGCCGGTCGGCGGGCAGTCCCTTGAGCATCTGTATGTTCTTATACTTTTGCTCGGTGCGCTCTTCTTTGTTGCCCGCCGGCAATGGATCGAGCGACGGCAGCGATGGGCTGCTAGCGGCTGTCGATGCAGTGTTGGGTGACGCGCTGGCGCTCTCGCCTGCGGGTGCGTCGGCAGTGCCCGGCGGCAGCGGCCCTGCTGGCACGGTCTTGCCCGGCTCGACGGTCGGGTGATTGGGCGGCAGTTGTTGATTCGGGCCGGGGCTGTTGACCGACACTCCGCCCGGCCCCCCTACGGTGGTTTGCGGCGACGCATTGGTTCCCGGATAGATCGCGTTGCCGACAAAGAAACCGATGACCAGCCCCACCAATGTGCCGATCACGCCAAAGCCTATGTACTCTTTCTTCATCCAGGTTAGCTCCAGCCGCGCCGCCCGCAGATGCCGCATCGCGCGCTGCGTGCAATCGAAATCCATCTGCGTTAAGAGCACCAACGGTCGCGGTTTTGATTTACGAATTTTGCCAGTATAATGACGGCTTCAATCGCTAATCAGTTTAGCATAGCGGCGAATCGAGAACGAATCAGGAGAGTGAATATGCTACAAGCCGGCGACAAAGCGCCCGCGTGGAAATTGACCGACGCAGATGGGCGCGCGGTGAAACTGGCGGACTTCAAGGGCAAGCGCGTGGTGTTGTATTTCTACCCGCGTGACCTGACGCCCGGTTGCACAAAGGAAGCCTGCGCCTTTCAAAGCGACCTGAGCGAATACGACAAACGCAATGCCGTCGTCATCGGCGTTTCTACGGATGATGCGCGCTCGCATCAGAAGTTCCGCGATAAACACGGCTTGCAATTTCCGTTGCTCACAGATGCCGAGCACGAGACGGCAGCGAGCTATGACGCGTGGGGCGAGAAGAATATGTATGGCCGCAAGGTGTGGGGCATACGCCGCTCGACTTTTATTATTGATGAGGGCGGGCGCATCGCTCGCGTCTTTGCGAAGGTCAGCCCTGCCGAACACAGCGGCGAAGTGCTGGCCGTGCTCGACGCGATGTGACGCGGGCGGCGACAAGCCGTACGCGAATGAAATGAGAGCCAGCCGTCTCGTTTCATTCGCTGTTTGCGTCAACCAGTTGCCGCACCGCTTCGGCCCGCTCGCCGAGTTCGGCGTAAAGGCTTTCGCGCCCATCTGCGTCCATCGCGCGCAAGTAACCGAGCATTTGCTCTCTTTGCTTCGCTGCGGCTTGTTTGAGTTCGTTATGGATGCGCTCGTCTTCCATAAACGCTCCGAGGTGCCCAATCACGGCCTCGACCGCCGCCGCCGCTTCGCGCCATTGTCGCAGGCGCAGCCGCGTTTGTAGATAGTCAATCGAAGAGTTCAACAACGAAGGCATCAGCCAATACATCCCCTGCGCGACGCACGCCGACTGAATCTTGATCGCATTGTCATAATAGGCAAACGCGGCATCCCATTCCTGTTGTTGTTCCAATACGCGAGCTTTATTACCGTAAGCCGTCGCCAGATCATTGGCGAGATGCGTCTGACCTTCTTCGTTGACCAGACGCTCGCGGATGGCGATAGCTTTGTCGTACTCGGCAATGGCTTCTGCCGGTCGGGTCAGGTTGTTCAAGGCATTGCCCTTGTTCATCAGCATCGCAGCATAACTGTTCCACAAGTCGGTGCGTTTGTGCTCGGCGACCAGATGCGCGTAAAGCGCTTCGGCACATTCGTACAACGCCACCTTGTATGCAAAGCGGTTTACGTTGTGAGCGGCAACAGCCTTTCCCCAACACGCTCCGGCTGTGGTCTCGTAGAGAGATTCCGGATCGTCCCACTCTCTAAAAAATTCGTTCTCGCAAATAATCGGATGCAAGCTGTACAGGTTGACGGCCAGCGGGTCATTCACATACAGGGTGTACGCGTCGCTGGTCTCTTTGTGCGTGACAAGCTTGCGGCGGGCTAAGCTCGCCAGCACCTCGGTTAATTTGCTCTCATCGAGCAGATGCGCCAGCGCGCCTTTCGGCGTGGCGCGGTTGAAGACCGCAAGCAACCGCAGCACGCCGAGCGCGTCTGTCGGTTGCAATCGCAGTTGCTCGTAATGCAAACGCTTCAGCCCATCATCCATCTGTCGTCTGTCAAACTCGCTGAAGAAACGCTCGCCCTGTGTGAGCAATGTCGCCAACGTCTCGCCGCCTTCGCGCACGTCTTCCAAATAACCGACGGCCCACTCCAACGCCATCGGCATCCAGTGGACTCTCGCGGCAAAGTCGTTCAACACGCGATCAACCTCCGCGTCGCTGCCGCGCAGGCCAACGTGCGCGTCGTTCTTGCGCAGGTAGCTGACGCACTCCGTCGGCGGCAAGCCTTGATAGAGCGCGCTGCCGACCTCTCTCAATTCATGAAACTGCTGCCGCTCGCTGTAACCGAACTTCGGTAATTCGCGCGCCGCAATCAAAGCCCGCGCGCCGTGATGGCCTGTGACAACGCACTTGAAGAACTCGCGCAATGCTTCGTCCATCACCGAGCCGTCGCCGGCCATCAACGTCTCGAAGTTATCGAAGACAAACCAGACGCGCCGCGCGCCGCGCGCCGTCACTTGATCGAAAAGTCGCTGCATCTTGTCGGCAAGCGACAACTCCGGCGCGTTGTAGAGGTCTGCGAAGGCGCGCTCCTGACCGATCAGCCTGCCGGCCTTTTGAAACAGGACGCTCATCGGCAGGCCACCGCGACAATCGAAATGCAGCAACGCCTCGACACGCGGCGCGACGGTCGCGCCGTCGGGCAAGGTGACGCGCTCAAGGATGCGGCCTTCGGGCGCGAGCGCCTGCACGAGCCGCGTCAACAACGCCGTCTTGCCGAAGCCGCCCGGCGCGGCGAACTCAAGTACTCGCGCCGCGCTTGCGCCCATTGCTTGCAGGATGATGCGGCATTCATTGATTCGGCCTTCGACCTCTTTATCAATTTGAAGGCTGTGAATGAGCGGCATCGGTTGATTGGATGGCGGCGGCGGTGATTGCCTTCTGATCTCGTTCAGGATTTCGTCACGCGACGCCTCGACGGTATCCACGACGCGCTGGCTCTCGGCGTGAATCAGCGCCGCCAACATCTCGCCGCGTGAAGCTTCGTCGCGCGCGAAGGCGAGCAGCGGCAATAGCTGACTCACTAACGATTCGACCTGGGCAACTCCGTCCTGTTGTTGACGGCCCAGCCACGCCTGCGCTTCTTCGATGCGCCGCAAGCTTTCACCGCTCATCACAGCGAGCGCGCCTTGCCATTCGTCACGCGCGACCAGCCGCGCCAGCAAGCGACTCTCAAAAGCATTGGCGATAGGTTGATTGTGCTTGATCGCAAACTGAAAGGCGGCGCAGAGAAATTCAAACCAGCGCGCTTCCATCAGCTTGATGAAATCGGCGGGCGGCGAGTCGAATCTCGTCCTGAGGTCTTTGATGATGCTGGCCGTCAACGCCTGCCGCAATCGCTCGCTGCGCGCCTGACCTTCGACGGGCTGCATCAACAAGTCGAGTTGTCCGAGCAGCGCGTCGAATTCCGGCTCAGCCTGCGCGGATGGAAGGTTGGTCGGCTCATCGTCAAGTCGTTTCAACTTCGTCAACTGGTCGCGGGCGACCTGTTCGAGCCAGGCTTGATCGCCTTGCGCGATGCCGCCTGCGGGTTGACTCCGCAACAGGCCGCGCAAGGCATCGGCCATCTTCTCAGGCAATACGCCGAGCCGGAACCACGCCGCGACGCGGAAGCCTTTCTGCTCAAGCAGCGCCGCGCAGGTTTGCAGCGTCGCCAGCAGGTAAGCGCGATAGACCGCGCCTTGCAATTCGTGGTTGGTGTCGGGGCGATGATTCTTGAGGTTCTCTTTGAACGCCTGCCATTGCTGATGCACAACGGCGTCGGCGCGATTGCCGAACGTGCCGTTGAGGATGGCTGAGCCGACATAGACCATTAAGGCCGTGACAGGTTCAATCATTTGCCTCTCCGTGAGCCGTTGCGACGATTGAGGCCAGTATAACAAACGTCGTGCGTGGTGCGCGAAGCCACTCGCCGACTCCGCAACCGTCGCCGCCTTGATGTAGAATGATGCGGCGTTACAAGCTGCCGACATCTGCAATGGCAAGACGACAAATTTTATGCACGCCACATCTAAAACGGACGCCGACAACAAGGCTTCGGATGCCGCACGGCTAACGCGCCGCGACGCGCCGGCTTTGGCCATCATTGTTATCGCGGCGACGCTGCTGATGATGCCGGTCTTTGTGAAAGGGTTCCCGGCAGCGTTCGATTCGGTGCGTCATTATCGCTGGACATCGCAGTTCATTGATGCGCTAGGCGACGGCGCGTTCTTCCCGCGCTGGCTGCCGACGGCGAACAACGCGCAGGGCAGCCCCGCTGCGCTCTACTATCCACCGCTGACATTCTATGTCGGCGCAGCGTTCTCGCTCGTCACGCGCGACACGTTGCAAGGCATGGCCTTCAGTTGCTGGCTCGCGCTCTTGTTGTCGGGCGTGACGATGTATCTCTTCAGCCGCGCCTGGCTCGGTCGCGCCACAAGCTTGATGGCTGCTGCCGTCTATATGATCGCACCGTATCATCTGCTCGATCTTTATCAAGGCGCGACCGTCTCGGAGTTCTGGTCGTTCGTCTGGCTGCCGCTGTTGTTTGACGGCGTGCGGCGCGTTGCGGCAAGCGAAGACTGGCCGGCCATCGCGCAACTCGCCTGCGCGTATGCGCTGCTGGTGTTGACGCACGTGCCTGTAGCTTTCCTGGCGACGCTGGCGATGCCGCTTTACGCGCTGGCGTTGACGCGCGATGTTCGCCGGTTGTCGCGCATAGCGGCGGGCTTTGCGCTGGGCACGGGCTTGAGCGCCATCTTTCTTCTGCCCATTGTCTTTGAGCGGAGCTATGCCAAGTTCTATTTCAAATTCGATTACCGCGATTACTTTTTGTTCAGCCATCTTGGCGAAGCGTGGAAGCGCCACTGGTTTGCGCCCGACGGCTCGCCGCACGATTACCTGCTCGATAATGAAATCTCGTCCGCGCCGTTGCTGCTGTTGTTCTTGATTAGCTCACTCGTGATCTGGCGGCGCGGCGTATCGGTGAACTGGGCGCGATGGATTGGCTCTGTATGGTTCATTACGTTGGTCGCTTACCTGCTGAGCACGCGGCTGACGGCGTGGTTGTGGCGAGTGTTGCCGGGAATGGCGCAGGTCTATTATCCGTATCGCTGGATGGCCCTCTCGGCTGCTGGGACCAGCCTGCTTGCGGCAGCCGCCGTTGCGACTCTCGCTAAAGACCGCTGGCGATGGGCGTGGGGCGGCGCGATTGCGGCGGCGTTGGTCTGCAACGTCGTAGTCAGTACGTTAGCCATAACGCGCGCGTCTTACGACCGCGAAGGATTAGAAGCCGGGCTCGCGCGCCGCGACACGCGCGAGTACCGCCCCATCTGGTGGGACGGCGATCTGCGCCGAGAGGTCTGGCAAGATGAGCCGGCCCTCGTCGATAGCGGCGACGCCGACATTCGCGCGCTTGATGTGGCAGGGATACGGCAGAGCTACGCGATCACGGCCAACACAGAATCCATCATCGTCTTTCGCCCGCTCTACTATCCCGGCTGGCTGGCCCGCGTTGACGGCGCGCGCGCAGAGATCACACCGGCAGGCACGGGCAACTTGCAATTGAAGCTCGCGCCGGGCGAGCACTACGTCGCGCTGAGCTTTGAAGACACCTGGCCACGCGCCGTGGGCAAGACGCTCTCGGCCATCAGCCTGTTGATATTGCTTGGAATTAGTTTGCTCAGTTGGCGGCGCAAGCGAAGCGCGCGACCGTTTGACGATCAAGCGCCGGTCACACGTTCGTAATAATCGTGCGCCAGCTTGTTGCCCGTGCGATTGAAGAGTTTGAAATGGGCGATCCCGATGCGTTGCAGGCGGAACTTCAATGACGTTGACAACACGCCGACGCCGTAACGGATGCTGCGCGCGAAGCTGATCGAAGAGGCTTCGGCGAAGTAGCGCGCCGGGCACGAGATTTCGCCGATGCGGTAGTTGAAGTAGACGGCCTGCGCCAGCACTTCGTTGTCGAAGATGAAATCGTCCGAGTTCTCTTCGAGCGGCACTTCTTCAAGAAAGGCGCGATGGTAAGCGCGATAGCCGGTGTGATACTCGGACAGTTTATAATTCATCAGCAGGTTCTGTAGCGCAGTCAGCACGCGGTTCGAGACGTACTTGTAAAGCGGCATGCCGCCTGCGAGCGCGCCAACGCCGAGTATGCGCGAGCCGAGCGCCAGATCGAATTCGCCATACGCGATCATGCCCGCGAGCGACACAATCAGGCGCGGCGAGTATTGATAATCAGGATGCAGCATAATGATGATGTCTGCGCCGGTCTTCAGCGCTTCGCGGTAGCAGGTCTTCTGATTGCGGCCATAGCCGAGGTTCTGCCTGTGGCGAAAGACGCGCAGTCCCATCCGCGTCGCCAGCTCGACTGTGTTGTCCGAGCTGTAATCGTCAACGAGGATGACTTCGTCAACGACTTCCATCGGCATGTCGTTGTAGGTCTGCTGCAAGGTCGCCGCCGCGTTATAAGCCGGCATCACGACCGTAATCTTTTTGCCATTCAACATGCGCAGAGAGTTTGACATGATCCGTTCAACGGAACAAGATGGCGGGGCGCGAATGCCTGCACGGCCAATCAGGGAAGGATAATTGAGATGGAGATCAAAACGGTGTTGACTGAAAACGCGCCCGCGCCCGGCGGGCATTATTCGCAAGCCGTCGTTCATAACGGCATGGTCTTTGTCGCCGGCCAGCTTGCCATCAAGCCGAACGGCGAGCGCGTGCTTGACTCCATCGAAGCGCAGACCGAGCAGGCGCTCGCAAACGTCGCGGCCATCTTGCGAGCCGCCGGCAGCGACCTGAGCCGCTTGCTGAAAGTCACTGTCTACATCTCTGATATGGATATGTGGGGCGCAGTCAATCAGGTCTACGCGCGCGTGTTGGGCGACCACCGCCCGGCCCGCGCTATTGTGCCGGTCAAAGAATTGCACTACGGCTTTCAGATCGAGATCGAAGCCATCGCCGCGTTGAACGATTGAGCGAACCGCGTCGGCGGCAACCAGCAAAAGGAGTAACGAGGTATGGCAGACTGGTTGAAGGAAGAGTTAAAGCTCAAGAAGAATCACAACTGGAAAGCGCCGGACGGCTATCGCATCTTCATCGCGGATCGCGGCGCGGTGCGATTCAATATCCCCGAAGGCTGGGTGGTCGAACCGGATTCGGATTCGATCAAGTTTTACGACGTGAAGCCGCCGGATGATAATTGCCGCCTGGCTTGCTCCTATCTGCGCCTGCCGCCGCAGGTGGATTGGAGCAGCTTGCCGCTCGACAACTTAATCAACGTTGCGTTGAACGGCGACGAGCGAAACCCTGTGCGCGAGGGCGAGATCGTTCACAAGCAGCGGCCCGACCTCGAAGCGGCGTGGGCCGATTATCGCTTCGTGGACCCGGTGTTGAAGCGAGCGGCGTACACGCGACTGTGCATCGCCAGAGGCTCGCTTATCCAGGCGCTACTCACGCTCGACTACTGGCCCGAAGACGCCGCGCGGTTTGCGCCGATCTGGGCCGAAGTGATTCGCTCGTTGCAACTGGGCCGCTACATCACAGACCCGACCGTCGGCGACGTAATCAATTAGCCTGAGCTTGCCTGTGATCTGGCGACCTCGCCGCGCCGCTATCGCTTTCGTGAGCGCCATAGCTGGGGGAGCGTGAAGCGGCCCGGCCCGATAAAGATCAGGCTGAGAAAGACGACGCCCATTTCAAACGCCTGCGAGGCTCCCGCAAAACCGTAACCGCCACGAATATTCGCGGCGACGGCAACCGACATCGTTATCAGCATCAAGACACACGCGGGCCGGAAGAGAGCTCCGCTGACGAGACACCATCCGCCGCCGAACTCCGATAACGTCGCCATCAATCCCCAGAAGACTGGGATGAATGAAAAGCCCAGGAGACTATTGAACGTCTTGCCCAGTCCCGTCCACATCTGCACGCCGCCCGCGAGCTTTGGCCACCCGTGAACCGTGATGAACATCAGGCCGATGCCGACGCGGAGCAAGAGCAACCCGTGATCACGATACTTGTCGAACGATTTCAGGTTCATCGGTAATCTGGAATGTTGAGTCCTAAGATAATATCTCGCCGGCCTACCCAGACGCCCTTGTTGTTCTTGCCCAGATGAATGATCCCCAGCCCGCCGCGCTTTTCCAGTGTCGCGCGTTTGTCGGCAGTTATCAGCGGGTCATCATCGAACCAGTATTCGTCGAGATAGTATTCGTTCTTGTCCGGCTCTTTGATGATCGGGTGAATGTGCGCCGGCACGCCGCGATTCGGGTAGGGCGCGGGCTTGATGGAATGAAAGCGATACTCGCCTTTCGCATTGGTCTTCATCCAGCCGCGCAGATGACCATTGCGACGCGCCAGTCCGGTCTGCTCAGGCGTGGGCGAATAATAGCCTCTGGCATCCGTGTGATAAACGTAGAGGATCACGTCCGGCGCTGGGGTGGCGCCATCGACTTTGTAAATTACACCACTGATCTCGATTCGCTCGCCCGGCTCCGCAGGCGAAGCAACCTGGGTTTCCCAGTTCAAGCGAGCGGGCATGCCTTCATAAATACTCTCGCAGCCGTCACAGCCGCCGCCGACTTTGTGAGCTGGCGACGCCGGTTTTGTTTGCGCCTGGCAGGAACGGGCTGGAATAATCAGCGACGGAAGAAAGACGGCGAAGAGAGAAGCGCCTTTGACGAATTGTCGGCGGCTCGCTTGATGCGGTGATGGGTTGTTCATATCAGCCTCGCAATTGGATTAAATGGTTCGCCGATTAGACGGCGGCTGCTCTCTTTTTCTTCCGTCGCGTCGCTGTGCGGCAGCGCGCTTCGTCGCCGGGAAGGGGATTGTGGATGACCCGATTTCTCTTGATCTCACTAATCATTATCGGCAGCGCGCTGACCGGCTACGCGCAGGCGAGCGGCAACGTCGCCTATTCGCAACAGGGCGGCCAGGCGCGCGCCGAGCAGAATGAACGCAACAAGCGCGTCATCGCGCCGACCGACGCGCCGCCGACGGCGACGACGATGTTCGTCGAAGCCACCGTCTTGATGAACGTCAAAGCCGATGAATACGTCGCCGTCTTCGCCGTCAACCAGGAATGCGCGTCGGTGGCGGAATGCAATCAGCAGATGGACGCCATCATCGCGGGCTTTGCCACTGAAGCGCAGCGGCTCGGCATCGGCAAAGACGACCTCTTCGTAGACTTCGCGGCGCAGAACAAAATCTACTCGTATCAGGTCACGGGCAGCGTCGCCAAACAGCGGCTCTCCGGCTTCGAGTTGAAGAAGAACATCGCCGTTCATTACCGCGACAAGGCGCTGCTCGATAAGCTGATCATCGCCGCGTCGCGGTCGAACATATTCGATCTCATCAAGGTGGACTATGTCGTCCGCGACACCGCCGGCGTACAGAGCCGCTTGATGGAAGAAGCCGCGAAGGTCGTCAAGCAGAAGTCAGCGCGCTATGAACGGCTCTTGGGCATTCAACTGCAACCGCCGGCGCAGGTCTACGCCGAGCGGCACAGCACCTACTACCCGACCGAGATGTACGATTCGTACACGGCTTATGAGTCGGAAGATGTCAGCCCCGATTACACCCGCGAGCGTTACACGGTGCAGAGCGCGCGCAAGAACCGCACCTTCTTTTTCAACCCGCTGAACGCCGACGGCTTCGACGCGGTCATCAACCCGGTTGTCCTTGAGCCGGTCGTTCAGTTCACCATTTACCTGAAACTCAAATACGAGATCGAGCCGCCGAAGAAGTGAGCCAGCGCCGACTCGCTGCTCATTAAAGATAGCTCAGCCACCAATCGTGGCGGCGGCGTTTGACGCCGGCAAACCATCGGCAGAGCGGATAGAGCAACAGCAGTCCCACGAACCAGGCGACGTAGACTACCCACAACGAAAAGCCGAGATTGCCGGGGTTCGGGCGCGGCTGATCCATCACCCCGACAAACAGCCAGCCCACAGGTTGTCCCGCGATGTAGCCGGCCAGCACGGCAAGACTGTGGGCGATGAGCCACTGCCCGATGTAGAAAAACATCGGCACACGTCCGAACGTTACGAAGATGCGCGCGATAGTCCCGCGACCTGCGCGCTCGAACGCCCACAGGCCGAGTATGCCTGCGCCCAACGTCATCAGCAGGAATAAGAGCGACGGAGGATACTTGCTGACGTTGAGAAACGAGAGCAGCGTGAACTCTATGTTGCCCTGATTGCTCCAAGGGCTTGGGTCGCCATAAACGTTCACGCCTCGCAGCACGACGAAGCCGAGCAGCAGGCCCGCGCCGAGCCTCAATAAGATGCGTTGCCGCCGGTCTTCTTCCCACTGATAAAGTGCGCCGAAGCAGTAGCCCACCGCCAACACCGCTACCCACGGGATCAAGGGATAGAGCAGAAGCCCGTACACACCCGGCGACAGAAAGACTACGCCCTGCTGGTGCAGCAACATCCATATCGCATCCGAAAAGGTCGGCGGGTTGTTTGGCTGAAACTTAATCAGGTCGAGCAAATTATGCAGCGCGATCATTGCGATGCTGCCAACCGCGACGACGCGCAGCGGCAAGTAAATCAATGCGGCCAGCACGATCATCGAAATGCCGATGACCCAGATCACTTGCAACAAAAACGCGAAGTGGAAATCGACATTGAACCAGACGATGACGCGAATGACCGTCAGCTCCAGCACAATTAACCAGAGGCCGCGCGTGATGAGAAACTTTGATAATTGCGGCTTGCTTTCGCCGCGCGCGGCTCGCAGGTACGCGCCGGTTCCGGCGAGAAAGACGAAGATGGGCGCGCAAAAATGAGTGACCCAGCGCGTGAAAAAGAGCAGCGCGTGAGTCTTCGTCAGGTTGGTCGGGTCGAAGTTGAGCGCCTCGCGGTGGACGTACTCGCGCGTGTGATCGAGCAGCATAATGACCATCACGATGCCGCGCAGCAGATCAATGGAATCGACACGACTGAGCGGCTGGCTCAGTCGCTTTTGCGAAACGCTCTGCATGAAAAGTTTTCTCCCCTCGTGATTGCTTATCTCTGAGCTTCGGTCCAACTGTAGAGTGATTGCTGAAACGGGGCAATGATTTTGGCACGAACACGCCGCAGCAAGGCGCGAGTTCCTCGGAGAGCGGAACGAATGGCTTGGTGGCGGACGATCAAGCCTGTATCGAGCAAGCGCAACACCGGGCGCACTCGCTCTGCTGACAAATGGAGCGATGCCGCAGCTTGCGCTGGGGAGATGGTCGGCAGCCGTAGCCATATCAACTATTTCAAAAGCTGCGCGGCGATGACGAGCTTTTGAATCTCGGACGTGCCTTCATAAATTCTGAGCGCGCGCACGTCGCGGTAAAGATGTTCGACCGCCGCGCCGCGCACGAGGCCCGCGCCGCCGTGTATCTGCACCGCCGCGTCGATGATGCGCTGTGCGCTTTCGGTCGCGTAGAGCTTGGCCATTGCCGCCTCGGTCGTGACGCGCTGAGCGCCGCTGTCTTTGCGCCACGCCGCGCGGTAGACGAGTAAGCGAGCGGCGTCCAATTCAGTCGCCATCTCGGCCAGCTTGATTTGCGTGGCCTGAAATTCAGCTATCGCTCGCCCGAACTGCACGCGCCGCTTGGCATAGCTGATCGCTTCGTCAAGCGCCCGCCCTGCCAATCCACAGCCGGCGGCCCCGACCGTTGCGCGAAACGTATCGAGCGTCTGCATAGCGATCTTGAATCCTGCGCCTTCGTCGCCTAAACGATTGGTTGCCGGCACGCGGCAGCCGTCAAAGCGCAGCCGGCCTATCGGGTGCGGCGCGATCAGCTCAAGCCGCGCTTCGACCGTGAAGCCGGCGGCGTCGGGTTCGACCAGAAACGCCGAGATGCCGCGATGCCCGGCCTCGGCGTCGGTCTTCGCAAAGACGGTGTAGAAGTCGGCCAGTCCCGCGTTCGATATGAAGGTCTTTGTGCCTTCAATTACATATTCATCGCCGTCGCGCCGCGCCGTCGTTTCGATAGCCGCCACGTCTGAGCCAGCGCCGGGTTCGGTGATGGCGAATGCGGCGATGCTCGCGCCGCTTTTGACGCGCGGCAGCCAGCGGCGCTTGAGCGCGTCCGCGCCCGCCAGCGTCAGCGGAAAACTGCCAAGCCCCTGCATCGCAAACATCAGATCGGCGAGCGACGAGTCATAAGCGAGGCGCTCGCGGGCGACGCACAGGGCGCGCACGTCGAGCGTCGTGCTGCTGAAATCAGCCGGCACGGTCGGCGCGAGCAAGCCGGCCTCGGCAAGCTGTCGCACGAGGGCGCGCGCCTGCTCGTCTTCGCTGGCGTCATCGTGACGCGGGCGCTCGCGGTTGAAGCGGTCAACCTGAGCCGCTAGTTCTACGTGTCGCGTTTCAAGAAAAGGTGTGTCCATCATAAGTCACTCGTCGGTCACTCGTCGGTCATTCATCTGGAATTATCTGCGATCAACTGACGCCAGTCGCTTCGGTCATTAACTGTGCCACACGTGCCGCGCACGCTGCGCCGCCATCGCGCGTCAGCAGGCGGATGCGCGTGCGGCGCGATAGAACATCATCGACGTTGGCGGCCATCTCGTAGCGCGCCGCGTAAATCACTTCGGCCTCAATGTGCGGCAGGCCGTCAATCAACGCCCGCTTCAACTCGTCGCGCTGCCGCGCCACCTCAAGAACCGTCACAAAGTTGCCGCCATAACTTTGCATCAAGTGCTCGACGGTTGCGACCGACACGGCGAAGTCTCGCGCAACGCCCGTTACGTCTGTCGCCTCATCGCTGGTGATGTGCGCGCTGTTGGCCAGCTTGATTTCGGCGCTGCGACTGCGCGGCAATCGGCTTGATCTCTCACCGCGCGAAGCCAGCCTCTTTACGGCAAGGTCAACGACGTGCTCGGCCATCGCGCGCCACGCCGTCAGCTTGCCGCCGGTAATGGAAATCAAGCCCGCGTCGTTTTCGGTGAGGGCTTCGCGCCGTGATAGTTCGCTAGTCGCGCCGGCATCGCCACCGGCCAGCGGGCGCAAGCCTGCGAATGACGCGATGACATCATCCATATTGATGCCGGCGTCGGGAAAGCTGTGCGCGGCGGACTCCATCACGCGGCCAATCTCTTCGGCTGTCGCACGCGGGTCGTCGAGGTCGCCGGCGTAATCCGTATCGGTAGTCCCGATTACAATACGATTCTGCCAGGGAATGACGAAGAGAAATCGTTGCTCGCCGAGTGAGGGAATCAAGACCGCCGCGCGGTTGCGCAGCTTCTCTGTGGGCAGCACAACGTGAATGCCTTTCGATGGGCGCAGCGTTTTTCGCGCCGACGGATCAAGGATGCGGCTGACTTCATCTGCCCAGACTCCGGTGGCATTAATTACTAAGCGCGCGGCAATCGTCAGCCGCTGATCGGATAGCCGGTTGTTCACTTCAACGCCGTCAATACGGCCATCACGGATGACAAAGCCGGTAGCTGCAACGTAGTTCGCCACAATCGCGCCGCGTGCCGCCGCCGTCTTGATAATTTCGATGACCAGGCGCGCGTCGTCGGTCAGACCGTCATAATAAACGAACGCGCCGCGCAGCCCTTCAGACGACAGGTGCGGCGCAAGCTTCAACGCCTCTTCGGCTGAGAGCCATCGATGCGGCGCGAAGTTCCGGCGGCCCGCCAGCCAATCATACAGCGTCAATCCGGCGCGCAGCTTGAGCCGGCTGTTGCCGAGCGGCGAGCGCTTGCTTTGCTTGTAAACGGGAACGAGGAAGGGCAGGGGCTGGCTCAGGTGCGGCGCGTTGCGGCGCAGCCGTGCGCGTTCGTGCAAGCCTTCGCGGACGAGCGCGAACTCGAAATGCTCAAGGTAACGCAGGCCGCCGTGAATCAGCTTTGAAGAGCGCGAGCTGGTGCCGCCGGCGAAATCCTGTTTCTCAATCAGCGCGACGGTCAGACCTCGCGTCGCAGCGTCGAGCGCGATGCCCGCGCCGGTCGCGCCGCCACCGATCACCGCTACGTCGAACGTCTCGCGTTGCAAGCGTTCGAGGTTCGTCGCGCGCGTTCGCAGCGATAGCTCCGGCTCCGTACTCTTCGTCGCGTCATTCATCGGAAACTTCATCACTGTAGAGCAAGCTCGCCGCTCAAGCAAAGCGCAACCCTGCGCAAGCCGCGCACCTTGCGCCCCCTGCACCGAGCAGGTAGGATGCTGCGGCGTGGCTCATTTGAAACCACAGATGAACACAGACAAACACAGATGGAAAGAGAGGCTGGAGGCTGGAGGCTAGAGGCTAGCCCCACGGTGCGCCTCTAGCCTCTAGCCCCTGGTTCCTAGCCTCTGCCCTTCATCTGTGGTTCCTTCTGAAGAATTTTATGCCGGGACTGCTCGACGGAATTCGCGTGATCGATTTTGGCCGCTTCATCGCTGCGCCTTACTGCGCAATGCTGCTGGCCGATTTCGGCGCGGACGTGATCCGCGTCGAGCGGCGCGAAGGCGGCGAAGATCGCCGGCTCGGTCCCGTCACGGCGAGCGGCGAAGGCGGCCTCTTCCTCAACCTCAATCGCAACAAGCGCGGCATCACGCTCGACCTCGCACACGCCAAAGCCGAGACGGTCGTGCAACGTCTCGTGCGCAGCGCCGATATGGTCATCGTCAATCTGCCGCTCGCCGTGATGCAGCGGCTCAAGCTTGATTACGATTCACTCCGAGAGATCAAAGAGGACATCATTCTGGTGATGGCTTCGGCCTTCGGTTCAGACGGGCCTTACCGTGACCGCATAGGCTTTGACGGTGTCGTGCAGGCGATGAGCGGCGCGATGAGCTTGACGGGATTTCCCGGCCCGCCCGTGCGCTCCATCGTCTCGTGGGTCGATTACGGCACGGCGCTGCACGCGGCGTTCGGCGCGATGGCGGCTTTGTATCATCGCTTACAAACCGGGCGCGGCCAGTTGATCGAAGTGTCGCTGCTGGCGACCGGCGTCACGTTTATGATGCCGCTGTTGGCTGAGCGTCAGGCGATGGGCATACGCCGCGAACAGGCGGGCAACACCGGATATTACACCGCGCCGAGCGATGCCTATCGCACGCGCGATGGTTGGATACTGGTTCCGACTATCGGCGATGATATGTTCCGCCGCTGGGCGCGGCTCGTGGGCCGCGAGGATTTAATCGATGATCCGCGCTGCAAAGACGACATCACGCGCGGCAACAATGCACACGTCATCAACGCAGCGATGCGCGACTGGTGCGCGGCGCGCACGCGTGACGAAGCGATCAACGCGCTCGAACGCGCGCGCATCCCTTGCGGCCCTGTCTATGATCTCGACGAAGTGTTAAGCGACGCTCAGGTGAATGCGCGCGGGCTGCTCGAAGCATTGGATTATGATGGCCGCGCCGTTCACGTCGCCGCGCCGCCCGTGCGGCTCACCGATACGCCCGGCGACGTGCGCCGTCGCGCTCCGCTGCTCGGCGAGCATACAAACGAAGTGCTCGGCGAACTCGGTTTCGCTGACCGCGAGATTGCCGCCTTTCACGATGAAGGCGTCGTCTAACGCACTCATCAAATCAAGGAGAAGATATGCCAACCCGAACCATCAATGGAATCGAAGAACTGAAGACGCTGGTCGGCGAAGAGATCGGCGCAAGCGATTGGTTTGAAGTGACGCAATCGCGCATCAACGCTTTTGCCAATGCCACCGAAGATCATCAGTGGATTCACCTCGACACCGAGCGGGCCAGGACCGATTCGCCGTTTGGCGGCACCATCGCGCACGGCTTTCTGTCGCTGTCGCTGCTGCCTCAACTGGCCGCGCAAGCCTATCGCGTGCAGGGCGATTTCAAGATGGGCATCAACTATGGCCTGAATCGCCTGCGCTTTGTGTCGCCGGTTCTTTCGGGGTCGCGTGTGCGAGCGCGATTCACATTACAATCCGTCGAAGACGTGCCGGGCGGCTCACAACTCACACTGGTCGCTACGGTCGAGATCGAAGGCGCTCAGAAGCCCGCCCTCGTCGCCGAGTGGCTGGTGCGCTATTACGTTTAAAGCGGTCGGCCCTTCACGACTCTCAATAGCAAAAGGCAGCGCCAGATGAGCGAACCGGCAGACGCGACTTTCACGGAGGTCTACCGCGTGCGAGCACGCAACACTGCGACCGCCTCCGAAAACCGCATTCACGACGATGCCACCGCCGCGCGCTATGGCTTTCGCGGCGGCCTGGTTCCGGGCGTTACGGTCTACGGCTACCTGACCGCGCCCGTCGTCGAGCGCTTCGGTCGCGCCTGGCTCGAAGGCGGCGCGATGCAGGTCCGATTCTTTCAGCCGGTCTATGATGGCGACGACGTTATGGTGAAGGCTGTGGCCGACGCTTCATCGGCTGACGAGTCTTCATCAAAGCTTTCGCTCACGGTTGAGCGCGACGATGGATTAGTCTGCGCGATGGCGACGGCAACGATCAACGCTTCGCCACCTGAACCGCGCCTTGCCGATTATCCGCTCGCGCCGCTTCCCGCCGATGAGGCTCGTCCGGCTGCTGCGCGTGAATCTTTCATCGTTGGCGCGGCGCTCGGCACGCTGCGCGAGACGTTAAACGTGAAGGACACGTCGCGGCTTGATGCTCTTGATGAACGGCTGGCCATCTATCGCGGCGACGAAGCGTTAGCGCACCCCGTAGCGTTGCTCGAACTGTCGAATCATTTACTAATGCGCAACTTCAAACTCGGCCCCTGGATTCACGCGGCGAGCGAGATGGTGAATTACAGCGCGGCCCGCGACACGGAAGTGATCGAAGCGCGTGGGCGCATCAGGGATTGTTTAGAGCGCAAGGGCCATGAATTCGTCGTGTATGATGTCTTACTTGTGGCTGCCGGCTCGCGCATCGTTCAGCACGTGCGCCACACGGCCATCTATCGCCCGCGCTTTGTGTAAAGCCATCGCGTTGATATTCCTTATATAATGTAGGTGCGCTATAACGCATCAACGGTTACGAAAAGAAGAAATATGTCGAGAAAGAAAGCAAAACGAGTTGAAGACGAAGCGACTCTGAGCTGAATATCGCGTTTGCTTGACGCGTGCGAAAGCGCTCCGGTATAACACGCGCGGAGAAATCTATGGCAGGCATCACACGATTCGGCGCTTACATTCCTTACTACCGGCTTACTCACAAAGATATCGCGCGCGCCTGGGGCGGTCGTGCCGGCGACGCCGAGCGCGCCGTCGCTGCGGCTGACGAAGACTCCATCACGATGGCCGTCGAAGCCGTGCGTGACCTGCTGGCCGGCAACGAGGCACGCAACGTGGACGGGCTGATCTTCGCCACGACCACTTCGCCTTACGCCGAGAAGCAAGCGTCTGCGCTCATCGCCACCGTCGCCGACTTGCGTCACGACGTGCGCAGCGCCGATGCGACCAATTCGCTGCGCGCCGCGACCACGGCGCTCAACACCGCGATGGATTCCGTCGCGGCTGGCTCGGCCTCGCGCGTCATCATCACCTCTGCCGATACGCGGCTGGCCGCGCCGCGCTCGATGAACGAGCGGTTGTTTGGCGATGCGGCGGCGGCCATCGAAGTCGGACGCGACGGCGTGATTGCGAACCTGCTCGCCTCGCATTCAACCGTAGACGAGATGACCGATGTGTGGCGCAAGCCCGCTGATCCGTTCGTGTCGGGATGGGAAGAACGCTTCAGCATCACGCAAGGCTATCAACGCGTCGTGCGGCAGACGGTCGGCGAGCTGTTCGAGCGTACGGGCATTGGCCCTTCTGAAATCTCAAAAGCGATCTTCTACGCGCCCGATGCCGGTTCGCTGGCCGGTGTCGCCAAGAGCCTGGGGTTGAAGCCTGAACAGATTCCCGATCACTTGTTATCAACGGTCGGCAACACCGGCGCGGCGATGCCTGTGCTGATCTTATCGTCGGCGCTTGAACAGGCCAGCTCCGGTGATAAGCTGCTGGTCGTCGGTTACGGTTCAGGCGCGGACGCGCTGTTGTTTGAAGTGACGCCGGAGATCGAGCGCGAGAAAGTCGCGGGGCGTCGCGGCGTGCGCGGCCACCTGGCATCAAAGGCGAGTCTTGAAAGTTATGAACGTTACATCAAGTTCCGCGAGCTGGTCGAAACCGAAGCGCCACGCCGCCAGATGCCGACGGCTTCGGCGGCGCAAATCTGGCGCAACCGCGACGACATTTATCGCCTGTACGGCTACCGCTGTTTGAGCTGCGGCAAGCTGCAATATCCGCGTCAACGGCTCTGCATCGCCTGCCAGTCGAAGGACCAGTTCGAGAGCGTGCGGCTTGCCGACAAGAAGGCCAGCGTCTTTACCTTCACCGTAGACTTTCTCAACGCCGACCCCGACCCGCCAACGGTGATGACCATCGTTGACTTCGAGGGCGGCGGGCGCGCTTACTTGCAGATGACCGACCGCAACCCCGCCGACGTGCACATCGAGCAGGAAGTCGAGATGACCTTCCGCCGTATGTACGAAGCCGAAGGCTTCACGAATTACTACTGGAAATGTAGACCGCTAAGATAGGATTCAGGATACAGGATTCAGAGTGGCTGCGCAGTGCGCAAGCGATCTGAGTCATTCAATGTCGAGCGATTGGCATTAACTCCAATACCGAATCCTGAATCCGCGCCGCGCGTCAGCGTATCTTGCGCCAGGGTATCCTGAATCCTGAATCCTGTATCCTGAATCCTGTTGCAAGGTTCTCGCCGTTGTGGCGTTCTCACACTGATACGATTCTCCCAGCCCTGCTACAACCCTCACGCACAAGGAGCCTCACATGAAAACTCTGGCCGCTCTCCTCGCAGGCGTCCTGCTGGTGGCGCTGGCGCTGGCCGGTTCTTCGCGTCATCGCATTGTTAAAACAGGCCGGCAAGCTTCTGCCCATAGCGAAGCAGTGCGCCGAGACTGGCGCATCGGCTCGCCGACGATCTTCGACAACCTCACGGTCTTCCCGGTGCTGTCCGAACAGGCCGCAAGCGCCGACGACTTCATCACTCTCGATGAAGGCTTGCGCGCTGGCAAAGTCATCATCACCGAACTGGGCGCAGATGGGCGCTCTCGCCGGCTGCGCTCGCAACGCCGCGTGGACGATAACGCCGAAGTCAATCGACTGGCAGTGACCAACAACTCAGGCAAGAAACTCATCCTCATCGCCGGCGAGATGGTTATCGGCGGCAAACAGGATCGCATCGTCGGCCACGATTGCATCATTGAAGCGAGCGCCAAGCCTGTGCCTATCGAAGTCTTTTGCGTCGAGCACGGCAGGTGGTCGGGCCGCGAGAGCTTCGGCCAAAGCCGTCACGCCAGCCACGGCGGTGGCGGTGGCGGCGAGATGGTAACGGTGACGAGTTCGGCCAGCGTGATGGCGATGCCGAACGTGCGCGAGAAGGCGCAGGCCAAGAAGAGTCAGTCTGAAGTCTGGAAGGGCGTTGCCGATAGCGCGCAGGCGAATAACGTCGAGACTGTGACCGGCGACCTCAAGAGCGTCTATCAGGACAAACAGGTGAGCCACAAGCTCAACGATTACGAGCGCGCCTTCAAAGGCAAGCTGTCGGCCACCGAGGTCATCGGCATCGTCGCGGTGGTCAACGGCAGAATCATCTCTGCCGATGTCTTCGCCAATCACCGCCTCTTTCAAGCCTACTGGCCGAAGATGCTGAAGTCTTATGCGCTCGAAGCGCTCGGCCAGGCGGGCGGCGAGACGCAGGAGATTGCGCGGCGCGATGCGGAGGCTTTCCTGTCGCGCGTCGAAGGCACTGCCGAAACGAGCGGCGAACCGGGCGCTTATCGGCTGGTTGAGAACCAGTCGAGCAAAGACGCCAGCTTCGAGCTGGAAAGCCGCGCCGCCGGGCGCGCGCTGATTCACTTCAATCGCGTCAGCAAACAGTGAACGACCGACGCGGCGACGCGTAGAAAGAACGACGCGGCGACACGGCGACGGGGCGACGCGGGGAGAGAAAGGGTAGAAGCGAATCGCCCTTCTTTCCCTGCGTCCCCCATTGCCCCCTCGCCTTGTCGTTTCTTTCCCCTCGCCGTGTCGCCGTGTCGCGCGTCGCTCTCTTCTTTCCCGCCTGACTTGAAAATCCCGCCAGATGTGGGTAGCTTACACGCTTGTTCGTTAGGCTTATGTTGCCAGCCGTTGTCGATTCCGATTAAACCCGATGCACGCGAAAGGAAGAGTTCATGCAACGATTCATTGACGGCTGGCACAGCCCCAGCCTGAACCGCCATATGGAGATCGTCACCTATGGCCATTTCGGTTTCCCGCTGCTGCTGTTCCCGACCGCCGCCGCCGACTTCCTCGAATACGAGCGATTCCAGTTGCTCGACGCCATCCGCGACGTGATCGAAGCGGGCAAGGTCAAAGTTTTTTCGATCAACTCGATCAACCGCGATGCGTGGCTGAACAAGCAAGTGCCGACGCCCATCAAGGGACTGATGCAGGCGGCCTATAACGACTACATCACACGCGAAGTCGTGCCCTACATCTGGGACAGTTGTCGCGGTCGCGCTGGCATCATCACGGCGGGCGCGAGTCTCGGCGCGTTTCACTGCGCCAATCAAGTCTTCCGCCGGCCCGACCTGTTCGACGGTATGATCGCGATGAGCGGCTCGTACGACATTCGCGGCTATTACGACGGCGATCATTACGACGACAACGTCTACTTCAACAACCCGGTCGATTACCTGCCGAACCTCGATGGCCATAATCTTTGGCTGCTCAGGCAGAAGCAGCATCTTCATATCGTCACCGGCCAGGGCGATTACGAAAACCCCGATGCTTCGCGCCGGCTGGCCGGCATTCTGTACAACAAAGGCGTTCCCTTCGAGCTGGACCTGTGGGGCTACGACCAGCCGCACGACTGGCCGACCTGGCGCGATATGATGCGTTACTACCTGCGCGAAAAGTTCTAAAGCTATGCCGAGAGAAGAACACGTCAAGTGGTACAGCCACCGCATGGGGCGCGAGATGGACGTGATGGTGCACGGCCACGCCGGCGCGCCGGTCATCGTCTGTCCAAGCTCGTGGGGCCATTACTACGAGTGGAAAGATTTTCTGATGGTCGAGACGCTGGCCGATAAGCTCGACGCCGGCTACCTACAGCTTTATGGCGTGGACAGTCATTGCTACGACTCGTGGTACAACGATCAGATTCCGCCGCGCGAACGCGTCCGCCGCCACAATGTCCGGGAAGATTACTTGCTCAGCGAGGTCGTGCCGTTCATCCGCTCGCGCAACTCGAATCAGTTTTTGATCACGGCGGGCGTAAGCTTCGGCGCATACCTGGCGGTGAACTTCGCCTTCAAGCACCCTGACCTCGTGCGCAAGACGGTCGGCATCAGCGGCTCGTATCGCATTCAACGACTGCTCGACGGTTACTATGAAGAGGACGCTTACCTGAATTGCCCGGTGGCTTACATGAGCGAGTTGACCGACGAATGGTATCTATCACAGATTCACCGCATGGAGATTGCGCTGGTGACGAGCGACCGCGACCTGGGTATCTGCCGCGAGCGCACTTATGATATGTCGCGCGTGCTGACGGAGCGCGGCATTCCGCACAGCCTCGACGACTGGGGCGGCGAGTTGATTCACGACTGGCCGACCTGGCGCAAGATGATCCGCCACTACTTGTGAGAGGAGGATTGAGAGATGAGCAAACTGAAAGGGCAGGTCGTCATCATTACCGGCGCGTCGGCAGGGATCGGCGAAGCGACCGCGAGAATGCTCGCGCGCGAAGGCGCAACGGTCGTGCTGGTGGCGCGGCGCAAAGAACGGCTCGATGGCTTGAAAGAAGAGATCGAGCGGGCAGGCCACCGGGCGCTGGCGATTGTCGCCGATGTAACCAATGCCACAGACCGCCAGCGCATCGTGGGCGAGACGCTGGCCGCCTTCGACCGCATCGACGCGCTGGTCAACAACGCCGGTTACGGGCAGCGCGGCCCGATTGAGATGGTTCCGCTTGAGGCCATCCGCCAGAACTTTGAAACCAACCTCTTCTCGCTGATCGCGCTGACGCAGCTCGTCATTCCCGTGATGCGACGGCAGGCGAGCGGGCGCATCGTCAACATCAGCTCGGTTGCCGGACGCATCGCGCGCCCGCTCTCGTCGGTCTACGACGCCACGAAACACGCCTTGGAAGCCATTTCCGACGGACTGCGCGGCGAGCTTGCGCCCTTCGGCATTCAGGTCGTCGTCATCGAGCCGGGTTTCATCCTCACAGAGTTCTTAGGCGTCGCCAACGAGCGCGCCCGCGACGTGATCGAGCAGGACAGCCCGTACAAGCCATTCTTCGAGGGCTCTGCCGAAGGCTATAAACGGATGCGCAAGATGGCGGGCCGCCCCGACGACATCGCCGAGCTGGTACGGAAAGCGTTGACGCTCGACCGCCCGCGCCCGCGCTACGCCGCGCCGCGTCACGCGCGGTTGGCCATCGCGCTCAAGCGGCTGTTGCCGGCGCGATTATTCGATGCGGTGCTCACCAGGCAATCAGGCATTGACGCCAGGAAGCTGCAAGCGCGGGGCCAATCGCGGGCCGCAGGCAAGTGAATGGGCGACGAACTGACCCGTCTTTCATCCGCACTGCGACGCGCTTAACAACAGGTCGAGCGTCGCAGCGCCGTCTTCAAAAAGAACTCAGCCTGATTGATCTGGCGCTGACGCAGATACTCTTCATCGTCGGCCTTATCCAAAAGCCTTTTACGGCAGAGGCTCTGGGGCAAAAGGTGCGCGAGATGCTGGGCCGATCAACCTGAGCGTTCAGTAAGCCTCTGTAACGCAGGTGATGGAGGCCGGACGGATACAACGTTAAATAGCTCTTGACGACTCAATGGGTCATAAGGGATTGTTAGGCGTCAGTATCAGAGGTGGGATGTCGAAAATAAGAGAAATCATACTTTGCCTTGCCATAATCTCCATCGGCGCTCTCTTCGGTGGCTCTCTTTATGATTCCATCGTTCTCGCACCGAATTTCCGTGTCGGCATTCCTCAATCTCTCGAACATCTGCGGCAGTTTATGTCAGTGGCAAATCCCGGCAACTTCTTTCGCTTTATTGCGCCTATAACGCAGCTATCGATTCTCATCTCAGTGATACTTGGATGGAAGCGTCCTGCTGGCCGAAGATGGTGGCTGATTGTCGCATTAGTCTTAATTATTGCCGGTGATGTGATCACTTTTACCTTTCATTATCCCCGCAACGCCATATTGTTTGGTGATCCGATGCACACCCCGTCAGAAACACTTGAGAAGGCTGCAATAGAATGGGCATACGGTAATTACATTCGCGTTCTCCTGGTTGGGGCTGCAATGGTGTGTGCTATTAAGGCTTTGTTAATTGACAGGCACGCGCAAGATGCCTAACAGGGCGTTTTCGATGCGGCTTCAAGTGTGTTTGGTGATCCGCTCGCAACGACTATCAATGACCCTGATCATTCGATAGAGGAGTTCCGATTCTTAACCTTGGGGTACACGAAAAATCAGCGACTCATCGTTGTATCCCATACAGAACGAGAGGGCAGAATTCGGATAATCTCTGCGCGAGAACCGACCCCACGAGAGAGGAAGCAATATGAGTCAGAGCAATAGTTCGGAACCGAAAGAAGAAATGCGGGCAGAGTATGATTTCAGCGGCGGCGTACGGGGGAAGTATTACAAGCAATACACAGAAAGGACGAATGTCGTGCTGTTGGAGCCTGATGTCGCAGAGGTCTTTAGAGATTCGGAGTCAGTAAACCAGGCATTGCGAGTATTAATAGAAATCGCTAAGAGCCAAGTGCCTCAAGTGACTTCAGAAGAATAGTGAATAGAGTAGCCCGGGAATTGGATGACAGACGAAAAAGGCGCAAATCCAACTTCAGAGTTTCAGCAAGAAGAGCAGCGCATAAAGGCGCGCAGCGCCGCCTTCAAGAAAGAACTTGGCCTTACTGATCTCGCGCTCACCCAAATCTTATTCATCGTGGGTCTTCCGTGGGTCGGCGTCGCCGCAAAGCAAGGCCCTTCGCATGTCATCTTATGGCTTCTGGCGATGACGTTCTTCTACGTTCCATCGGCTGTCGTGGTGATCTATCTCAACCGCATCATGCCGCTGGAAGGCGGACTGTATCAATGGGCCAAGCTCGGCTTCAACGATCTGATCGGATTTATCGTCGCGTGGAACCTATGGCTGTTTGCCATTTTGAACACATCGGAAATCGGGCTGCAAATAACGCAATACCTGCGTTATATACTCGGACCGAGCGGCGAGTGGTTGACGGCCAGCAAGTGGTTTATATTTATAGTGAGTTTGGCGTCTATCGGTCTGCTCATACTGCTGGCAACTGTAGGACTCAGTATCGGCAAGTGGGTTCATAAAGCCGGCGGCGTGTTGATGCTCATCACGTTTGCTGCGATCCTCATCCTTCCTTTTCTAAACAGCCTGCGCGGTTCTTCAGCCGATTACCATCCGCTCAGGATCGAAATGCCGGCGCTGTCGCTGATGAGCTTCAACTTGCTTGGCAAGATGGGATTTGGCGCGCTGGGCGGATTTGAGTACGTCGCCATACACGCGGGAGAATGCCGCGACCCGGTGCGAGCGATCAGTCGCTCGGTCCTACTTGCTGCGCCCATAATCGCAGTGATGTTCATACTAGGGACTCATTCCGTTCTGACGCTGATCCCGCAAGACCAGATTGATCTGATTGCGCCCATCCCGCAGGTATTAAGCGCAGGCTTCGGGTCGTTCAGGCTCGCGGCTGCTATCGTGCCAATCACTATTCTTGCCATGCTCTGCATACGTGTGGCGCAATCGAGTGTGATGTTTACCGGCAACACCCGACTTCCGATGGTGGCGGGTTGGGACCAACTGCTCCCGAATTGGTTTACTCGTTTGCATGCCAGGTACAGAACGCCAGTCAATTCGATCCTCTTTGTCGGAGCCGCAACCCTCGTGCTGGGAGTTATGGGCTTGATTGGGGTTGGAAAGCAGGAAGCCTTTCAGTTGTTGTGGAATGCGTCGGGGCTATTCTACGCACTGACTTATCTTGCCATGTTTGCCCTCCCGCTCATCGGGCTGAGAGAGAGCAACTCACCCCGGCCAATCTGGCTGAAGGCATGTGCGTTGTCCGGCTGTTTGATGACCCTCCTCTACATTGGGTTATCAATCGTTCCCATAATCGAGGTAGAAAGCCGCTTGATGTTTGCGGTCAAAATATCGGGCTTAATTGTACTTACAAATATCGTAGGACTGTTGTTATTCCTTGAAGCCGGAAGACGCCGCCGCCGGAAGATGATCGAAGAGTTCGGCGAAGGCCACCACGAACAGCAGCGCCGCGCGGCGGCACAAGAAGAATGAAGCGGTCGCGTACTGCCCGGATGAGTTTCTGCCGCCGCACTTGAAATCCCGGCGGCGGGCCGTTAGCATTTCTTCTTCTCATGACAAAGCGATTCATTCAACGACGCACGCCGAGATGTGCGCGCCAACTGCTGGTCGTGTTGATAACGGCCTGCCTGGCCGCGCCCTGCATCCCTGTCACGCTCGCCGCACAGCAGAAAGCGCCGCTGGTCTTTATGACGATGACGCGGCGCGACCTCGGCGACATTTATAAAGGCGAAGAGATCGAGCAGGTCTTTGCCGTGCGTAACGACGGCGATGCGCCGCTGGAGATGGACAACAAGCCGCTCACCGGCCAAACCGCGCCCATCACACGGCCAGAGCGGGCGGGCGCGTTTCGCGCCGATGGCCGGGTGGCTCGCGCCCTTGTGCCGGCGATGGTGCGTCGCGCCGCGCCAAGCTGATGCACCGTGATGGACTTTCATTTCGATAAAGTCCTTCAGCCTGGTCAGGCTGGCGTCATTCGCATCCACATCGATACCAAAGACCTCGCGCCCGGCCCGCTTGAGCGCACGTACGAGTTGCAGACCAATGACTCGAAGCACCGCTTCATTCAAGTGACGGTGACGGCGACGATCAAGCCGCTGCCTGCGTTCGTCAAACGCATCAGCAACGCCGACATTCAACATGGCGATAAGATTGGATCGTTTATCGTCTGGCCGACCGCGCGCGCCATCATTCTGCTGGAGAAGGGCGAGCGACTGCCGATCTCGCTGCGCATACGGCCTGACGCGCCCGGTCAGAGCGTCAAGCTTGCTGCCGCGTCTGACGCCGTCAAGTTGACGCGAGAGACGAACGGCGACGGCTACGTGTTAGAGGTGACGGTCGAGTCGCCCGCCGACGCGCCGTCGCGCGTTCTGCCGCTGGTCGTCAATGTCGAAGGCGGGCAGGCGTTGGCCTTACAGGTGACGGCGAAGACGCAGTTGGAAGGTCTGGTGACTTCGTCGCGGCAGGTGGATTTCGGCGAAGTGTCGCTGGCCAATTTGCAGAGCGGCTCGGCCCCGATGAGCCGCCTCGGCGTTCGTAAGCCGGTCGGCACGTTTGAAGTTAAAGCCGTCACCGCTTCGCTCGATTTCCTGCGCGTGGAAGCGCAGACGATTGTTCCCGGCAGCAACTACGTCATCTATATTCGCTTCAACCCGGCTAGGCTGCCTAAGCCTGCGACCTACATTGGCACGCTGCACATTGAGACGACCGACGCCGCGCAGCCGCAACTGGACGTGCCGGTGAAGGTCGTCATCACGCAGTAAGCAAGGTAGAGAGTAGGCAGGAGGCAGTGGCCAGTGGTCAGTGGTCAGTAATAAGTCGCCAGTGGTCAGTTGATAGTTGATAGTTCCCCAAGCTCCGTCAGGAGCGTGATGTTTATAGTAACGCGGGCGGTTTAACCTTCAAGCTCCGTCAGGAGCGTGATGTTTATACATATGGCTGAAGGATGTGACGAAGCCCCGTAGGAGCGCAATGTTGACATCGCGCCCCTACGGGGCTTCGTCCTTTCTAGCAGCCGTAATTATAAATAGGTCGTCCCTACGGGACTCACTGGCCACTAATAACTAACCACTGACCACTGGCCACTGCCTACTGCTTACTGCCTCCTGCTTCCTGCCTCCCGCCTACTGTTGCTTCGTGTCGCTGCTCTCTTCGCGCCCTTCGAGGCGGTCGAGGCGGCGGCGTAGAGTTTCGACGCGGGCGCGCGATTGCGTGACCTGTGCCTGTAAGTCGGCGATGCGCTGTTGGGCCTGCTGCTGCTGGTTGTGCGTGTCGTCGAGCGCGCGCTGAAACTCTGTGCGCAAGATGGTTTCGCCTTCGTCGCGCCGCAGAAAGCCGCGCGCCGTGACTTCTTGCTGGATGTTTCTCTGGCGGCGCTGAAGGTCGGCCTCGCGCGCGTCCAACTCGATCTTGCGCTGAGTCGCCTGGTCGAGCTTGTCTTCGAGCTTCGCCAGCCGTTCTTCCGACAACAACGATTCCATGGCCATCGAATTGCGCTCGGTGCTGCGCCGCAGCAGCTTGATCTCGGCATTGAGCGCGTCAATCTGCGTTGAGAGATTGCTGATCGTCTGACGCATCTGCTCGTCGGAGGCTACGGCTTCGACTGGCGCTTCTGGTTTCGGCGACGGCTCAAGCTCCGGCTTTTGTGCCGTGCGCGGCGAGCGCGGCTTAGGGGTCGTTGGTTCTTGCGCCGCGCTGAGGTCGGCAAGAGTGATCGTGATAATGAGAGAGAGAAGAATGGCGCTAATCGTTCGCTTCATGCTGAATGCTCCTTTATGGCTCCTGTTAAAATTAAACCACGTCGCCAGTCGGAGTTCCATTTTTTGCGCGGCCCGGTGTGTTGCTCAATCTGTTTCCCACGAACCGTCCAGTGTCAGTATCGGTCGCCGCGTGTCGTCAACGCGCCGGGAAAGGAGCGTTGACGATGCTTAGAGCCGATGATAGATTTCGAGCCACGATGAAGGATGTTGATGACGAAGAGGTCGAGCGCCGTTTCAAAGGGCCGGGCGGCACGCAAGGCGGGCTTGGTCTGTTCTTGTTCGGGCTGGCGCTTGCCATAGCAGGCGGCTACCTGATTATGGAGCAGGTGCAGGTGTCGAGCGGTTACTGGCAATGGTGGGGGTCGAACACCTTCGGGCTGACGCTATTGCCTCTCATCATCGGCATCGGGCTGCTGTTCTTCAATGGCCGTTCGATTGCCGGCTGGCTGTTGGCGGGCGGCGGCGCGGTCATTATCTTCGTCGGCATCATCTCGAATTTGCGAATGGATTACCGCGCCACCAGTCTCTTCAACACCATTCTAATGCTGACGCTGTTTGTCGGCGGGCTTGGCTTGATGGCTCGCGCCCTCAAGCGCTTCTGAAACGATGAGCCGCTTTCAACACGCGACAGGTTTATGCCGGGTCATCTTGTGCGCGATGATGCTTTGCCTCTTCACGCTTCCGGTCGCCGCGCGCTCGCTGAAGAAGTCATTGCTTGCGGAGGCGCGGCAAAAGATCAACGACGTGATCGCAAAGAGCGGCGCTGCAAGCGTCGCGGTCGCTTTTTACGACCTGACCGATGGCCGCGAGTTGCTCATCAACGCCGATATCAGCTTTCACGCCGCCAGTACAATGAAGGTTCCGGTGATGATGGAAATCTACCGGCAGGCGGCGACGGGCCGGCTCGCGCTCGACGAGCGTGTGCCGATCAGGAATGATTTTGTGAGTATTGCCGACGGCAGTCACTTTTCAATCTCGGCTGATGACGATAGCGAGCCGTCGCTTTACAAACGGATCGGCGAACGAGCCACCGTGCGCGAGCTGATGCGGCTGATGATTATCGCCAGCAGCAATCTTGCAACCAACATACTGATCGAGCGCGTCACGCCCGCGCGCATTATGGCTTTGATGCGCGATATGGGTGCGCACCACATAGAGGTGCGGCGCGGCGTCGAAGACAATAAGGCGTACGAGCGCGGCCTGAACAACACGACGACGGCGCGCGACCTGATGATCCTCTTGCGCCGCATCGCTGCGAGCCGCGCCGTCTCAAAGCAAGCCTCTGACGAGATGGTGCGCCTGATGCTCGACCAGCAGTTCAACGAGAGCATACCGGCGGGCCTGCCGAAAGAGGCACGGGTCGCGCACAAGACCGGCTCGATCACGGCCATCAATCACGACGCCGCCATCGTCTTCCTGCCCCACCGCAAGCCTTACGTGCTGGTCGTGCTGACGCGCGGCCTCAACGACGAAGCCCGCGCCCATCAACTTATCGCCGAGATCTCGCGCGTGATCTATGAATCAGTGGCCAGTGGTCAGTAGTCAGTGACCAGTGGCCAGTCGATAGTTGATGGTTGATAGTTCCCCAAGCTCCGTCAGGAGCGCAATGTTTATAGTTCACGATGCTAATAACGATACAATCTCCGTCAGGAGCGTGATGTCAACATTGCGCCCCTACGGGGCTTCGTCACATCCTTCTGCCATAACTATAAACATTACGCTCCTGACGGAGCTTGCAGATTAAACCGCCCGCGTTACTATAACGCGTGTCTGAAAAGCCCTGAAGGGGCGCGATTCAATAGCCCAGGGCATCGCCCTGGGTACACTCAGCGACTATTCCGCAAGCCCTGAAAGGGCGCAATAACCGATCACCTAGTGCGCCCTTTCAGGGCTTGGCGGTTTGCCCCGCCGCTCACCCAGGGCGATGCCCTGGGCTGTCGAATCACGCCCCTTCAGGGCTTTTCAGACACGCTCTATAAACATTGCGCTCCTGACGGAGCTTGTATCGTCATTAGCATCGTTGACTATAAATATCGCGCTCCTGACGGAGCTTGGGGAACTATCAACTATCAACGGACCATTGGCCACTGGCGACTCATTACTGGCCACTGGCGACTCATTATTGGCCACTGGCCACTGCCTCCTGTTTCCTCTGATGAAATAAGCTGTCAGACAAAGCTGAAGGCAGCCGTCAACCGAACCGGGCTTTGGCACGAAGAAAGCTCGATGATAGAATGCGCACGCCGGAGATACATAGAACCTCAAGAGTGCGCGCATGACCGATAGCATAGCGGCGGGAACAGGGATTAATGACCACAGGCTCGACGAACTGAGCGACGAAGAACTGGTTGACCAGTTTCTCGCCAGCCAGAAGGCCGAGCGCGAGCGCGCGCACCTCTGCTTCGAGGTGTTGATCGCTCGTTATCGCGGCCTGATCAATCACGTCGTGCGCTATTCGCAATACCGCTATCCCGAATGGGACGCGGCAGACGATGTGGTGTCGCGGGCCATTTATAAAATCTATCGCGGCCTGCGGCTGTGGCGCAGAGAAGGCAAGCTGTCGAGCTTCATCGCGCGCATCACGCAGAGCGAGATGATCGACACGATTCGCCGCGTGCGGCGCGACAAGTCGTGGACGCCGCGCCCGGCGGCTGACCCGGATTCGGATGAGCCTTCCGAAGTCGAAACCGCGCCGGCGCGAACGCTTTCGCCCGAAGCCGACGCGATCCGCAGCGAGCAGCGCGAGATTGTTGACCAACTGCTCGGCGATGTTTGCCGCGACTGGAAGGATTCGGTCATCGTCAACGACTACATCATCCTGGGCCGCAACGCGACCGAGATTTCCGCCGAGTTCGGTATGTCGGAAGATCTGGTTTATCAACGGGCGCATCGCTTGAAAGAGCGTTTGCGGAAGTGGCTCGACGCGCACGGCTTCACGTCGGCGGACGCCGTGCTCGGCGGCGCGAAGAAGAAGAAGCAATGAGCGCAATGTTGGATTAACGGAAGTAACGCATTCGCCCGCGCGAATGTGAGCAGGTGAGATCATGGCACGAAAGTCAGCGCATCCCAGCAGACAGTTGTTCGATTACCTGAACGGCGCGTTGAGTGATGATGCGCGGCAGCAGGTCGAGCGACATCTGAATGAGTGCGCCGATTGCGCCGCCACTGCCAATCTGGTGCGCGAACTGAAACGCGCGGCTGTTGATTCACGCGCGTCTTCAACGCAATCATCCGAATCAACCAACACGGCTGCTCTCAATACTGAAGACTCATCACTCATCACTCATCACTCATCACTCACCACTTCGAGTGAGCACCCGGATGTCGCGGCGCTCGCCGCTTTCTTCTATGGCGGCTCGCCGCGCGAGCGTGATGCGCGGGTCGCCGCACACGTCGCGCAGTGTAGCGACTGCGCCGCCGAGATCGCTCTGTACGCGCAAGCCGAACACGCCGCCGCGAGCTATGAGCCGGCGGTGGAAGCCGCCGCCGTGCCCGCCGCCGCGTGGGAGATGATTCGGGAGTGGGAAGAGAGCGATTATGCGCGACCGAAACCCGCGAGCGAAGCGGTCAACCACGAGTTGCTTGCCCGGCTCACTGCCGCACTCAGCCAGCAACGCCCGCAACCCGGCGTGTCAAGCGGCGATGCCGTGCCGGTGACGGTCATTGACCGCGAGGGGCGCGTGCGCGGCGTCGAAATGTTCAAGACGGTCACTGACGCCGAGGGCGCAAGCGTCCTCAGACACGCCGAAGCTTCCGAGCAATTCGACGCCAGGCCGGTTCACGTCCTGCTCGATTACGGCGACGAGAATCGCGTGATCCTGTCCGAGCGCGTCGAGCGCGACACCGTGCGCGTCAAGCAGCCTGTTCGACGCACTCAACCGCTGCGCGCCGATTATTTCATCATTGAAGACTGAAATCAGTGGTGAGTAATGAGTGATGAGTGATGAGTGATGAGTTGAAAGTGGCAACAGTCCCTACTCATCATTCATCACTCATCACTGTCTCATTTTTGACTGGTCACGCTCTTGCCTGTGATGATCCGCTCGATGGAATAGATGGGCTTGCCCTGCGATTCGAAGTAAGTGCGGCTCAGCATCTCGCCGATCAATCCTGAAGTGATCAACTGCACGCCCGCCAGAATCAACACCGCGCCCAGCAACATCAACGGCCCGTGCTGCTCGAAGAGGTCAGAGCCATACCATATCTTCGTCGCCAGCATCCACAGCATAATGAGAAAGCCGGCCAGCGTGCTCAACAATCCGAGCGGCCCGAAGAAGTGCAGCGGGCGCGTCACGTACTTTAACAGGTAGCGAATCGTCAGCAGGTCGAACAGCACGCGGACGGTGCGCGACAATCCATAATGTGAACGCCCGCCCGGTCGCTCGATGTTCTTGATCGGCACTTCGACGACCGTTGCGCCGTTCCACGAGGCCAGCGCCGGGATGAAGCGGTGCATCTCGCCGTAGAGCTTGATCTGTTTGATCGTGTCTTTGCGATAAATCTTAAAGGTCGTGCCGAAGTCGTGTATGTCAACGCCGGAGAGCTTCGCCATCAGCCAGTTGGCAATGCGCGACGGCAGGCGGCGCAGCAAGAAATTATCGACGCGCTTTTTACGCCAGCCGCTAACGATGTCACAGCCGGTCTCTTCAAAGACCGCCAGCATCGACGGAATGTCCGCCGGGTCGTGTTGCAGGTCGCCGTCCATCGAGATAATCACATCGCCTTCGGCGTAATCGAATCCGGCGGCCAGCGCCACAGTCTGTCCATAGTTGCGCTTCAAACAGATGACGACGACGCGCGAGTCTTCGGCGGCAATCGCTTTCAGCGTTGCCCGCGTGCGATCCGTGCTGTGATCGTCGATGAAGATGAACTCGACCGGCTCGTAGCGGTTGGTCATCGCTTCAGACAATCGCTGATGCAGTTCGCGCACGCTCTCTTCTTCGTTGTGAAATGGCACGACGACCGAATAGCTCGGCGGCGTGACTTCGCTCTCAAACATGCTCGGTTAGCTCCCCATAGTTGATTAGCTGCACGCCCGTCGAATTGACCGCGCGGCGCACGCTCTCATCCGTTAATGCTTCAAGCTCGCGCTGGCGCTCGCGCTTCAAGCGCGTCTCGGCCTGCTCCAGTTCATCATCATACAGCGCCGGGTGGCACATCAACTCGGTCGTGCCTTCGCGCAAGCCTTCGATGACGCGGCGCACGGCTTCGGCGTCAAGCAAGCCGGTCAAGCGCACGCCGCAGAAAAAGTCCGGTGCGCGCAATCCGTGCTCGTTGACGAGGCGATGGAAAGCGCGGGCGCGCGGCGCGACCGCCGCCGACATTACCGCCTGTTTCAAGTAGACGCCGCGTCGCGTGCGGGCCGTCGCCCCGGTTACGAAGGGCGCGCGCAGGCGTTCAAACGGATTGCGCACGGCGCGAATGTTGAATGCCTTGGCCACACGCGCCAGCGCCGTCATCACGAGCGGCTGCGTGTGCGAATGCTTGTGCGAATCCAGGTGCGTCGGCGTGATGCCGGCGCGGCGAACGCGCTCAATCTGCGCGGCGAACTCGCGCTCGATGTGCTCGACGCGCACCCGGCGGCGCGTGAGCAGCTTAATTAAATCCGTGAGCGTGCGCGGCAGCAAGCCGTTCGCGTCAACCAGCGATGGAATTTCGGCGGCATCGGCGACCGGGCGACCGCCGACGGCGACCAGATGAATGCCTACGCCGAGTGACGGATTAGCCCCGGCCATCGCCACCGCTTCATCAAAGGCGTCGCCGTTGGCCATCAACGTCGCGCTCGTCAGTATGCCGCGCTCGAAAGCTCGGATGATGCCGGCGTTGACGCCGCGCGTGAAGCCGAAATCGTCCGCGTTGATTATTAATCGCTTCATCAGTGGTCAGTGGCCAGTGGTCAGTCGTTGATTCGGGCAAGCTCCGTTAGGAGCGCAATGTTTATAGTAACCGTACAATTAAAAATCCAAGCTCCGTTAGGAGCGCGATGTTGACATTGCGCCCCTACGGGGCTTCGTCACATCATTCAGCCATATCTATAAACATCGCGTCCCTACGGGACTAATTGCCGGCCCCCGGCCCCTGACCCCCGACCCCCAACGAAGTAGACTCGCGCGGCGGTCGCGCCGTTGTAGCCGCTCGATTGCACGACCGGGAAGGTGCGCTCGATGAACTGGTAATTGTCGCGGTTCTCAATGTAGACGCGGCCCGGTTGTAGCAGCACATAATCGGGCGCGTCTTCGTTCAAGCTGAAGCTCGGTTGCGACATAATTTCGACTTCGATGTCGGGCCGGTTGTATTGCTGCAAATAATACTCGACGACGCCCGGTATCTCTGTTGCGAGCCGCGCCTTCGGCGGCGCATTGTCGGCGATGTAACGAATGCTTTCGCGCGCTCCGAGATCATAGAATTCATCGTGCGGGAAAAAGTAACCGACGCGATTGCCGCCCAACGCGTTCAAATAAAGATTCGGATAAGGCAGACTGCGCAGCATCGAGACTGCCGGCAGCGCGATGAACAAGATCGCAAGCGCGGCGGCGGCTAATCGAATTGCTTGTGGCGAAGACTTGATCCGCCGCAGCCCGCGCCACAGCCAGCCCCACATCGCCACGATGCCGATAGCGGCGGTCATATAGACTAGCGGCATCAGCGACAGCGTGTAGCGCAGGAACTTGGTGCCGACCAGCGACATCGGCAACAGCCAGAAGACCAGCATCACACGCAGGAAGATATAGCCGCGCGATTGCGGATAGGGGCCGCGATGGCGGAAGATTTCGACAAGGCCGACCGTGAAGGCAATCAACAGCGGCAGCGGAACCTTGACGAGTAGAAAGAGAAAATAGAAGTACCACGGCGTGCCGCCCGGCGTCTGCGACATATCGTTGATGAACATCTCGCCCATCACGACGTAGCCGTGATGCGTCAGCAGGTCTGCGTGGACGTACTTCCACAGATAGCGCCAGGTCTGCGGCGCAAACGCCGCCCAGTTGAAGGCGACGAAGGCCACAATCAAGCCGCCGAAATAACGGCCCCACATACGGCGCGTCAGCGGGCGATTGTTGCGGCTGTCGTAGCCGACCATCGTGTAATAGAGCGCGTTCAGGCCGAAGTAGTGCGGGAAATATTTTGACGCCATCATCAGCCCGAAGGCCGCGCCCGCAAGCGCGTGCAGCGTCTCTTGCCGGCGCTCGTCGTCGGCCCACTGCGACTTGGCGTGGTGGTAGAGATAAAAACCGCTGAACATAAAGAAGACGAGCAGCGTGTCTTCCTTGCAGACGCGGCTGAACCAGATGGCGTTGATGCCAAAGGCCCACAACATCGCACTGATGAGGCCGGCGCGAAAGCCGAGCAGCGCCGAGGCGAGCAGCAATAGAGGAATCACCGTCAGCGCGCCGAACAGCGCGTTCGGCATTCGCAGCGCCGCTTCTTCGCTGATGTGCAGGAGCGCGCCGGCGTGATAATTCCAAGTTTCAGCCGCCTGCACAGAGGCGTAGCAGAGCATCTTCATCACCATCGGGTGTTCGGCGTTGACCGTGAAGTCGCCCTGCTGGTAGGCGCGCACCGCGAAGATTTTGTTGGCTTCGTCTTCGGCGAGGCTGGCCGCGCCGAGTTGATAAGTGCGCGCCGCAAAGGCCAGCGCGACCAAACAGGAAATCACCAGCCACTTGCGTTGTTCGAGGCGATCAAAGAGGCCGCGCCGGGTTTCCAGCCGTGGCGGTTCAAACGGTGCGAGGCTGACTTCGAGATCGTCTACGGTTCGCATCTTTTGAACCTCCGGCCCTCATCGAACAGATTATGGACGGCCCGCGAAAGCGTCTTAAAGATCATAGGGCGATGAAACGGGAAAGTCGGTTGCCGGCAAACCCTGAACGGCGGCGATTCGGCTGCGGTAAACACGCGCTCAATCTCAATGCGTCCTCTCGGCGGTCGTTTTCGGCGAGTGATTCATTGTAGTCATCCCTATGTCAAAACTCAAACCGAATGAGCGCCGCGCCGCGCCCCTCGCGCGCCGGCAAACCCTTGCCTGCGCCAGTGTTGACAAGCCCGCGAAGGCCACATTATCCTTTCTGGCGCTTACCGTATTCCGACAATGCTTTCATTGACGAATACGGTAGGAAGTCCAGCGCGAACGCATTGAGTTGGTAGTATTCGCGGCGGCCCGCCCTGAAGGTGCAAACACGCGAATCTAGCTAAGACATCTCGCAAGATCGGCCTTCTTGTCTGTCCAGGTGTCGCTTGTCTGGACGGCACGTTGGTTCAGGAAGGCGGCGGTCGCTGCTGGCCAACTGTGCGGCGCATCGGGCTGTCAATCGAATTGCCGCTCAGTCGGCTTCCCCTTAGCGGGTTCAACCACTGTCGGGCGGAGTGCGCCCGAAAGACAAAATGACGATCAATCTCAAACTGAATAACTGGGCGGCGCGGGTCGCGGTGTTGCTGCTGGCGGTGGCGACGACCGCGATTGTCGTGGTCGCGGTCTTTTCGCGTTTCGCCATCGGCACGCTCGCCGATGATCGTTTCATGTTGGACCGCGAATGGCTGATTAGCGGTACGGCTTACTTGCCCGATTCGCCGCGATTGAACGCGCGATTGGCCGAAGCCGAGTTGTTCGCCGCCGACCCTGACCTCGACCGCGCCGACCGCGCCGCCACACGCGCGACGGAGCTATCGCCTGATGACTTCCGCTGGCGCTTGATCCTGGCTTCGGTGAAAGAAGCCAGAGGCGACCGCGCCGCCGCTGAAGCGGCTTTGCGTGATGCGCTGCGACTCGCGCCGCACGACCGCGACGTGCATTACCGGCTCGCCAACGTGCTGCTTAGAGAAGGCAATCTCGCGTCGGCCATCGATGAATTTCGCATCGCCGTTGATAAGAACTCGCAGGTCTTGCCGGCAACGCTCGATCTGATCTGGCGCGTATCGCGCGGCAACGTCGAAGCGGTCGAAACCATCACCGGCAACGATCCGAAACGCCGCCTGCAACTGGCGCAGTTCCTTGTCCGTCAATCGCGCGTGAACGAAGCCTCTGCTATCTTCCGCAGCATTGACCGCGCCACTCGGCTGGCTTCGATGGAGAGCGCGCAACTGCTCAACGCGCTGATCGGCGCGAATCAGACGGCTATCGCGCACGACCTGTGGCTGAGCCTCGTCAATGAACAGAGCGCGCCTTCATCGTTGATCTATAACGGCGGCTTTGAGAGCGACATCCTGAAAAACTTTTCGCAGTTCGACTGGACGTTCGGGCGCAGCGAATATGCGCGCTTGAGCATAGACCGCTCGGTCAAGCGTAGCGGTGAGCGTTCGCTGAAGATTGAATTCGCCGGGCGCGACACGACGACGCTCGGCGACGAAATCCGCCAACTCGTCATCGTGCGACCGGGCGCGCGTTATCGCGTCGAATGCGCCATTAAAACCGACGGCCTGATGACTCCCGAAGGCCCGCGCGTCGTCGTTACCGACCGCAGCGGCGTGTGGCTCGGCTCGTCCGATCCGGTCGCCGAAGGCACGAGCGATTGGAAGTCTGTGTCATTCACTTTCACTGCGCCGACTGTGGCTGATGTATCGTCTGCCGCGTTCGTTTCGATTAAACGCAAACCGAAATACGCCTACGACGATCCGACTAAAGGCACGGTCTGGCTCGACGACTTCACGATGAAGGAAGAAGCCAGGAGCCAGGAGTCAGGAGCCGGAATACGCTGACGCCGCGCGTTGATTTTAAGCTTCTGGTTTTGCCGTGCAATGCAGTAGAATTCTGACTCCTGACTTCTGGCTTCTGACTTCCTGATCTCTTATGAATGCAGTTTTGGATAGAGCGATAGCCGGCGGCTTGCTGGTGGCGCTGATCTTCACGGCGCTCGCCTTTGGCGCGAACGAAGCGTGGTCGGTGGGCCTGTTTGAAATGCTCGTCACCGTGCTGTTGTTGCTGTGGGCCATCAAGTCGGTCGGCGAAAAAGAAGTGCGCCTGGTTTGGCCTGGAACGGCGTGGCCGCTTGCGGGGCTGTGCGCGCTCGGCGTCGTGCAGGCGCTGTGGTTGTCGCGCGACCGCGAGGCGACGCAAGGCGCGACGCTGGCCATCTTTTTTATGCTGGCCGCGTTCATCATTGCGACGAACTTCTTTGCGACGCGCGAGCACGTCAGCCTGTTGGTGAACGTGCTGGTGGTTTACGGTATGGCGCTGGCCGTCTTCGCTTTGATCCAATCGTTCACCTTTGAAGGAAAAATATATTGGGTGAGGCCGACGCCATTTCCGGCCTTTGGGCCGTTCCCGAATCGTAATCATTACGCCGGCTATATGGAGATGCTCGCGCCACTGCCGTTCGCGCTGATCGCGGCGCGGGCCGTGCGCCGCCAGTCGTGGCTCTTTTATGGCTTTGCCGGCGTGGTGATGGCCATCAGCGTCTTCGTGTCGCTGTCGCGCGGCGGTGTGATGAGTGTCGTCGCCGGCATCGCTTTCGTCGCTATGCTGAGCCACCGCGTCAAGCCGCGCCGCGCGCCGCGCCAAGTGCGCGACGCCGTGCTGGTGCTGTCGCGCTCCGAACGCGCCTTCTCTATCGTCAAGCGCATCGGCGGCGCGGCGGTGATCGCGATGGCCATCGTCATCGGCGTCTTCTGGATTGGCGCGGAAGGATTGATTAACCGCGCGGCGGATTCGATTGATTCGATCAAGGCCGAAGATGACACGCCGGGCGCGTTGTTTTCGCGGCAGGAGATTTGGAAGGACACGTGGAAGATGGTGCGCGCCCACCCGATAACGGGCAGCGGGTTGGGCACGTATAATTCGGTCTTTCCGAACTACGCGCGGCACGATGGGATGTATAAAGTGGATTACGCGCACAACGATTACTTGCAGGCGCTCGCCGATGGCGGCGCGGTCGGCGGCGCGCTGGCGCTGGTGTTCATCGTGTTGCTCGGTAGCAGTGTGTGGCGGGCGACGCGGGCCACCGACCCGCTCGAAGCCGGGCTGGCGCTGGGCAGCGGCGCGGGCTTATTTGCGCTGCTCGTACACAGCGCGTTTGACTTCAACCTGCAAATCCCATCTAATGCCTTGTTGTTTGTCTTTCTTTCGGCGATGGTCTCGCGCATTGCCGCAACCGTAAACGAGCGCAAAACCTCCGGCCAGATGGCGCGCGCCGCGCGTCCCGAAGCCGCCGGCTTGCCGACAGGAGTTTAGCGATGAGAAGTAAAAAGCCGTATTCTCGCCTCGGGCTGGTTAGTCTGCTGGCGCTGGCGTGCGTGATCTTCGTTACACAAATAGCGGCGGCGCAAACCCGCCCGGCGCAGCCGAAGATCGAGCGCCCGCCATCAAGCGGCAGCGGCGAGATGAACACGCAGCCGACCATCCTGGTTTCGACCAGCGAGGATTATCGCATCGGCCCGCGCGACGTGATCGAGATCAAGGTGGACGACGCGCCGGAGCTTTCTGTCACCGCTGCGGTGAGCGCTGACGGCACGTTTCTGATGCCTTACCTCAAGCGGATGAAAGCGACCGGCAAGACAACCGACGATCTGGCTAAAGAGATCGCCGACGGCCTGCGCGGCAAGTACCTGAAAGACCCGAACGTGATGATCTTCGTCAAGCAGTTCAACAGCCGCGCCTTCTTCATCCTCGGCGCGGTCAAGCGACCGGGCGTCTACCAGATTGAGGGCAAGCCTTCGCTCATCAAGCTGCTGACGGTGGCCGGCGGCCCCGCCGATAATCACGGCTCGACCGCTATCATCCTGCACGAAGTCAAGAAAGACGCCGACGCCACCACTAAGCCCGACGCTAAGCCCGACGCTAAGCCTGCCGAAGCTCAAGCCATTGCGGCAGCCGCGACGCCAAGCAGCGAAGACGAGCCGGAATACAGCGTCCGCACCGTCAACATCAATGGCATGTTCAAGGGCCTCGGCATCAACGGCAACGCCGAGGCGTATCTGGAACCGGGCGACATCGTCAACGTGCTGCCGGCGGATGTCTTCTTCGTTGCCGGCGAAGTTTTCGCGCCGGGGCAGTTTCCGCTGAGCGAAGGCACGACGCTTCGACAGGCGATGGCGCTGGCGCAAGGGACGACCTTTAACGCGGCGACCGGCGAAGGCATCATCTTTCGCACAGACCCGGCCACCGGCCACCGCGAAGAGATCAAGGTAGACATCGGCGCGGTGATGAAGAATCGCCAGCCCGACCTGCCGCTGCTGGCCAATGACATCGTGCTGGTTCCCAACAGCAAGACCAAGACCATAGGCAACGCCATTCTCAAAGCGGTCGGCATGGGCGCAGCACAGCGCGGCCCATACATGCGATAATTTTGGATTGCCGATTTTCATGGCTTGGCGCTTCGCGCCGGCGATTTTGGATTGAGGGAAGAACAGAGCTTAGTTGAACTGGCTTTGTTCCCTCAATCCAAAATCGGCAGGAGTGTTTGATGGCAGACGAGAAAGTTGAACTGGAGCGGATTCCACCGACGACAACGCCGCTTGACGTGATCGCCCGCGATAGCGCCGGTCTTCGCCCTCACTATCCAACGGGAGCGGGCTATGGCTATGGCTATGGCGGCGGCGAAGGCAAGATGCATCTGCGCGAGTTGTGGCGCACCTTGCGTAAGCGCAAGTGGCTCATCCTGACGCTAATCTTCGTCATCACCACGCTCGTCACCATCGAGATGTATCGCACCAAGAACGTCTATCAGGCAGCGGCGCTGATCGAGATCGGCAAGGACGCTGCGCGCCTCGGCCAGCCCGGCGGCAGCATCTTCGGCGACGATTACGATCCGTTTTATATGGTCAACATCAAGACGAAGATGTTGATGGTACGCAGCCACGCGATGCTCGAAAGCGTCGTCGTCGCCAACCACCTCGACCAGAACCCGCAGTTCTTACAGTCCGAGGACAAGAAGAGCGTATGGGAAGCCTTGCACCTGATCGGCGCACGCGTCGGATTGGCCAACCGTCCTGACGACACGGCGAGCCTGAGCGCCGTCGATGCGGTCGTCACCGCTAACGACACCAGCAACGCCGGCACGCGCACGCCCGAAGAGAAGAAGCGCATCGAAGGCTGCATCGCCAAGCTCAACGCCGGCATCACGGTCGAGCCGGTCAAAGAGACGCGCGCTTTGCGCATCAGCTTCTCGCACCCCGACCCGGAACTGGCGGCGCTCGTGACCAACAGCCTTGCCGAGAATTTCCTGTCGCGTAACTTTGAAACCAAGACGCAGAAGTTCACCGACGCGGCCAAATGGCTCAACGATTCGACTGCCCGCCTCAAGGCCAAAGTCCAGGAGGCCGAAGAAAAGCTGGCCGCCTACACGCGCGAGCACGGCATCTTCCTGACCGACAAAGACGGCACGCTGACGACGACCAAGCTTAGTCGTCTGCACGAAGAATCGCTACGCGCCGAATCCGAGCGCGTCCTTAAAGAATCGCTCTACCAGGAAGTCAAAGAAGGCCGCGTGCGCAACAACCCCGAAGCCTACGCCGACATGTTGTTCAAGAACTCGCCGAAGATGGTCGAGCTACAAAAGCAACTGGCCGAGATGCAATCGCAGAAGGCCGAGTTGAGCGTCAAATACGGCGACGAGAATCCAAAGGTCAAAGAGGTCAACGAGAAGATCATCGTCATCGAAAAGCAGATCGCTGAAAGCCAGCTCTCGCTCGAAGAAAAACTGAAGACCGAATACGAGCGCGCCCTGCGCGACGAGCAGAAGTTCAAAGCGATGCTTGTCTCGGCCAAAGGCGAAGCGACCACGCAGAACGAAGCCGCCATTCAATTCAACCTGCTCAAAGGAGACGTTGAAGTCAGCAAGCAGCTTTATCAGGAGTTTCTCAACAAGACGAATCAGGCCGAGGCGCAGAAGGTCGAACAACAGAACAACCTGCGCATCATCGAGGCCGCCGAAGTGCCGAACGCGCCGGTCAGCCCGCGACGCGGCTTCGCCATACTGGCGGCGCTGCTGTTGAGCACGGGTGTCGGCATCGGCCTCGCCTTCTTCCTCGAATACCTCGACAACACGATCAAGACGGTCGAAGATGTCAGCCGCTACGCCCAACTGCCGGCCTTGAGCGTCATCCCGGCGGTGGCCGGTTCGCTGCCGCGCAAGCTCGCGGCGCGCAACCGCAAAGCTATGCCCGCGTCCCTCATCAACAGCGAGCGAGCGCATCAACTGGTGACGCTCGACCCGCATTCGTCGGCGGCAGAAGCCTATCGCGTCTTGCGCACATCCGTGCTGTTGTCAGCGGCGGGCCAGCCGCCGAAGACTGTGTTGATTACCAGCGGCCAGCCCGGCGAAGGCAAGACGACGACGGCCATCAACACGGCCATATCGCTGGCGCAACTCGGCGCGTCGGTGCTCATCATCGACTGCGACCTGCGCCGCCCGACGACGCATAAGGTGCTCGGCGTTGAATATGTGCAGGGGCTTTCGACTTACCTGTCGCAAGCGCACGTCACGCTTGATGAGGTGATTCAGCCGTTGCCGATTGAGAACCTCTCACTGCTGCCGTGCGGGCCGATTCCGCCGAACCCTGCGGAATTAATTATCAGCGACCGCATGAAAGAGATGCTCACCGAGTTGAGCGTGCGTTACGACCACATCATCATCGACTCGCCGCCGCTGATTAACGTCACCGACCCGGTGATTCTTTCGACGATGGTCGATGGCGTCATTCTCGTTGTGCACGGCGGCAAGAGCACGCGCGACATCGTGCGCCGCGCCCGCCAGGAACTGGCGACGGTCGGCGCGAAAGTCTTCGGCGTCGTGCTGAACAACGTAGACCTGCGCCGCGAAGGCTACGATGATTCCTATTACAATCGTTACTACTCGAACTACAGCGAGAACACCGACACGGCAACGCCGTGAACTATGATCGACGCGACCGCCGTTCCCGCCGTCAAGCTGATTCATTTGCCGCTCGTCAGCGAGCCACGCGGCAGCCTCACCTTTGGCGAATACGACGCGCACCTGCCGTTCATTCCCAGGCGCTTCTTTGTTGTCTTTGACGTGCCCGCAGACGAGATGCGCGGCAATCACGCGCACCGGCGGGTGACGCAGGCGCTCGTCTGCGTGCAGGGGCGTGTCGTGGTCGCGGTTGACGACGGCCAGCATCGGGATGAGATCATTCTCGATAGCCCGGCGCGCGCCTTGATTGTTCAGCCGCGCGTTTGGGCGACGCAGACGTTTGCGGCAGGCGCACGGCTTCTGGTGCTCTGTTCCGAAGCCTACGATGCCGACGAATACATCCGCAGCTACGACGAATTCATTGATCTGGTGAGTGCGACGTGATGATGACACAAACGAAATCGGAAATACACTTTCTCGACCTGCGCGAGACTTACCTGGAGATCAAAGACGAGTTGGACGCGGCGATGCGCCGTGTGATGGATTCGGGCTGGTACATACTGGGCCGCGAGGTGCAGGCGTTTGAAGAAGCGTTCGCCGCCTACTGCGGCGTCAAGCATTGCGTTGGCGTCGGCAACGGCCTTGAAGCCTTGCAACTGATCCTGCGCGCTTATGGCATCGGCGCGGGCGACGAAGTCATTGTGCCGTCGAACACCTACATCGCAACGTGGCTGGCCGTGTCGGGCGCGGGCGCGACGGTTCTGCCGGTCGAGCCGGTCGAGCGCACCTTCAACCTCGACCCGGCGCGCATTGAATCGGCCATCACCGAACGGACGAAGGCGATTCTGCCGGTGCATCTTTACGGGCAGGCCGCCGAGATGAAAGCGATCAACGAGGTCGCCCGCCGTCACGGATTGAAAGTGATCGAAGACGCGGCGCAGGCGCACGGCGCGAGTTTCGATGGCCGCCGCGTCGGCGCGCTCAGCGATGCCGCCGGCTGGAGCTTCTACCCGACCAAGAATCTCGGCGCGTATGGCGACGCCGGCGCGATCACAACCAATGACGAAGCTCTGGCGCGCGAGGTGCGATTGCTGCGCAACTATGGCGCGCGTGAGAAATATTACAATGATGTGAAGGGCGTCAATAGCCGGCTCGACGAGATGCAGGCGGCGCTGCTCAGCGTGCGCTTGCGCCATCTCGACGAGTGGAACCGCCGCCGCGCCCGCATCGCGGCAATCTATCTCGAAGGCTTGCGCGACACCGAGCTGTTATCGCCGCTGGTCGCGCAAGGCGCAGAGCCGGTGTGGCATCTGTTCGTTGTCCGCCACGCTCAGCGCGACGCCTTGCAGAAACACCTGAAGAGGCAAGGCGTACAGACGTTGATTCATTACCCTGTGCCGCCGCACTTGCAGCAAGCCTACGCCGATTTGCAGATCGACGCGGGCGCATATCCGGTCAGCGAAGCGATTCACCGCGAAGTCTTGAGCCTGCCGATGGGGCCGCACCTTTCGGAAGCAGACGCCCGCCGCGTCGTCCAGGCGGTGCGGGCGTTCAAGTCATGAGCACGGGCCGCGTGCTCATATCACACGCAGTTCGCCTGCTCAGCCGTCGAAGCATGATCGAGAAGATGGTGCGCGCCAACCCTGAGTCATTGAGCCGCAAGCCGAGCTGATCCATTCATGCGAATCGCTGTTTGGCATAACACACTGAGCGGCGGCGCACGCCGCGCGCTCTATTATCACGTTCGCGGCCTGATCGAACGCGGCCACGAAATCAAGTCGTGGTGTCCGAGCACTGCCGATCAATCCTACCTGCCCTTGCGACAACTCGCCCCTGAGCACGTCACGCCGTTCGACCCGAAGATACAGGCGGGCGGTCGGCGTTCGACGCGATACCTGAGAGCGTGGCGGCGAATGCGTGAGATGGACAGGGTTTGCCGACAGGCCGCGCAGGAGATTCAAGCCGGCGGCTTTGATCTGCTGTTTGCCGGTCCGTGTTTCTATTTTTACATGCCTTTCATCGTCGGTTATCTGAATCTGCCGAAGGTCGTCTACCTGCAAGAGCCTTTCCGCCGGTTTTACGAAGCGTCGCCGACGCTGCCGTGGGTCGGCCAGGTCGATCAACGCGACGGTTCGGCGGTGGCGCGACTGCGCCGTTCGCTCACCGACCAGCTTCAACTCCAGGGCGTCCGTTTACAGGCGCGGCGCGAATACCTCAACGCGCATTCGTGCGACCTGATGCTGGTCAATTCCTACTACAGCCGCGAAAGCGTCCTGCGCGCGTATGGCCGCGAGGCGAGGGTCTGTTACATCGG
>JBJMGV010000028.1:0-4810 GCA_045807725.1 Blastocatellia bacterium | reverse complement strand
GCCGATTTGCACCGCATCTACTCTCCCAGGGCGATGTCCTAGGCTGTCGAATCGCGCCCCTTCAGGGCTTCTCAGACACGCTCTATAAACATTGCGCTCCTAACGGAGCTTATTTGATCTATGGCATCATAGACTATAAACATTGCGCTCCTAACGGAGCTTCCCCGAACCAACAACTGGCTGCTGGCCACTGGCCACCGCCTCCTGCCTCCTGCCTCCTGCTTCCTGCCCCCTGCTTCCTGCCCCCTACTTCCTGCCTCCTACCTACTACCTCGGCCTACCGCCTGCCGCCACCGCTCGGTATAATGCCGGTATGCAGAAGCGACAGATCGGGGTCGAGGTGTTGGTGAAAGACCACTTCTGGAACGAGGCGCACAACCGCTACGTCTACGCCTACGACTGCCCCGCATGCCATCAATCGCGGCTCGTCGTCGAGCTAGGGATACATCGCTGTGATTGCGGCTCCTGGCTGATTGTTACGAATCAGCGATGACCGGCGATATCGGCTTCACGCGATACACCAATCAGCTATCACGCCCAAAGCATAACGGCGCGGCTCGCGGCCTCAAGATGACGTGTGCGGGATGGAACGCCCGGCTTATTCTTCGCCGGTGTCGCTGGCTTTCAATCTGAAGAAGACTTCCATCGTCACCTGATATTCGATCTGACCGTCGCGCAACGCGCCGCGCTGGTCGCGTATCTCGAACCAGCGCAGTTCGTGAATCGTCTGCTGCGCGCGTTCGATGGCGGCGCGGATCGCCGCGCTGAAACTCTCGTTCGATGTTCCGACAACGGTCACGCCTTTGTACACGCCTTCTGACATTGTTATTCCTCCTGTTCGTGTGCCGTGCCACGATAGATCGCGCCGACGACGCGCGGCAAGCCCGGCATCTCGTAGCGCGCAAGCTCGTCTATCGCCAACCCGGCTTCTGTAATTAATTCATCAATGCGGCGGTTGAGATGACAACCGCAAGCGACCATCTTTTGAATCGGCGTGAGCGCGTCCTGCCACCGAGCCGTGCCGGCGTCGTCGCTGCGCCCGTGTTCGAGAAAGGCCATCACGCCCGCAGGCCGCAGCACGCGGCGCATCTCTGCAAGCGCCGCCCGCACGTCGCCAATCGTGCAGAGCGTGAACGTCGTCGCCACACCATCAAAGCTGTCGTTGGCAAACGGCAAGCGGCCACGAGCATCGAGTTGCATAGCGACGACCGGCACGCGCGCGGCGGCAATGCGTTGCGAGACGCGATCAACCAGCATGCGCTCAGGGTCTATGATGGTCAGGCCAGTGACGGCCTGCGGGTAATGCGGCAAGTTCAACCCTGTGCCGAAGCCGATCTCCAGCACGCGCCCGGCGAGTGGCGCAAGCGCAATGCGCCGGTGACGGCTGATCTCTTCGCCGCGCAACGCCAGGTCCATCATACGTGCGAAGATGTGCTTTGAATAGAACCCCATTGCATCTCGTATCAAAATGCCAGTCGTTGCTTCAAGGCGCGAGCGCGGTCGCGCGCCACCGTGAGTTCTGTGCGCCGCGCGTCTTTCAAACGCACGATCATTCCGCCGGCGAACGCGGTGTGGACTTCGGCGATGTGGTCTAGGTTCACCAGCGTCGCCCGGTGTATGCGAAGAAAGCGCGCCGGGTCGAGCTTCTGTTCAAGCTCGGTGATCGTCGCGTCCACAACGAACTGCTTGTCGCCGGCAACCGCGTAAGTCAGCTTGTCTTTGGCGACGAAATGCGAGACGCGCGCCAATTCGACCAACTGCACGCGGTCGCCGAGACGCGAGGCGATGCGGGTTGGGTAAGCCGGCGACCGCGTTTTTAGCGCCGCCGCGAGTTGCTCCATCACCGCGTTCAAGGCCGGCGGCTGACCAGCGGCGCGCAGCCGTTCGAGCTTCGCCAGCGCGCGGTCGAGCTGCTCGGCTTCGATTGGCTTGAGCAGGTAATCAATCGAGTTGACCGCAAAAGCGCGCAGCGCGTAATGCTCGTAAGCTGTAGTGAATATCACAAACGGTTGGATAGGCAAACGGGCCAGCAGCTCGAAGCCGCCGAGGCCGGGCATTTCAATATCAAGAAAGAGCGCGTCCACACTCTCTTCGGATAAAGCCGCCAGGGCCGCTTCCGGGTCGGTGGCGCTGCCGATGATACGGACTCTGCCGCTGGCCTCAAGCATACGCGAGAGGCGGCGCAACGCTAGCGCTTCGTCGTCAATCAGGAAGACGCGCAACGGATCGTTCATACGTTTGTCGTTTGCTTCGCCTCGACCGCCGGCAGCGAGATGCTTACCACCGTATGGCCATCGTGTGTCGTGATGTCGAGCGCGGCGCGATCATCATAAAGCGCCAGCAGCCGCGCGTGCAGCGTATCAAGGCCGTGGCCGGCGACGAGCGCGTCACGCGCAAAGCCCGGCCCATCGTCGGCCACTTCTACGCGCAGATGTTGGCCGGCGCGGCGCGCGACAACGCGCACTTCGCCGCCTTCGCGGCGCGGCGCGATGGCATGCTTGACGCTGTTTTCGACGAGCGTCTGCACGGCGAGCGGCGGCACTTCGGCGAGCCTTAGCGACGGCGGCACTTCTATCGAATAACGCAGACGCTCGCCGAAACGCGCCCGTTCGATCTCAAGGTAATCGCGTGTAATTTTCATCTCGCGTTCGAGCGGCACGGTGCGCTGCTCGTTGGAGTCGAGCGAAAAACGCAGCAAGGCGGCGAGCCGCTCGACCAGCTTCTCGGCCTGCGCCGGGTCTTCCTGAATTAACGATGAGATCGAATTGAGCGTGTTGAAAAGAAAGTGCGGATGGATGCGCGATTCGAGCGACGACAAGCGCGCTTCGGTGGCGAGTTGGCGGGCGCGCTCGGCGGCCAGCTCTTTCTCGCGCAACTCTTCGGTGGTCGCTTCGAGCTTGCCGCGCAGTCGTTCGTAAAGCGAGATGCTGACGCCGATCACAAGCGAGATGATCCACGCATAGCGCATACCATCGCGGAACTTTGTCCAGTAATAGCGGCCCTCGAACAAACCGACGGCGACGAGAGTCAGCCCGGCGATCAACAAGCCGATGGCCGTCAACGCGATCAGCGCCAGGATGACCAGCAGCCAGTTGAACGGCGCGCGGCGCAAGGCGAGGCGTTCGCCATAGCGATTGAAAAAGAGCATCATCACGCCGCCGACGCTGCCGCCATAAACGATGGCGATGATGAACGAAGCGAGCGCCTGCCCCGGCGACTGGCGGTAGACCGGCACGAGAATAATCAACAAGACGCCAATCGCCGCCGCGATGACCAGCATCCAGCGCATCTCGCGCCAGCCCTTATTCCCTGCGCCAGTCTCCGGCATCAACCCGCCGCTCCTGATCTCGGAATGGTGAAGGATGAATGATAAATGATGAACGATGAATTGTAGAGCGGGCGTTTGATGGCGGCGACAGAATTTTTTGCGCGCCGGTTTTCTTGCGCTGCTTAATTCATCATTCGTCATTCATCACTTCAAGGCTGGCCTACTCTCACTGCGCGGCGAGGCGCTTGACGGCTCCGGCAATGATGAAGCAGGCGATGCTGGCGAAGATGGCCAGGTTCGTCGGCAGTATGCTGAACGCCATCGCCATCATAAACAGCACGCCGAGCGTGCCGAGCACGATGCTGATGAGATTCGCTTTGTCATTCATATTGATCTCCTTTCGTGAGTCACCTGCGCGTCAGCGTTTGTGACAGCCGACGCAAGACTGCGTCGAAGCGACGAGCTTGCCGGTTTCGAGATACGTTTTGGCCTGCTGCTGCCGCGCCGAGCCTTGCGCTTCGTCGGCAAGCCGGCGGAAGTACGCGCCGGCCTTCGCTTCGTCGCCGAGTCGTTGATAGCCTTCTGCCAATCCGAAAAGCAGTTCGCCGCGCGCGTGACCCGACAGCTTGGCGAAGGTGCCGGTTTGTATGTGCAAGACCTTCTCGTAATCGCCGATGGCGAGTTGAAGCAAGCGGCGCGATTCCGTTTCCGGCTTCGCAAAGCGCGAGACGACCAGCAGCGTCGCGCCGCGCGGGATCAGCACGCCGACGTTATCGGGTTCGAGCGCGATGGCGTCGTCCATCTCCTTGAGGCCGCGACTCCAGGTCTGCAAGCCCTGCTGAACGTCGCCCGCTTGAAACAGGTGGCCGGCGCGAAAGATCAATCCGCCGCCGTGCCAGACCAGCGCTTCGGCGTGCCTGGGGTTGCGGGCGAGCGTCTCCGCGCATGTCTTCATGGCGCGCTCAAAGGCGACTGAGTCGCCCGCCAAGCCGGCGAAGAAGTCATCGCGCACCAGGAAGTCAAAGCGTTCGCGTGCGTGGCGCTCGGCGGCGCTTTCATTCTTCTGCGGCGTTGCCGTGTTATCTTGTGAGGCTTGACCGAGCGAGGCTTGCCTCAACAGCGCCGGCCCGCAGAAGATCACAAACGCGGCGACGATGGCGAGCTTGACCAGATCGCGCGCGCCCGTCGCGCGCCGCGTCTGTGAGCGATTCAGTGACGGATGTATTTGCTGAGTTGCTGGATTCATTTTCTCCCTCCTGCCGAGATCATACGCAGGCGCGTGCAGCCAATCGCGGGGCGACGGACGAAGGGCCGAAAGATTCGGATGAGCGGTTTGATTCAGAGGATGGAAGGCAAGCGCTTCAGGACGATGTCCTTGTCCTCGTTCTCGAACTTCCCGATCATCATCTGGAGGGTCGTCTCGAGGCCGACCTTCGGGATGTTGTGGGTCATGCGGACGAGGTCTCGAGTGGAGAGCGGGTACCGAACGCTACCAGAGCCTCCGACAGCCCTGGTCTCCTTGGCCAGCATCATCAGCGAGGT
>JBJMGV010000027.1:0-102237 GCA_045807725.1 Blastocatellia bacterium | reverse complement strand
TTCGTCTCCAACCCCCGCAGCTTCATCTCTTCCGGCAAGCCGCAGGCGAACTCCACTAGCTTGTGATCCAAAAACGGCACGCGGCTCTCGATGGAGGCCGCCATGCTCATCTGATCCTGCTTCATCAACAACTCGTGCAGGTAGGTCTTCAGGTCTGCCGCTAACAACTGCTCCAACACCGTCTCGGCATCGCTCGCCTCTAGCTGTTGTCGCATCGCTTCATAGGCATCCCCGCTGCCCATCTGCTCGCGCGCCTCTCGTGTGAACAACTCTTGCTGTCGCGCTCGGCTGTAGACTGAGAAGTTGTCGAAGTACAACTGCTCGATGTTCGGCTCTAAACACAGGAACGTCCGCGTCAGCTTCTGCCTCAGCTTTGAAGCGCCGCGCATCTGCTCAATCCGCCGCGCCACGCTGCGCTTCATCCACTCAGGCGCAAGCTGGTGATACCTGCGGCCCAGCGCCAGGTTGTAGATCGTCTTGCGATACTTGTCATAGCCGGCCAGCAACTCATCCGAGCCTTCGCCCGTCAGCACCACCTTGACGTGACGGGCTGCCAGCTTCGACACAAAGTAGAGCGGCACACTCGACGAATGCGCAATCGGCTCGTCTTCCTGATAGACCATCTGCGGCAGCGCCGCGAAGAACTCCGCCGGGCTGACGATGATCTCGTGATGCTCGGTCTTGAAGGCGCGCGCAACAATGCGGGCATACTCCAGCTCGTTGGCTTCACGTTCAGCAAAGGCTACCGAGAAGGTCTTGATTGGCGCTTTGACCAGCCGGCTCATCACCGCGGCGATGGCTGATGAATCGATGCCGCCGCTCAAGAACATGCCTAACGGCACATCGCTCATCAGCCGCAGCCGCACGGCTTCTTCAAACAACTCGCGGAAGCGGGCGACGTGGTCGGCGTCAGTCAATGAGTCATCGGGCTTGCTGAAGCTGAGCTGCCAGTAGGGTTCGATGCTGACGTGGCCGTCGTGCCAGAGCAGAGTGTGGCCGGGCAGCAAGCGCTTGACGCCGCGAAACAGCGTCGCCTCACCCATCGTGGCGCGATTGGCGGCGAAATCCGCAAGCGCTGCGTAGTTCAACTGTGGCTTGACGGCTGAAGCTTCGAGCAATGACTTGATCTCTGAAGCGAAATGCAGCGTGCCGTCGTCAGCGAGTGAGTAGTAGAGCGGCTTGATGCCTAAGCGGTCGCGGGCGAGCAGGAGGCGGCGCTGCTTGCGGTCGCAGAGGGCGAAGGCGAACATGCCGCGCAGGTATTCGACACAGCGGCGGCCATGCTCTTCGTAGAGGTGAAGGATAGTCTCGGTGTCTGAGTGCGAGCGGTAGCGATGGCCGTATTGTTCCAGCTCGGCGCGAAAGTCGGAGTGGTTATAGATTTCGCCGTTGAAGACGATGGCGAGCGAGTCGTCTTCGTTGAACATAGGCTGATGACCGCCAGAGAGATCGACAATGGAGAGGCGGCGATGGGCTAAGGCGATGTGAGAATCCAGCAGGAGGCCGGCATCGTCAGGGCCGCGATGAAAGAGGGCGTCGCGCATACGGACGAGCACAGCTACATCCAGGCGGTGAGATGAAGATTCAGGGATAGCAATGCCGCAGATTCCACACATCAGGTTTTTGTCACAGCGCACAGGCCAAGAGTCTGTGCGAATCAACAACCGCAAACCAACACCCGCGCAAGCCGCATGCTTGCGCCGCAATCGCTCGCTCTAACTCGCCGTCTTTGCCACGGCGAAGCGCAAGCGGTTCTTCATCTGTTCAAAGCCGCTCGTACATTGCACGAAATGCGCGAAGTCTCTTTCGCTGTGAACGCGGCGCAGGGCCAGCCTGTCACAGAGTTTTTCGTTGAAGCCTTCTTCAACAGTCACTGCCGCGCGATAGCCCGCGCGCCGCACAGCCAGGCGCGTACGCGCATCATTGTCGCCATTCGGGTAGCAGAAGAGATCAACCGGATGGCCGAGTTCTGCTTCAAGCCGGCATTTCGATTGAACTATCTCGCGCTCTAGTTGTTCGTCGCTGACCTGCGTGAGAATCGGGTGAGTCAGCGTGTGTGATGCGACCTCGACGCCGTTCGCCTCCAGCTCGCGCACCTGATCCCAGCCCAGCGGGGCGTAAGCCGGCGGCGCTTGCTGCGGCAGTTCGACATCGAGCAATTCGGCAATCGTCGCAATGTTGCTCTGCTTGCGCGCTTCGCTCACCATCTTCAAATGCGCTTTCAAACGCTCGGCGGCGCGCCGCCGAGCGGCGTGGCTCTTAAGCTCGAAGTAGAAAGGTTGATGGTTGATCGCGCCTTCAAAGCGCACGGCTTTGCTGTGCAACAGCGCGTACTGAACCTTGTCGGTCCAGAGCCAATCTTCGCCATCGACAAACTGCGTCACCGCGAACAGCGTCGCCGGCGCGTCGTAACGGCGCAGCACCGGCAGCGCCACGTCGTAAGCGTCGCGGTAGCCGTCGTCAATCGTGATCGCTGCCAAACCCGCCGGCAGCGGGTATTGGCTCTCAAGGTGATCCATCAGCGTCGTCAGATTGACGAGCTGATAATGTGACGATAGGTACTCCAACTGTTCGGCCAGCGTGCGCGCAGAGGTCGTATCGTCGTGGCCATCTTCGCTGAATCGGTGATAAGTCAGGATCAGCGCCTTGTGGCGATTGGCCAGGCGAAAGGCGGTGAACGCGCCGCTCTCTTGCATCAGCCGCAACACGGTCTGCTTCATCAGCGCCCTCCCGCCGCGCGCTGATCGACCAGTTGCGTAGCCAGCCGCTTGCGGCGCGCACGCAAACGGCGGCGCATCTCGTCCTTCTCGCTCTTCACCGGCAGCCGGTAACGTTTACCTACGCTGAGGTCTTGCTCGCGCAACACGGCGGTTCCTTCGGCCAAGGCCTGCACGGCGTCGGCGACCAGTTGCGCGCAGCGACCGACCAGCCGCTTACGATAATCATCGATGAATGCGTCAAAGTCGTCGCCGTAACTAAAGTCATACTCAAGCGGAACCGTCTCTTGCATCACGATCTTGCCGGTATCCACTTTCGCTTCGACGAAGTGAACCGTCAGCCCGACTTCGCGCTCGTCGTTGAAGAGTTCCCAGTAGACCGCCGGGCAACCGCGATAGTAGGGCGCGAGTCCTTGATGCACGTTGATCGAGCCGAGTCGCGGAATCTTAAAGACCGACTCTTTGAGAATGTTTGTGCCGAGCACGACGCCGAGGTCTGCGTCAGCCGCGCGCATTAAAGCGAGGGCTTCCGCGCTGTGATAGTTGCCGACGAAGTGGACAGGCACGCCGTGCGCTTCGGCTAACGCGCGCAGCGACTCGCGGCTGCTTTCGACCGCGCCTTCTGCGTTGGGCGGCTGTGAACGAAAGAGCGGTCGCGCCAGCTTCATCAACGTCGCCGCATAACCGTCATAACGAATCGAGCGGCGAATCTTTTCGCGCCAATCGACGCGGCGCACGGTGTCGGTTTCGATGAAGACGCCGGCCACTTCGGCGCAGTCGAGCGCCAGCAGTCGCTTGAGCGCCGTTTCGATGCCGCCGTGCGTCAGCACAATCAGTCGCAATTTATTTCTGCTCATTCTGATTTGTCCTCGCCTGCGATTCGGGCCGGGCGTTTCTCATCGCTTGCCGGATTTGGGGAATGTTGTTTTCATCATTCCCACGCCGATTACAAGAGTCGTCTTTGAAGGCTGAACCGAGTGGTGACGTTACTGTGGGCAGCTTTCGTCTGCACGCGGCTGCTTGCCACTGGCATCAGGTGCGGCGCGTCATCGCCGGGCGCGGCGCGCGGCGCGTTGTCCAGCGCCGGAAGCTCGTGCCGACGCCGATCAGCAGGCTGCCCATTAACAACAGCAGGAACGGTTCCGAGAAGGTGGGCCGGTTCACACCGAGTTGATTTGCCGGAGTGTGGGATGCCATCGCTTGAAGCGAAGGCCCAGAGGCTGAGGTTTCTGCCAGAGCGATGCTGGCGGCATTCGCGCCGGCATCGTAACTTGGGGATTGGTGCGCCGTGCGTGGCTGTAACGCAGCGCCGGCGATGACCATCACAATTACGGCGAAGATTGGTTTCACGATTCGTGTCGGCATATAGGTGTTAGTCGAGCCAGATTGCTTCACCAGCGTTCTCTTTCAACATCTGGAATCTGTGCCTTGCCCCCACTAAAATTTGCAGGATTTTTAGCACCTGTTCTCGCGGTCCACCGACCGGCTAAGAGCCTCCGGGTCGAAGCTGCTGACGGCCCTCTCCTCACAGCTTTCTTAAACTCAGAACTCGCCGCCCTTTGCAAAAATAATATGCGCGCAAAATGTGAGTATTGCCGCGCATTACCGATTTTTTTGAGAATGAGAGTGGGCCGAAGCAGTCGCTCGAAAGAAGAATCGATGCAGGCAGGATAAAAAGCAGGTCGGCGCAAAAAAGCGGCTGGCCTGCGCGTCGTTATCGCGCTCGGCCAGCCGCTCGAATGTTTAATCGGATCATCGCGCCGCCTGCAATCTTCTCAGGCAGCGCATCTGCCGATTATTTCGCTTTCGTCACGATGAAGAAATTGCCGGGATTCAAATCTTCGCCGTTCACGCCGTCGCGCCCGTAAGCAATCACGCGAATGCGCGCCTTGCGGGTTTGTAAATTCGGCACGCGCCAGCTATAGCTTTGCGCGGTGGCCGGCAAGTCTATTGCCACGTCGCTCCACGTCAAGCCGCCGTCAATTGACAGTTGAATCGCCTGGCTCTCCACATTACCGCCGTCCACTCGCCAGGTAATCGTCGTCAGTTGATTCACGACAGCTTTTTGATTCGCAAGCGGCGTGAACACCTGGACGACTGGACGAGCCGTGGCGGCGACGGTGATGGTGAGAGTCGCGCTGGCGAATGCGCCTGCCGGATCGGTTGCCCTGACGACCGCCGTATACTGGCCGGGGTCCGTGTAGGTGTGAGCGACATTTGCGCCTGTCGCCGTCTGCCCGTCTCCGAAATCCCACGTCACCGTAAGCGCGTCACCATCTGGGTCACTAGCATTCGCCGCGAAGGTGACGGCGAGCGAGCCGACGCCGCTCGTCGCCGACGCTGTCGGGCTGACTTGCGGAGGCCGGTTGCCTGGCAAATAGGTGTAACCGGCGAGCAGCGTCGCCGAGGCGCTATCTGGATTGGTCACAACGATGTCCACGCACCCGGCAGGATGCGCAGGCGTCACGACTCTGAGCGATGTGTCGTTGAGCACTTCAACTGATGCCGAAGCGCCGCCGAATCTCACTGTCGCGCCGGACATAAAGCCCGTGCCGTTGAACATCACCGTCATTCCGCCTGTCGCCGTGCCGCTGCCTGGAGTCGGCGGCGATACGCTTAAGGCCATCGCCGACTTCGGCAGAATCAACGTGTCGTTCTTGAGCGCGCCCGGCGAGCTATTCAAGTAGGTCGTCGGTGACAACACGATCTGGTCAATGTCCATTCCGTCTTCGCGCACCTGCACGCGCAGCGTGTGCGTGCCGCTTGTGGCGAAGTAAAGATTCTGTCCCATCACATTGATGCCCCAGCCGTTGTCCTGCCAGCCCCAGCCTTGAACGCCGATATTCAAGTAATCTTCAAGATTGATCACAGTCGAGTCGGTCGTGCCAACGCGAAAGACTGCCGCGCCGCTCGCGTCAATGCTATCGGAGAACTGCACGTGAACCGAGTCGTTGTAAGGCGAATCGTTCTGCGCGCGGCCACGCACCCACAGGTGATAAGCCGTGCCCGCTTGCGCGTCGAACGTCATCTCGAAGTAATCAGCCGGATTTGCCGAGGCGTTGGCCACCTTGCTCACGCTGCGATCAGGGTTCGAGATGCACGCGCCGCCTGCTGCCGTCTGGTCTGAGACGACTCGCCAGTTGCCGACACGCACAGGCGCTTCCGATGCATAGAGCACCGTGTTCTCGGATGAAAGCGGCGGCGCAGTAATCGAGATAGTCACCGCGCTTGACGCAATCGCTCCGCCGTTGTCGGTGACGATCAGCCGCGCGGTGTAGCTCCCGGCTGACGTGTAGAGATGCGAAGGCGCGGAACCTGTGGCGAACTGGCCATCGCCAAAGTTCCAGATATAGCCGACAATCGTGCCGTCCGGGTCCGAAGCGTCTGAAGCAAAGTCCACCTGAAGCGGCGCGGTTCCGCTCACAGGCGTTGCGGTGATGCTTACCGTAGGCGGCAGATTGGTGTTCGGCGGCAGCCCGCCCATCGCGGCTTGCATCGCGCCAAAGTCCGCGCCGATGTCCGCGCCATCTGTCCCTGCGTGAAAGAAAGGGCTGATCGGCAGCAAGCCGTAATTGCCATCGGCCAGATCAATGAAGCCGACCAGCGCCATCAAAGACGGAAAGAAGTTATTCGCCGGATAGGCCGCGCCGGGACCGCCGACCAGCACGTTACGCGCAAAGACGCAGCCAGGAAAATAATGACTGAGCGTAGTGTTGCCGATACCATAACCCGATCCGAAGACGCCATACTCGTTATGCGGCATCAGGTTGTTGGTGAAGACGAAGCCGGTCGTCGCCGGGTCGCTGTCCGTGCTGACGATGTTGTAGGTCTGGAACGCCGTGTTGTGATCGATCTGCACGTAGGCCGGCCCGGCGATGATCTGAAAGAGCCTGCCGTTGCCGCCCCAACGCGAGCCGCCAATGTCGTCAAACAAGTTGTTCTTGATCTTGATGCGCTGAGTCCGCTGGCTCGGAAAGTTGTTGTCCGAGCCGAGAATGTTGAGGCCCGCCGCCGCGTGGCGCACGATATTATTGGTGAAGGTCACGTCGGCGACTGTCGCCCACGGCGATGTCCCGTATTGATTGCGCGGCGTCAACTGAATCGCAATGCCGGTCTGCCCGTCTACCCAGCAATTCTCAAACACGTTGCCATCGACGAGCACGCGCTGGGCATTCTTCAACTCGAATATATTCTTCACAGACCAGCGGACGCCGGCATAAGTCGGCTCGGTCATACACCACGACAACGGCTTCGTGCAATAGTTGCGGCGGAACTCAATGTCAGACGAGATGAGGTTGGGAATGCTCGGATCAGAACCGCCAAGCATAAAGTTTTCAGCCGCGCCTTCCAACTGATTGTTGACGATCTTGAATGGGCCGGGGCCGTTCCAGCCGCCGATGGCTTGTGTGTCGAAGCCGACGCCGTGACAGTTAGTGATCGTCGAATCGATGACCGAAGTCGCGGCGCTGTTCAACGCGACGCCGCGCGACACGTCGCCCGCCGGGTTGCCGTGAATGTAACATCGGTCGATGACAAGATCGTGCGGAACCTGGCTCAAGCTGCTCTGTGCCGAACCGCTGTCGCCGAGCGCGAGAATGCCATAATTAATCGTCGCGTTCGGTGCGATGCCGACTTCAAGGCCGACGAAGCGGTAATGATGCGCCGCCGTCGCCGTCTTCAACGCGGGCATCGTGTTGGCCGTGACAATCTTCGGCATAGCCGCCGCGTGTGTGGCTTCGGCGCGTGTGCCTTCGGCAGGCAGGGCTGAAAGATTGGACGTGCGAATGATGATCCAGTCGTCGCCGCTCTTGGCCGGCAGAATGAAGTTGCCCGTGAAGACCGCGCCGGCTTCGATCACGACTTGATCGCCGGGCTGCGCTTGATTGAGCGCGGCTTGCAGATCGCCGCCGGCGGCAACGTTGATCACCGCGCCGGTGCTGACCGGGTAGGTCGTGTCGAGGTAGACACGCGGCAGCTCTGGCTCGGTCATAATCTGGATGATTTTAGATTGCGCTTCGGCGACGCCGTTGAGCGCGGCCAGGTGACTGCCGTCGAAAAGTTCTCTTGAAATCAGGAGCGCAGAAATAACCAACAGAAAGCCAAAGGCAATTCGCTTCATTCTTTTTTTCACCCAATTCGACCCGGCGCACAGAAATCAACCTGATCTCCTCTTTCCGTGAGCCACGTGTTTTTTTCTTAAAGGCGAGCGGTTGTTGATTGCTGCCTCGCTGATATGGGTGAGGGCATGACCAGCGCACCGCAATCGGGCCTGAGCCGGTCGCTATCCACACGGGCCAAGATCGGTGGATGGCTTTGCAATCCGGGTCAGGTATTACAGCAAGCTGGCGCTGTGAAGAAACAGCTATGCACGAGGGCCAAACTCGGGCTGACAAGCTGCAACGGCTATGCCTTCTTTTGGGAGTTAAACAAGCTGGATGCTGAACGGCGCGCGCGTCTCTCCAGCCGACCGTTGAGCGAGCCGGCGTGGCGCGAGGCCGTCATTGATGGCGGCAACTTACTTTTTCAGGCAGATGTGAACGTCAAGCCGCCTGCGTTCGACACATAATCGAGCAAGGCCGAGGCGATTTTTATGACGTGGCAAAAAGGGGCAGGCAGACAGGGGCACGGTGTTACACAACGCCCCAGAGTAGGAAGCCTGTTTCACTGCGGCGCGATGGGTTCTTGCGAAGCAATGACTGTAGCATTGCCGCTCGCGGCGCGCTTCTCGCGGATCGGCTCCCACAGAACGTGGGCCTTGCCGCGCATAAAGTGGACGAAGGCGATGAGCGAGGCGGCATTCGCAAGCGCGAAGTAATATGGCAGCGCCAGCGGCCCCAGGCGCAAGCCGATACGCTCGCCCAACCAACCCGCCGCCGCCGCCAGATAGAACAGGGCTTGAGCCATCAAGGTCCATCGGAAGAACGCCATCTCGCTTGCGAGCGGCAGGTTCGCGGCCAATGCAATGATGAGAAAAACGGGCACGGCGTAACGCATCACCTTGTGCGAGATCAACTGAAAGGCGAACAGGCCATGCCGTGTGAGACTCAGCGCCGCGCGATAGCGATGCAGCGCGCTATAGGTCTGCTCGATGATACGTACGCGCATTCGGAACTCGTCGCGGCTGCGCTTGTTGGTGTCTTCCATAGCGACGGCGTCGCGCTCGTAGACGGTTCGCAGCTCTTGCAGGTGAATCTCGCTGGCGATGACGAAATCGCTGCTCATATCGAGCGCCAGCCGCGCGTAGCTGCTGCGCCGCACGGCATACAGGCAGCCGCTGACGCCGATGAGCGAGCCGGCGCGGCTCTCGCTCTCTTTGATGAGCTTCTCGTAGTTCCAATACGAGCGACAGCCCTGACCGACGGCGGTCACGGCGTTGTCCACATAGATTAACTGGCCGGCGACACAACCGACTTGCGGGTCGGCAAAGCTGCGGACGATCTGCCGCACGGCGTCCGGCGCATACATCGTCGTGGCGTCAGAGAAGACCAGTATCTCGCCGGTCGCCACCTTGACGGCGTGGTTCTGCGCAACGCTTTTGCCTAATCGTTCAGGTCGCCGGTGCAGAATGACGCCGCGCCCAGCGTAGCCGCGCACGATGTCGTCGGTGTGGTCGCTCGAACAATCCGAGGCGACGACGACCTCCAGCTTATCGACCGGGTAATCGAGCGCCAGCGTGTTGTCGAGCTTGGCGGCGATGTCGCGCTCTTCGTTATAGGCCGTGATGATTAACGAGACGCGCGGCGTAATGTCGGCCTTGTGCACAGGGCGCGAGAAGAGGCGGCTGACGATGAAGATCACCAACGGGTAGCCTACATAGGCATAGGCTACCAGCAACAGCGACAGGAAGAATGTAATCTCGGCTATAATCATCGGCCCGTTCATTCGATGGTCACGCGACGGTCACTGAGGCGATTCGCCGCTCTCGCCGGCAGCCAGCGCCTTGCGACGTTGATTAGGCCGCCACAACACGGCGTGCGGGCGGTTCTCGACGATCTTGACTTTGACCGGCTCAGCGGCAACCGCCACGGCTTCGGCCTTGTGCATCCGGCGCAGGCAGATGGCGTAAGCAAGCGGGTAGTACAAGAACCAGAGGTATTGAATCGAGCCGAAGCAGCTACAGATGATGTAGACAATCAGCGACGCCTGCACGGCTGCGCTGAGATAGTATGTGATTCTCGCGCGCTCGTCGTCAGAGTCGGCGGCTTGCTGTCGTATCGTGTCGCGCTCGATGCGGCGCAGCGACCGCAACGGCGCGAAGATCATAATCAAGTAAGCGATCAGGCCGGCGACGCCGAGTTCGGCAGCGATTTCGAGATACGAGTTATGTGCGCGCCGTTCGTGCAGCGAGTAAACCGGATAGTTGCCGATGCCGACGCCGATGATGAGGTGGTTGGCGGCGACGCCCGCTGCCCGTTCGAGCAGTTCTTTGCGTTCCTCGGATGAGCCGGTCGAATCAGCCGAGCTGTCGAAGATCGTCGTGATACGGCTGGAATAGCCAACCGGCATAGCAACCAGAAAAACGCCGCTGATGATGACAAACGCCGCGACGGTCAAGGCGCGGTTCTGCCGGCCCATCTTCCAGACCAGCACGGCGGCCATTGCCGCGAGGCCGAGAAAGCCGCCGCGCGAAAAGGTGAGAACGACGCCGAGGCCGAGCAGTCCGGCGCAGGCTAGATAGAACAATCGCGCTACGCCACGCCGCAGCAACGCCAGCGCCACCGCAAAAGGAATAAGTAAGTCGAGGCTGGTTGCCAGATCATTCGGGTTGCCGAAGATGCCGCCGACAACGCCGGTGATTCGTAAGCCGACGACCGTGCCGATATCGCCGCGCGTGACAACGGTGAACTGGCCTGTAACGTAACTCACAACGGCGAACAGGGCCAGCACAGAGCCGCAGATGACCACGAGCTTCATCATCTTTTGCAGGCGCTCGCGGGTGTTGATCAGGTTGATGAGCAGGACGAAGATGGCGATGACTTTTAAGAACGTGTCGGTCAACAGCTCGATGCTGTCGGCGGGCGAAGTGGCGGCGGGGATGAGCGCGACGCCGAGCAACAGGATAATGCCCAGCATACGCAGCTCAAGCGGAAAGACGCTGAGCGGCTCGCCGGCCAGCAGCTTCGCGCCGAAGTAGCCAAGCAAGGAAACCAGCGCGACGATCTTGGCCAGCGGGAAATCGCCGAAGACTTCCGGGAACATCTCGTTGGGCCGCAGGTAGAGCAGCAACGTGAAGATGAACAGTCCGGCGAAGGCGAAACGATGCGCGCCGGGCGCGGCCTCTGCCTTCGCTTTTTCTTCTATGCGCAGGGCGCTCTGCATGGGTGATCCTCAAGGGCACAGGCCGGTGGCCCGTGCAGGTTCAGCGACGCGCAAATGTGATTACTGCCACGTTACGCAATTCAGCAGTGACGCGATTGTCGCGCCCGGCGGCATCTCTTCGGATTGAAATGACCGGGCCGGCACGCCGGTCAACGCTCAGACGACATCTCCATCGCCAGGCACTTGGGCTTGTCGCCACGCATAATGGCCATATGCGCCAGCACGCCGATGACCGGCGACAGGCTGCGGCCAAGATCATAAGCGCGGCGGGCGAGCCGGTTGATCTCCTGTATGGGCGCGGGCAACTCTTCATCGCCCGGCGGCGACGGCCCGGCGTTGCTCGAATAAGCTCGCGTGATCAGCGCGTGCAGGTCTTCGCGGTCGATGAGCGTCAGGATTTCATCAGGCGGCACTGACAACCCGACCGCCAGGCGCAGCGCCGTCTCAAGGCTAAGGTTAGTGATCATCGAACTCTGAATCTTCGACAGCAATCCTTGATCGAATCCCGTGAGGCGACAGAATTCGGACTGCTTCATTCCCAACTCGGCGAGGCGGTTTTGGACGAAGACCGCGAGTGGAGTCTGCTCGGTCAGCCGTCTATGTTTCATCTGGCTTCTCCAACGGTCCGTGAATGGATCGGGCGACGCGTCGGCTTTACGCAAGCGTTGACCGGCGTGCGCGCCGTTGTGGTTCCCCGCCGCTTGGGTAAAATCCGCGCCGGGTTCACTCTCAGGTCTGTCATAGTTGACTTGTGATTTATTCAACACATAAACCTCCCGGACTCAGGCACAGTCGAACGACCGGCGACGCACGGCGGGCGGCCTTCATTGCCCCGCGATGATGCGCATGAAGCTGCCGAAGCCGGCAAGCTGCGAGATGGTCGCCAGGGTCTTCTTGAAATTGCCGTGCACGATGAGCGTGTCGCCGGCCTGCACCTGCGGGTTCTCTTCAGGGCTGGCCTTGGCCTCCATCACCCGCTTGAGGTTGATCTTGATCGTGTGCATCGAGCCGTCGCCCGACTGGCGCAGCAAGGTAATATTCGACTTGCTGCCGAGGTCCGTAACGCCGCCCGCCGCCGCGATGGCTTCAAGCACCGTCATCGGGCGAGCCATCAGCACGATGCCCGGATGCGAAACGTCGCCGAGGACGCCGACCTTGGCGCTGTTGGCCTCTAGCAGCGAGACGCTGACGCGCGGGTCGCGGATGTATTCCGCCAGCGCCAGCCGCAGCTTCTCGGTCGCCGCCGTCACCGTCAGGCCCACCACTTCCACGTCGCCGACCAGCGGGTGATAGACGCGCCCGACCGGCGACACGATCACTTTTTCGAGCGAGTATTCGGGCTGGCCGACGACGCGAATGGCCAGCGCGTCAGCCGGGCCGATCTTGTAGTGCTCGAAGAAATCGCGGTAGATATTTTTGAAGTACGGGTCGGCGTCAGGGGCCAGTTCGACCCGCGAAGCGGCCTGCGGCGCGTTCTTGTCGTCAGCCGACCGCAACGTGTTGACCTGCGCCGACGCCGCGCCGGCAAGCAGCACGCTCGCAACCAGCACGAGCGCGCACGACTTCAGCCAACGACACAAGCTCAAGGCATCTCCTGTCATAGCTCCTCCTCTGATTGCGCGCCGTGCGGCTGCCGCTTCAGCGCGCTCCTCTGCCGAATAGCACAATGCGAATCGTCTCAAAGATGATGATGGCGTCCAGCACCGGCGACTGGTTTTTAATGTAGTAGAGATCATATTGCAGCTTCTCGATGGCGTCTTCGACCGACGCGCCATACGGGTAGCGAATCTGCGCCCAGCCCGTCACCCCAGGCTTCACCAGATGGCGCTGCGAGTAGTAGCGAATCTCTTTCTCAAGCTGCTCGACGAAGATCGGCCTTTCCGGGCGCGGCCCGATGAAGCTCATATCGCCGCGTAAGACGTTGATGAACTGCGGCAGCTCGTCAATGCGAAGCTTGCGAATCAGGCGACCGATGCGAGTGACGCGCGGGTCGTCTTCCATCGCCCACACCGCGCCGAACTTCTCGGCGTCGGTGCGCATTGATCGGAACTTAATAATCTTGAAGACCTCGTTGTGCAGGCCGATGCGCTCCTGCGTGTAAAAGATCGGCCCGCGCGAATCGAGCTTAATGGCAATGGCCGTCACCACCATCAGCGGCAGCGACAGCACGAAGCCAATTGTAGCCAAAACCACATCGGCCAATCGACGCGCCTGGCGATAGAGGCGCAGACGGCGCGAGCTGTTTGAGAAGATCAGCCAGCTAGGCCGCAACATCTCTGTGCTGATCTTGCCCGTCAGCCGCTCGTGAAAGGACGACATCTCTTCGACCGCGACCGAATCTTCGAGCTTGAGACGCAGCAACGGGTCGAGCGGCAGATGGCCGCGCCGGTCGGCAATCGCCACGACGATGCGATCCGGGCGATACTGGTGGACGATCTGCTCAAGATCGTCGCTCAACCCGATCACGCTCGGATTGATCAGCGACTTGCCGACGAGGGCCGGGTCTTCGCCGACAAAGCCGATGACGCGATAGCCGACTTCAGGCCGCTCTAATACTTCGCGCGCGAGGTTGATGGCGGTCTGCTCTGTGCCGAGGATCAGCACGCGCTCGGCCAGTCGCGGGTGGCCGAGCAGCCAGTTGACGAAGACGCGCCAGCACGACATCAACGTCAGCATCAACAGCAGGCTGACCAGAAAGACGCCGCGCCCCAACATCATCTGCGGCACGGCGTAGAAGATCACCGACAGCGCGATGGCGGCCAGGCCCACGGCTTGAAAGATCCGCATATAGAGCGCCGCGCTCTGGCGTATGCGGCGAAAGTCGTAGAGGTCGAAGATGTAGAACGCCCCTTGTACGACCAGCATCAGCAAGCCGACCTTGAGCCAGATGCCAAAGCCGCGCAGCATCTCGGCGCTCTCGGCGCCAAAGCGCAGCCGGATGGCCGCTGCCCCGCACAGGCAAGTGAGCAGGCTTTCAAACAGTAGGATGATGATGGCGCGTGAGCGCGTGCTTGACATCATGAGGCGTTGAGACTTCCCTGTTCCTTCTCTTGTTCGTCCGGGCGCGGGTAGGCGCGCTTCAAGAACTCTGGCGTCCTTCTTTTCTCATCCCCTTCAGCTCGCGCGGTTCAACACGACGCCGAAGACGTTATCTTCGGGCAGCGGCGCGATGGCGCGGCTGAGATGACCGGCGTTGGTTTTGCCAGGGCGCACGACCATCACGGTCGCCTGCGTCAGCTTCATCAAAAGATTCGCATCCTTTGATTCGAGCAGCGGCGACGAGTCAAAGAGCATAAAGTCATAATCGGCTTCGCACTCGTTCAACACCTCGCGCAACGCCGGCGACGCGAGAATCTCGGCAGAGTGCTCGACCCGCTCGCGCAGCGGCAAGACGTGAAAACCATAAGGCTGGACGTTGATCGTCGCCGCGCTGACCGGCAGGTTGTTGAGCACGACCTCGGCGATGCCTTTCTCGGCTTCGATGCCGAGCAGGCGGTGAAGCGATGGGCGCTGCAAGTCTGTGTCAACGACGAGCACGCGCTGTTTGGCTTGCGCCAGCGCGCAGGCCAGGTTCAACGCCACGCAGGTGCGGCCTTCGCCGTGCTGCGCCGATGCGATCAGCACACGACGCAAAGGTTGATCGGCGGCGGCTGAGATCATCGTGATGGCGGTTTTGTTGTATTCTTCGGCGGCACGCGGATCGAAGTCATAAAAGGTCACGAGGTGTGGGTCTACGCGCGTCGCGTCGAGCATCACTTCGCTTGCCGGCGCGCTCGTTGTGCTGCGCGCTGCCGGCGCGGCGTGCGCTTCGCTATCGAACGCGTCGGTCGCTGGCGCGTTGAGCGAGAAGTGCATAAAGTCGAAAGCCTCGGCAGGTTGGTGATCAGCGCGTACGGCTTCGATGTTGGGACGGTGAAGGCGACGGCGCGTAGATTCCGCCGGCTCCTGCTGCTGGGCGGCCTCGGCGGCCTCCTCTTCAGCGATGACCAGCGCCGCGAGACTCGGCTGCGGCTGCTCACTTTCAGACTTAGATAAAGCTTTAAAGACTTTTCCCATTACGGCTCTCCGGCTCTTGGTGCGGCAGTCTAGTGACCGCCCTGATCAGGTTTGTAACTCATTTCACAATTCATTCCACCTTGGGCGCAGGCTTACCACTTACCGGCCAGCAGTTGAAACAGGCCGATCTGGTTGAGCAGCAAGATGAAGCCGGGCACAAGGACGAGGGCGAGCAACAACAACAAGCCACGCCTGGCCAGCGTCATCGTGCGTCGGCGTCCGCGCTCTGCCGGCGTCAAGGATTCGGGGATCAGGGCAATGACCGGGGCACCGAGGTAATAATCTATGTCGCGGTCGTCGCGCACTTCAAAGAGGCGCGGCGCTTGTGAAGCGATGGCCGCGAGCAGTCCGAGCGAAAGCGCGATCACCAGTCCGATCAAGAGCAGCTTGGTGCGGTCGGGTCCAGCCGGCGCTTGCGGCAAAGCCGGTCGGTCTACAATCTGGAAGATGCCCGGATCAAGTCCGGCGGTCGAGCCGCGCAGTTGTCGCAAATCGTCCTGGCGTCGCAGGAGGTAGGAATAACGGTCGCCCAACTTGGCCGCGCTCGTTTCGTTGGCGATGTCGGTGATCGGCGCGCTGGCGGCAACCGCAGGCGCGCTGGCCGGGACGCTCGGCGTAGAGTCAAGCTTCTGCTGTTTGCGGCCCAGCTCGCGCTCGACGATGCCCAGTTCGGTCTGCTTGTTGGCCAGTTCGCGTTGTAGCGAGCGCAGCTCACGGGCTTCAGCCGAATCAGGAGCCGCATCACTTTGTTCCCCGGCTTTCAGCGCCGTGATCTGGCGATTCAACTCGGCGATCTGCGTCTGTGCCTGTACGACCTTTGGGTTTTTGTCGGTGTACTGCGCCTGGTAGTCTTTGAGCTGCGCTTCAAGCTCGGCCTTGCGAACAAGCAAAATGCCGTACGAGCTGCCCGACTTCACGTCGCGCGGCGCGGCTTTGACGAGCTTCTCCTGCTCGGCGATCTGCCGCTTGGTCTCGGCGATCTGCTGCTGAAGCGCGTACTGTTTGTCGGTGAGCGCTTCGACGGATGATTCGGCAGCCTGGCGCTGTGCCCTGCTCGAATCGAATGAGCCGCGCGATTGCGCCGCGATGCGGCTGCGGGCAGCGACGACGGCGTGCTGTTGTCCGAGTTGGCCGAGCCGCGCTTCAAGCTGATTAAGCTCACTGCTGATCTGTGTGGCTTCGCCATCGAAGTGCCCCGCGATAGCCTGATTCATCGTACCGAAAGCGGCGACGAGGTCGGCGGCGACTGCCTGCGCGGCTTCAGGGTTGGAGTTGCGGTAAGCGATGGTCAGCGATTCGGGATAGTCGCCACGGTACTTCGCATCAACCTTAATGTCTTTGCGGAAGCGGCTGACGGCGGCCTCCATCGCGCCGCGCTCGACCTCTTTCGGGTAAAGGTTGTGGCGCAGGATCAACGGCTCAAGGAAATCACGGCTGTAAACTTTTTCGGTCAACGTCACCACGCGCGCGGCGGTGACGGCGCGGTCGTCCTGGCTACCAGCAATGACAATCGAAGCCTTTGATTGGTACTGGTCGGGAATGCGCCGGACGATGGCAAATGTTGCGAGCAACATTGCTAAAGTGACCAAAAAAAACAGCAGCTTTCTCTGCCAGATCAACTGTAGATACTCGGTGAAGGTGCGCGGCCTGAAGCTTGGCATAGTTGACTCTCTCGCTTTCCGCGCAGTTGGCCGCGGGCTTACCCGCACAACTGCGGCGATGGGTTACGAAGTGCGCTGAAGCTGTTGTCGTAGTCTGTTGCTCATCAGTGCGCGGGGTGACGCACCTGACTCTTGCTCCACCTCTTGCAGTTTGGTCGTGAGTCCACGGAACGGCAAACGGCATTCATCTCACAACGTTTCCGAAACCACAAACACCGGGGGCTTTGCAAAAAAATATGTTTGCAAAAAATCGGCTCGGCGCGTGTGCCTCGCGCCAGTTGACAAATTCCGGGCCTGAGGATAAGAACTAATCGCTGACCTCCGGTAGAATCCAATAGGTTTTGCGGACAGCGGGCAAAGGACTGATGACGGTGCGGGCCGGTATGCTCTATTGCCCCGATTGAAACAAAATAGCAATCTCTGCCCTGGTATTGGGGATGACTCATGGATAAAAAGAAAGTAAGATTACATAAAGGCGGGCTTTCTGCATCTCAACAGGATGCTATACGGATGCTTGTGTCGGGTTGCACAGCGAAGTACACGGCACTGGTGCTGAAGCTGAATTATGCCGACGTTAGAAAATGGCTCAGCAACGATATCCAATTCCAAAGCGAGTTGGCGGCACAGGAGAAAAAGCAGCAGACGCATGCTTCTGAAATAGCTGCCTCGTCTCAGGAAAAGAAGATAACAGACGAGAAGAGCAGGCGCGGAAGTTATGAAGGCGACGATCTGCCAACGGAATTGGCCTCCCCCTGAGAATAGCGTAACCAAGCTTGTCAGCAGGACTGGCAAAGGCATCCGGCGGAAGGGGATTGCGTTTTCAGTGTAGTGCTCCAAAACGGGCGGCAAAGACCGGTCGTGACGATAAGCATGGCACGACGCAAGGATGCGCCACCCTGCGGGCCTTCCTGCTTTCATGATCGTGCGAATTCAAACTTGATCTGATAGTTCTTCCTGCCGGTTTCTTCCAGCACTTCTTCGATAGCATCAGCGTAATTCGTCGAAATCCATTCAGCGAAAACGGGGTTCGGCACTCTCAGGCAGATAGCTTGGTCCGCCTCTAGTACCTCTTCGACCGGGGCAAACCAAGTCTGGAAGCTAGTCGTGTTGACCCGTCCTTTGATTCTTTCGAGAAAATCTCTTATTGGTGTGCCAGAGAATTGCACCTGAGCAAGATTAGATTTCGCTGTCGCTGTATCCCTGTCGTTGCTGAAACGCGCCGCACGCTCCCGGAACTCCTTCTCCATTTCGGCAAGCTCACGATAGTAATCTTCTATATTCTCATCCGCCCGCCCATCACCTGAAGCTTGTATCCAGGCACGACCTAGCCCATGGTCGCGGGCGTAGCGCTTCCTTTCAGAGAAGGAAAAACGAGATTGAGCCACCCCCACACCGGCATCAGCCGTGTGTGTTTGTGTTTTTTCTTTTGTACCACACACACTTTCTATCATGGGTACAGATTCTACAGGGCTTGTTGAATTTACAGGCCCTGTAGATTTCACAGGTCTTTTGCTTTTTGAATCTTGTGCGGACAAGTGTTTGACAAGCGCAGGCGGCGGGTACACTTCCCACTCAATTCCCTGCTCTTGATTTAAGCCAAACACCATCCGTAATTTCTTAACCAGTCCCTTACTCTCCAGCCCTTTGGCAGCCGTTCGCGCAGTCGATTCGCTCAGTCCCGCACGCTCTGCAAGTTTTGGAAACCCTATAGTTGTTGTACTACGATCAAAACCCCAGGTGAGCCGATAGAGTTGGCGATAAACGCTCTGTTCAGCTGAAGTCAGATTACGCTCCAAATAATCACTTATCTGGTGAAAAGTGCGGGTAAACCCTGGTACGTCGGGAAGAGCATCAAGGAGGCTATAATCCGGGCGTCGCGCATAGGAAAGGGCTGCAATTTCTGCAGGGCTTTTGCGAGCTTCGGCCTCCCTCTTTTCTACAGGGCTTGTAGATTTTACAGGCCCTGTAATTTGAAGGGCTTTAGGGGTAGTTTTTACGGGGCTTGTATTATTTACAGGGCTTGTAAAATCTGTAAGGCTTTCTGATTTTACAAGCCCTGTGTTATTTACAGGCCTTGTAAAAATTGAAGGCCCTGTGATATCTATAAGGCTTCCTTCTTTACTTGAATTTGACTGTCCTGATGATAACTCATTTGGTGGTAGTACTAGTTCTGGCCCAGTTCGCCCCTCGGCTTCATTTAGAATCTGCCGCATAGGGGAAATAGTCCGACTGATCTGAAAGCTATCAGGTATAACAGGCCGACGCGACTTCGGACCTGGAATGCGCGTTGTGGGTTTCTCTTCTTTTTCGCGTTTTATCATTTAGATTTCTCTTCCTCACTTTACCTTTCGCAAGGTCGTCTTTTCTGTCTTTCCTTCGGTGATAGTCTGGTCGGGCTTTGTCGTCGGCAGGCTGAGCCGCGCAAGTACTTCTCCGATTAGTTCATCAAATTGCTGAATGGCTCGCGTCACACCGGGGGTGACGGGGGTGATCAAATGGATAGGAAGGTGATAAGCCGGAGCTTCAGCAAGCTTTGTGTTTTCTGTGATTACTGTCGCAAAAGCGCGAGGACCAAGGGTCGGGTCTGCTTCGATTTTAGCGCGGGCCTCCTTCGAGAGGTTTGTATTGTTAAAGCGCGTGACGAGGGCACCAAGAATCGTCAACTTGCCTCGCGCGATCAATTCTTCAAGCGACAGTAATAGATCGCCAACTCCTTCTAATGGAAGATATTGAGCGGCAACCGGGATAATCACGTGGGTAGCTGCTTTAAGTGCAGCCGTGAAGAGCAACCCCAGATTAGGCGGAGTGTCCAGGATCACGAAATCGTATCGCGGGGCTACTTGCTGAACTGCTTCGACTAGACGATCAATTACAGTGGCAGGCTCGCGATCAAACTGCGCCAAGCCCAGATTCGCGGGAATCATGTCGAGATTCGGCAGCATCGTCTCATACATTGCTGCTTCAATTGTTTCAAAGGGCAACCGGACAGGCCGACTTGGCGTCGAGTAATCCCAGCGCGGGCAGACTACCTCTGTCACCGTCACTCCAAGCTGCTCGCGGTCATAGACCGAAGTCGAAGCATTGGCCTGTGGGTCGCAATCGATCAACATCACGGAGTAGCCGGCCACAGCCAAGGCCGCTGCTAGATTCACAGAAGTAGTGGTCTTGCCAACGCCACCTTTTTGATTCGCCACTGCAATAATCCTCATTTTCTCCTCCCGCTGGGAACATATCTACCGGCAACATCCCATGACCGAAAGTCATAAGACGTATCTTCTAGCCTGGCAACATCCGAAGATCAATTCAAAGACCGCGCAGATTGGTTACGCCACTTCTTGAGATCCTTTACATCGAAGAGGGTCCTGCGACGGTCCAAAGGATCTTCATAAGTCTTTATCAAGCCTTCTTTAGCCCGCCGGTAAAGGGTTTTCTCGTCAATCCCCAGGAACCGCGCGGCGTCCCTGCGGGTCAATCGTTGTTGGCTCACATCCCCTCCTTGAAGTACGAAACAATATAGGGCATTAAAGGGCAAAGCAGGGAGCTTCAGGGCAGCATGATACAAGAAGTGGATTTGATTGCAAGCGAAAATGGTCCACGGCCCTTGCTATCCGAGAAAGGGGAAGACATATTAAACGTTTCACAGCGTTTCACAATGTATGATCTCCTTGAATTACAATGCATTTTACAGAGGCAGGAGCGTTGATATAGTTATTTCCGGCAAAGGGATTTTTCAGCATTAAACGATCAGCATTGATTAGGGTAGACCAGAAGATAAGCTGTCAGTTTCACCATTAAACGAAAACCTCTGACTCTAACCGAAAAGGGTTAGACCCTAGCCTGAAATGGTTTCTTTCTCTCGGTACTATAAGCTAATTTTAATGGTTTCGACCTGCCTGCGCCGCTGTATCTTCGTCAGGACAGCCCACAGCGGCTGCGTGGCGCGCAAAAGCTCCTCGATCAATTCGTCGGTCAGGTCTTCGCGTCTAATATCCCGAAACGCAAAGCCTAGTTGCTTAATCTCTTCCCAGAACAGGTGGGTGCTGTCATAAGGGTCGAAGTCTTCCAGGTTTTCATATGCCACTGATGCGTTGCTGACCGGGGCTGACGGATTACTCTCCGGTTTCCTAAGTACCAGCAATTCGTTGACCCGCTGGCGCAGCCGTTCGCCCGAGGCACGACTCTTGAGGTGCGCTGAAAGTATCTCGGTGCGCTTGCGGCGCGTTTCCGAGGCCGACAGGTCGAGCCGGCCTGGCTTGATTCGTGCAAGCTGCTCGGCCTCAAAAAGATTAACGCTGCTGCTAGAGAGGGCTTCGAGCACGTCCGCCGGGAAATCCAGTATCCTGAGATAGTGATCTACAAAGCTTGCGAGCGACATCCTGCCGGAGGTTTCACGCCGCAGCAGGTCGGCGAACGTCAGCCCCACTCTGACTAGGTCCTCACGCGGCCAGCGCGAGGGCCGGCCCCGCCGGGTGTCAGTGGCTGAGTAGCGCTCGACGTGGCGCACGGCCCGCGCCAGCCTGATCATATCTTTTTCTTTAAGAGAAGATAAAAGAGGGAAGATGGCTTTCAGTTGCGCGAAGACGGAGCGCACCCAGTCGGGAGAAGCGAATGGATCGGTTTGGCGCTTGCGCCGGCGAGTGATTCGCATAATGAAAAAAGCCTTCCGGAATAAGGGATGTTTCAGACCCGCAGAATATTAGCCATAGAAACAGCAAAACTCCAGCAGGAAAATTAATTGGTTACACAACGAAGCGAGAAGTGTAATCATGGTATAATTCGCTCATGCCAATCAACCACAGCCTTACAATCGTCCGAATCGCGGATTCAGCCGCCCTACGCAACGCCATCGCGCTCTGGGCCGACGCTACCACCGACGCTAGCAGTTCCCGTAGAGCCGACCTGTTGCGCGATAAGCAGCGCGCCATCGCCGACTTCTTCGCCTTTGCGGAGAAGCATCCCGCCGAAGTCAGGCCGTCAGATGTCAAAGCTTGGCAGGCAGTGCTCGAAGCCGCAGGGCTCAAGCCCGCTACCGTCTACTGGAAGATCTCGCGACTCTCATCTTTTTACACCTGGGCGATGGCTGCCCCAGAGTTGCAAGAGGTCATCCGCGACAATCCCGTGCGGCTGGCCCGGCCTAAAGCGCCCAAGGCGTACCAGACCAAGAGCGCCAAGTCGCTTGAAGACGATCAACTCCAGACGCTGATCGAGACTGTCAGAGCCAGGGCAGGGAGCGACGACATCGTCGGCAAGCGCGACTACGCGCTGCTGCTCTTTTATGTGCTGACCGGCATGCGACGCCAGGAGATCATTTCGCTGCGCGGCACGGACATTCGGTTGAAGCCAGATAGCATGGTCATCCTGGCAAAGATCAAAGGCGGCGATTACGTGGGCCGTGAGTTGCGCGAGCCGCGCGCCCGGCAGGCGTTGATGGATTACTTAGAAGCCTGCGGGCGGGCTTATGCCTTGAAGACCGATAGTCCGATCTGGACGCGACACGACCGGGCCGGCAAGCCCGGCGAGCAACTGACTTCGCATGCCTTCGTTAAGAATCTACAGAAGTACGCCAAGCAGGCAGGGATTGACCACATCAACTTGCACCAGACTCGGCACACCTTCGCCCGTATGGTGGCGGAAGACACAGGATCGCTGACCGAAACAATGGATGCCCTCGGTCATAAGAATATTTCGACCACCCGCGTCTACGTGCAAAGAATTGCTATCAGGAAAGACAAACACAGCGAGCGAATAACGGCACGCCTCCAGAACGTTCGGACGTAAAGATTCTTAGGTTGCTCCCCCAGTTTAACGTTGCGGGTCAGTCCTTCATAACCCTTTACAGCAGTCCTTAGTGGCTATTTTCAAGCGGAGCGTGATGCCGCTGACTGTGATTTCAAAGTCAATCAATCCTATGTCACTGAGCCGCTTATTCTCCCGATTCGCGCCCGCTTGAAGATTCGCTATTACGTTACTGAGAAGGCGCTCCGCCGCTGCTGTGAGAGCCTCAATGTTGCCTGCTGCAATGGCCGGCGCGACGGAATACTCCGCATCGAAAGCGGAATTACCCCCTACGAGGCCAACAAGCCATAATCCTATCTTCTACGCAACGTGTAGAAGCTGCATAGTAGCCCTAACCCGGATCAGATCAGCGGGCTTAGATTTCTTAGTGACTTCCGATACCGAGTGTAATATACTGCCGGCGAAGTACAGAGTAGCCAGTTGACTTATTCCTCCGTCTGACCATTTACAGGTTGAATATTGCTGAAAGCCAATCGTTGGGACGGATAGCTCTTGTTGTTCCGAACGTGATTTAAGTCACCTGCATCCTACACGGCATGAAGAAAAAGGCGCTGATCGTCTCCTCCGCCAATCCATATCCGGTCGTGACGAGCGGATGTGAGCGGCTCATTGTCGACTACCAATACAACCTCCTAGCCGATTTTGATGTCTATTTTCTTTTGACGGATTCAGACAGTTGGCAGCCGCTTGCGCTTTTTCATCAGGATGAACAGGTGGCGAGCGCTGGAACCTTCAATGAGATATTCAGCCACTCATTTGAGTTCGCTTTGTTCATCGGCTTCAAGAGCAATGAGTTTACGCAACGGCTCGCCCGCCGGATTCCGGCATTCTGCTTGACGGATACGCACCCACGTGAGGACTTGCCCGACCGCCTGTTCAAAGGCATTATGGCGCATCGCACCACCAACCCAAATGATGGGCTGTTGCTGCTGGGAGCTTCTTACAATGCGGACATCTTCTTCAAGCAGCGCGCGCAAGAAGAGTTTGTGCTGTGCGTTGCACGCATTCATCCTGATAAGAATCAACTCGAACTGGTTCGTGAATATAAAGAGCGCATATACGAGCGGCATGGCTTGCCGCTCTATCTGGTCGGCGGCATCGGCGATCCTGATTATTTTAGCCGGGTCAACGAATATATCGATGACGTGAGCGTTCTATCGACAGTCGATAGGAAGCGGCCATCGGCGACGAGCGCGTGGAAAACACCTGAAGAGGTCGCTGCTCTCTGCAACCGCGCCCGGTTGTTCGCGATGGCTTCGCCGAAGGAGAGTTTTTGCATGGCCTTGATCGAGGCGATGGCTTGCGCAACGACTTGCGTCGTCAATGGCCACTACTGGGGCTTTGATGAGGCCGACATCCGGCCAAACGTTTTTGGCAACATCACCGCAAAGCGAGGCGGCATTCTCGACCTCGTCGATGAAGCCTTGCGCCGCGATGTTCGCATAGACGGCTCTGTCTGGGCGCAGAAGTTTTCTTTGACAGAGACAAAAGGGAAGTTGCTGTCATTCATCAGCGAACGGCTCGCAAGCAATAGCCTGCGCTATCACGTCTAACGGGTCCGCCATCTTATGCTCAGGAGACTAGCCACAACACAGGTGCAAAGCACGGCGGAGATCAGAGACTTCTTCGACCGATCCGCCCGCGCCTACTACGAGCAGCACGGCCATCCTGCGCGCCTGCTCGATTATCGTGTCGGCCTTATCAAGCGACACGCGCGGTTGCGCCGTGATGACGTAGTCCTTGATGTTGGGTGCGGCAATGGCCACCACCTTATGGCGCTTTCGAGCGACATCCGGCGCGGCATCGGGATCGATCTGTCGCCGGCGATGATCGAGATCGCGCAACAGCGCCTGCTCGATTTGAGCGCACCCGCTGAGTTGACTTTTATCAGCGATGACGCCGAACGACTTGCCACACAGGCCGCCGCCTCTGTTGACCTCGCCCTCTGCGTTGGCGCTTTCGAGCATATGCTGAACAAGGCGGCGGTGGCGGCAAACGTCCGCCGTGTGCTCAAGCCGGGCGGGCGATTCTTCTGCCTCACGGTCAACGGCGGCTACGTCTGGTATCGACGGCTCGCGCCGCTGTTTGGATTAGAGACCCGACACCTTTCTACAGATCGGTTCCTCAAAGGTGATGAGCTGGCGCGAATGCTTACCGAGTCGGGGTTCTCTCGCGTAGAGGTAGGCTGCTGGACTTTCGTTCCGAAGGGCGATATGCCGGCAACGTGCGCGGCAATCTGCGATGGACTGGATTGGGTTGGCAGACTTCTGCGCATTGCGGCGCTGCGCGGCGGGCTGTGGGCCTGCGCCTGGAAAGAAGAGTGACCGCGAGCGCGTTGCGCATTCGCAGGCGGCGCTAACAACGAGCAAGAGCGGTTTGCTGTAAGGGGGCAAAGGTAGCGATGGACGAAGTGACGGTGATTCAAACAGTAACTCACATGACATCTGCGCGTATCCCGACGCCGCTCGGCCCGTCTCAGCTACGCCTCTACACCAGCAACCTCGACAACAAAGAACATCTCGCCCTTCTCATTGGCCCAATTGAAGCGCAACAGGACGTGCTGGTGCGCGTGCATTCCGAGTGCTTCACCGGCGACGTGCTCGGTTCGCTGCGCTGTGATTGTGGTCCGCAGTTGAGCCGTGCCCTGGAGCTTATTGCCGAGGAAGGGCAGGGCATCGTTGTCTACCTGCGACAGGAAGGGCGCGGCATCGGGCTGCTGAGCAAGCTGCGCGCCTACAATCTTCAGGATGAAGGATATGATACCGTCGAAGCCAACCTGCTCTTAGGCCACCGGGCCGATGAACGCGATTACACGGTCGCGGCCCTGATCCTCAAGCAACTCGGCATTCAATCGGTGCGGCTGCTGACCAACAATCCCTTGAAGACCGAAGGGCTGGAGCGGGCCGGCATTGCCGTCAGTGCGCGCGTCCCTTTGCAATCGGGCGTCAACTCTGAGAACGCGGCTTACCTGTTGACCAAAGCGAAACGGATGCGCCACCTGTTGACCCTCGACGCCGCGCCGGCTGTCTCAAAAGAGAATGGCAACGGCTTTCACAAGCGAGCCAAACCGACGCGCCCGGAGAAGCGGCTGGCTCTCACCTTTAATGCGCCCTATGACGTGAGCGTGCGCGAAGAGGCTATGCCTGCGCCTGCCGCCGGCGAAGTCCTGGTCCGCACACAGGTGTCGGCGATTAGCGCCGGGACCGAGCGTTTGATCTATCGCGGCCAGATGCCGCACGGCCTCAGCGTAGACGAGACGCTGCCGGCGCTGGCCGGGCAGTTCAGTTTTCCTTTGAAATATGGCTATGCCGCCGCCGGTCAGGTCGTCGCGCTCGGTGATGGTGTGGCCGGCGAGTGGCTTGGCAAAACCGTATTCGCATTCCAACCGCACGCCAGTCATTTCCTCAGTCCGACCACCGAATTGATGCCTGTGCCCGCCGGCCTCTCGCCTGAAGAGGCTGCGTTGTTGCCGGTGATGGAAACCTGTGTGAATCTGTTGATGGATGGCCAGCCATTGATCGGCGAGCGGGTGGCCGTCTTCGGACAGGGGATCATCGGATTGCTCACGACCGCTTTGCTCGCACGCTTCCCTTTAGCGAGCTTAATTACATTCGACAAGCATTCGTTACGACGCAGGAAATCCCTGGCGATGGGCGCGCACACGAGCCTCGACCCGGAAGCGGCGGAAGCGGTTTCTCAATTAGCCGCCTTGTTTGAAAACGATGGCCCGTACGCCGGGACCGATCTGACCTACGAGTTATCCGGCAACCCCTCGGCATTAGATCAAGCCATCGAGATGACCGGCTCGAATGGCCGCGTCGTCATTGGCTCGTGGTACGGGCAGAACCGCGTCAGTCTGGACCTGGGCGGGCGCTTTCACCGCAGCCGCATTCGGCTCATCAGCAGTCAGGTCAGCACCATCTCGAACGAGTGCAAGAGTCGCTGGGACAAGCCGCGCCGTCTGCAAGTCGCCTGGCAGATGCTTGAGCAGATACGGCCCGCGCACCTCATCACGCATCGTTTCCCGCTGCACGAAGCGGCGAAGGCTTACGCGTTGCTCGACGAGCGCCCGGACGAAGCGATTCAAGTCCTGCTCACTTGCGACGGCCAATAACGTTGAACCACAGGTAAGGGGATAAAGGCTCGATGTATAGCGTGTCGGTTAAACGCGGCTTCACCGCCGAACACTTCCTGATCGGCGGCGATTGGGGCGCAGAGAATCAACCGCATTCGCACGATTATCAGGTCGAAGTCCAGCTCGAAGGCGCAACCCTCGACCGGCATGGCTATCTGGTTGACATCGTCGAGATCAAAGCGCAACTCGAATACTTGTCGGATTACTTTGGCAAGCGGTCGTTGAACGAACTGCCGGAGTTTCAAGGCTTGAATCCCAGCCTCGAACATTTCGCGCGCATCTTTTGTCAAAGCCTCGCCCGGCGAATTCAGTCGCCGAACTTGAGCGCCATCACCGTCAAGATGTGGGAAGACGAGTGCGCGTGGGCGGCCTACAGGCAGGGTGATTAATGCGCGTCGGACTGCTGATCTATGGCGACCTCGATACGCTGACGGGCGGCTATCTCTACGACCGCAAGCTGGTCGCCTACCTGCGAGAGCAGGGCGATAACGTCGAAATCATTTCGCTGAAGTGGCGTCACTATGGCCGTCACTTGATGGATAATCTCTCGCGCTCTCTGTTGCATCGATTACAAAAAGCGGAGCTAGACTTGCTGATTCAGGATGAGCTGAATCACCCTTCGCTGTTCGCTATGAACCAGAGGTTGAAGCGCCGCGTTGAGTATCCGCTGATCACGCTCGTTCATCTATTGCGCAGCAGCGAATCGCATAGCGCATCAGCGAAATCAATCTATCGCGCAGTCGAGCGCCGCTACTTTAGAAACATCGACGGCGCGATCTTCAATTCTCAGACGACGCGCGAAGCCGTCGAGCAGTTGACCGGGCGCGAGATTCCCGGCGTCGTCGCTTATCCGGGCCGCGATCACCTGCGCCATCAAACCTCTTTGGCAAAAGTCGCGGCGCGAGCCGCAACGCGCGGCCCATTGCGGATTGTCTTTGTCGGCAACGTGCTCGCGGGCAAAGGTCTCGACACGCTGGTCGAAGCGATGCGTCAACTTCCGCGCGGCGCGTGCAGGCTGATGGCTATCGGCAGCCTGACGATGCATGCGGCTTACGCTGAAAGCATCCGCCGGCAGGTCGCCAGCGCCGGGCTGTCGGATTATGTCGAGATGCTCGGCGCGGTTCCTAACGAAGAGATACCCGGCTATCTCAACCGCAACCACGTTCTAGTCGTGCCCTCGCGTTACGAAGCGCTCGGCATTGCTTACCTCGAAGCGATGGGGTGCGGGCTGCCGGTCATTGCGACGACGGCGGGCGGCGCGCACGAGATCGTCCGCCACGGCGAAGTCGGGTTTCTCACGCAGCCCGGAGACGCCGGCATGCTGGCGGGCTACTTGCGCGAACTGGATCAAGATCGCGGGCGGCTGATTGAGATGAGTCTCGCGGCCTATCAACACGTCGCGGCTCACCCGACCTGGGATGAGAGCTTCGCGGCAGCACGCGACTTTCTACAATCACGTTTGATCAAGAGCGGAAATTCACGCTGGAGGGTAAGTAACGTTGATTACGCATAATGAAATCCCGGCTTATTACGACTGGCTTTCGCGCTACGTCCAGCTCGCCAACTGGCTGGCCTATCGTGACCGCTTCGCCAGCTTCACGATGCACAAACATCTCGCGGTGACGCCGGCCAGCGAAGGCGCGCGGCAAAGGACGGCGGGGCTTGAACACGTCAACAACCGGCTGCTTGATGCCGCCAGTTTGCCGGCCAGCCCGAAGGTGCTCGATGCCGGGTGCGGCTTCGGCGGCACGATTTTTCACTGGCACAGCCGCCTCGGCGGGTCTTATGACGGGCTGACGCTGAGCCGCGTGCAACAACGAGTGGCGCGGCGCGAGGCCCGCCGCCGCCGCATCGACGATCATTGCCGCTTTCACCTTCAGAGCTATGATGCGCCCGTCGCCGGCGCATATGATGCGGTCGTCGCCATCGAATCGCTCATCCATTCGCGTGATCTCAACACGACGATTCCGAATCTGGCGGCGAGCCTGCGGCCCGGCGGCGTGATGGTCATCCTCGATGATATGGCTACCGACAATCTCGACACCGCTGCGCCCGGCGAAGCAAGCGCCTTGCGCGATCACTGGGGCTGCGCGCGTTACGCCACGCAAGCGGATTACTGGAACGCGCTCGACCGCGCCGGCCTCAAGGTGCAAAACGAAGACGACCTGACGGCGCAGGTTCAGCCGCGCGACGCGTCGCTGCTTGATCGGCTCGAGACGACCTACACGCGGCTCTACAAAACGATCCCGCTCACGTCGGCGCGCACGGTGCTGTCGGCTTACATCGGCGGCCTCGCGCTGGAACGGCTCTACTTGAAGAAGCTGGTGCGTTATCGGCTGGTCGTGTCCCGCAAACCCGGCGACGGCGAGGCGCAGGCTTAACATTCACAAACGGAGAAGACGTTGATGGCCGGATACGTCAGCCCTTACGAATCTTGCTCAGAGGTCTGCGGCCAGAGCCAAAAGCCTGGCCTCGCGCTCGATCTGCCGATCTGGGTAGATCACACGCGCGACGAGACGACGGTTGACCAGGCTCGCATCGAAGATGCGCTCGACCGCATGGCCCTTGATGGCAAAAACATTCTGCACGTCGGGGTAGGGAATTCGCAGTTCGCTCGTCGCTTCGCGGGCCGCGTCAACTTGATTGATGGGCTGACCGTGAGCGATAACGAAAAGCGAATGGCCGAAGCGCAGGCCATCAGCAATTACACGGTATACTTTCTCAACAAGTACAGCCGCGAATTCATCCTCACGCTTCGCAACCGTTACGACTTCATCATCGACAACAACCTGGCGAGCTTCGCCTGTTGCAAGTTTCATTTTTACTTGATGCTGGACAATTACCTCTGGTCGCTGAAGCCGGGCGGGTTGATTCTCACTGAACAGACCGGAATGGATTGGGTGATCGAAGACCCGCGCTGGCGGCTGACGTTCGATGACCTTCGCGCGCTCGAAGAGAAATTTCCCCTGAAAGCCGCGCGCGTCAGCGACACGGTTTATACAATGCAGGCCATCAAATCAGAGGCGGTGCTGTGATGGGCGATAATCCTTTTTTGAAGAAGCTGGGGTTCAGCGCGACAGATCGCGTGGTCGTCATTAACGCCGATGACATAGGAATGTGTCAGGCGACGCTGCCGGCCTTTTTCGATCTGATCGACACGGGGCTGCTCTCTTCCGGCTCGGTGATGGTTCCTTGCGCGTGGTTTGCCGAAGCGGCGCGGGCCTGCCGCAATCGCCCATCGCTTGATATAGGCGTTCACTTGACGCTGACTAGCGAGTGGGACGGCTATCGCTGGGGGCCGCTATCGACTCGTGATCCGGCGTCGGGCTTGATCGACGATGAAGGCTACTTCTACCGCAATCAGTCGATGTGGCGAGCGCCCAGCCCGCAGTTGATCGGCGCAGAGATGCGCGCACAGGTCAGGCAGGCCAGGCAAGCGGGCCTCGACCTCACGCATCTCAACTGCCATATGTTCGCGGCGCTCGACCCGCAGTTGATCGGCGAATACGTCGGATTGGGATTCGACGAGGGGCTGCCTGTGTTGATGGTCAGGCAACCGCAGTGGGTCGAGATTCTTTCCGAGCGAGCCATCAGCGAATGGGAAGAGCAGGGAATGCCGGTCTTCGATCATATGCGGGAGATGTACCTCAACAAGCCTGCCGAGGGGCGTCTACAACAAGCGATGGAAGTCTTCGATCAACTGCCGCCGGGCCTGACTTATTTTATGATCCACCCGGCGCAGGACACGCCAGAGCTGCACGCGATCAGCGACGACTGGCAACAGCGCGTCGCCGATTATGAAACCTTTATGAGCGTGGCGCTTCGTGAGCGGGTGCGGAGGCTGGGCATACAGGTGATTGGCTGGCGATTGTTGCGCGAGGCGATGCCGGTCGTCTCCGGCGCGACATCGGGTTGAGCGCGGCGGGTTCGTGTAAAGTAAAGTAGATTACGAAGGCGGAATGCGAAGCGGCCAGAGGGTGTAACGTTCTTCAGAGGCGAACGCCGCATCGAGTCCGCTGAACGTGTCTTCGGCCCAGCGCTCAAGCTCCGCAAGAATCTGCTCTCTGATTGGCGCGGCGACGGCCACGCCGCCCAGCCCTTTCAGGCTGCGCCACGAATCGAGCGACTGGCGCGGCGTGGCGGTGGTCTTCCAGCGCGCCACCGTCAAGGCTTCGAGCGCCTGCCCGCCGCGACGGCGACACGCTTCAAAGAGCAGGCGATTGCGCTGCTCGCCGCGATGCCCCTCGTAGCCATACCGGCGCAGGCCGTCATTCATCGCTCGCGCCATTCGAGAGCGAAGGCTGTCGCGCTCGCGTTCGACGCGCCCGACAATCAGCGTTGCGCCTGTCGGCGCGGCCACACGGAAGACTTCGGCGGCGATGTGCTCGGCGTCGAGCAGGTGCAAGGTCCGCGAACTGAAGACGACGCGCGCAACGCCATCGGCGAGCGGCCACACCTGACCGGCATCGGCGCGGATCAACAGATGGCAAGGGCTGGGCCGATTCGCTTGAGCCTGAAACTGCCTGAGCATCGCGCCGGACTTATCCATCCCGGCATAACGCAGCGGCGCGTCAAACCATTGACCGATGCTGCCGGTTCCGGGGCCGACTTCGACAATCAAATCGTCCGAGTCGGCTTGTGCGGTCTCAATGACGGCCCGCGCGATGGCGCGGCAGGTCGCCACGGGCAATCCGGCGCGTTGATCGAAGCTCGCCGCCTGGCAGTCGAAGAGTTCTGAGTTGTTGTCTGTTGAATGCACGCGCTGACCCTCAAAATGGGAGCCAACTATAGCACGCTGCAAAAACCGAGGACAATGTGCCGCTTGGTTCTTGGACGATTTTCTAGTGACTTTCAGTATGAATTACTATATGATCAGCGCGCATCAAGTAGAAGCCAATTAGTCTTTAGCCGTTATTCGCAAAACAGGAATCTTAGACGGATCAGGAATTCCCCTTCAGGTTTGAGGTTGACCCTTCTTTAGAATTATCTGAACCGGGCACACCCCTGGTGGAATCCTTGATTAGCGCGCTGCTCCGTCCGGCATCACCGCCTGGTCGGTGGCGGCTGCGTTGTCGGCATTGGTTTGTAAGGGATGTGTGTATTGTCGGCCAGGACGGAAAGGCTGCCATTCGCAAGTACGGTTCGCAATCACGAAAGGAGACTCAACATGGCGCAACAGTTATCCATCGAGATAAATCCGATCAGCACCCCCAGTCCAACCCAGACGGCGCAGTTCGCGCCATCTACCAAAACGGTGATGGTGAATGATCTGGTCTTCTGGCGCAATAACGATACGAAAGCCTCGCACCAGCCGATGCCGGTCGGCGGCCCGCCCGATGCCTGGGTGACTAAGCCAGTCCCGCCGGCGGTTGATACCCCGCTGGGCGGCGGGGCCGCCACGTCGAACACGTTTTCCTACGGGCCGAGCGGGACGACCAAGCAGGGCATCCCATATACTTGCGCTCTCCACTCCGGCGAGAAAGGCACGCTGGTTATTCTCAACAACATCGCCATCACTTCCAATGCCGGCGCTCCCGTTACGGAGCCTGTGGCCGTTTTTCCTGATGACCCCGACAACCCGTCCACGTTCAACGTGAACGAAGCCTTCGTCTTTATCAACAACGATAGCCACGCACACTGGCCTGCGCCAAGCCTGCAACAGCCGAATGCGTGGATGAGCCAGGCCATTCAACCCGGTCAGCTTTCGCCGCCTATTTCCATCAGTCAGCCGACGGGGCCGAACCCCCTCACGTACGTCTGCCTTCTCCACAAGACGGGGACTCAGGCGGAGTCTGGCGTGTTGGCTGTGGAACAATCAGAGTAAGGAGATGCTTATGGCAGAACATGAGGACGTGAACATACAGAACGATGAACAATCCGCTCCGGCCACGACGAAATCGAAGGCCTTTGCCGCTCGTCGCCGGTTCCTGCGTCAGGCGTTAGCCGCTGCCTCAGGCGTGGCGCTGGCCGAGTTGTTGCCCTTCTCCTTCACTGAGAGCAGTGCGCAGCAACTTCAATGCACGCCGGGTCAGCCATTAATTCCCATCGGCGAGATTCGCAGCAACGGCAACAAACTGCAAGCCGTGCTCAAGGTAGTCAATGGTAACCGCACCGTGTCAACCGTGGCAGGAAATAAGAATGTCATGCTGCGGTACTACGCCGGCTACAACCCCTTCAACTCGTCGCAAGTATGGCCGCCGCAGAACCGCACGGCTCCCGGCCCCGGGCCGACCTTCCGCTGCAACCTCGGTGATAATGTGCAGATCTCCTTTATGAATCAGGTGAACGTCAGCGACTTTCCGGCCTCCGCCTTCAACGGTGAGAACGGCACCTCTTCGGGATGCGACGAGGGAACGACGAACACCGATCAGGACTGGTATCCGCAGACCACGGGCGACCTCTTCCCCAACTGCTTCCACGCGTCGAGCGCGGCCAACGTACACTTCCACGGGCTGCACGTTTCGCCATCATCAACCGGCGACAACGTACTGGTCAACATCTGGCCGAACACGAAGCAGCAAGACGGCGACGTGCAGAGGGCCTTTCAGCCGATCTTCGACCAGGGCAACCAGGGACAATATCCGAAGCAGTGGGGCGACCTGCCGCAGGCTTGGCGCGATCAGCAGATGGGGCCACAAGCGCAATGGCCGAGCGGCGCGAATAAAGGCGTTGTCGGCATTTATGACAGCACCGCGCCTTACGGCAACGGGCGCGGCCTGCCTCCTCCTCTTCAGTTGTGGCCGGTTAATTATAAAGAGATTCAGAATAACCAGTGGCCGCAGTATTACGTCGGCGCTTATCCGTATAGCTTCAAGATTCCGCGCTACGACGGTTCGGCGAGTGGCGTGAAGATGGGGCAAGCGCCGGGCACGCACTGGTATCACTCGCACAAACATGGCTCGACGGCCATCAATATGTTTAACGGGCTGTCTGGCGCTTTCATCATCGAGGACAATAGCCCGACCGGCTACGATGGTGTCCTGAGGAGCGTTTACAATAACCAGCTTCAGCAAGTGGTTCTGGTCTTGCAGCAGATTACCGCTGTCAACAATCTGCTCACGTCGGGAGCCGGCGCAGCGCCCGTTGTGGTCAACGGGCAGGTTACCCCGCTGATTACGATGAGGCCGGGCCAGATTCAACTTTGGCGCGTGGTAAACGCTTGCGTGCAGAAAGCGGTCAACTTCCAGTTCGACTCATGCAACCAGGCAGTCGCGCCGCCGGTATTCAAGCAGACGGCTCAGGACGGCGTTCAGCTTGATCCGGTGAATTACAACAGCTTCAACAACAAGACGATCAACATGGCGCCGGCCAATCGAGTGGATGCGCTCGTTCAAGCTCCGACCACGCAGGGCATGTATGTCTTCGGCACGGCGCAAGCGCCGCTGGCGTTTGTTCAGGTTTCAGGAAGCGCCATGCCGATGACGTTCCCGACTCAGGCGCAATTCCCGCAAATGCCGCATTACCTCAACAACATCGCCGAAAGCGAAATCACCAAGAAGCGCGCCATCATCTACGGCTGGGAGCCGGGCCGCCAAGGGCCGGGCCGCAACGCCGATAACCAAGCCCCCTTCTACACCATCAATGGCCGGCAGTTCACCAATGGCGTCGTCAATGAGGTGATGAAGCTGGGCACGGCAGAGGAGTGGACCATGGTCAACCTGACCTCGGTTCCACATCCATTCCACATTCACGTCAACCCATTCCAGATCATCGAGATCTTCGACCCGAACAATAATCCCAAGCCGACTCGCATCGTCGCCAATCAGGCGGAGGCAGACGCCGCCAAGCAAAAGTGGGGCGACACGAAGGAGTACGTCATCGGGCCGGCAGTATGGTGGGATAACTTCGCCATCCCCATCGCCCTGAAGAATGCAAATGGGGTGATCCTGGGGCCGGGCGGTTACGCGCAAACGCCGGGCTACTTCGTTATGCGCAGCCGCTTCGTTGATTTCACGGGCCTGTACGTGCAGCACTGCCACATCCTCGCCCACGAAGATCGCGGCATGATGCAGTTGCTTCAAGTCTGCGAAGACCCCAGTTCGCAGGCGTGCAAGAAACAGCAGGCCAACATCAAGCACCACTGATTCGCACCTCCCGCATCAACACAGTCGGGCATCTTCGATTCAGTAATCGGGGATGCCCGGCGCGCTTACCAGATCACTTCTACCAGTCCCGAATCACTGATAGCCACGTCTTTGGTAATCAGCGGCAAGTTCAGCGTCAGCGCCGTTGCGACGATCACTTCGTCAAACGGGTCGTCATTGATGTGGACGTTCAGAGAGGTTTGCAGCACGGTCTCATCAAGTGCAGCAATCTCAAAGCCCGGCTTGCTGGCCAGAGCCGCCGCCCACTGCTCGAAGGGCTGCGATAGACGAATCTGCCCGGCTTTGATTAACAGCGAGACCTCCCACAGCGCGACAGCCGGGACATAGATAAACGCCTCGTTCACCCAAGCCTTTTCAAACAGGCGCAATGCCTTCCGTGAGAGCTTCGATTGCTGATTCGCGGCGTACCAGATCAGCGGGTGCGTGTCGGTGACATAGACGCTCATCGTTCGGCTCACGCCTTCAACTGTTTTGCCGAGCGCGCCACAGATCGCTTGAACGCCTCGCCGATTTTTCTTGACCCGGCTTCTACGTCGCCGATGACTTCAAGTGAGCCTGCGAGCTGCCAGTCGTGCAGGAAGCCTTCGCGGCGGGCGAGCGCCGAAAGCTTGTGCTCATTCCTCGCGTCGGGCCTGACCATGCCGGACTCCCAGCGATAGACGGTATTCTTCGGCACGCCAATCAGCGTGCCGAAATCGGCCTGTGTGCGCTTGCCGCGCAGCATCTTTATCAAGGCCGGTGTCCAGCCTCTGTCCTTCATCATCGTCATCTGTTTAGTTGCGCCCATCTCTGATGTTGCTCCTGATTGGTCTACACCGTCAGTCTACACGCTGCGCGGCTCGCCTTCAATCCATGATGCCGGAAGCGAGCCGTTCGTATGGACAGCCGGATTAAGCGGTTGATAATATCGCGCTGCCAGCCGGATTGCTGTCCATCGCTAAAGGTCAGACGACGCTTTCGCACGACGAGTCGGCGGACTGCCTCGATCCACCATTAAGGTGCAGGCCATCGTGTGTCTCGAACAAGAAATCGAGCAAGGGGGCTTCAGGTGAATTGCCATTGCATACGTTCGTTGGTCATCTTGTTTATCATCTCGGCTATGGCTGCCGTCCCGGCCAGAGGCGCAGAGGCAGACGCCGTCGCCATCTCGCAGAGCATACAGCAGCGGCATATGCCGAACGGCACTATCATTGATCCGATCTTCGCGTCGCCTTCGAGCAATGAGATTGTTAGCTATACACGCGGCGGCGATTCGGCCATATGGACGGGCCATTACCTGGCCGCCGAAGCCTTCCGCTATAAAGTGACCGCGTCGCCCGACGCGCTCGCCAACGTCTGGAAGGCGCTTGACGGCATACGCGCGTTGCGTGTCGTCACGGGGAACAACCTGCTGGCGCGCTGCCTGGTGCCGCCCGGCTGGGCCTTCGCGTCCTCGATCACGCACGAAGAAGCAGGCCACGGCATCTACGGTGGCACGGTGGATGGACACAGTTATCTGTGGGTCGGCGAAACATCGCGCGATCAATATTCGGGCGTCTTCTTCGGCCTCGGCGTCGCTTATGACATGGTTGACGAGCCGTCGGTGCGCGCCTTTATTCAAACCGAAGTCACCGCGTTGTTGAATTATCTATTGAGCCGCAACTGGGCCGTTGTGATGCCTGACTTTTCCGTCAGCACGATCTTTCTAGGACGAGCGGATCAGCAGTTGAGCTTTCTACAGGTGGGCCGCCACGTCAACCCCGAACGATTCGCCTCGGTCTATGATCGTTACCGGGCGCAGGTTGGCGCGACCGTGATCACGCCCATCTCGTTTGAAAGTCTGGACGCCTACGGCTCATACTTCAAATTCAATATTGATCACATCAACCTCTACAACCTCATACGGCTTGAGGATTCGCCCAAATATCGCAAGCGTTATCTGAAAGCTTATAAAGTGATGCGGCGGGCGCTCGCCGCTCACGGCAACGCCCACTTCAACATGGTTGACTGCGCGCTGAATGGCCTCGATGATGACCGCGACAGCGAGACGCGCCGTTTGCTTGAGGAATGGTTGAAGCGCTCGCGCCGCGATGTGTTCGTAGACAACCGGGCCAATTACCGGCTCTGTGGCAGCTCGCGCGCGTGCGACCCCGTCGCGGTGAAAGATCGTGTGCCGACCGATTTTCTGTGGCAGCGTAATCCCTTCGATCTGGTCGGCGGCGGGGCAGGAACGATTGAATCCGCAGGCATCGACTACATCCTGCCTTACTGGATGGCGCGCTATTACGGCGTGCTCTAACACAGCGAGATTCGTTGACGTTGACGGCGCGGTTTCATATAGTAATCCAGCCGATTTCAGGCTTTTTCTGCGCCAACAACGACGCTCTCAATCGTTCGCGGCTGAGTGGGCACATTCGCCGCGTTTGCCGAAGAGGTTTTTATGATGCGGTCAATCCGTATGTCGTCGAGTCGCCTCAAGCGGCTGGTCATTGTCGTTATAATCGGTGCCATTGCGTTGCTCTTTGGTGGTTCGCCGCCGAAACGAGTGGCTGCCCAGACACAGGCCGGAGCCTTCAAGAACTTCGAGAGTCCGCAGGTTCACCCGCTGGCGCTGACGCCCGATGGCACACGCTTGTTGGCGGTCAATTCGCCGGGCGCGCGCCTCTGCGTCTTCGACCTGACCGGCGATTTGCCGACGCTGGCTGCCGAGATTTCTGTCGGGCTTGAGCCGGTCAGCGTCGTCGCGCGCTCGGACCACGAGGCGTGGGTGACGAACTGGCTGTCGGATTCGATCAGTGTGGTCAATCTTACAACCGGCAACGTCACGCGAACCATTGACGTAGGCGACGAGCCGACCGATGTCGTCTTTGCCGGGGCGCAGCGCGAGAAGGCTTTCGTTTGTGTCTCAGGCTTGAACCAGTTGAGAGTCTATGATGCCGATGCGCCCGCCAATGCGCCGCAGATCATTTCGATCAACGGCAAGCAGCCGCGCGCGCTGACCACCGACGCAACGGGCAGCCGTGTCTTCGTCTCAGTCTTTGAATCGGGCAACCAGACCACCGTCGTCAGCGCGAAGCAGGTGCAGGACGGCGGTGGCTTGCCCAAGCCGACGCCGAAGATGGGAAAGAAACTGCCGCCCGCGCCGAACGTCGGATTAATTGTCAAATGGAACGGCGCGGGCTGGGCCGATCAGCGCGGCAACACGAAGTGGGGCCAGTTCATTCCCTTTACGCTCGCCGACGTTGACCTCGTCGTGGTGAACGCAGCGGGCACGACGCCGCAGATTCAAGCCGAAGTCAGCGGCGTCGGCACAGCGGTTGGCAACAGCGTGCTCGACCCGGCGACGAACCGTCTCTATGTCGTCAACACCGAAGCACACAACGAAGTGCGTTTCGAGCCGAACCTGAGCGGGCGCTTCGCCAGCACGCGCATTGCTCTCGTTGACTTCGCCGCAGGCTCGCCGCGCGTGCGCAACAGCGATCTCAATCCGCACATCAACCTCGACATCGCCGAAGGCTCGGACTCAGAGCGGCGCTTGAGCCTCGCCCTGCCTGCCGATGTCGCGCGCGGCGCTGACGGCACGCTCTACGTTGCCGCAATGGGTTCGGCCAAGGTTGGCGTTGTTAATGCGGCGGGCGACGTACAAGGCCGAATCAACGTCGGGCAGGGGCCGACTGGACTGGCCGTGGATGAAGCGCGGCAGCGGCTCTATGTGCTCAACCGATTCGACCAGACCGTAAGCACTGTTGACCTGCGAGCGAGGGCCGAAGTGAGAGCTGTCGAACTGGGCTTTAACCCTGAGCCTCAGGTGGTTCGTGATGGCCGCCGGTTTCTTTATGACGCGAGCCTGTCGGCGCACGGCGATTTAGCCTGCGCGAGCTGTCATTTCAATGGCCACCGCGACGGGCTGGCGTGGGACCTGGGCAATCCGCGCGGCAGTCTCATCGCCGCAGCCGGGTTAATCTCGTCCATCTTTCACCCGATGAAAGGGCCGATGACGACGCAATCGCTACGCGGCATCACCGGCAACGAGCCGTTGCACTGGCGCGGCGACCGCCCGAAGTTCAGTGACTTCAACCCGGCCTTTATGTCTCTGCTCGGCGGGCCGCGCCAGCTTAATGACAATGAGATGGCTTCGTTCACGGCCTTTGTGCAATCGTTGACCTATCCGCCGAACCCGCTACAGAATCTTGATCGCAGCCCGCCGAACCCGCCGTCAGGCCCGAACGCCGAGCGTGGCCAGCAACTCTACAACAACAGCCCGCTCGATGCCGGCCTGTTGACTTGTAATGCATGTCACAACGCGTTTCCGGGCTTCCGACCGGGCACGAACAACTTGATTATTCCGGGGCTGGTGTTGCAGGAAACGCAGGATTTCAAAGTGCCGCAGTTGCGCGGCCTCTATCAAAAAGTCGGTATGTTGAACGAGAGCGGCAAACCGCTTTCCGGCTTCGGCTTCATTCACGATGGCTCGGTGGCGACGCTGCTCGACTTCCTGCGCCTGCCTGTCTTCAGGTTCAGGAATGATGACGACCGCCGCGACGTGGCCGCGTTCGTGATGGCATTTGACAGCGGCATCGCGCCGGCGGTCGGTCTCCAAGTCACTCTCAATAGCGAGACCCCCGATTCGGTGGCCGCCGCCGAGCGCCTGCGTTTGCTGATGGCGCAGGCTGACGCTGGCAACTGCGATCTGGTGGTGAAGGGAATATACGGGGGCAGCCGGCGCGGCTTCGTCTACGTCGGAGCGGGGCATTTACAGCCGGACCGTCAGAGCGATGCGCCGCTGAGTTGGGAGGAGCTAGTGCAAGCAGCGAAGGCCGGCGGCGAGCTGACTTTCACGGGTGTTCCCGTTGGCGACGGACGCCGGTTAGGGATAGACCAAAACAATGATGGCAGACTCGACGGCGATCAATAGATTCGGAGCGGCGCGGTTGTTTCGTCCTTGAACTGCAAACCACTAAGCGCCAACCAGACCAAGAGTCTGATAACCTCGTCGTGTGCGAGAGCAAGATGGGTTTGAAGGGTCAGGGCGCTTCAGGTTGAATCTGAAGCGGGTAAGGCAATCCGGATCAGCTTGCTGTGAGGAGATTCATAGAGGTTTTATAAAGGCGTGTTGATGGGAATAGAAGGTAGGTTATCAGACTCAGGGCTTCAGAGGTGACTGAGAAGTGTAGAAAGAGTGGAGGCGAGCCTTTCTCTGACTTTCAGTCACCTCTGATTGGTGTTGCGTATCAAGGCTTGGCCTGCAATGTTCCTCTGCTCTTGGCGTGCGCGAGACTGCGGCTTAGTGCATACGTCTGAGTCGGGCTACATCGATTGAGAAATGGCTCGTGCGTTCGAGATATGGCTGAGAGTTGTGTATCTTTGGTTGGACAATGTTCAGCCCGGAGGCAGATATGCTTAGAATCGCGCGCAACAAAAAGCGCATCACGATCATAATGTACGCGCTGCTGGTCTTGATAGGCGCGCTGCCGGTCTTTGCGCAGCAGGTTGACTCCAGCGGTTATGCGGGCCTGCGATGGCGCAATATAGGCCCCTTTCGCGGGGGTCGTGTCAACGCGGTCGCTGGCGTACAGGGCCAGCCGACGACCTTCTATTTCGGCTCAGTCGGCGGCGGCGTCTGGAAGACGACCAACTCTGGGCGCACGTGGACACCCGTATCCGACTCTCAGCCTATCGCCTCCATCGGTGCAATCGCCGTGGCCCCTTCTGATCCGAATACGGTCTATGTCGGCAGCGGCGAAGCCGATATGCGGTCGCAGATTTCTTATGGCAACGGGATGTATAAGTCTACCGATGCGGGCAAGACGTGGAAGCACATCGGCCTTAACGACACGCGACAGATCGGGCGCGTGCTGATTGATCCGAAGAACCCGAGCACGGCTTTCGTCGCCGCGCTCGGCCACGCTTACGGCCCGAATGCCGAGCGCGGCGTCTTTCGCACACGCGACGGCGGCGCGACCTGGGAGAAAGTCCTATTCAAGAATGACAACGTCGGCGCAATTGACCTGGCCTTCGACCCTCAGGATTCGCGTGTGGTTTATGCCACATTATGGAATAGCCGCCGCCCACCCTGGAGCATCTATCCGCCGTCGTACGGGCCGGGCAGCGGCATCTTCAAATCAATCGATGGCGGCGCGACCTGGCAGGCGCTTACCAGAGGGCTTCCAACCGAACGGGTTGGGCGCATAGGGCTGGCAGCGTCACCGGCCAACCGCAATCGCATCTACGCCATAGTCGATGCGAAAGACGGCGGCCTCTACCGCACAGATGACGCTGGCGCGACGTGGACGTTGATGTCGAACGACAAGCGGCTCTGGGGGCGCGGCTGGTATTTCTGCAAGGCCGTCGCTGACCCCAGGAACGCCGATACCGTTTATGTGTCGAACACTTCAGTCTACCGCTCGACCGACGCGGGCAAGACGTGGACAGCGATCAAGGGTGCGCCCGGCGGTGATGATTACCATCAGCTTTGGATCTATCCCGACGACCCGAAGCGAATGATACTTGCCAGCGATCAGGGCGCGGTCGTCAGCGAAGATGGCGCGGCCACTTGGAGTTCCTGGTATAACCAATCGACCGCGCAGCTTTATCACGTCGCGGCGGACAATCGTTTTCCTTACTGGGTGACGGGCGCGCAACAGGACAGCGGCGCGGTCGGCATCCCAACGCGCAGCGCTCACGCGGAAATCTCGATGCACGACTGGACGCCGGTATGCGCGGGCGGTGAATCAGGTTACACAGCGCCGGACCCGCTGCATCCTGAAATTCTTTTTGGCGATGTAGTCACACGCTGCAACGTTGTGACGGGCGAATCAAAAAATGTATCGCCAGAGCGCGCGATGACCGTGCCGGCGCGGCATACGTGGACGCTGCCGCTGGTCTTCTCGCAAGCCGACCCGCACGCGCTCTACTTCAGCAACCAGTTCCTCTTCAAGACAACGAACGGCGGCGAGAGTTGGGCGCAGGTCAGCCCCGACCTGACCCGCGAAGAGCCGGGCGTGCCGCCCAATCTCGACGAAGCGACCGCCGCAGATGCGCCGGAAAGCAAGCGGCGCGGCGTCATCTACACCATCGCGCCCTCGCCTTTGCGCGCGCCGCTCGTCTGGGTTGGGACCGACGATGGCCTCATACAGATGAGCAACGACGACGGCAAGACCTGGCAGAATGTCACGCCGCCGGCGCTCACGCCATGGAGTAAGGTTGTGATGATGGAGGCTTCGCACTTTGACGTGAATGAAGCTTATGCGGCCATTGATCGCCACCGTCTTGAAGATTACGAACCGCACATCTATCGCACGCGCGACGGCGGCAAATCGTGGCAGAAGATCACCGCCGGATTACCCGCAGGGGTTTATCTGCAAACGATCAAGGAAGACCCGCAGCGGCGCGGCTTGCTCTTTGCCGGCACAGAGCTTGGCGTCTTTGTGTCATTCGATGATGGCGATCACTGGCAATCCTTGCAGCTCAACTTGCCGGCTTGCTCGATGCGCGATCTGGCCATACACGGAGATGACTTGATCGTCGCCACACACGGGCGCGGCTTTTGGGTGCTGGATAATATCACGCCGCTGCGCCAGCTCAGCGACGAAGTGATGCACTCGGATGCCTACCTTTTCCGCCCGGCGGATGCGGTCATCATCCCGCCGCCGGGCGAATACGGCACGCCGAAACCGCGTGACGAGCCGCTGGCGGAAAACCCGCCCTATGGCGCGATTGTTGATTATTATTTGAAGGCTTCGGCAAGCGCGCCTGTGGTGATTGAGATACTCGACCCGGCGGGTTCAACCATTCGCCGCTATTCGAGCGAAGACAAACCAACGGCGATTAATCCCGACACGCTTGAGTTTCCGGCGTCGTGGCGACCAACGCCGGCACAGCTTGCCACGACGGCGGGGATGCATCGCTGGGTCTGGGACCTGCGACCGACACCGCAAGCAGAAGGGCGTGGGCCGGGCGGTGGATCGTTCGGCAGGCGAGCGACAAGCGTCCTCCCCGGAACTTATACGGTGAAGCTGACGGTCGGAAATAAGAGTACGACACAAACGCTGAGAGTCTTGATAGACCCGCGAGCCAATTAAACAATCACGAGTCTGGATGTTTGGAGTCTGGAGTCAACCGTCCGAACTGGATGTGAGCTACAACGGACCTTGTCGATTTCAGACTCCAGACTTCAGGCTCCAGACTTCTTGTTTCTCACCTGCTGTAAGACCCGCTTGATGCTACCATTGTCATAGACACAGCGACTTCGACGGCGGGCAGAGGCAGCGGCTCTTTGCGCTGCCGTTTGGCGCGCGGCGTCTTCGGCAATAACTCGCCGCCATCGGACTTGAGCGCCGCCAGCCGATGGTTGAGCACGCTGTTGAGCAGAATGTAATCATCTATACAAAGGTTCAGGTTCTGCACAAAGGAATCGAAGATGGCGCGGTAGTGGCTGACCAGCGAATCTGAAATCTGCAATTCGCGGGCGATAGCGCCTTGCGACGGCGAGGCCGGATCGAAATAACAGCGCCACGCGATGTGGACGAGCTTCTGAAAACGAGTCGGCTTATTGCGAACGGCTTCTCGCATCTTCTTCAAAAGCGTATCGACAATTCGTTCGATGTCGCGCTGCGCCTCTTTCGCCAGGAGCGTGTCGAGCGGCGTCGGGCGCTCATCAGGCAGGTCGAGTCGCGGCAGCGGCGTGTCTTCGCCGGCGCTGGGCAGGCTGGCATCCAGAGACACCAGGCGCGAATCTTCGATGGCGAGCTTTGACATCACCAACGCGCGCATCTGTCGTATGGCCAGCGGCGTGTCAACGGCGACGAAGATATCAACGATGAGTTGCAGCAACTCTTCGTTCGAGATGACGATCTGCGCGCCCTCGCCGCGTCCCATGCGACGCACGTCGCGGCGGCGGCAAGGCACATCCTTGATACGTTCGAGCAAGTCGCCGTCGTACCCTGCCGGCTTGTCCACAGGCCACCAACTCAAGCCATAAACTTGTAGCACCATCTTGCGGCTGGCGCGCGCCGACTCGTTGTGCGCGGCGCTGTCGGTGTAAGAAGGAATAGACTGAAGGCGGAATTCGCGCCGCGCCTTAATCAGTTCGCTGATGCGGCGGGCCAGGCGATACGCTTCGGGGTAGCGGTCGCGCTGAAGCACAGAGATGTAATTCGGAACCTCTATGCGATTCAACTCCTGCTCGATATGCTCGCTGGTGTACCCGTTGTCGAGGTAGTATTGCCAGCGGTTCTTCTCAAGCAGTCGCAGGAATAGGTCTTGGGTCAGGTCGCTGAAGATTTCGTGACGACTGCCGCCGGTCAATTCGTCGTGCGAATAGAGCAGCCGAATGGATGAGTGTTTAGCAATCAGGCTGCACAGCTTACTCCAAAGTGCCTCATTGTCATTTGCGGTGAGAATTTCAATCCAACCTCGATTCTTGATAGACAAAGCTCTGTCCCTCCCCACTTGCTCGAAAGTTTTACAACGTCGCTTCTGCGGTAGCTGACCATTGTAATGATCTCCGCCACTTCCCTGCTCGGCTCATCCACGCTTGTCGCCCCCGGATGAACGACTTTCATTCATTGAGTGGCGGTAGTCTAGCCTCGAACGTTGTCCAGTCACAAACTTATGCAACCATATTTCCGCAACCCCGCCAGGAGCCATGTTTCCGACATAATTTTCTGTAAACTTCTGATTTTTTTTTCTGATGAGCCGCGAGCACCGATGCTTGCGACGTTGAGGAGAGCCGGAAGAGGAAGACAAAAGAAGGCGCGCGATGAAACGCTCTAAAAAAAACGTCTTACGCGCGCCGAATAATTAATCAGGTAATGAACGAGAGCTGAAAGTAAGCTTCAAACTCTTGTTTATTTCCACATAACTACCCCATCACGGTGTCAGCTATGTGTCCCATCTGCCGCCGTCATATGGCGAGCCGCAGGCCATCCGCCTAATTCCATGGGGTCGGTTGTCGTTGTTTCGTTCGTCGTCAGGTCGAGCGTATCAATTACATCCTCGATGATATCGCGCGTGATCGTTTTTCTGCCATCGGCATAACCCGTCAGCAGCGCATTGTCACAGACATTATTCACAATGCGCGGAATGCCGAGCGACACGTTGCTGATAAGGTCGAGCGCTTCAAGATCGAAGATGTCCATGCGTTCCGCGCCGGCCACCTTCATGCGAAAGCGGATGTACTTGACGACTTCCTGCGGCGTCAGCGGCTTGATGGCCGACCGTAACGAGATGCGCTGTTTGAGCTGGCGCAGGTTCGGCTGATTGAGCGTCTCGCGCAGTTCGGGCTGGCCACACAGGATGATCTGCAATAGCTTCTCGGTGTTGGTTTCCAGGTTGGCGAGCAGGCGAATCTCTTCGAGCAGGATGGGCGAAAGGCCGTGCGCTTCGTCGGCGATCAACACCGTTCGCAGGCCGCGTGAATGGCGATGCGCCAGGAAGCGTGCCAGCGTGTGCAGCACCTGCGTTTTCGATGAGCCGGGCGAGATGCCCAGCCGCAAGCCTTGGATTAATAGCTCGTAGAACTCCGGCACAGTCAAAAAGGGATTGACCATGTAGACGGTGAGAATCTCGTGGCCGAGTTGCTGCATCATCGAGCGCAGCGTCGTCGTCTTGCCGGTTCCGACTTCGCCCGTGACGACGACCAGCCCTTTATAATGGCTGATGCAGTAACGCAGGTTGGCCGTGACTTCAAGATAGCTGTCGGTTTTGAAGATGTATTTCGGGTTCGGCGTCAGGCCGAAAGGAATCTCTTTGAAACCGTAAAACTCTTTATACATCCGCGACTCTCCTTTTGCGCTCGAATCTCTCGTATCGTCCGCCGCGCTCGCTACAGCAAGCGTGGCAGACATTACTATTCACTATCTGTATAAGCCGACCCTGTGCGTGCGGCTGCGCTTCTTGCGCTTGCCGGAATGCGCCTTATAGCTACTGCCCGCCTTGCGCTTCCATTGCGGAGCCTGCGCGCGATTGCTGCGGATCGAGGCGGGCACGTTGCGACTCGGCGAAGATAGAGCCGCCGGGCTTGCGGTCGAACTTGAAGACGAAGGACGAATGCCGTTGTCGTCAGCCTTCGGCTGCGGGGTGTCGGCAACCGAGTGACTCGCTGGCGGCGACGCCGGTTCAACCACGGGCGGCGTATGCAATGGCGTAGCCGTGTCATCCGACCGCGTCGCCGGCCTGATGACTTTGTATAACAGCAACGCGGCGGCAGCGATGATGCAAAGTAAGACTACCGCCAGCCAGCGCAACCGCGCATCTCCAGCGTCTGAGGTCGCTCGCTTTTCTTTCAAGCGCTCGCTCTGCGGGCGGCTTTCGAGCGGCAAGGCTGCCGCCGTCACTGACGCCCCGCGCGCGACTTCAGGCACTGCCGGCAAGTCAAAGGGATCAGACTCTATCAACCGATCACGCCTTGTCTCTTCAACTATCAAAGCGGCGCGACCGCCTGCTGCTTGTTCAGATTCATCGTGGCCGCTCTCTTCCCTGCTTAACTGAGGAAGGTGCGACGCGAGAAGCGACGCGGTCGGCTCGGCGAAGAGTGGCTCGTCCGCCGCGTGATTCGATGTGACATCTTCAGCGCTCGTCGGTTCGGCGGCGAAAAGATCATTGAATTCGAGATCGAGAACAGGCTCGTCTTCACATTCAATCGCAGCCTCGCTGCCGCTTTGCGTCGGCACATAATCAGGCAGCACAAAAACGTCGGTATCCCTTGCCAGCTTCGCTTGTGACCTTTGCGTCGCGGTCACTTCGGCGTCGATCACGCCTTGCAATTCGGCAAGCAGATCAGCGGCGCGCTGGGGTCGGCGGAGCGGGTCTTTTTCGAGCAGCCGCATCACCAGATTCGATAGTTCCACTGGCGCATCTGTGCGAAAGATTTTCGGCGGCTCCGGTGGGCGGTGCAGGTGTTTTTGCTTGATCGCGTCGGCGTCTCTGCCATCGAACGGCACGCGGTCGGTCAACATCTCATAGAGCACAACCCCCAGCGCGTAAAGATCGCTGCGCGAATCCATCGGCTCGCCGCGTATCTCTTCGGGACTCAAGTAATGCGCGATGACTCGCGCGGAGGCGTCATCAGTTTGATCTTCGATGATGACTGAGGGCTGATCCCCTTCGCACACGAAAATCCGTTCGGGGCGCAGGCCAAGCGGCGAGTCGCCGCTCTGCTCGGCATCGTTCAGCCGCTGGGCAATCGCAAGCGCGACCTCGGCAGCGCGGCGGCAGTCGAGCCACGCGCATAAATCGAGCAGGCGGCGCAGCGATTGATTCTGCGACGTTGCCCTTTGATCCGCCGCGCGCTCAAACGACACATCAGCGGCTGCGGGTTCTGTAGACATAGAAGGGATTGATTTCATCAGAGCATCCGCTACGCTTTCAGCCGACAAAGTCGATCAGCCAGTGAACAGGATTGTGCGTCGCTTTGATATGTTGGTCGCATAAATTCGATTCGCGCACAGTCTCCCCGTGCGTGTCTCTGTTTCAAATACTGAAAACGGCGGCGATTTTGCAAAATCGCCGAATCATTCAAATGCGCCGCAAGTCGTGGATGACTGCTTCAGTGAGTGCGCGGCTACCTGCTCGTGCGAGCAAACAGTCGCCGCGCCTGTAAGCCGACGAAATGGGCAATCTCTCTGGCACTACTGCGGCGCTCGGCTTCGAGAAACTGCCGCCGCCGCTCGCCGACAAAGCCCAGAAAGAACCAGAGCCGCGACTGATGCGCGAAGGCCCGCGCCGCGTGCCGCCGGAGCGCGTGCTTAAGCCAGCCGGTCGCATCGGCTGCCGCTTGCCTGTAGAGATGCGCCGGCACATCAAAGAGGCGGCCCGCCGCGCTCTCTTCAAAAGACGCCGAGCGGCTGATCGCATAAAACTTGCCGTGGCCGCGATGCCAGCGCCGGTGATAGCCGCGCGTCATTCTTGCAACGGGCACATCAGCCCGAACGACAATCTGCGGCGCGTACAGCCCGCGCTTGCCGGCTCGCGCCAGGCGTTCGAGCAACTCGTGATCTTCCATCGAGCCGATGCCGTCACGCACGCGCTGTAACTCAGGACGGAACCATCCGACTTCATCAAGCGCACGACGACGAATCGCCAAGTTCGCGGAGATCAGCCCAACATTCGTAGACGCATCGAGCACGAACGGCGCGTCGCCATAATCCTGCGCGGCGATGGGTGCCCAGTTTTCGGCAACCAGCCAGGCAGGCGGCGCGCTCGCCCATCGCGGCAGCACTTTACCGCCAACGTAATCTATGTCACTGTGCGCGTCGAGTGCTTGCTTGATCTGTAAAAGCCAGTCGTCGGCGACCATCACGTCATCATCGAAGAAGGCCAGCGCCGGCGCGCGCGATGCCGCGATGCCGGCGTTGCGCGCATAGGAAACGCCTTGCTGGCGTTCGCAGAGGTAGCGCATCGGGCAATGGCTTGCAGCCGCGAATTTTTCAATCACCTCACGCGTGTCGTCGGTCGAGTTGTTATCGACGACGATCACTTCGTAACGCAGTCCTTCGCCTTGCTGCCGGGCAATTGCAGATAGGCTCTCGCCGAGCAGCGCGCTGCGATTGTAGGTGCAGACGATTGCCGTGATGTCGAACGCTTCGCCGGTTGTGAGTGATTGCTTTGGCATAAGTCAGGCGGCGGCTCGATAAAAGTGTTTGCCGTAGAAGTAACCGGCCAGGTCCCACACGGCCAGTTCGTCTGAGAAGTGCGCCGCCGGCTCGCGTCGCCGCTTCACCGTGCGCGAGCCGATGCGCATAATGCCGCGCGCCGCTTCGCCGTAAAGCCAGCGCGGCACGCCAAGCAAGTGCGTTTCAGGCGGGCGCTTCATACGATTCAAGACGCCGCGCGAGACGCCGCGCCAGAAACACCAGCGGCGAAAATATCGCTTCGTCAAACGCTCAGGCGGCACGTAGTGATAGATGATCAGGTCGGGCAAATAACAGCCGCGCGCGCCGGCGGCGAGCAAGCGCGCATACATATCTTCGTCTTCGCCCGCAAGCAAGCGCTTGCCTGTGCGACTGAGCGAAGTTTTGTACAAGCCGACGCGATCAAGCGTGGCGCGTGTCAGTACGGCGTTGCCGCCCATCAGGATGCCCGGATAGTTTTGATCGTAAGCGACGACCTGCTTGCCGCCGTCAATCCAACCAATGACGCCGACGTAATTCATCGGCAGCCAGTCGGGCGGGCTTGCTCCCCAGCGCGGCACGTAAGGGCCGCCGATGAAATCGAGCGCACCTTCCGTGAATGCGCTGTAGGCCCGCGCATACCAGTTGGCGTCTATCTCTTCGTCGTCATCAATCATGCCGACTAGATCGCCGTCCGTGGCACGTATGCCGGCGTTGAGCGCTGCCGAACGGCCTTGCTGGCCTTCAAACAGATAGTGCAAGCGATCTCCGAACGGACCTTGCCACGCTTTGATTATGTCGGGTGTGCGGTCGGTCGAATTGTTATCAACGACCGTGACGCGCACGTCCAGCCCGCGCGGAACGTCTGCGCGCCACAGACTGCGCAGGGTGTGATCGAGCAGCGCGTGGCGGTTGTAAGTCGGAACAACAACGTCTAATCGCATCGGCCTTTTGCTGAGGTGCAGGCGGTCAGGTTGCTTTCATAATATGCGCCCATAATGCTCCATTCATTCGATACCGACAAAGGCGTGAGCTTTGCAAAATGGCCGCCCCGCCGTGTAGCCCCTGCGTCATAAAGGCCAGTTCAGTTTTCATTATTCGGGAATAAATCCCTTAACGCCTCAAGAACCCCGTGCGCGGCTGTAATTCTGTTGTCTTGATGTTGCGAAACTCTTACGACGACCAATGAATTATTGCTTCACCTCGTAGGCCGTGATATAAAAACACTTCCTCAATAAAGAGACTTGAGCGAAGTTGATAGATCAGAACAAGCCTGAACAAACGGGCTGTGCTAAGACTCTGAAAAAGAGTCGAGACAATAAGCCCTATACCTCACATGCCTGGTGATCAGCCCCTGAGCGACCAGAAATCGTGGCTGCCGCTGACGTTTGGCTGCGCCCCGCTGAACGGTGCGGCGGTCGCCTTAAGTTGAGCTTCCGAGTAATCGGTTGTGACTCGGAAGCCGTGTAACATTGACTACAAAAATACAGGCAGAGCGAAAGTCGCCGCCGTACCGATACACGCGGCGCGACCCTGATCCTTCGTAAACGCCTCACCTCAACGGAGCCGTGTGTTCTTCATCGGGAAGATGCGCCGCCCGCTACGGTCAATGTGTATCAATCGAGATTCTTTTGGAGGTCTAGATGAAAGAGGTTGTGACCAAGACTCTGTTCCGTTTTTCCCCCCTTATGCTCATCGCCGTCGCGGCGCTGCTGCGGCTCGCAAGCGCGCAAGCCGCCGCGACAGACATAGTGCTCTACGCCTCAGAGGCGACGGCCCGCATCGGCAATTGGTCGGTGGTCGCTGACGCGACGGCGGCGGGCGGCGCGCGGCTGGCCAATGCCGACCTCGGCGGATCAAAGCTCGCCGCGCCCCTGACCGCGCCGGCCAGCTATTTCGAGATGAGCTTCAGCGCGCAGAGCGGCACGCCTTACCGGCTCTGGGTCCGCGCCAAGGCGCAGGACGATTCGCCGTACAACGATTCATTCTTCGTGCAGTTCGACGGCAGCGTGACCAGCACGGGCGCGGCAGTCTTTCGCACAGGCACGACCGATGGCACCTGCATCAATCTCGAAGAGGCATCAGGCTACGGCCTGAGCGGCTGGGGCTGGCAAGATAATGGCTGGGGCGCTGGCGTGATGGGGCCACTGATCTACTTCGCCACGACCGGCACGCAGACCTTGCGCATACAGCCGCGCGAGGACGGCATTTCGATTGATCAAATCGTGTTGTCGCCGGTGACTTACTTGAACGCATCGCCCGGCCTGCTCAAGAATGACACGACGATTCTGCCCAAGAGCGGCGGCGGTGGCAGCAATCCGCCCCCGACTGTGACCATCGTTTCGCCGAACAATGGGCCGACCAACGGCGGCACGGCCATTACGCTTAGCGGGTCGAACTTCGCCAGCGGTGCAACCGTGACCATCGGCGGCACGCCGGCAACGACTGTAGTGGTCACGAGTCCGACGACGCTTACGGCGATGACGCCCGCGCACACAGCGGGGACCACCAATGTCGTCGTGACCAATCCCGACAATCAAAACGCGACCTTGGCCAGCGCCTTCACCTTCAATAGCGCGCCGCCATCGGGATCGACCGTTGTCATCTGGGCGTCCGACGTTCCGAACAGCTCGGTCAATGGCTCGTTCTCAAAAGTCTACGACTCAAGCGCAGCCGGCACGACGGCTTTGCAGAACCCAGACGCCGGCGGCGCGAAGCTCGCCAACGCCCTGACCAATCCGCCAAGCTATTTTGAAGTGACCTTCAGCGCGCAGGCGGGCACGGCTTATCACCTCTGGGTTCGCGGCAAAGCCATTGGTGATTCGCCTTACAATGACTCCTTCTTCGTGCAGTTCTCCGGCAGCGTCAACGCCACCGGCACGCCGGTCTACCGCATCGGCACGACCGATGGCACCTGCATCAACATCGAAGAAGCGTCGGGCTATGGCTTGAGCGGCTGGGGCTGGCAAGACAATGGCTGGGGCGCTGGCGTGATGGGGTCGAACATCTACTTCGCTTCGACCGGCCAGCAGACGCTTCGCCTGCAACCGCGCGAAGACGGCTTCTTGATCGACCAGATCGTGTTGTCGCCTTCGACCTACTTGAACACATCGCCGGGCTTGCTCAAGAGCGACACGACGATATTAGCCAGCACGCTCGGCGGAGGCACACCGCCGCCGCCACCGCCGCCGACCAACGTGCCGCCGATTGTCACGGTATCGGCAAGCCCGACAACGGGCGTCGCGCCGCTGGGCGTCAACTTCAGTCAGGTATCGTCTGACCCGGATGGCACCATCGCCTCTTACAACTGGAATTTCGGCGACGGTCAGACCTCGACGCAACCGTACCCTTCGCACACCTACACCTCCTCTGGCAGCTACACGGCGCGGCTCACCGTCACCGACAACGGCGGCTTGACCGCGAGCGCGACGATAGTGATCACGGCCAACCCGCCGCCTGTAGGCGGCATAACGTTCAAGGTGATGACGTGGAATAGCCAGTTCAACAAGGGCACGGATAACGTCGAAGACCTCGACCGCCAGGCGACCTGGATTGCCAATATGGGCGCAGACGTGGTCGGGATGTACGAGTTGCCTGTTTATGCGGGCGATGACCACGGGCGGCGTATGCGTGACCTGCTGGCGCAAAAGACCGGCGTGAACTGGTCCTATTATTGGATCGGCAAGTTTGCCGGCTGCACCGAAGGCAACTTGATTCTGACGAAGGGAACGATACTCAGCAGCAGCTCTGTCTATATGAGCTATCAACGCTCAGTAGCGCAGGCTACAATCAACATCAACGGCAAGGTGATCAACTTCTTCGTCACGCACCTCGATCCCGACTCGACGGCGGCCCGCCAGCAACAGGTCGTTGAGTTGAAGAACTTCGCCAGTAACTATGCCGAGCCGCGCATCATCGTCGGCGATTTCAACTTCAGCCCGGACTGGCCGGAGATGAGCGGGATGACTTTGAGTTATTTCGACGGCTGGAATGAAGCCTTCGGAGCAGGTACGGCGTCGGCCTATCCCGATAACCCTGTCCAGTGGCAGACGCGCACGCGGCGCGGTCGCATTGACTACGTCTTTTACTCGCGCAGCGCGAGCGGGTTGTCGCTGCGCGCGACGCAGATTCCCGATCAACGCGACCTGTCGAGGTGGGCGACCGAGACCATCGGCACGACTGATGATCGCGGCGTGCGGCCATCGGATCACAACTTTATGACGGCGACCTTCGCTTTGCAGTAAAGCCGATAGGTCGAAGACTCACATCAAAGGCCGCTCACTCGATTGTGAGCGGCCTTTTTTATTCGTTCGCAAAAGTCACTACATTCGCGCTAAGGAGTGGCGGCCTTGAAGTCATCGAAGATCACCTTGCCCGGCGTGCCTGACTCGGATTGCCACGTCCCTCCCTTGATCTCTAACAGCACATTGCCGAGCGGGATGAACGCCGTGCTCCACGCCTCGCGCCACCGCTCCACCCACGCTCCCGGCGTGCCGCCGTTGTCTGCCGCCGTCTCAAACACCACGCTGTTGCTCGCCGCCTCGTGCTTGATCCGCCAGTAGCGATGTTGCGTTGCATCATACGCGCCGCTCCACATCGTCACCTTTGCGCCGCCGCCCAGTCGCTTCTGGATGTAGAGCACGCCGGCCTCTTCATAGATGCGATAGTAATTGTTCGCGTCAGGTCCCAGCGTGAACATCGCGTCGCCAGTTGTCGTGATCGCAGGCGCTTGCACCACCGCCACCCACGCGTATGCGCCGGTGAAGTCGTAACGCTGACGCGAACTGAGTCCGGCGTAATGCGACGAGCCAGTCAGCCTAAACAACGGGCCGATCTCTAATCGCTGATTGGCCTCGGCCATCGGTACGCTGCTGTCGGTGAAGCCGCTAAACAGCGTCGTGTTCCACTTCGTCAGGTCGAGCGAATTATTGTTAAAGTCGTCCGCAAGCAGCACCGTCTCTCCTGAAGGCGTGCTATAGGTGAAGCCGTTGGTGAGCGTGCCGCTCAGCCCGTTGGTATTGGTCACAGTGACGCTGACCGTGCCTGCGGCGTGGGCCGGCGTCGTCGCCGTAATGGTCGTGTTACTAGTAACGCTCACGTTCGTTGCCGGCACACCGCCAATCATCACCGTTGCGCCGGGGGTGAAGCCGCTGCCGCTGATCGTCACCGACGTGCCGCCCGCCGGTAGTCCGGTGTTTGGTGTAATGCCAGTCACATTCGGCGTCGGCGAAGTGGAAGCGTCAAAGAACTCGGCCATACTCTGAGCCGAAGCCGACGCGCCGGGGAACGTCGTGAGGCCCATCGCTTCGGCAACGGCTCGCAACGCGTTTTGATGTTGATAAAACGTCGTTGAACGATAACCCGGCTTGGCTCGCGGGCTGATGACCAGCGCGGCGATATGGCCGCCGCCATTGGCCGTGTCCGTATCAACCGATTCATCCCACAGAATAATCAGTAAGCCGTCTTGCTGGAACACCGCGCTCGAAAGCAGCGGCGCAATATTAGCGTTGAGCCAGTTGTCGGTCGCGGCCAGCTTGTCTGCGTCGGTACACGTCGAACCATTCGGGCAATCGTGGCCGTTGTTCAATTGGTTCGGCAGGATGTATGAGAAGTTAGGCAAACGGTTGTTAGTAAGGTCGCCGGCGAATTGTGAAAGCGGCACCATGTTATTTGTCTGCGCCGTGCTGTTGAGCACATCGGTTAAATAGGCGAACGGATTATGGCGCTTGGCGTAAGGGTACGAATCGCCGCCCGTCCAACCAACCGATGGAAGGCTTTCGGCGTAAGACTTCCACGTCCTGCCCGCCGCGATCATTTGCCGAACAAGGTTATCGACTGAGACCGTGCCGCCGAAGCTGTCGTCATTCGTGACGATTTGGCCAGTGGTGAGCATAAAGTAATTACCAATCGACGGGTGGGCGTTGGCGTAGTAGTTCGTCGCCAAGCCGTAGCGCGCTGCAAGGCTGTTCAGGTATGGCATCGCCGAGCTGCCGATCACGTTGGCATAACTATGATTCTCTTCGACGACGAGGAAGACGTGGCCGAAGCGCGGCGTCTGCGCGCCGGGCGCTGTGTAAGTAAAACCGCCAGTGAGCGTGCCGCTCTGGCCATCAGGATTCGTGACGGTAACATCGACCGCTCCCGCTGCGTGTGCAGGCGTCGCCGCCGTGATTGTCGTCGCGTTGCTAATCACAACATTGGTCGCTGCCGTGCCGCCGAAGCTAACGGTAGCGCCGCTCACGAAATTCGCTCCGGTGATCGTCACGCTTGAACCGCCGGCGGTCGGCCCACTGTTCGGACTGACGCCGCTCACACCGGGCGCGGGATTGCCGCCAGCGCCGCCGCTCTTGGGCAGGATCGTCGCGTCATTCTTGAGGGCGCCGGGCGACGTGTTCAAGTAGGTCGAAGGCGACAACACGATCTGGTCGATTGACAGGCCGTCTTCACGCGGCTGCACGCGGATCGTATGCGTACCGCTCGCGGCGAAGTAGAGGTTCGGCCCCATCACGCCGACGCCCCAGCCATTATCCTGCCAGCCCCAGCCGCTCAAGCCGCAGCCCGAACAGTCTTCGAGGTTGTACTCGGTGCTCGTCGTCGTGCCGATGCGGTAAACCGCCGCGCCATTCGCATCGAGGCTGTCTGAGAACTGGATGTGAACGGAATCATTGTATGGCGAATCATTCTGGGCGCGGCCACGCATCCACAGGTGATAAGCCGTGCCCGCCTGCGCGTTGAACGTCATCTCGAAATAACTCGGCGGATTCGCAAGCGGCGTTGTAATCTTCGCTACACCGGCGTCAGGGTTCCAGATGCGCGCGCCGCCGGCGGCGGTTGAATCGGCGACGGCTTGCCAGTTGCCGACGCGCGTCGGAGCTTCTGATGCGTAAAGCACAACGTCAGTGGCGGGCGTCGGCAGCGGCGGTATGGACGACAAGTCGAAGCGGCCCCACCACGTGCCCCATCGGTCAACGCTGGACACGGGTTGCGCGGCGTATTCTTGAATCGTCCAGATATCGATGTCATTGGCCGGGTCAACTACCGTCGCGCTGTAATCGCCCCACTTATTCTTGGTCCCGCCGTTTGTTTTGTAGTAAGGCGCTTCGCCGTTCTTCAACACCGCCACATCGCGCAATGTGTTTACAGGATCAGTTGCGGCGCGAATCGAATAGCCGGAGCCGGCATAAAAGGACGACGAGAACCGCGAGTAGCCGATGACTACATCGTTATGGCTGTTCACTGCAATGCTGGGGTATCCGTAATAAACATTACCAGACGGGTCATCAAGGCGACCGCGTTGTTGAATCGCGCCGCTCGTGCTCAGTTGCCACCATTGAATGGCGCTGCGCGTCGGCGAGCCGCCCGCCGGCAGAAAGACCGTCTGCGCGCACCACAGCGAGCCGTTGCGATAGACCAGATTTTGCACGACCGCATCGCCGGCGATAATGCGTTGCGACGAACCGAGCTGCGGCATCCAGTTTGGACTAGGCGGCAGCGAATCCCACGGGTTCGGTGTCGAGGGAAAGGCGACGCCCGGCGTGTAAGATTCAGCGCCCACTGCGCCGCTGATCGTGCTCATTCGCAGATAGCCGCTGCCCGACTGGTTGCCATTCCAGTTTTCGAGGATGTACATCGTTGAAGTGGTGTTGTCGTTGATCACCGCCGGCACTTGCGAGCTGCCGGTGGTGTCTTGAAAGAGCGTGAAGCTGCTCGCGCCGCCGGCGTACAAATTCGCTTTGCCGAATGTGTACAGGCGCTCGGCCACAAAGCTCACATCGGACACGCGGTAGGTGTCGGTCGCCACGACAATCCAGTCTTTGTTAAGACCAACGTTCGGATAATCGGCGAAGATGGCGTTGGCCGAATCAATGTCTGTGTCGTAGAGGTTCCAGTTGCCGGTCGGGTCGCCGGTCTGCGACACGCCGACCAGCAGCGACGAAGTAGCAGTCCGCCAATCCGACAGCGAAATGAATATCCAGCGACCCGCCGTCGGATCGTAGAGCACGCGCGGGTCAAACACATTCGTGTGACCGAACGTCGCCCAGAAGCCGTTGAGCGATACCGTGCTGATCGTCGCGCCGGCTTTTGTCTGAATGCGCACCTGACTGTTCAACGTCACCATCAAGTGATTGGGGCCGACCGCGCCGTGCGTGTCGGGCGGGATGCGCGAGTTGTCATCGTTGAGCGCCTGAAAGCTCGATGCCGGCGCGGGCGATGGCGCTGACGGCGGGGCGGTCAGCTCGCTGGAAACCAGTCGATCACTCGGCGTGAATGCGCCGGCGGGCACAGGCTTGTTATGCGGCGCAGCGCCTTCATCATCAAACTCGTTTTCGATGGCGAGCGGCTGTTTGGTGGGCGGCGCGAGTTGCTCTTGTCTCGCCAGTTGCGCCACGTTGACGACCGCCGTGCGTGAAGCGATGCCGCGCGTCCCGCTCATCGACGTGCCGGGTGATGCGGCGGGCCTGGTATCTTGTGACGCGGCGACGGTGGCGACTTGATGCGACCACCAGAGTAACGTGAAGAGCGATAGCAGCGCTGTCAAAAGGACAAAGCGCTGCCCGATTGAGTTCGGTTTCAGCGAGCGATTTTGCAACGACATTCTTTACGATTCCCGACTGGTTATAATGAGTGCGAGGCTCACAGTTCATGCCAAAGCGGCGGGTCGCGGTTGACGCAACCCGCCGTTAGTTTTCACGCGGCTTTCAATTGACGCTTGATTGAGGATAGCCCGTGCGGCTGTCCTCAATCAAGCGGCGCTAGATGCCTAAGGTCTGGCGGCCTTGAAGTCATCGAAGATCACCTTACCCGGCGTGCCTGACTCGGATTGCCACGTCCCTCCCTTGATCTCTAACAGCACATTGCCGAGCGGGATGAACGCCGTGCTCCACGCCTCGCGCCACCGCTCCACCCACGCGCCCGGCGTGCCGCCGTTGTCTGCCGCCGTCTCAAACACCACGCTGTTGCTCGCCGCCTCGTGCTTGATCCGCCAGTAGCGATGTTGCGTTGCGTCATACGCGCCGCTCCACATCGTCACCTTCGAGCCGCCGCCGAATCGCTTCTGGATGTAGAGCACGCCGGCCTCTTCATAGATGCGATAGTAATTGTTCGGGTCAGGTCCCAGCGTGAACATCGCGTCGGCAGTTGTCGTGATCGCAGGCGCTTGCACCACCGCCACATAGGCATAGGCTCCTGTGAAGTTAAAGTGCTGGCGCGACACCAGCCCTCGGTAATGCGACGAGCCAGTCAGCCTGAACAACGGGCCGATCTCTAATCGCTGATTGGTCTCGGCCATCGGCACGCTGCTGTCGGTGAAGCCGCTGAAGAGGTTCGTGTCCCACTTCGTCAGGTCGAGCGAGTTATCGTTGAAGTCATCGATCAGCAGCGGAGTTTCGAGCGCCTCTGCGTAAGAAAAGCCGCCCGCAAGCGTGCCGCTCTGATTATCGGGATTCGTCACGGTGACATCAACCGCGCCCACTGCGTGCGCTGGCGTCGTCGCGGTGATTGTCGTGCTGTTACTGACCACAACGTTCGTCGCCGCCGTGCCACCGAAGCTAACAGTAGCGCCGGTTACAAAGTTTGTGCCGGTGATCGTCACCGACGTACCGCCTGCCGTGCTACCGCCGTTAGGCGTTACGTTGCTCACGGTCGGGGCAGGCGCGGGCGGCGGCGTTTGATAGGTGAAGCCACCTGTGAGCGTGCCGCTCTGGCCATCAGGATTGGTCACTCTCACATCAGCGGCTCCGGCAGCGTGGGCCGGGGTCGTCGCCGTAATCGTCGTGCTGTTACTGACCACAACGTTCGTCGCCGCCGTGCCGCCAATCGTCACAGTCGCACCCGCGACGAAGTTTGTGCCGGTGATCGTCACCGATGTGCCGCCCGCTGTCGAACCAGCATTCGGTGTAATGCTGCCTACAGTCGGCGCAGGCGCGGGTGGCGGCGTCTGGTAAGTGAAGCCGCCCGCAAGCGTGCCGCTCTGACTGTCAGGGTTCGTCACCGTCACGTCCGCCGCGCCCGCCGCGTGTGCAGGCGTCGTCGCCGTGATTGTCGTGCTGTTGCTGACTACGACATTGGTCGCCGCTGATCCGCCTATCGCCACCGTAGCGCCGGTTACAAAGTTCGTGCCGGTGATCGTCACGCTCGTGCCGCCCGCGGTCGTGCCGCTGTTCGGAGTAACGTTGGTTACAGTCGGCGCAGGGCCGGGACTTGAGCCTTGCGTCGCCGCTTTGAAGTTGTCGAAGATGACCGTGCCCGGCGCGCTCGCTTCAGTCGTCCAGGTTCCGGCCTTCAGCTCAAATAAGATGCCGGTCAGCGGGATGCTCGCGGTGTTCCAACTCTGGCTGAAGACGGTCGCCCAGGTCCCAGGAACGCCGCCGCTACCCGGCGCTGCCTCGAAGATGACATTGCCGGTATTGGCGTCGTGGCGTATGCGCACGAAGCGATGGTTGACCGCGTCGTAATTGATGCTGAGCAAGTTCGCCTTCGTGCCACCGATGCGCTGCTGAATGTTGAGCGTGCCGCCTTCGACGAGGATGCGATAGAAGTTGTTGCTATTCGGCCCGATGGTCAACACGGCATCAGCCGACGTATTCGATGCCGGGGCCTGCACGACTTCAACCTGCGCATATGCATTCGTGAAGTTGTAAGCGTTGACCGAATAGACGCCGCGATAGTGCGAGCCGCTGGCCGCCGACCCTTGCGGCAGCGGGCCGATGTTGAGTTGCTGGTTCGCCTGGCTTATCGCTACATTCGTGTCAACGAAACCGCTGAACAAGTTGTTGGCGATCCACTTCGACGTGTCAATGCTGGCACCGCTGAAATCATCCTGAAGCAGCGTGCCCGGCGGCGGCGCTTGATAAGTGAAGCCGCCCGCCAGCGTCGCGCTCTGCCCATCGGGGTTCGTCACCACCACGTCTGCGGCTCCCGCCGCGTGCGCAGGCGTCCTCGCGGTCATCGTCGTCGCGTTGCTCACCGTCACGTTCGTAGCCGCTGCCCCGCCTATTCTCACGGTCGCCCCGCTGACGAAGTTCGTCCCCGTCAACGTCACACTGGTTCCGCCTGCGGTCGGCCCCGTGTTCGGATTGATGCCCGTCAGCGTAGGCGGAGGGCCGGGCGGTGGCGCTTGATAGGTGAAGCCATTCGCCAACGTGCCGCTCTGGTTGTCGGGGTTGGTCACGACCACGTTGACCGCGCCTGCTACGTGCGCCGGCGTTGTTGCTGTAATCGTCGTCGCGTTGCTTACCGTCACATTCGTGGCCGCCGTGCCGCCGAAGCTAACAGTAGCGCCGGTTACAAAATTCGTGCCGGTGATCGTCACCGACGTGCCACCGGCGGTCGTGCCGCTGTTCGGATTGACGGCGCTCACCGTCGGCGCGGGAGCAGGCGGAGGCGTGCCGGCGGTCGTGAAGCTCCAGATCGGGCCAGTCGCCGTCATATTCGCCATCGTCTTGCTGACGATCTTCCAGTAATACTTCGTACCCGGCTGCAATGTCGGCAGCGTGTAGGTTTCAGGCACACTGCCATTATCGACTCTGCCGATGAACTGGTCGGCAGCAATCAGCGGCGGATTCGAGCTGGTGCCGAAATAGATGTCGAATTTATGCGCGTACTCGTGCCCTTCCCACGACAACTGCGTGTTGGTTGCGGCGACGCCGGTCGCGTTATTCGCCGGTGACTGATAGGTGGGATCATCGGGTGGCTGCGGCACAAACGGCTGCGTCTCTGTGGTCGAGTTCCATTTGCGCTCGAAGTGATTGGTGAACCATGTCAGGAAGTATGGCTTCCTGGTGAAATAGTTATTCTCGGCCTGGCAGTTCGACGATGGCCCTGTCCAGTTCGACGAGCTGAAGATGGTTTCACCCTGGCCGTAAAGAATCACGACCTTCTCGTGATTGAGTCCTTGATGGGCGCGCTGGCGTATCTGCACGCCGGCGTTATAAAGCAAGTCAACGTTGTAGGAGTCCCACGGACGGCTGCGATTGCGATACTCATCCTGTTCGGTCAGCAGCCTCACAGGGATGCCGCGCTGCACCGCCTGAATCGTCGTGTTGGTGTAGCGGTCGTTGGTGATGCGATACATGATGATGTCAATCTTCTGCCTCTCGCCGTTCATCTCCTGCGCTGTGCGATTGTAGAAGTCCTGCGAGCCATCGGAGGACGGCGGAAAGTTGAGTTCCGAGTTGATTGGATACGTCGGATAGACGCGCGTGAGCGGCCCTGTGATGTTGGCATAGTTGCCATACGCGACCGTGTCCGTCCACATATCATCCATCTTGGTCTTGAAGCTGTTGATGATGGCCGAGTCGTCGGTGAAGTAGATGGCTTCATCAATATAATCAACATAAGGCTGGTTCGGCACGAAGAAGAACGGGCCATAGTTTGCGCCGCTGAACTCCAGCCGGTTCTGTCCCACGAACAGCATGAATTTCATATGCTGAATGCAATCAGCGACCTTGTAGCGCATCGGGATGCCGGCGGCGCGGAGCTGATCGAGAATCTGCTGGTTGCCCGCGTAGGTGTCGCTGGCGCGCGGGTCGCAGAGGACGCGCACGGGAACGCCTGCCTGAAAGCGCGCGATCAGTTTATTCGATAAGGATGTATCCTGTATGAACCAGAAGGAAACGTCGATGCGTTGCGTCTCGTGATCGATCAAATCCCAGAGCGGCTGGCGGCAGTCCTCGAACGAGGTGTCGCATAAGCGTTCCTGCGCGGCGGCCAGCGGCGCGACCGCAAATAGAAGAATGGCGGCGAAGGCGAGTTGTATGATCTTCAGCATGGGTGCTTTACCTCTAACTCCGCAAGTATGATTTTTGCTGTGCCGGCACGCCGTACAGCTTTAAGCCAGTGAGCGGCTGGCCGACGCAATAAAGGCGAATCGTATGCCGCAGGCACAGAGACTGATCCTCCATTCCCGTGCAAGGCTCAGTTTGGTTGTCGTCCACTCAGAGGATCTGCGCGCAGGCGCGACACCGCGCCGTGTCTAAGCAGTTAAAGCTGCGTGTTCGTTGAAAGGCGCGCGAAGCGCAACGGACAGCATTGCCACGCTAGCTTCGCAAACAAAGCGGAAGACGGATTCGGATTCGTTGTTATGCTCCGGCTTCTCATTATCTTTACTCGCCTCATTGCCGCTGCGACTAGAAGTCGAGAAGCATACAGCCGCGAAAAAAAGTACAGCGCTCTCACAGATGTTAGTGAAAGCTTTTCCTCAAACAACCGCATAACGCTCGATTATTCAATCAAGGAAGATATTATTTAGTAATAATCGCGGCAGCACTCCGAAACACAGCCTGATTAACAGAGCCTCAGTTAGTCCAATACGGCGAAGGCTATGGATTCTGCAATTCATCAATTCTCCGTAAGCTAATGCGACGCAATCAAGCAATCGCCTGCGCCTGTTCAAGGCGGCCCTTCAACACTGCCGCTAGCTGGCCCACGTATCCGGTGATGCACGTCAGGTGGCCGCCAGGCACAACCTGCGTATCCACCTCGGCGGCGGCTCTGCGCCATCCGCAGGTGTTGTCCTCGGTCAGCTCAGCCACCAACTCTTCCGGCCACAGCAGCGTCACACGACCGCCAAAGCGGCCCGGCACATATGCCGCTATCGCTTGTTCGTAAGCGCGCATCACGGCCTTGCGCGCATCGGTCGGCGCGCTCGTGACTGCACTGTGTGAAGTCGGCGTTGTTGCCCGCTCGCGCAAGGCCGATAGAAAAGCAGCGGCGCTCTGCTTCGCCTGCCGACGAATGAACGATGCTTGTTCGCTTATCGAAGCGCGCAACATCCCGCGCACGCGACCGGCATAGTAATCGCGCAGTCCTTCAAGGCGAATGGCCCGCTCGCGCCAGGCGACGAATTGAGATTGCCGTTCGTCCATCGCCTGCCGGCGCAATTGGCCAAGCGCATCACTCAAGCGACGCAAGTTGCGGAAGCGCGCATTGCGTCCGGGCGTGCAGACCAGCGCCAGCAACGCGACGCGCTCGCCGCTGGCTTCGAGTCGCCGCGCCATCTCGAAAGCGATCAACCCGCCATTGCAATGGCCACCCAAAAGATAAGGCCCCGACGGTTGCACTTCGCGCAGCGAGCGCAAATGATACTCGGCCATCGCTTCAATGCTTGATGGCGCGGGCTGGCCCTCCAGTCCGTGCGGTTGCAGCGCATAAAACGGCTGCTCGTCGCCGAGATGCCGCGCCAGGCTGCGGCAGTAGAGGCCGCCGCCATTAAAGTCGCCGTGCAGATAAAAGAATGGCAGCCGCCCATTGCCGCGCTGAATCTCAACGACCGGCGCTGAATGGTTGGGCTTTTCCGAATCGACTAACGCTTGCGCCAGATGCTCGATGGTTGCGCCGGCAAAGAGCGTCGCCAGCGGCAGCGTCTTGCCAAGCTGCTGGCCGATGCGATCCATCATCCGCACGGCTAACAGCGAATGACCGCCGAGGTCGAAGAAGCTATCGGCGATGCCAATCGGCGCAATGTCAAACAACTCTTCCCATATCGCCGCAAGCTGATATTCGAGCGGATCACGCGGCTTGATGTAAGCGCCGGCCATCTCCTGTCGCGTCGTTTCGGGCGAGGGCAACGCGTTGCGGTTGATCTTGCCATTGGCGCTGAGCGGCAACGCGTCGAGCGCGACGAACGCGGAAGGAATCATATAATGTGGCAGCTTGCCTTTGAGAAAGCGGCGCAGCTCAGCGGCCAACTCCGCCGAATCAATCGTGGGCTTCCCTTCACCGACAACGTAAGCGAACAGCCGCTTCACGCCTTTCTCATCTTCGCGCGCCAGCACGACCGCCTGCCTCACCTGTGAGTGTGTGGCGATAGCCGCTTCGATCTCTTCAAGCTCGATGCGAAAGCCGTTGACCTTGACTTGATCGTCTGCGCGTCCGCAGAACTCGATCTGTCCATCAGGCCGATAGCGCGCAAGGTCGCCGGTTTGGTAGAGGCGAGCGCCCGGCTCGATTGCGAACGGATGCGGGATGAACCTCGCGGCGGTCTTCTCGGCGTCATTCAAATAGCCGCGCGCCACGCCCGCGCCGCCGATGTAGAGTTCGCCTATACCATCGATGGGCACAGGCTCAAGCTCCGCGTCGAGGATGTACGCTTGCGTGTTCGCCACCGGCTTGCCGATAGAGACTTCGTTGCCGGCTCGATCACTCGATGATTGGGTAAGGTCGCTCGCCGTCGCCACGACGGTTGTTTCGGTTGGGCCATAGGTGTTGAGCAAGCGCGCGCGCTCGCCGACCTGGCGTTGCCACGCGGCCAGCAAGTCGGGATGCGCGCGCTCGCCGCCAATAATCACGAGGCGCAACGACGCGGGCAGCTCCGCGCCATTCGCATTCAAGTGCGCGATCAGTTCGTGCCAGAAGGCTGTCGGCAAGTCGGCTGTGGTGATCTGCCAATCTCGGCACTGCGCGAGAAAGGCCGCGCAAGATGCGATCATCTCATCTGTGCGCAAGACCAGCGCCGCGCCGCCTGCGAGCGTTGGAAAAATCTCTTCAATGCTCGCATCAAAGCTCATCGAAGCGAATTGCAAGACGCGATCATCGGGCACAATCTCGTGCTTCATCGCTGCGCCAGTCGCGTAGTTGACCAGCGCGCCGTGTTCGATCATCACACCTTTCGGCTTGCCCGTTGACCCGGATGTGTAAATAACGTAAGCGAGATTACGTTCCGTCACGCTCACATCCAGGTTGGCGTCGGCGTGCCGCGCAATCGCTGACCATTCGTCAACGAAGACCATCTCCGAATCAAGCGCGGGCAAATGTTCGCTCAAGCTTTGCTGAGTGATGACGGCGACCGGGCGCGAGTCATCGAGCATGGCCGCGAGCCGCTCTTGCGGATACGCCGGATCGAGCGGCACGTAAGCGCCGCCGGCTTTCAACGTCGCCAGCATTGCCACGATCATTTCAGGCGAACGATTCAGCGCGATGCCGACCCGCGCTTCAGGCTCGACGCCGAGCGACTGCAAGTGGCGCGCAAGCTGATTGGCCCGCACATTCAATTCACCGTAGCTCACGCGTTCATCGCCTGCTTGCAGAGCGATAGCATCAGGCGTGCGCGCGGCTTGCGCTTCAAACAACTGGTGAGCGCAGAGGTGCGCCGGGTATTCGGCCTGTGTGCGGTTCCATTCGAGAATGAGTTGCTCCCGTTCTTGCGCGGGCAGCATCGGCAAACGGGCGGGCGACGCTGCCGAATGCGACGGCATAGCCTCAAGCAGCGTTCGCAGGTGGCCGAGCATGCGACTGACTGTTGCATCATCGAAGTCGCGTTGATGATAAGCCAGCTTCAATAACAACTCAGGCCCGGCCCAGCCCGAAAGCGCGAGCGGGTAATTGGTCTGCTCCAGCAGCTCGAACTCACACCCGCGCCAACGCTCGCCGAGCGTTTCAAGATAGGCGCTCATTTCGTAGTTCTCGAACACGAGAATCGTGTCGAACAGCGAGCGCCCGCGCGGCGTCTCGCTCCACTCTTCGATGCGCGCGAGTGGCGTCTGCTCATAATCGCGCAAGGCGAGATGCTGACGGCGTATCTGCCTGAGCCAGTCGGTTAAGTTTGCGCCGCCGTCAACGCGAACGCGCATCGGCAGCGTGTTAATCAACAGGCCGACCATATCTTCAGCGCCGGGCACGCTCGTCTTGCGACACGCCCGCGTCGCGCCGAAGACGATGTCGTCGGTCCGGCTGTAACGGCTCAACAGCAATGCCCACGCGCCCTGTAGCAACGTGTTGAGCGTAAGGCCACTGGCCATTGCATAATCGCGCAGCGCGTCGCTCGCGGAGCGCGAAAGCCTCACCTCTTGCTCTGTGTACTTGAGGTCAGTCGCATTGCGGTCAGCAACCGCGCGCCGCATCACGAGCGGCGTCGGCGTGGTGAAGCCGCTCAAGCGTTCGCGCCAGAACGCCTCGGCGCGACTCAAGTCTAAACGGTTGAGCCACTCGACGTGATCGCGGAAGGGTCGCGGCAGAGGCAGGTCGAAGTCGCGTCCTTCACTGAATGCGTCATAGTACGCGAAGACCTCTTTCAAGATAATGGCGAATGTGCGGCCATCAATGATGGCGTGATGAAATGTCCAGACGAACTGGTAGCGCGAATCGCTCTCACGAAACAGCCGCATACGATTGAGCGTCGGCTCGGTCAACTCAAAGCCGCGCTGGCGGTCACGTTTCAGGTATTCATCCAGCCGCGCGTGTCGTTCCGCCTCGCTCAAAGCCAGCCAGTCTTCTTCCTCCCATTCCAGATTCGCCGCGCGGTAAACGCATTGCTCAGGCGCATCGAGTCCTTCCCACCGAAAGCCCGTTCGCAAGATCGCGTGACGGTCAATGACGCGCTCCCAGGCGCGCTTGAATAGCGCCACGTCAAGGCCATCGTTGATCGCGTAGACCATCTGCTCGGTGTCAATACCGGAGGCTTTGTCATAGAGGTGATGGAAGAGCATGCCTTGCTGCAAAGGCGACAGCGAGTAGACCTCTTCGACCACGTCGGCGACGACGGTCTGTGAAACATCTGCCTGTTGATAAGGCTTCGACATAGCTGTTCAACTCTGAACGCGAATGGCTTCCGGTCGTTCGACGACGGATGGCGCGGCGAGCGGTTGCAGCTCGATCACTTCGTAGAGCGCGCGCACGGCTCGCGCCGTCGCCGTGCCCGGTTTGTAAAAGAGCTTGTTTGCGACCGCGCGCCGCGCCATTGATTTAGTGGCCGGATCGGCAAACGCGCCTTTGACGGCGCGAACCGCTTCATCGACGTTGTGCACGCTGGTCGCTGCTTCGATCATCAAGGCGACGTAATCAGGATGGATGTTAGTGGCCGCGATTAGCTCCGGCATTTCGATGCGGACGAGCGGGCGGTCAAGCAACAGGTACTCGAATCCCACCGAGCTGTGATCGCTGATGAGCACGTCCGCCGCCGCCAGATAAGGCGATGCGTCGCTCGCCTCTGCAAGCACACCGCCACCGGCTTCGAGTATGGGCCGCAGCCGCGCCGGCCAATCGATGCCGCCGGAATGAATGTATTCGGGATCACACGAGCGGTCGTGCAGCTTGACGATCACCGCCATACCGGCGGCGCATAGCTTCTCTACCAGCGCTTCGCCCATCGCGTTCAGCGACGAGTAAGGCGACCAAGTCGGCGCGTAGAGCACTGTGCGGCGCGACGGGTCGATGCCGAGCGATGTGAGAATGTCGGCGCGGGTGAGCGTGCCGTCTACGAGGCAATCGAGCTTCGGATAGCCGATGAGCTGCGCCGCCTGGCTATCAGCATCAATCGCGCCCGACTTGATGAAGTTCCGCAAGCGCTGCTCGTTGATGAAGAACAAGCGGTCCCAGTCGCGCATCGAAGCATCGGGCGAGTCGTAGACGTTGGCGTACTTGCCGGCGACGCCGTGAAACATCAGAATGCGTCGCGTGCCGCGCGGCAGTTGCGGCCACAGCACGTCTGCCGTCAGGTACGCATCGAATCGTTTGAGCGCCGCGCGGCGCGGCGAGATCAAGCGCGCGTCGCTGTCGGCCTCGGCGTAGATTTCGCGTAGCCTGTCGGGCTGCTCGCTCGCCGTCAGATAGAACTGCACGCGCCGGTCATCGCGCATCGCTTCGATGATCGGGCGGACGATGGCGAAATTCATCGGCGTGCGCGAATTGACCAGCACCGTGCGCTTATGGCTGCGCCAGTGCGCCAGCCGTCTATCCATCTCGCGTGCAAAGTTCAATGCAAAGCGCATCGCGCGGCGCTCCCCTCAATCACCGGCAACGGCGAATGACTGTGATGCTTCCTCGGCCTTCTCATCACCATCGATGAGCGGCAGGACTTCATCAATGGCGCGGCAGTAATCCGCCGGGTAATCGATCTCGATCCACGGCAGGCCGCGCGTCGAGATCGCGTAAAGCGGGCGCTCCAGTGCGAACTCGCGGAAGGCGCGCGGCGACCAATCGCGCTCGGCTCCCGCAGCGACCAGCGCGTCGAGTTTTTCGATCAGCAGTTGCGCGCCTTCCGCGCCGAACTTAACAACGCCAACGTTCTCGCCGTCTGCCAATCGCCCATCCATCTGCTTTGTAATCTCCGCCACGCAGCCGTCACGAACGACAACCTTCATCTCTTCGTCGCCGAGCGGCGCAGCCGTGTCGCAATAGGATATCAACAGCGCGTCGTCGCAAGGCGCGTCGAGCAGCTCAACGAGCAGTTGCGGATGAAAGAGCACGTCGCCGTTCATCACCACGAAGCCGTCGCGCAGAAAGTCGCGCGCCAACCAAAGCGAATAAAGGCTGTTGGTTTCAGCGTGCCGCGTGTTCTCAACACAACGCGCGGCGTTGCCGCACACTTGCCTAACCAGTTCGGCGCGATAGCCCGTGACGACGATAATCTCGTCAACGCCAGTCGTCTTTAGGGCGGCGATCTGCCGTTCAAGCAACGTTGTCGCGCCCATCGGCGCGAGACATTTCGGCACGTCGCCGGCCACATTCTTTAACCGCGAGCCTCGGCCCGCCGCGAGGATGATTGCTCTTGTCATAATCTTGTTTATGCTTCGGCTGCCGCCGCCGAATGCTTCCTGCCGAAGAGTTGCCGAATCTTGTCGGCGTACCACTGCCGCTCGTCGTGCCGTATGGCGAACAACAAGAAGACGAGCGCATAGACCAGTCCGGCGGCTATGCATTGCAGAGCGATATAAATGAGATTTGCGCCAAAGAGATTGCGCGTCGCGGCCAGCATCAAGACCATCAACGCGACAGGCCAAAGCGCCGGCCATACGGCTTCGCCGAGCGCGTTGATGACTGGCATCTCAACGCGACGACAGGCCGCCGGAAAGATCACCGCGCCCGCGCCCAGCACGACCGGAATCAATGTGCCGAGCGCTACGCCTATCAACCCGAACCAGCGCACCAGCACGATGCTCAAGATGAGATTAGTGAGCGCCATTACTAAATTAACAAAGGCGACGAGCCGGTGCCGCTCCGCGCCTTTCAGCAACATGCTTGCCGGCGACGTGGCCACGCGCACAGTGATGGCCGCCGCCAGCACGTAGATGATGGGCACGCTGCCTTGAAAGTTCGGCCCGACCCACGCCTGCACCAGCGGCTCGGCCAACAGCACGAGGCCCGCCGACATCGGCAGGACCATCGCCAGTGTAATGCGCGTCCCTTGAACGAAGACGCGCCGCAATCGCTCGCCGTCGTCGTGCGTGGCGAAGTCAACGATGATCGGAAACAGCGAGCCGCTGAGCTGCGAAGTCATATTCTGCACGGTCGTAATCAACCGCTGCGCGACCGCCCATACGGCAATCGCTATGGTTCCCATAAACGCGCCGATGACGATGGTGTCGGTCGAGTAGTTGATCTTGTTGGCAATGTCGATCAGCAGGATGAAGGCGCTAAAGCCGGTCACTTCTCGCAGCCGCGCGAGCTTGATGAAGCGCGGGCGAATCTTCAGCGCCGGAAAGGCGCGATAGGCGTTCAAACGATAACCGATGTAAGCAAGCAGGCGTATGCTCGTCGTCGTTGCGACCAGCTCGACCAATCCATAACCGGCGAGCAACACCGCGAGGTTGGCAACGGCGACGATGATCGTCGTCGCTATCGCAATCGAGCCGTTCATAAAGTGGCGTTGAAAGCCGTTGACGATGCCGCCGAAGACGCTGAACGGGAAACCGACCGCGACATACGCAGTGATAATGAGCAGCACCTTTCGCCCTACGTCGGCTTGATCGGGCGTGACGTTGAACAAGCGCTCCAGGTTGAAGGCCAGCAGCGCGCCTACGCCCATTGCCGCCAAGCCAACCAGTGTGAAGAAGAAGAAGAGCGTGCTGACGATTTCGTTCAAGCCGCGATGGTCGCGCCGGGCGCGGTACTGCGCCGCGAACTTGACTTGCGCGACACCGTAACCGAGATCGAGCATCGAGAAGTAAGCCGTGATCGAAGCTGCCAGCACCCACAACCCATAAGCCGACTGGCCAAGGTGCGCGATGTTGAACGGCAGCATCACGACGCCGACCACCATCTCAAGGCCGAGGCCGCAATAGTCCATCGAGATGTTGCGCGCAAAGACATCGAACACGCTGAAGCTGCGGCCCCAGATGCGCTCGTCGGCGGCGGTGGCATCATCGCGGCTCGGCGGTAAATCTTCGCGGGCGTTGTTCACGGCGGCGTCGGTCATCATTCGGTCCCGGCGACTCTGGCTAAAGGCGAGTTGAACGAAGGCGTCTTGCGGCGGTCTTGCCAGCGCTGCTTGACGAGGCCGGCAAAGAACCACAGCCACAATTCATTTTCAAATGTGGCAATGGGGTCGCGCCGCGCGGCGGCTTTCAACATATCGCCGACCATACGCAGGCACGAGCGGTAAAGGTAACGCGGCACGCCGGCAATGTGCGGGACTTTCGTGTAATCGAGCGTCGTCTCTTCCGGTGACTCCATATTGATGCGCGCCTGTTGATAGAGCATCGCGCGGCTGATGCCGTGCCAGTAGAACCAGCGGCGGAAATAACGCTTCGTCAAACGGTCGGCGGGGATGACGTGATTGACCACGACACGCGGCGCGTAATAGCCACGCAAGCCCGCTGCCGTCGCGCGCAACCGCCACTCGCGCACTTCCTGGCCGAGCAGTGTGCCGGCCTTGCGACCTAGCCGATTATCCCACAGCCCCGCGCGCTCGAAGCATTCGCGGCGAAACGCCATATTGACGCCGAGCGGCGCGCGCTTGCCCAACTCGCTCGGCTCGTTGCCATAATCGAGCAGCGCAATCACCGCCCAATGACGCCCGCTGCGGTTAGGCAACCACTCAGGGCGCGGGCGGCTCCAGACCGGCAGCACGCGCCCCGCGATGTAATCACAGCCTAGCCCTTCGAGCGCGTCGGCAATCTCATCAAGCCAGTTCGCTTCGACGCGCACATCGTCATCCGTGGTGACGATGATCTGGCCGCGCGCGGTGCGAATGCCAGCGTTGAGCGCGGCGCAGCGGCCCTGCTCCGGCTCGAAGAGGTAGCGCAGCGCGACAGGAAAACCGGGCGCGGCCTGCTCGACCACAGATCGCGTGTGATCGCGCGAATTGTTGTCGGCGACGATCACTTCCCACTCGCCCACAGGCGTCAGCCGCGCAAGACTCGCCAGCGTTTCACGCAACTCATCCGCGCGATTGTAGGTCGGAATGACGATAGAAAATTTCATGTTGAATTTGTTGAGACGCCTTCATTGGTTGATGGTCACCGCGAGCGCATCAGATGACGCTCGACCGGCAGCCACACAGCTTGAATGACCGCGACGAGCCGGAAATGATGGCCGCATAAAGTCATTTTGGCCAAAAGGATTCTCGCCGCGCCCTCGCTGATTCTGATACTCAAAAGCGAAGGCGAATTGCAAAATCGCGCCGACTTGTGTGTTTCTTAAATCTGGAGCGATTCTTTGCTGGTGGACTGGAATGATTTATGGCCACTTTGGATTGATAAGATTGAACGGCTGCGGCAAATCGCGGCGCTCTACACATACCCAACTGAATCATTGTGAAACCACACGCACAACTTCAATATCACGTATCAGAGACGCGGCTGATTGAAATGGACAGTCGCTTCACCATCAACCTGCACTTTGAGACGGCGGCGCGCGAGACTCTGCGTGACGCGGCTTTTGGCGAAGCATGGCGGCGCTTGTATGATCTCTGCCCTTGGGGCACTCTGCTGCAAAGCCCTGACTTTTGCCTGCCCTGGTACGAACTCTTCAGCGACCTTTACGCGCCGTTGCTGGTGACAGCGACCAATGGCAGCGGCGAGTTGGTGGGACTCTTCACGCTGGCCGTCGGCAAAGAAGATGGCCAACTGGTCGTCGCCGGCGCGCAGACGGCGGAGTATCAAGTCTGGATCAGCACGCCCGACCTGGGGAATCGCTTCATCGAAGCCGCCCTCGACGCCCTGCGCGAACGCTTCCCCGATCAATCATTAAGGCTGCTGTTTCTACCGGGCGACGCGCCACTCGAATGGATGGCGACGGATCGCGTGTGGGCGAAGTCTTGCCACCTGCGAACGATCTCGCACCCGCTGATGACCATTGGCGATGGCGCAAGGTTCCGCGACTCCTTGCGTAAGAAGAGCAATAAGAGCCGCCTCAATCGCTTGCGACAATTGGGCGAGGTGCGCTTGCAGCGATTGACGACCGCCGACGAACTCGACGCGGTGTTAGACGAGATTTTTACGCTCACCCATTTTCGTCTTGCCGCCTTTCACCGCGTAGACGTGCCGGCACGCCCCGACCCGCGACTACGCGCGCTCTATCTGCGCCTGATGCAAGCGCCGCGTGTGGTTCACGCTACGCTGCTCAAAGCCGGCGAGCAGATCGTCGCGGCGCACGTCGGCGTCTATAACCGCGAGCAGGTGTTGCTCGGCATCCTCGCCTATTCGCCGCTCGCCGGCAAACATTCGCCGGGCAAGCTGCACATCCTCTTGCTTGGCGAAGAGCTGGCCAACGAAGGCATCATCACTTTCGACCTGACCCCAGGCGGCGAGTACAAGGATAACTTCGCCACCCACTTCGATACGGCCTATGTGCTCAACATTTTTTTTAGCCGCAAAAGTTATCTGCGTTACAAAGCGACGCGGCTGACGGTTGACTCAACCAAGCGGCTGATCGGCAAAGCCAGCCTCTCACCGGAGCGAGTGAAGGAGATCATTCATCGGGGTCGTCACAAGCTGGCGCGAACCCGGCTGAGCCGCCTGCCGCTTAAAGCTGCCGCGACGCTCAAGAAGCGGTTATGGCACACCGGCGAGATGCGCATCTATGCGATGGATGCCGCCGCCGTCGCGCAACTGCCGAACCCACACGCGATGAAGCGCGACTGTCTGGATGACCTGCTGGCCTACGAACCGGCGGAAGGCTGGCAGCCGCCCAAAGACGAATTTCTCCGGCACGCTGCCGAGGCTCTCGAAACCGGCGCGCACATCTACACCTATGTCGAAGGCGGTCGCTTATTGCATTATGGCTGGCTGATCGAGCGACAAACCGAATCGGTGCTCTCAGAAGTCGGGCAGACGAACTATCTGCCACCGGACGCCGCCGTGCTGGCCGATTACTACAGCCACCCCTTAGCGCGCGGTCGCGGCCTTTATCAAAAATCGCTGTCGCAGATGCTGCACGACGCGGCGGCTATATCTGGGACTCGGCGCATCTATATCGGCGTGATGGCCGACAATGGCCCGTCGCGTCACGTCATTGAGAAGCTCGGCTTTGTTTATCAATACAGCTTCTTCAGGCAGCGCCGGCCTCACCAGACGCGGCGGTGGAGCAACGCGCCCGAATCGGCGCAACGCGGCACGCAAGCTTAACGAGAAGCCGCCACGCGCCGCGCCCTTTGCGGCAGAAAATCCGAAATGCCGTTGAGCCAGCCCTTGAACTCGGTCAGCGATAATAATGACGTGTCCACCAGTCGCGGCAGGGCCATCGGATGGCTGTTCGCCGAAGCCAGGCCCGGCTCGCAAGTCGTCGCCGACCGCACGCCCATCTCAGGCAACCACTCCAGGTAATCGGTATGAAATAAGCCGTCAGGATAACAGAGGTGCTCGGCCCGCGCGCCGGTGAGGGCGATGATGCGTTGGCGGTTGTCTTCGATCTCGCGCGCCAACTCGGCTCGCGCTGCCGGGCTGCGATGACGATGCGTGTGCAGTTGAATGTCAACGCCGCGCTCCACAAGCTCTTTGACCTGCGCGGGCGATAGAATGTGTATCAATCGTCCGGCAAGCAGGCGTTCGTAATCGAAAGCGAGCGCCCGCGCCAGCTTCACGGCGATGGCGTCTTTCTCTTGCGCGGATAATTGATGGCGTTCGGCGAAAGCGACGATAGCCGCGAGCGCCGCCTCACAAGCCGCCGCCGTCGTCAGGTCGTAATGCCCCGCTTCGCCGGTGACTTCCTTGAGATTGAGACGCGCGCCGCGTCGCTTCCACAAGATGTAAGAGCAAGCCCCTCGAAAGACCGGCCTGTTGTAATCGCAATAATATGTCGTCAGGTAGACGGTGGCCGGATAGCCATACGCTTGCAGCAGCGGATAGGCTTGCGTGTAGAAGTCGCTCGCGCCGTCATCAAAGGTCAGGGCGACGCAGCGGTTCGGCAAGCTGCCGGCGTAGAGCCGCTTGATAGCTTCGTCCAGCGGCAGCACATTGCATCCGGCGCGTTTGATGGTTTCAAGGCGCTCGCGGAAAATGGACGCCGGCATATAAAGTTCAGGCGACCACTGGTCTTCGTCGTCCTGAGAAATGCCGTGATAGGCGAGGATCAACAAACGGCTGCGCCGCCACGCGCTGCCGGCAATGGTAGGTGATAATCTAATCGTTTCGCAGGACCGCAACAGCGCCTTCTTGGTCGCCTTCAGCATGTCAAATCCTCTTGACCCACTTGCTCGCCTGCGTCCATGCGAATCAATCAATCAGAACCGTTCGCGCTGCCGCGTGCGTTCTCAATCGCGTCTAAATCCGCGCCAACGTCGCGGCCTTTCACGCCGGCGCTCTTCAGCAGACTCGATGGCGACAGCCTGAAGTTTCCGCTGGCGGCATCAACGAAACCGACCTCATCGAGTGAAGCAGGGAAATAATTCTTCTTCGGGTAGATCGCCGCGCGCCCGCCGACCAGGGCATTCTTCTTAAAGGTGCTGACCGGCAGGTAAGTCTCCAGGGTGGCGTTGCCGCTGGCCGTGCCGTCGCCGATAATGCCATAGTCATTGTTGAGCGCCAGGTTGTTCATAAAAGTAAAGTCGGCGCTCGGCACGCCGTAGGCCGTGATGATGTTGCCGGTCTGAAGGATAGTGTTGCTGTCCAGGTTGACGCCGGCGGCCTCGGTGATTTGCAGGAAGCGCCCGTTGCCGCCCCACTGCGCGCCGCCGATGTCATAAAACAGATTGTTGCGAATCAATAAATCATGCGCCTGCGCGCTCGGATGATTGTTGTCGCGGCCCAATATGTTGATGCCCGCCGCCGAATGGCGAATGATGTTATTGGTGAAGGCCACATTCTCAACCGTTGACCACGGCGCTTTGCCATCCTGATTACGAACTGTAAGCTGAATTGCAAAACCGCTTTGCGCGTCCACCCAGTTGTGCTCGAAGAGATTGCCATCAATCGTGACGCGGCGGGCGTTCTTCAGCTCGAACAGGTTCTTCACGGACCAGCGCGTCGCCGTGCCTGGCGGCATGGCTGCCGCCGCCGTCAGCGTGTCGCCTATATCAATGAACGCCGCGTCGGGGGTCGTGTAATAAACCCAGTTGCGCGTCGCCGCGTCGGGCGCATCCGTCGTGCGATAGACCTGATATTCGCTTGCGAGTCCGACGCTCTCCCAGAGCAACGCCACCGCCGTTTGACCAAAGGCAAGCGGCAGGGCGATCTCGTCTGAAGCGACCGATGTCGCCATCGTGTCGTAACCGGCGCGCGTCCGCGCCGCGATGCGATAGTAAACGGTCGCGCCTGCCGGTAAGCCAATCAGGCCGCCGACCTGTGGAGTCGCGGCGACGTTGATCGGTTTGCTGAGAATTCCTTCCTCCCACGCCAGCGGCTTTGCGCAATCGTTCCGGCGAAACTCGATGTCGGAAGGGACAAGGTTCGCCACCCCCGGATCAGCGCCACCGAATAAGACGTTTTCGCCTGCCGCTTCGAGCCTGTTGTTGATGATGCGAAACGGCCCCGGCCCGTTCCACCCGCAGATGGCCTGCGTGTCAAAACCGATGCCGTGGATTTCTGCGATGGTGGAATTCAGAATGTCGGTCGAGGCGCTGTTGAGCGCGACGCCGCGCGACACATCTGCGCGCGCGTGGCCGTGTATATAGCAGCGATCAAGAACGAGATCGTGCGGCAACGTTTGCGCGTCAGTCTCGTCGCCGTCGCCGAGACGAACGATGCCATAGTTCAACATCACCTCCGGGGCGATGGTGAATTCGATGCCGACGAAGCGGTAATGATGCGCGCCCGCTTCGGTGCGCAACGTCGGCTGCGGATTCGGGCTGACCAGTTGCGCCATCACGCTCGAATAGGCGGGCGTCATGCGATGATCGGGCGGCGGCAGCGCGTCGTCCGGCGCTGACGTGCGAACCGTTATCCAACCATTGCCGCCGGCGGGCGATGACTTAAAGGGCAGCAGGAAATTGCCGACCAGTGTCGCGCCCGCATTGATTTCAATCTGATCGCCCGGCTGCGCCGCTTCGAGCGCGGCCTGCAATTGATCGCTCGCGCTGATGCTGAAGACTCGCGCTGCCGTGGCCCGCGCCTCCGGGCGAGTAGATGTTACAGAAGGCTTGCGTGATGCGGCGTAGCTTGTCCCGCTGGCCAGCGTCAGCGCGCTCAATAAAACCACCAATGCGCGCGCCGCTGACAAGATATGAATGAATCGGCGCGCTCTGAGAGACGAATTACAAATCAATAACTGCATCCTGATCATTGCCCTATCTATGCAGCAACTCGTCAGCCTTCCCACCGGCATTCTGTTACCGCTATGTTCATCCAAACTTTCGAGAACCTAATGATTGTGGCGTTGCCGACGCCACTACGCTAGACCAGTATAAAACGACAGCCATTCATCGCGCACGGCTTGCCATTCATACTTGCGGCATTCAGCCCGCGCATTAGCGATCAACGATTGCGCCATCGCGTCGTCTGCGAGCAGCGACAACGCCCGCGCCGCCATCGCTTTGTGATCGTCGCGTCGCACAATCAATCCGTTCACTCCGTCGCTGACAATGTAAGGGATGCCGCCGGCGTCGGTCGTCACCACGGGCAAGCCGGATGCAAACGCTTCGATGATCGAGCCGGGCATGTTGTCAATGTTGGGGCTGTTCAGATAGATGTCCGCCGCGTCGTAGAGTTCGGGCATACGCTCAGGCGCTATGCGACCGACGAATTCGACGTGGCGCAGGTTGAGCGATTGCGCCAACGCTTCAAGCATCGGTCGTTGACTGCCGTCGCCGGCGACGATCAAGCGAGCCGTTGGAATTTGCCGTTGAATAATAACGAAGGCGCGCAACGTGCAGGCGACGTTATAGAGCGGCTCGTGGTTTCGGTTCGACAGGAAGACGGGCCGCAGCGGCACGCGGGCGCGAAAGCGAAAGCGGTCTGTGTCAACGAAATTGAAGATCGATTGGGCGCACAGGTCGAAGCCGGCGAACACGTCTACGAGATAGCCCGACGGCACGACGACGCGATCAACCATTCGGATAGTCGGCAGCGCCGTCCGTCGCCAGCGCCGCAGATGGTCTTCGGCCTCACCGCTTCGATAGTTCAACACGGCGCGCTTGCCGTAGAGCCTAGCCGCAAGAATCGCCGGCGTCGGCGCGAGCACAAATGACCAGTAAGACGCCGAGAAGATGTGAATGATGTCATAGCGCCGCACTTGATTAAGCAGCATCGCCCAGTAACGCAGCGAGGTCAGCACCGTGCGAACATACTTAATCTTTTGCAGCCTGCCAAGAAGTCCCGGCCATTGCGGATTGACCGGCAGAAAGCCGACTTCGAGCGATGGGTGCTCCGATAGCCGCATCAACAACCGCTGCGCCTGTATGGCCTGCCCGCCGAGTATGGCGAGCGACGGCGCGACGATCAGCACGCGCAGCCGCCGCGCGCTTCCCTGCTCTGCGCGTAGTGGTTCGCCATCGCGTTGACGCTGAGCCGTTGATAATAAGGCTTGTGTCTCTGCCATTGCCTTTTCAGATTACTGTGCGGTGCTGCGCGCGGCCCTTAACACGCCGGCGCGACGCGGCGCGATGAGGCGTTCGTACAACGCTTCGGTGCGCTCAAGCTGCGCGCGACACGAGAACCGTTCTTCGATAACAACGCGAGCGCGGCGGCCCATCTCGCGCGCCGTGTCCGGTTGGTTCAAAAGCATCGTGATGCGTTCAGCCATCGCGGCATCATCGCCAGCCGCCACGATGAAGCCGGTGAGGCCATCCGTAATCGCTTCGCGCGCGCCGCCAACATCAGTGACAACCGCAGGCCGCGCCGCTGCCATATATTCAAGAATCGAGTTCGAAAAGCCTTCGGCCTGCGAACTCAAGACGCAGACATCGCTCACGGCCAGCAGGTCGGCGACTCGCTCTGAGCGGCCAATGAAAAAAGTCTGCTCGGCGATGCCAAGTTGCGCGGCGAGCTGCTGCATCGCATTGGTCAACTCGCCTTCGCCGGCAAGGACGAATCGCGCTTGCGGGCAAGCTCGCCAAACGTGAGACGCGGCGCGCAGAAAGGTCGGGTGATCTTTAACCGGGTGGCGAAGGTTGGCGACGATGGTCACGAAACGCAGGTCACGCTCGCCCGGCAAGTCGAACGAAGCGAGCGTCGCTTCGCGCGTCAGCAGCGCCGGGCGCATACGTTCAAGGTCAAGCCCATTGTAGACGACTTCGATCTTACCGGCTTTCACACCTTCGCTGATGAGCTGCGCTTTCACCGCTTCGGCATTGGCGACAATCGCGTGCGCCAGGCGATAGGCCATTCGCTCGACGCGCTTCTGCGCGTTGCTGCGCCAGCCCCTCGTTTCGCGCCGCGCCGCGATACGCACAGGCACACGCGCCAGCGACGCGCCGATCATTCCGAAGACGTTGCTATAAAAATCGTGCGTCTGTACAACATCGACGCGTCGCTCAGCAAGCATCGCGGCAAAACGGCGAAGCTGGCGAATCATATTCGCGTCGTAAAAACTGGTCAGCCGGTATTCGGGAATCTCTCTGAATCCAAGCCTCTCGACCTCTCCGCGCAAGACGCCGCTGCCGTCGAGACAGGCGAGATGAACGTTATGTCGCCTGCTCGCTTTGAGCAGGCGCACGAGCTGCACGGCCTGACGCTCAGAGCCGCCCGTGTGAAAACTGCTGACCAGATGCAACACGCTCAATCGCACTTAACCTCTCTTCAATCTCAACTGCACGTCATCGCCGACAGGACTCTCTCGTCGTGTGGCGTCGTGGCGGGCGCGGTCTGGTTGCGCTCGCGGCGCAGCCACGATTCGAGCACAAAGAGATACCACAACTGATTCGGTGACCAGCCGACACGGGCCGCGCGTTCTAGTTGCGCGACCGCCGCATCACCGCGTATCCAGCCTTCACGTTCGAGCAAACCATCGCGCAGACTCGCTGCGACTCTCTCGCGCCACTTGCCCGCGATCCATCGCTGCACGGGAATGCCAAAGCCGCGCTTGCGACCCGTCGCCACGCGCTCGCCGAGACGCCGACGCGCCAGCTCGCGCAGGATGGCTTTCAACGTTCCGCCCTTCAATCGCAACTCAAAGGGGAGCGACGCGGCGAACTCCCACAGCCGATAATCGAGGAAAGGCGAGCGCGCTTCAATCGAATGATGCATCGTCGCGCCGTCCACTTTCGGCAAGTATTCGCCGGTGAATCGCGTGCCCAGATCGTAGCGCAGAAAGTCTGTGAGCACGCGCCGCGCCGAGGCTTGCGACCACGCGATTTCGCGTTGCGGGATGCGCACGTCGCGCAGTCGTTCGCCAAGCAAGCCGTTGCGTTGATAGACCGGCCAGCCATCGCGCGCCTGCGTCACTGCGCCAAGCCCGCCCGTTACATAATCCATAAACGAGCGCGCACGCCGCATCACGCCACGTTGCGGCAATCCGTCTCGACACCGTTGCCAGACGTTTGTGCTGAAGCCGGGCAGCGCGCCGGCCAATCGCTGCGCCATCCAGAAATGACGATGCTCAGGATAACCGAGGAAGACATCGTCGCCGCCGTCGCCTGTCAGTAATACTTTCGCCGATGACGAGACGACGCGCGACACGCCCAACATTCCAAGCGCCGAGGCGCACGCGAACGGCTCGCCGAATGCCGATACCAGTTCGTCAACGTCGGGCGCGTCACCAGCCGACATCTCAAGCACGTGATGACGCACGCCAAGCTGTTGCGCCGTCGCCCGCGCGTCTTCGCTCTCGTCCCAGACATCGCCCGGCGTGCCGACCGTATAAGCTGCGACATCCGCGCCGAGTTTTGCCGTCGCCCAGCAGACCAGGCTCGAATCAACACCGCCGCTCAGCAACGCGCCAACCGGCACGTCGGCGTGCAATCGCAGCCGAACCGATTCGACGAAGATGCGTTCCGTCTCTTCGACGGCTTCATCGAAGCTGATGCGCAATGACGGATTGACTTCAGGCGGCTGCCAGTAGCAGCGTGTCGTCACGCGACCATCGGCCCATTCGACAATGCCGGCTGCCGGAACTTTGATGACGTTGCGATAAACAGCGCGGTCGTCGGTAATGAATCCGAATTCGAGGTATTCGGCGATGGCTTGCGGGTTGAGGTCGCCGGTCAGCCCTGCATCTTTCAGCGCGCGGGCCGTCGAAGCAAAGGCCAGCGATTGACCGTCTGCAATGTAGACCAGCGGCTTGACGCCGAGCCGGTCGCGCACCAGAAAGAGCTTGCGCCGCTCATCATCCCACAGCGCGAAGGCGAACATTCCGCGCAGCCGCGCCACCATCGCATCAAGTCCCCACTCACGATAACCGTGCAACAAGGCTTCGGTGTCGGTCAGGCTGCGGAAGCGGCAGCCGCGCTCGATCAGTTCGCGGCGCAACTCGTGAAAGTTATAAATCTCGCCGTTGAAGACAACGCCTAGCCGCCTGTCTTCGGTCAGCATCGGCTGATGACCCGCTTCGCTCAAATCAATGATCGCAAGCCGCCGATGGCCAAGCGTCGCGTCGGGCCACGACTCCAGGCCCGCGCCATCCGGCCCGCGCCGCTCGATGGCGTCGGTCATCGCTTGCACGGCCAGCCGCCGCGTCGCCTCGTCAACGTTGCCGATGTATCCCGCTATTCCGCACATATGATTCTCATTACAATCCGCGATTCGCGGTCGTCACTCGCGCTTGCGATGGCCGAGCCATCTCACGAGCCGCGTCGCGCCAGCCCGCCGGATAATTCACCGCCGGCAGATCACACGCCGGCAACAGTTGATCGGCGCGGCCTTCGCCAAAATCGCCGGCAATCATCACATCGTTCGACTCGAACGAAGCGAGCGGCCAGCGGAACTCGCCAAAGGCTTCTCTAACAATCGCCACGCGCGACGGGTCATAGCCGAGCAGGTGCGCGCCCGCGTAATCGATTGCCGAGGCGTTACAGCCAACGACGATCAGGCCGAGCGGCAACGGGTCGGGACTGAGCGGCCCGTCTCCCTGCCCCGCGATGACGGCGTCAACAATGTGCAAGACCTGTCGCTGCGGCGTGTCGCTCATCGTCGCGTCGCTTCGCCCATAAAGAAGTATGCGATTAAGATCAAGCCCCGTGCGCCACACGGTGTCGTTGCCTGACCACGAGCCTTCGACGCCCAGTTGATCGCCCGTGCGCGCCGCGATGCGACTGAGATTTTCAGCCGCGTCGTGCCACAGCTTACTCGACAGCGGCGAGCGCGAGCCGTTCTGCCGGTCGAGCGCGTATTCCATCGCGCGCTTGACGAAACTATCGCCCGGATAACAATCGCCGCCGCGCGTCGAGCCGCCAACGCGATGATGCGGCAAGAACTCTTTGTTGCCGTTGATGCCGATCAGGTTCTTGAGCGCGCACGTAATGCCGGCCTTCTTGTGCGTCTTCAGCTTCGGCAGGTTGATAACGACATCGGCTTCGAGCACGTCTTTGGCGACGAGATACTGATGCCGGCCCGGCGCGTGCGTACGCGCCATCAAGCGCGGGTCGTAACAGGTGACGCGGAACGAAGCGCGTTCATCCGTCACCGGCTCAAGCAGGCTTTCGCTGGCGAGATCAAACAGCGCGAAGCGGTCTTCGCTCAACAAGCCTTCTGAAGCCACACGCACGCCGTCAACGAATACACAAGACGTTCGGCGAAAATCGAAGACGCCGGCGAAACGCGGCTCGGCTTCGATCAATCGGCGCGACCATTCGCCGAGTCCGGTTTCAGCCAACAGGTAATCAAAGTCACAACCCTGCACGGGCGCATCGCCGACCGCGACGTGTGCCGCGCCGGCTTCGAGCGCGGCGCGAACCGTCGCCTTCACCAGTGAAGGATGAGTGATGAGCGGCTCAATGCCGCCATCGCTTTGATTGGCGTGCAGGACAAAGTTCGGCTTAATCAACACCCGCGCGCCCTGAGCAATCACTCGGCCCAGCGGCCCGCGCTCCGCATCGTTCCAGCCGAGCGTGATGGCGGCGCGACGCAGCGCATCATACGCCTGCGCTTCATCGTCGGGCGACGGCGCGTAACGCGGCGCGGGCAGCCGCGTGATGGCGACCCGCGCATTATCTCGTATGTTCTCAGCCGTTCTACTCATCCAAGCTTCGTCGTTAAGCCGACTTCTTCAACTCGCCTTCGATTTCGCTGACCACAGGCCGCCACTTGTTCGCCTTCGTGCGCGGAATCTCATCAACCAGCGCCGTAGCGATCTTCAAGCCCGGCAAGTTGGCCTGCACGGTCGCAACGATCTGGCGGCGGCTGTGCTCGTTGAAATCAGGCTTCGGCACAATCTTGATCTCTACCGAATAATCGCGGCGCTGCGTGAACATATATTCGCGCACAGGGTAATCCTTCATCATATGCGGAATCTGTAGCCCGGTGATCCAGCGGCCATCCGGCAGCCAGATGCGGTCTGTGTCGCGGCCAACGACTTCGTGCAGCACGAGCGCCGGATAGCCTCGCCGGCTCGACGGCGGAAAGCGCCCGATGTCGCCGACGCGATAGCGCAGCATCGGCATGCCGTCGGCGTGCAGCTTGGTGATGAGGATGCTCGATTCCGTTTCGTCGCCTTCAGGCTCGACCAGCACGTTCGCCCAATCCACCGTGTAATCGAGCGTCGCTCCGGGTCGCATCTGAAATGCAATGTAGCCTACATCACGCCCGCCGTAACGCTCGTGGACCGGGCGACCGAAGGCTCGCGCGATCTTGTCGCGGTGATCCGCGAGCAGCTTTTCCGCGCCGGTCACGAAACAGCGCGCCGGATAGTGCGCTTCATAGCCGCGCTCAAGAACATATTCGGCGAGGTGGCCGACGGCGCTGGCGTAAGCGACAATGCAGGCCGGCTGCCACGCAGAGAACTCGCGGTGATAACGCTCAAGCGTCGCCGGCGACAGGCGCAGGCAATCGAACCAGCGGCTGTTGGTCTCGAACGCGTGATAACGTTCGCGCCACGAATCGCGCCCCGTCGGGTCGAGGTGGTGGCCCCACAGCATCGCTGTGCGCGTGCCCGTCGGCGCACCGATGGATTGCATGAAGTATTCGCCGCCGCTCTCTTTCCACCCCATCTCTTCGGGGCCGATGTAGATTTCTGTCGGCACGCCGGTCGAGCCGCCGGTGGCGTCTTTCTTCAGTTGATTGGGCGGCACGGCTTGCGAGACTAATCGCGGGCCAGCGGCGCGCAAGTCGTCGCGTTCAAGCACAGGCAAGCGCGCGAAGTCATCAAACGTGAAGTCGCTGAACGGGTCGAAGCCGGCGCGGTAAAAGACTTCACGATAATGCGGCGTGTCGCGGTAGGCTCGACGCACCGCAAAGCGCAGCCGTTCGAGTATCCATTCGCGCTTGCGGTCGTCGCTCCAATCGGCGGCGGCGCGGCGAAAGCGCAAGCCCTCGTTTATCGCCTTAGCGACCGGGCGGCGCGACGGGCGCACGTGGCGTTGCGCGTGCCAGAGCGGCAGCAGCAGATTCTTCGACAGCAGTTCGTGCGCCTTGGCGTTGAGGCTCATTTGGATTCCCCCGGCGTCGCCGGCGCAGCTAACGTCGCCGGTCTGGCTCTGAAAACATTTCGCAAGCGGCTCAGTCTGCCGCGCACGGCCTGGCGCTCGGCATCCGTCAAGACGCCGAGCAGGTGCAGACTGATCAAATAGATCGCAGACAAAACGACGCCGCACACCAGCAGCCGTAAAAAACTTCCCGTGCCCGGCAACGAAGCGCGCGCCATCATCGCCATGAGGCTGGCCGTTACGGTCGCCATCGTCAGCTTGCCGATGTCTTTCAACAGGCGCAGGTCTTGACGGCTCACATGGAGCACGCGCCCGACCTTGGCGAGCGTCACGGCGCGCTCAATGAGGTTGACGCTGATGGCCGTGGCGATGGTTCCGACCATGCCATAGTGGCCGGTGACAAACCATAACGCGACAATCAACAAGGTCAGCAACAGCACGCGCGCTTTGAGCAGGAAGAAGCGATGCTCGGCATAGGCGCGTATCACCGGATCGCAGGCGCTGGTGATGATGGCCAGCGGGATCAGCGTGATGTTGATGGCGAAGATCGGATAGCTGGCCAGGTATTGATCGGTGAACAGCAAGCTCAGGAAGTCGCGGCCCATAATCAGCAGGAAGGCGTAAATCGGAAAGTAGATGGCCGACAGCTCGCGCATCACGCGGGCGGTGACTTCGATGATCTCGTGCCGACGGTTGAACTTTTGCAGGTAGCTGACACGCGGGATCATCACCGAGCCAATCGAATCGCTGATGATGCCGATGAGCGGCAGTTGGAAACAACCAATCGCATAGATGGCATAAGCCGCCGCGCCAAATCGATTGGCGACAAAATAATTATCGATGTCGGACTGCACGCCGATGATGACGGCGGCGACGCCGAGCGGCAGCGCGTAGGCCAGTTGTTTTCTGAGCATCGCCCACTTGAAGCTGCGCCAGAAGACGCCGAAGCGCGACTTCAGGTAGACCAGCATAATGAAGGTCTGCAATGCGCCTTGCAGCATCGCGGCGTAGATCAAGCCCCAGACGGTTTCAAACATTAACGTCGCCGCCAGCAGCAAGGCCGTCTTGGTGAACTGCGAGCCGACAACGAAGAACGTCGCCAGCCGCAGCTCTTGATGGGCGACGGCGGCGATTTCGAGGAACGAAGAGATGACCCACAACAGGATCACGACGCCAATCAACGGCGCGTACTGAATCAAGTCCGAACTGTTGAAGATGACGGCGACGACCTGCGGGCGTAAGGCGAATAACAAACAGATGCCGCCGGCCATGATGAGATAGAAAAGCAGGATGTTGAAGATGATCTGCCCTTGCCGCTCGCGCTCGCGCGGCAGGAAGTAATACGCGCTCATGCCGACGCCGAGCGGCAGGATGTTCAACGCCGTGCCGATGACCAGGAAGACCTGTTTGTATAAGCCGAATTCGTGCTGGCTCAACCGCCGCACCAGCAACAGCGGCAGCATAAAACTGAATAGAAAAGCGATGGTCTTGGCGAACATGTAAAGCGCCGCTCGCATGGTCAGCGAACCGCTGCGGTCCTGTGACGGCTCGGCTCTGCGCTTATGACCGTCGAGCGCGTTGAGCATCGTGAAGACGCGCAGCAACAGGCGCGGCGAACGCTTCAAGCAATAGAGCGCAACGCGCAGCTTCCAGTTACTCGACAGGTGCTGCGCTTCATCGAAGGCCGCGCGCGCGCCGCCGAAGTCGCCTTGCGATAGCCGCTGCTTGCCTAGCTCCAGCTTGATGATCGCCGTCAGCTTCGCCTCTTGCTCGGCCATCGCTTCCAATGTCTTTTCCGACAACGCGGCCTGCTGCTTATACCGGCTCAAGACGCCGAGCGCGCTCTGGTGCAGACCGATGCAATTCGAACTGAGGCTATCGCCGTGTATGCGCTTGCAGAGGAGAACTTCCTGCTGAAAGGTCAGGTGCGAACCGTTCTGCGCCAGCCGCAACCACAGGTCGAAATCTTCGGAGTAGCGCAAGCCTTCGTCAAACAATCCGGCTTCGACAACGGCGCGCTTGCGGGCCACGGTTCCCGATAGAATGACTGTGCAGTTGCCGCTGAGCAGGCTCTCGAAACTGACTTCGCCGATTGAAGGCGTCAACTCCATGAAGGTGCGCCCGGCCAGCGTCGAATCGCCGACCAGCAGGCCGTCACAGTAGACCAGATCGAGTTGCGGATTCTGCTCGAAGCAGGCCATCTGGCGGGCGAGAAACTGCGGCTCCCAGTAATCATCCGCATCGAGGAAGGCGAGGAACTCGCCGCGCGCCTGGCGAATGGCCGTGTTGCGCGCTGAGCTTGGGCCGGCGTTCGGCTGCTCCATGTAGACGATCCGCTCGCGGTGAGGCACAAGCGCCGCTTCGAGGTCGGCGCTGTCGGGCGAGCCGTCGTTGACGACGATGATCTCGTAGTTAGTGAAGGTCTGCGCGAGCACCGATTCGATGGCCATGCCGATGTATTCGGCGACGCGATAGGCCGGCATAATGACGCTGACCATCGGGCGGCGTTCGGCGATAGGCTTTCGCTCGATCATCAGGTGCGACAGGCGCTTTCTTGTTTCGTTGCGTTCGACCATATGGCTTATCGTCACATCAAGCATCGGGCCTGTGTGCGCGGTTGTGAGGTGATCGATCATATCGACACACGGTCGCGGCAATCCTTAGCGCGCCGCCTGCGTTGCGCGAGTCGCCGGCAACGCGGTTTCCAAAGCGCTCACGTCACAGCCAATCGCTTTGCCGTCGGTCGCCGCGCTGCGATAAGGACTGGCGGCGCTCAACCCAAAACTCGTGCGGTCGGCAAAGCGCGCTTCATCAAGCGACGCCGGAAAGAAATTATCCGGCGGATAGACGGCGCTGCGCCCGCCGGCGATGACATTCTTCTTGAAGACCCCATCCGGGAAATACTGGCGAATCGTCAGGAGTCCCATGCTCGTGCCGTCGCCCATGATGCCGTATTCGTTATGCGCCATCAGATTGTTGGTGAAGACAAAGCTCGCGTTCGGCTTGCCGTATGCCGTGATAATATTGCCGGCATGCAGAACGGTGTTGTGATCAACGACGACACCGTCCGTCTCGGTGATTTGCAGGAAGCGCCCGTTGCCGCCCCACTGCGGCCCGCCGATCTCTTCAAACAGGTTATTGCGAATCAATAGGCGTCGCGCCTGTCCGCTCGGATTGTTGTTGTCGCGGCCCAGTATGTTGATGCCGCCCGCCGCTCGCCGCATGATGTTGTTGGTGAAGGTCACGTCTTCAAGCGTAGACCAATCGGCAGCGCCATCCTGATTGCGTGGCGTCAACTGCACGGCAAAGCCGGTCTGCGCGTCAACCCAGCAGTTCTCCATCACGTTGCCGTCAATCAACACGCGCCGCGCATTCTTCAGCTCGAACAGGTTCTTCACCGACCACGGCTTGCCCGCAAATGATGGATGACCTTTCTTCCACGCCAGCGGCTTGCTCAGCGTGTTGCGGCGGAATTCGATGTCGGTGGGAATCAGGCCCTTGATGCTCGGATCAGCGCCGCCCAGCATAAAGTTTTCGCCCGAACCTTCGAGCGTGTTGTTGACGATCTTGAACGGCCCCGGCCCATTCCATCCACAGATGGCCTGCGAATCGGCCCCGGCTTCGTGGCAGTCCGAAATGTTTGAATCAATGATCGCCGTCCGCGCGCTGTTGAGCGCGACGCCGCGACGCAGGTTGCCGTTCGCGTTGCCGTGAATGTAGCAGCGGTCGATGATGATGTCGTGAGGCACTTGCTTCATATCGTTTTGATCGCCGCCGCCATCGCCCAGCAGCACGAGGCCGTAATTGATCGCCCAGTTTGGCGCAACCGCGAACTCGATACCGACGAAGCGAACGTGATGCGCGCCGGGCGCAGTCTTCAACGCGGCGTCCGCGTTCGGGCTGATGATCTTCGGCATCGCCGCCGCGTCGGTTGGCGTGATGCGTGTGCCTGCGGCCAGTTTGCTTTCAGCCGACGAGCGCACGACCAGCCATTTGCCGCCGGCGTCAGGTTTCGCGGGCAGTGTGAAGTTGCCGACGAATTGCGCGCCCGCTTCGAGCACGATCACGTCTCCGGGCGCGGCTTGATTGAAAGCCGCTTGCAACGCCGTCGCGCCATTCGCGCCGCGCACAGTGATCGTTCGCCCGGTCGCTTGCGGATAGGTCGTATCGAGAACGACAGCGGGCAGCGCCGGCGCGCTCGCATTGGTCTGCGCATTCACTGTCGTATTGGTCGAGCCAAGTGAATGCGCAGCCCCTGTCGCGTGGCTTTTCGCACACGCGATGACCTCGATACATAAAATGAGAGCGAGCGCCGCGCCCGCTACTTGCTTCATAACTTCACCTCACCAGCACATGCCCTGATAAGACTTGCGCGCGTCTTGAACGTCGAGCAGCCGCACCAGATCGATGATGATGCGCCCGTTGTTCAGCTTATCCGACAGCCGCCGAAACTCGTCTTCTTTCTTGCCGACGATGATGACCTCGGCTTCATCGATGATCTGATCGAGGTCCGAACGCAGCAGTTGCGAAATGTGAGGAATGCCACTTTCGATATACTCCTTATTCGCGCCGAACAGTCGCGCCAGCTCAACGTCGCGGTCATAGATCGAAAGCCGCAGCCCTTTGCCGAGCAGCGTTTCGACCAGCGCGACCATAGGGCTTTCGCGCAGGTCGTCCGTGCCCGACTTGAAGCTCAAGCCAAGCACAGCAACGTTCTTGCGGCCCGTCGCCAGCACCATCTCGACGGCGCGCTCGACCTGCCGTCGATTGCTTGCGAGTATCGAATCGAGCATCGGCACATCCACGTCGAGTTCTTTCGCCTTGTGCGTGATGGCGCGCAAATCTTTGGGCAAACACGAGCCGCCGAAGGCAAAGCCCGGCTTCAGGTAATAAGGCGACAGGTTGAGCTTGGTATCTTTGCTGAACGCCTCCATCACCTGATGACTATCGACGCCCATCGCTTTGCACAGGTTGCCGATCTCGTTGGCAAATGTAATCTTGACCGCATGGAACGCATTGCACGCATACTTGACCATCTCGGCTTCGCGTATGCCGATGGTGATCGCCTGCGCTTCGACGTTCGCGTAGAGGCGACGAAGCGGCGCGGCGGCGTCTTCGTCGTCAGCGCCGATCAAGGTGAAGGGCGGATGATTGAAGTCATAAACCGACGAGCCTTCGCGCAGGAACTCAGGATTGATAGCAACGCCGAAGTCGCGGCCCGCGCGCTTGCCGGAATAGACTTCGAGCGTCGGGATGACGGTCTGCTCAATCGTGCCGGGCAGCATCGTCGAGCGCATCACGACGATGTGATAACGCGGCTTGGCGGCAATCGCCTCGCCGATCTGCTGGCAGGCGCGCTTGATGTACGTGAGGTTCAAACTACCATTTGAATTGCTCGGTGTGCCGACGCAGACCAGCGAGATGTCTGATGAATGAACAGCGTCGGCGGCATCGGTCGTCGCTCGCAACGTGCCGCCCTCGACGGCGCGATGGATCAATTCGCCGATGCCCGGCTCGACGATAGGGCTGTGGCCGCCATTGATGATCTCGACTTTGACCGGCGAGACATCAACGCCAATGACTTCGTGGCCGTCGCGCGCAAAGCAGGCCGCCGACACGCAGCCAACGTAGCCCAATCCGAAAATGCTTATCTTCATTCCTTCCCTCTCGATTCGTCGTTGAATTACTGCCTCAATCAGAGCTGCCGGCTACGCCGCCCGCTGCTTCCTCGTATCTCTGACAACGCTGTCACAGACAGCGATGAATGATTCGGCGGCGTGCTGCCAGCCGAACCGCTCGCAGACCAGTGAGCGCGCTCGCTCGCCGAGTTGACGCGCCATCGCGTAATCCGTCAGCGTGCGGATGACGGCGCGCGCGAACGCATACGGCTCATCGGCGAGCCACAGGTCTGCGCCGTCACGCAGCGGCAAGCCTTCTGCGCCGATTGTCGTCGAGATAACCGGCTTGCCCATCGCCATCGCTTCATAGATTTTTAAGCGCGTGCCGCCGCCGATGCGCAGCGGGACGACGTAAGCGGCGGCGCGGTCAATGTAAGGCCGCACGTCTTCGACGCGACCCGTCACCTTGATGCGCCGGTCAGCGTCAGCCAGGGCCAGCAGCCGCGCCGTCGGGTTGCGCCCAACCACCGTGAGCTTCACATCAGGAACCGACTCGGCAATAAGCGGCAGGACGGATTCAACGAAGTAGCAGATGCCGTCTTCGTTCGGCAGCCAGTCCATCGAGCCGGTGAAGACCAGCTCAGCCGCTTCGGTCGCGCCGCCGAGCGGGCGGAAGTATTCGGTGTCAACGCCGGTCGGCACGTCGTAGACATTGCGGAGGTTGAACTCGTCGCGCATCTGATCGCGGTCGGCGGCAGAGACAGCGACGACAGCATCGAACTGGCGGCAGGTCTCGCGCTCGAAGCGCAGCATCTTTTGCCATTGATTGTAAAACAGCGCGCGCTTGAGCGGCTGTTGTTGAGTCTCGTAATGCCGCTTCCAGATCATCGATTCGACGTTGTGTTGGAACAGCACGGCAGCCGTCGCCGTGCTGCGTCTGAAGTTGACGCTCGGCGTCAGGAAGTCGCAGACTACCGCATCGTAATGGCGCTCGCGCAGCTCGTGCTCGATGGCTTGTTGCATCGCCTGTGAGCGGTATTTCTGAATAGCGTATGGCAGCGGCGAACTGAGATTCAACGCGAGGTCGCGGTAAAAGCGAGCGCTGAATTTCGGCGCATCTGCGTGCTTGATGGGGATCAACTGCCGGCAGTATTCGCCCGCCTGCGTCAACGATTCAATCGGCTCGTCCGGCTTAACCAGAGTAAGGTAGGTTACACTGTGCGAGCGGTTGATGTGCCGCAGCATTTGATAGGTGCGAATCTTGCCTCCCTTGTCTACGGGGTGCAGCAATTCAGTTTTAAGCCAGAGTATCTGCATGCCTTCAAGCCCTCGGTTCAATCTGCTGACACGGCGCAGGCCAACTGGCTGGCCGGCTCTTGAACGACTTCACCGTCAAAGAAGCGGCGCTGCCAGATTTCAAAATTGATCAGCATCCACAGCCGCTCCGCGTGGTTCTCGCCCGCTTCGTGTCGCGCCACCAACTCCCGCACATACCCGCCATTGAACAGCCCTCGCCCCTGCGCCCGCTCGCTCAACACGTACTCTTCGACGATGTGACGATACTCGCCGCGCAACCACGACCCCACCGGCACCGGAAAGCCCATCTTCTTGCGATTGAGGATCTCCTGCGGTAACACCTCTTTCATCGCCTGCCGCAGAATGTACTTCGTCTCCAGCCCACGCAGCTTCATCTTCTCAGGTAGGCTGCAAGCCATCTCCACCAGCTTGTGATCCAGAAACGGCACCCGGCTCTCTATCGATGCCGCCATGCTCATCTGATCCTGCTTCATCAACAACTCGTGCAGGTAGGTCTTCAGGTCTGCCGCTAACAACTGCTCCAACACCGTCTCGGCATCGCTCGCCTCTAGCTGTTGCCGCATCGCTTCATAGGCATCCCCGCTGCCCATCTGCTCGCGCGCTGCTGGCGTGAACAACTCTTGCTGTCGCGCTCGGCTGTAGACTGAGAAGTTGTCGAAATAGAGCTGCTCGATGTTCGGCTCTAAACATAGGAACGTCCGCGTCAGCTTCTGCCTCACCTTTGAAGCGCCGCGCATCTGCTCAATCCGCCGCGCCACGCTGCGCTTCATCCACTCAGGCGCAAGCTGGTGATACCTGCGGCCCAGCGCTAGGTTGTAGATCGTCTTGCGGTACTTGTCATAGCCGGCCAGCAACTCATCCGAGCCTTCGCCCGTCAGCACCACCTTGACGTGACGGGCTGCCAGCTTCGACACAAAGTAGAGCGGCACACTCGACGGATGCGCAATCGGCTCGTCTTCCTGATAGACCATCTGCGGCAGCGCCGCGAAGAACTCCGCCGGGCTGACGATGATCTCGTGATGCTCGGTCTTGAAGGCACGCGCAACAATGCGGGCATACTCCAGCTCGTTGGCTTCACGTTCAGCAAAGGCTACCGAGAAGGTCTTGATCGGCGCTTTGACCAGCCGGCTCATCACCGCGGCGATGGCGGATGAATCGATGCCGCCGCTCAGGAACATGCCTAACGGCACATCGCTCATCAGCCGCAGCCGCACGGCTTCTTCAAACAACTCGCGGAAGCGGGCGACGTGGTCGGCGTCAGTCAGTGATTCATCAGGCTTGCTGAAGCTGAGCTGCCAGTAGGGTTCGATGCTGACGTGGCCGTCCTGCCAGAGCAAGGTGTGGCCGGGCAGCAAGCGTTTGACGCCGCGAAACAGCGTCGCCTCGCCCATCGTGGCGCGGTTGGCGGCGAAATCCGCAAGCGCCTGGTAGTTCAACTGGGGCTTGACGGCTGAAGCGGCGAGCAGCGACTTGATCTCTGAAGCGAAATGCAGCGTGCCGTCGTCAGCCAGTGAGTAGTAGAGCGGCTTGATGCCTAAGCGGTCGCGGGCGAGCAGGAGGCGGCGCTGCTTGCGGTCGCAGAGGGCGAAGGCGAACATACCGCGCAGGTATTCGACACAGCGGCGGCCATGCTCTTCGTAGAGGTGAAGGATAGTCTCGGTGTCTGAGTGCGAGCGGTAGCGATGGCCGTATTGTTCCAGCTCGGCGCGAAAGTCGGAGTGATTATAGATTTCGCCGTTGAAGACGATGGCTACGGAGTCGTCTTCGTTGAACATGGGCTGATGACCGCCAGCGAGATCGACAATGGAGAGGCGGCGATGGCCTAAGGCGATGTGAGAATCCAAGAGGAGGCCGGCATCATCCGGGCCGCGATGAAAGAGGGCGTCGCGCATACGGACGAGCGCAGCTACATCCAGGCGGTGGGATGAAGATTCAGGGATAGCAATGCCGCAGATTCCACACATCGGTCGTTCAATTCCTGTTCATCAACGTCCAGTCTGATCCTTCGAGAGCAAAGACGACAGTTGCGCATTCGGGTGAAACGGTGAAGCGCGCGCCATTGACCGCGACGCTCGTTGGAGGCTGGTTAAAGGATAATTCAAAGCGGGTCGCACCGTGAATAGTAATTTCGAGCGCGCCCTTGTTGTCGGCTACTTCGGCGAAGCGTATCGGCAGAGAGGATTGCAGCGCAAAGGTGTTTTCCACTTCAAGTCGCTGGCCGCGCGCGACGCAGGCGCGAGTGAATCGCTCATTGACGAATCGCGCCACCGCTATCTCGGCACGCGCCGCAAGACGACCGCCTTCAACATCCCTTGCGTCATCGCTGACGATAATCGCATCGAACGTTTCGCCTGATGACAAACGAAAGGCGCAGCGCTTGTCGCTTGTTGCGTCGGGCGTGCCGGTGAGCAACGGCGCAGCATCACGTCCAGAAATAATTAAGCTGGTTAGAGTCTGCTTGCCTGCGCCTTTACTTTCGATCACTGCGACGGGGGCTGCCTGCCGCTCGCCGTAAGCGCGCGACACCCAGCCACTTTCGATCCGCGCGCTCGGCGCGGATGTGCCGAACGTGTGGACGGACAGCCGGCCCAGGGCTGATGTGATGCTGACTACATTGGCTTGCGCCGTCGCTTCGCAGTGTGCGGCGAAGTGATAATGCGATGCGTAGCGGTGCGACCTTTGCGCGTCAAAGCCGTCGCGCACAATCAGGTACGAAGGCTGCTCATCACCATTCGCTTTCACCATCAAGAGCGCGCGGTAATGCGTCACCGGATCGGCCAATCGCTCGTAGCCGTTGTGTGATCCTTCAAAGTAAGCGAAGCCGCCCGCATCAAAGAGATCGCTTGCCGTTGATTCGGCAACGTGCCGCCACGCGAATGGCCCGGCGGTGGTGGATTGTTGCTCGCCGTCCACCGTCACCGTGTTGTGCGCGGCGGTCGAGCGGAACCAGTCGCGCATCTCGCGGTCGCCTGTGTAAGTGAACGTGCCGGGATCGACCAGCCACGTCGTCCCTTGCGCCGCATACTCGAACGACAACTGATCGGCGTGCGCGTGGCCGCACGATTGTACGCCGTGTAGTCCGCAATCAATCGCTGCGTACGTCGCCTCGCTCGTCCAGCCATCGCGCATCACGAAATAACCGCTCTCGGCGAACGCATGCGAAGTGCGCGCAGGTGGTTGTGCGTTGATAGAGTCAAAGCGCGTGAGCGCGTCTGGGCCAAGCAGCCAGAGCGTCTCTGACGCCGCGCCGCCTGCAACAAACTTATAATCGCCGCGATTCATCATCGCTGCGCCGGTCGCTAGTGAGTCGCGGAAATCATCAAGCGGTCGCGCGCTCAGATGAATCAACCTGCCGCCGTCATCATCGCCGATCAGCGGCGCTCGCTCGTCGGGCCGCGTCATCCACATCAAGTGATCGAGCGCCCGCGCCAGCCGCTGTTCAACCTCTGCGGGCAGCGCAAGGTTCGTCGCGTCGGCCAGCGCCACGAGATGCAGGTAGAAGTCTACGGTGTAGCGGTGATAGTAAATCGTCTGCTCGAAGTAAACGCCATCGCGGCGGACGTGAATCGGCAGTTGGTCGAGCAGGATTCGCAGCCCTGTGTCACGCCAGCGAGCGGCACGGCTCAGCTCAGGCAGCGCCGCGCCGAGGTAGAGCAGGCCGAGCGCTTCGCCGGTCAGGTGCGTGTTCGGGCTGAAATAGGTCGAGAGATATTTTTCAACGTGCCGCCCGTGCGCGATCAGGCATTTCAACAGCCGCGCGACGAACGCCGCGTCGAGCGCCACTGAGTCGGCCATCAAATGCAACGCCCACAGCCAGGCTATCGAGCGAAAGGCCAGCTCAAGGCTGCTCGCCCAGTTGATGCCGCGCCCGACCGGGTTGGCGTCCATCCACGCGCCGGCTTGTTCAACGAAGGCTTTGGCAAAGCGTTCATCGCCGGTCATCCAGTAAGCCTGACCGAACGCGACGAAGTGCGCGCAACGGTTCAATTCCCAGGTGATCTTTTTGTCGCCGACGAGGTCTGCGTTTAAGTAATCAATGCGGCTCCAATGATCGAGCGGCGCGCGTTTGCCCGACCTCGGTTCAAGATGCCAGTCAATCGGCTGGCCGAAGCTCACGTCGCGCAGGCCGAGCAGGTCGAAGCGACCATCACGCGCTCGTTCGGCGCGATCAATGATGGCGGCGCGGTCGTCGGCGAAGCGTTCGGCCATCAGTTGAACAATCATTTCGCGGTGTTTGAATAAAGTTAGAAAGCTGTGCGTGTGTGAAGGTGCGCGGCGACGTTCGAGTAACGCGGCAACGCTACCCATGGCTGTGCCATTGCGCGCGGAGGCCGTGATCTCGCGGCGCAATCCCGCGTCGCTCAACTCGCGCGTGCCGAGCCAGCGTTCGCCGACTTTCGAGAGTTCCTGCCTGCCGCGCACGCCAAGCTCGCGCAGGCTTCTGCCGCGCAGTTTCTTTAGTTGAGCGATGCCTGCTGCCATCATCCATCCTTCACGAGCGTTGCCGGTTCAGGCGCTGCCGGCAAGCGTCCACACAACGGCCTCGCCTGCTTGCTGCATTCGATTAAATGATATGTCAATTGCCGGTGGGTTTCCAAAATCGCGTCGTCGCAGGCGCGGTTGTCGCTCGCTTCTTCGGCGTGCCATAATGATTGGGCTACGCGCCTTGTGTCCCGCTCTGCTGTCAGTGGAAATCATTTTAAGTTTAATGTGCGATGATGCGGCGTCGGTTTGCGCTTTAGAGGTAGGCTGTGGGCTATAAACTTCTTCTCGTCTTCTTGTTGATACTGCCGGTTGCGATCCCTTGGCCGCACGCGAGCGCCGCTTACAGCCAGAGCAAAGGCCAACTGCAAGAGGCCGCTGTTAAGCCTTCTTCGCGCCGCTCGACGGGGTGGTTTAACCGGCCTGCCGAGGCCGGCGCTTATCAAGAAGTGGTTGACCTGCCCAACCTCGAACGGCCAGAGAGTCTGTCCGACTACTTGCCGAAAAACCGCGACCTGACGGCCTTCTGCCGCGCCCAGACGCGCGCTTATGATGAATTCATCGCCGCCAATGATGCAGAGCGCGCGGGCTTCGAGGCGAAGCGGCTCAGCGACCTCGACCCCGAAATCCTCCGCCTGCCGCGTCTCTACGAAAAGCTCGGCAGCCTCGCCGCTTACAACGGCGATATGGAAACGTCCATCAAGCGATTGGAAACGGCTTATCGGTTGTTGAATGACACGATTGATTTCTTTCCCAAAGGAGAAAAGGTCAAGCTGCTTCTCGAAGAAGAGATCGGCGTCGCTTATCTCAGGCAGGGCGAGTTGCAGAACTGCCAGTTGAACCACAACGCCGAGATGTGCATCCTGCCGTTGAGCGTGCAGGCGCAACATAAGCTGACCGCGAGCACGGAGAAGGCCGCCGAATACTTCAAGAAATATCTCGAAGGCGACCCTGATAATCTGGAGGTGCGCTGGCTGCTCAACCTCACGTATATGACGCTGGGCAAGTACCCCGAAGCCGTGCCGAAAGCTCAGCTCATTCCCGCCGCCGCGTTTGAATCACGGGAGAGCATCGGGCGATTCCGCGACGTGGCTATGGATGTTGGGATCAACGTGGTTGGTCAGGCTGGCGGAATGGTGGCCGATGATTTCGATAACGATGGGCTGCTCGATGTGATGATGTCGGGTAATGATCCTTGCGAATCGCTGCACTACTATCACAACAACGGCGACGGCAGCTTTAGCAACGTGACGGCGCGGGCGGGCTTGAGCGATCAGCTCGGCGGACTCAACTGCATACAGACCGATTACAACAACGATGGGCTGCTCGATCTATTCGTGATGCGCGGCGGCTGGGATTACCCGATGCGTAATTCGCTGCTCAAGAACAACGGCGACGGCACGTTCACCGACGTGACGGCGCAGAGCGGCCTGGATGCGGGCGCTTATCGCACGCACTCGGCGGTGTGGGCTGACTTTGACAATGACGGCTGGCTCGATGTTTTCATCGGTCACGAGATGGAACCCAGCCAGCTCTTTCGCAACAAAGGCGACGGCACATTTGAAGATGTGTCGCGCGCTGCCGGTGTTGATCGAACCGCGTTTACGAAAGGCGCTTGCTGGGGCGATTACGACAACGACGGCTACGTAGACCTGTACGTCTCGAACTTTGGCGAAGACAACTTTCTTTATCACAACAACCGCAACGGCACGTTCACCGAAGTGGGCAAACAATTGGGCGTCGAGAAGCCGCTGATGAGTTTCCCTTGCTGGTTCTTTGATTATGACAACGATGGCAATCTGGATATTTTCGTCGCCAGTTTTATGCCCTCGGTCACGGAAGTCGTGAGGGGCTTTCTCGGCCTCGCGCCGCAGGCCGAGACGATGAAGCTTTATCACAACACCGGCAAGGGCGGGTTCGTTGAGGTGACGAAAGCGGTCGGGCTTGACCGCGTTGTGCCGTCGATGGGCGCGAACTTCGGCGATCTAGATAACGACGGCTATCTCGATTTCTATCTCGGAACCGGCGCGCCATCGTATGCCGCGCTGATGCCCAACTTCATGTTCAGGAATCAAGCGGGCCGGCGCTTCGTTGATGTCACCGGCTCAACCGGCACGGGCCATCTGCAAAAAGGTCACGGCGTTGCGTTCAGTGATATGAATAACGATGGCAGTCAGGACGTGTTAATCAACCTGGGCGGCGCTGTGCCCGGCGACAAATACAACAAGGCGCTGTTTGCGAATCCGGGGCAGGGAAACAACTGGCTGTCGCTGAAGCTGACCGGCGTGAAGAGCAACCGCGCGAGCATCGGCGCACGCATCAAAGCGGTGGTCGAAGAAGCGCCGGGCAAGCTGGCGGCGCGCTATCGCGTGGTTACATCGGGCGGCTCGTTCGGCTCGTCGTCGCTGACTCAATCGATTGGGCTGGGCAAGGCATCGCAGGTCAACGAGCTTGAAATCTACTGGCCGGCGAGCAAGACGCGGCAGGTCTTTCGCAACCTTGCCGCTAACCAGTTTCTTGAGATCAAAGAATCGGAGAAGGATTATACGAAGCGGCCTCTGCGTTCTTTCGCGTTTGTTGATCGCACAAAGCCGCATCAGCATCCGTCTGCGTCACCTGCTCCGCGCCGGCCATAGTTAAGGCGAACGCGGAACGCCGATTCACTTCGAGTTTCCAGTGCGTGCTGTATCGCGTTTTTCAAAAACGAATTCGTTGCAGCCCAGCCCTACGCCGCCGCATTTGAGCTTCGTCAACGCGAAGCCGCGCGCTTTGTAAAACTCAAAAATCTCTTCGGGCGCGGCGGTCTCATACGGGTAGCCGCCGACCCAGTCAATGATGTCTCGCCAGCGATTCATACCGCGATTGCTGCTTGATCCGCGCCAGGACTTCGCCCACTCGCCGAAGCGCCCGCCGACAAGCGACGCCAGCAAGGCTTTCGCTTCGAGCGGCGACATCACCGCGACCGCGAACGGCACGCGCAGAAGGCGCGGCAGGTTGTTATAGGTCTTCTTGATCTTCTTCCATCGCGCCGACTGGCTGCCGGTGTCGTTGTAGATGGCGACGAACAATTTGCCGCCGGTGATTACGGGCCGCTGCGCGTGATCGAGCGCCTGCCACATCGCGCCGGTGTGGTGCAGCACGCCCCACGAATAAACGATGTCGAAGCGGCCAAGCCGGGCGATGTAATCGTCATCGAGCGCCGAGCCTTCTTCAATCGTCCATTCGCTATCGCCGGGAAAATAGCGGCGGCGCAGTTCCGTCGTGCAGGCGACCGAGTGCGGATCGTAGTCGAACGAATGAACGCTTGCGCCCAAACGCCGCGCCGCCAGCGAAAACAAGCCGCTGCCCGAACCGATGTCGAGGAAACGCTTGCCGCGCAGGTCTTCGACTTCGAGCATCTGCTTGAGCGAGCTTTCGGCCTGCGCGATGCGCTCATCATTTAAGAGTTCGAGAAAGCGGCTCCAGTTCTTGCCGAACTCGAAACGTTCACCGGCGCGGACTTCGTCGGCGTGCGCGCCGCTCGCGGTTATCGTTTGATTGGTCATTGCACGTTGTGCGCTCATACTCTCCTCGTTTTCATCTGACGGGCGTTGGCTCAGTGATCTGCATCGCCAGCGGCTTATCCGCAATTGCGTAGATGCGATACAGCGCCTGATCGTAAACCAGTTTGTACTCTTCGGTCAGCAGCCGGTTGATGTGATCGTAGATAGCGGGCCGCTCAACCTGCGAGCCGCGAAACGAGGTCGCGTAGATTTCATCGACGACGATGAAGTCGGGCCGCGTGCCGCTGTAATAACCGAGGTACGAATCGTCAATCAGGTGCTCGTTGAAGCCGAGCGCAAAGCCCATCTCGGCGCTTCCCATAATCAAGGTTGAGGGCTGTAAGCGACTCTTCAAAAAGTCTGCGGCGGGGGCATAGGTCGTTTGGTATTCTCTGGCGCGGATGCGTTGCGCGATGCCGCCGACTTGTAACAGCAGCAGCGCGCCGACCGCCCCGGCAATCGCCCAGCGCGGCAGCCGCCGCATCTGCCACACTGCGGTCAGCCACAACGCCAGCAGCGCCGCGTACAGCGGCAGGATATGGACCAGATACCACGCCAGCTTCTGCCCATCGAGCACGGCCATAATCACAAAGTAGATCGCCGTCATCAGCAACAGCGCGCGCAGGCCGCGATGCTGACGAAAGCGCCGCGTGCAGTACGCGCCGATGATGCCGACGATGTAGGCGATCAGGATCAATGCTTTCAACCGCGCGATAGACGAATGGCCTGGCGATTGTTCGCCCAGCCCGAAGGCTAAGCGATAACGCTCGGTGAATTCATGAATGAAGCCGAGCCACGGCGCGCTCAGCCCTTGCAATCTGCCGCCGGTCGTCGCGTTGGCTTTGAACTGCGCGGCAAAGACCGCTGGGTCTTGCAGAATGTAGAGGCCCCAGCCCGCCGCGCCGATCACATAAGGTATGGCGGCAAGCGCGACGTATCGCCACTGGATGCGCCGCCGATCAAAGTACAAGGTCAGAAAGACGAGACCGGCGAAATGCAGAATGCCGTTGAAGTGCGTCAGACCGCTCGCGGCGATCAGTGTGTGACTGACGATCACGGCCCACGCGAAATGCTTCTCGCGCAATGAAAGGTAAGCGGCCAGACCGGCAAAGCCGAGCGCCGCACACATCATATCCATTCGCCCGAACGATGCGCCCATCACGAAGCTGTAATCTACGGCCAACAGCGCCGAGGTGAACAAAGCGGCGCGATAATCATCGGCCAATCGTCTCACGATGACGAAGACGGCGGCGAGCGTCACTAATCCCCAGAAGGCCGATAGCATCCTTAGCGACAGCAAGCTGAAGCCGAACAGTTTGTACCAGCCCGCCTGCGTCACCAGATGCAGCGGCAATACCCAGTAGGTGTATTGATGAATGCCCGGCAGCCAGCTTGACGAATCGAGCACGGGCGATCCCATCGAGCCGTTGGTCGCCAGGTTCAACGCCGGCGATGCGAACCAGCCTTCGTCGCTCCAGGGGCGGCGGCTCAGGGCCGTGCCAAGCGTTAGCGTGAAGTAGATTACAAACACGGCGACGGCGACGGCGAGCGCGAAGCGGCGCGAGACGAGGGCCGCGAGCCACGCGTTGCGGCGCTCGTCTGGTTGCGTGAGGACTCGAACGGTTGTTGCCATATCAATACGTATTCAGAGCGACTGCGCCGCGTCACGACGGCGGTTGAGCGCTGCTGCGCTTGCGTCCGCGAGTTGTTGATAAAGTCCGAGCCATTCATTCCTGACCGCAGACCACTGATACTTTTCCGACTCGCGGCGGGCGCGATTGCTGATCGCTGCGGCCATCTCTCCATCTTCAAGCAGGCGTATCGCCGCGCGCGCCATCGCTTCGTGATCGTTGCGGGCGACAAGCAATCCGGTCTGTTCGTCAGTGATGATGTAAGGAATGCCGCCGGCATTCGTGCTGACGACCGAGACACCCGCCGCCATACACTCGATCAGCGAGCTGGGCATATTGTCGAGGTCGTTGGCGTTCAGGTAGATGTCTGCCGCGTCGAGCAGGCCGGGCATGCCTTGGTAATCTACCTTACCGAGAAATCGCGTGTGCTGAAGATTCAACTCGTGCGCCAGTTGTTCAAGCTTGCCGCGTTCAGAGCCGTCCGCCGCGACGACCAGTTGCGCTTCGGGGTAACGTTGTTGAACGAGCGCAAAGGCGCGCAGCGCGCACGCGACATTATAAAGCGGCTCAAGCAGCCGCGCGCTGACGAAGAGCGGGCGCAAGGGGCGGCGCTCGCGGAAGCGGAAGCGGTCAAGCTCGATGGTGTTGAAGATGGCTTTGGCTCGCAGGCCGAAGCGCGCGAATAGGTCTACGAGATAACCCGACGGAACGACGATGCGGTCAGCCCATCGGCAAGTCCGCACGGCGCTCGGCCAGTTGCTCAAGTGATCTTCAGCCTCGCCGCTGCGGTAATTCAGAATTGTTTTCTTGCCATACGCCCTGGCGACCAGCAGCGCCGGCACAGCCGACAGCAGGTAGGAATAATAAGACGCCGTGAAGATGTGAATGATGTCGTAACGCCACGCGCGAGCGATCAACATCACGAGATAAGCGAGCGTCGTTGCGATGGTGCGAACGTACTTGATGCGTTGCAGCCACGCGAGGCCGCGCGGCAATCGCGGGTTGTGCGGCTGAAAGGCGACTTCTAACGCCGGCTCTGCTCGAAGCCGCTCGATGAGTCGCGCCGCCATCAACGCTTGCCCGCCGTAGATGTCGAGCGACGGCGCGGCGACGAGCACGCGAATGCGCCGCTCGGCGTTGGTCGGTTTGTTATTCGCATCGGTCATCATTCGTCTTCGGATTGCGGCGCTGAGTCGAGAATGAGCTAGGCGACTTCGCGTCGAACATCAGCCACGCGTGACGCGCGACGTTCTGCGTGTGTCGCTAGTAGTCGGTCATACAATCTTTCGGTGGCCGCGAGCTGTGCGGCGCACGAGAATCGTTGTTCGACAATGGCGCGACCACGTTCGCCCATCGCCCGCGCCTCGTCAGGCTGGTTGAGCAGCGATGCGATGCGCGCGGCCATCGCTTCATCATCTCCGGCAGCAACGATGTAACCTGTCTCGCCATCAATGACCGCCTCGCGCGCGCCGCCCACATCGGTAACGACGACCGGGCGCGACGCCGCTTGATATTCAAGAATCGAATTCGAGAAGCCTTCAGCCTGCGAGCTGAGCACGCAAACATCAGAGGCTGCCAGCAACTCGGCGACGCGCTCGGCCCGTCCGATGAAAAAGGTTTCGTCCGCAATGCCAAGCTGCACAGCCATCTCGCGCATCGCGTCGCTCAGTTTGCCTTCACCGGCGATGACGAATCGCGCCTCTGGGTAGAGCGCACGCACGCGGCAGGCAGCGCGCAGAAACATCGGGTGATCTTTCACCGCGTGGCGCAGATTCGCAACGATAGTCACAAAGCGCAAGTGCGGTTCGCTCGGCAATCCGAACGACGCCAGCGCTTCAGCGCGACTGAACGACTGCGGCACGCTCAAGCGGTCAAGATCGATTCCATTGTGAAGGGTGACGATCTTGCGGTCGGCGACGCCTTCGGTGATGAGCTGCCAGCGCACGGCTTCGGAGTTGGCGACAATGGCGTGCGCAAAGCGATAAGCCTGGCGCTCGACCATCTTCTGCGCCGGCGTGCGCCAGCCGGTGGTCTCGCGCCGCGCCGCGATGCGTATGCGGACACCGGCCAATCGCGCGGCGGCCATACCGAAGATGTTTGTGTAAAAATCGTGCGCCTGAATGATGTCGATGCCGAGCCTTTGCAAGTGCAGCGCGCAGCGGCGCACCTGCACCAGCGCGTTGCGATCATAAAAACTGGTCAGTCGATATTCGGGAATGTCATCGAAGCCTAGCTGCTTAATCTTATCGAGCAGCGCGCCCGATTGATCCATACAGGCGAGATGAATGTGATGTTGATTGCTCTGCTTGAGCAGCCGCGTGAGTTGCACGGCCTGCCGCTCTGAGCCGCCCTGATGAAAGCTGCCGATCAGTTGTAAGATGTTAGCTCGCATTGCGCACCTCTCGTATCAGGTAAATGTTCAACGGCGTCGGATATTCAGGAGGCAGTTGGTTAGTTGCCAGTGGTCAGCGGCCAGTGGCCAGTGGCCAGCGGTCAGCGGCCAGCGGTTATCGGTTAGTTATCAGTGGCCAGTGGTCAGCGGTTAGTTATCAGTGGCCAGTTAGTCCCGTAGGGACGACCTGTTTATAGATATGACTGAAGGATGTGACGAAGCCCCGTAGGGGCGCGATGTTTATAGATAATGATGTCATAAATGAAGCAAGCTC